>NZ_JBYPSB010000013.1:0-161704 GCF_057815095.1 Cupriavidus sp. 86D6 | reverse complement strand
GCCCTCTCCCCCAACCCCTCTCCCGCAGGCGGGAGAGGGGAGCGGCGCCCTCCGGTGCAAGCAAGGGGAGCGAACCATCAGCAATGGATACCCCCCGGGAGAGGGCTGGCGTATCAGGAACTCACAGATTGGGCGCTGACCGGCCACCCCGGCTGGTCGCGACCGGACAATCCGCATATCCTCTCCATCCAGTCACCAATGGATAGAGGTTCCGCAATACGGAACGGGACCCGCAGAGAGGAAACAGCAGTGAACGAGATCATCCCCGCCGCCCCGGGCACCCCCGACAAGCCCTATTTCGGTATCGAGATTCCGCTGATGCGCCTGCTGGGCCTGCAGCCGGTGCATATGGAGGAAGGGCTATGCCGTACGCGCCTGCCGGCCAGCCCGAACGTGGTGAACAGCCGTGGTGACGTGCATGGCGGCACGCTGATGGCCGTGCTGGACTTCACGCTGAGCGGCGCGGCGCGCTCGCATGCGCCGCTGGACGTGGGCGTGATCACGATCGACATGTCCACGCATTTCCTGGCCGCCGCGCGCGGCGCGCTGACGTTCGAGGCGCGCATCCTGCGCCGGGGCGCCAAGATCGCCTTCTGCGAGGGCGAGGCCCGCGACGCATCGGGCACGGTCTGCTGCGTGGCCCGCGCGTCGTTCAAGCTGGTGCAGCTGGCCGGCGGGAACTAGGCGTCCGGCCCGTCCGGCGGGCCTTCCGTAGGGCGATAGACCGCCACGAACCTTGCGCGCTCGGTGATGCCATAGTCGCCGGGCGCGTATTGCATCAGCCAGTCGCCCGGCTTGCCGGTCAGCACATCGCCGCCGGCCGAGCGTTCCAGTGCGAACGCGACCGGCATTTCCTTGACCAGCACCGGCACCGGCTTGTTGCGATACGGGCCGGCCTCGCCGTGCGCGTTCGGCCCCGCGGCCACATAGCGCGCGTCGAAACGCCCGCGCGACACCACCCAGCGGTCGCCCGTGGCGCCGGTCACGATGGCATCCCCGCGCTGGTAGCGGTTCGGCCCTTCGCGGCTGATCAGTTCGCCGGGCTCGGCGGCAAACGCCACCTGCACGGTTTCGTCCTTCACGTACCAGCGCGCGGCGGGATCGTCGCGCAGGTCGATGTCTTTCAGAGTTTCCATGTCGAATCCGATGCCGTGTCAGCCCAGCTGGCGCGGGGCGAAGCTGTGGTTGAGCGGGCCGTTGCCGGCACCGAGGCGCAGTGGCGCGCCAGCCGCGATGGCCCGGGCCACGTAGTCCAGCGCGGTGCCCACGGCGTCGGGCAGCGCGTCGCCGCGCGCCAGTTGCGACGCGATGGCCGCCGCCAGCGTGCAGCCGGTGCCGTGCAGGTTGGGGGAGTCGATACGCGGATGCGTGTAGATGCGCGTGGTGCCGTCGGCCAGCATCAGCAGGTCGTCCAGGCCGGTGGCGTCGGGGCCATCGTCCTCCAGGTGCCCGCCCTTGAGCAGCACGGCCTGGCAGCCCATCGCCAGCAGGTCGGCGGCGGCGGCTTCCATCTCGGCGCGGCGCGCGATGCGGCGCCCGAGCAGGTACGAGGCCTCCGGCAGGTTCGGCGTGACCAGGATGGCGCGCGGAAAGAGCTGCTTCACCATGGCCTGGCTGGTGGCGTCGTCCGACAGCGTGGCGCCCGACGTGGAGATCATGACCGGATCGACCACGAGCTTGCGGATGCCGTGCCGGTCCACCGCGCCGGCCACGGCCTCGACGATGGCCGCCGTGCCGAGCATGCCGGTCTTGGCGGCATCCACGCCGATGTCGCTGGCCACGGCATCGATCTGGGCGGCCACCATGTCGGCCGGAATGGCATGTACGCCGGTCACGCCCAGCGTGTTCTGGGCCGTGATGGCGGTGATCGCGCTCATGCCGAAGCAGCCGAGCGCGGCAAATGTCTTCAGGTCCGCCTGGATGCCGGCGCCGCCGCCGGAGTCGGAACCGGCGATGGTCAGGGTGCGGGGTGGCGTGGGGAGCATGTGCAAGGCGGGAACGGGACGGGAACAGTCCGAAACAATTAGGCGGGAAAAAATCTGGCATTTCTGCCTGCTCTGCGCGAACAGGCACGCTACAATACCGCCACTCCGAGGAGCGTTGCAACGGATGCCCTGCCATCCGCCAGGCTCGGAATGTCTCAACGGCGCTCGCTGTTCCGTGGTTCGCACGGGGCGCGAGTCGACCTGTCTGCCCGTCATGGCCTCACGTGAGGCACCCGTGACGCGGCCCAGGCCCTGGTTTCATGGGCCTTATCCGTCTCCCGTCCCGCGTATGCGCCACTCTTACATCGGAGTGAACATGAACGCTGTGACTGACCTGAAGCAAGACTACCTGATCGCCGACATCGGCCTGGCCGGCTGGGGCCGCAAGGAAATCGCGATCGCCGAGACCGAAATGCCCGGCCTGATGGCCATCCGCGACGAATTCGCCGCTGCGCAGCCGCTCAAGGGCGCCCGCATCGCCGGTTCGCTGCACATGACGATCCAGACCGCCGTGCTGATCGAAACGCTCAAGGCACTGGGCGCCGACGTGCGCTGGGCCTCGTGCAACATCTTCTCGACCCAGGACCATGCCGCCGCCGCGATCGCCGCATCGGGCACGCCGGTGTTCGCGTTCAAGGGCGAGTCGCTCAAGGAATACTGGGACTTCACCCACCGCATCTTCGACTGGGCCGACGGCGGCACGCCGAACATGATCCTGGACGATGGCGGGGACGCCACGCTGCTGCTGCACCTGGGCGCCCGCGCCGAGAAGGACGCATCGCTGATCAGCAAGCCGACCAGCGAGGAAGAAACCTACCTGTTCGCCGCCATCAAGGAAAAGCTGGCCAAGGACGCCACCTGGTACAGCCGCAACCTGGCCGCCATCCGCGGCGTGACCGAGGAAACCACCACGGGTGTGCACCGCCTGTACCAGATGGCCCAGCGCGGCGAACTGAAGTTCCCGGCCATCAACGTCAACGACTCGGTGACCAAGAGCAAGTTCGACAACCTGTACGGCTGCCGCGAATCGCTGGTGGACGGCATCAAGCGCGCCACCGACGTGATGATCGCCGGCAAGGTCGCCGTGGTTGCCGGCTACGGCGACGTGGGCAAGGGCAGCGCCCAGGCCCTGCGCGCGCTGTCGGCCCAGGTGTGGGTCACCGAAATCGACCCGATCTGCGCACTGCAGGCCGCCATGGAAGGCTACCGCGTGGTGACGATGGACTACGCCGCCGAGCACGGCGACATCTTCGTGACCTGCACGGGCAACTACCACGTGATCACGCATGACCACATGGCCCGGATGAAGGACCAGGCCATCGTCTGCAACATCGGCCACTTCGACAACGAGATCGACATCGCATCGGTCGAGAAGTACGAATGGGAGGAGATCAAGCCGCAGGTGGACCACGTCAAGTTCCCGGACGGCAAGAAGATCATCATCCTGGCCAAGGGCCGCCTGGTGAACCTGGGCTGCGCCACGGGCCACCCGTCGTACGTGATGAGCAGCTCGTTCGCCAACCAGACGATCGCCCAGATCGAACTGTGGGCCGAGCGCGACAGCGGCAAGTACCCGGTGGGCGTCTATACGCTGCCGAAGCACCTGGACGAGAAGGTGGCGCGCCTGCAGCTGAAGAAGCTGAACGCGCAGCTGACCGAGCTGACCGACCAGCAGGCCGCCTACATCGGCGTGCAGAAGCAGGGCCCGTACAAGGCCGACCACTACCGCTACTGATCGGCCCGAGATTCTCCCCGACGGTGTTCTCCCCTCTCCCGCCCGGCGGGAGAGGGGCCCGGGGGAGAGGGCGTTGAGCTGACTGCGCGACCGGGCTCCGCCAGAAGCGTGCAGTTCCGATGTCATCCAATAACAAGGAGTCCCAATGAGACTGTTGGCCGTCTGGATCATCAACGCCGCGTCGCTGTTCCTGGTGAGCTATCTGATCGGCGGTATCGAACTGCGCGGATTTGGCGCGGCGATGATTGCCGCGCTGGTGCTGGGTCTGGTCAATACGCTGATCCGGCCGATCCTGGTCATCCTGACCCTGCCGGTGACGCTGCTGACGCTGGGGCTGTTCATCTTCGTCATCAACGCGCTGCTGTTCCTGTTCGTCGGCAACCTGCTGCAGGGGTTTGTCGTGGCCGGATTTGGCGCCGCGCTGCTTGGCTCGATTCTCTATAGCGTGATCTCCACGATTCTCGCCAGCGTACTGCTTGGCGACCGGGATTAAGCGCGACTGAAATTCTTCGGGGCGCCGCGCGGGCGGCGTGCCAACCATGACTGATCGCTACTACAGCTTCGAATTCTTCCCGCCCAAGACGGCGGAGGGCGCCGAGAAACTGCGCAATACCCGCGCCCAGCTGGCGCCGCTGCAGCCGAAGTACATCTCGGTGACGTTCGGCGCCGGCGGCACCACGCAGCAGGGCACGCTCGACGCCGTGCTGGAAATCCAGCGCGAGGGCATCGAGGCGGCGCCGCACCTGTCGTGCGTGGGGTCGTCGCGCGAGAGCATCCGCGACATCCTCAAGACCTATCGCGACGGCGGTATCCGCCATATCGTCGCGCTGCGCGGCGACATGCCGTCCGGCATGGGCGAGATCGGCGAATTCCGCTACGCCAACGAACTGGTGGAGTTCATCCGCGCCGAAACCGGCGACTGGTTCAACATCGAGGTGGCGGCCTATCCCGAATACCACCCGCAGGCCCGTTCGCCGCGCCACGACCTGGACAACTTCGTGCGCAAGGTGAAGGCCGGCGCGAACTCGGCCATCACGCAGTATTTCTTCAACGCCGACGCCTACTTCCGATTTGTCGACGATGTCCGCGCGATGGGCGTGGAAGTGCCGATCGTGCCCGGCATCATGCCGATCACCAACTACTCCCAGCTGATGCGTTTTTCCGAGATGTGCGGTGCCGAAGTGCCGCGCTGGGTGGCGAAGCGGCTCGAATCGTTCGGCGACGACAAGGAATCGATCCGCGCGTTCGGCCTGGACGTGGTGACGGCGCTATGCGAACGCCTGCTGGCTTCGGGCGTGCCCGGCCTGCACTTCTACACGCTGAACACGGCCGGCGCCACCAAGGCCATCTGGCAGCGCCTGAAGCTCTGATCGCATGCCCGCCGCGCGCCGTCCGGACCCGTTCGTCGAGCATCTGCTGGAACTGATGGCGCCGCTGGCGGCCAGCATTGGGCCGGTCACGGCCAGGCGGATGTTTGGCGGTCATGGCCTGTTCTATGACGGGCTGATGTTCGCGCTGGCAAGCGGAGGGCAGTGCTACCTGAAGGCGGACGACATCACGCTGCCCCGCTTCGCGGCCGAGGGCAGCGAGCCGTTCCGCTACCAGTCGGCCCGGCGCGAGGTGACGATGCGTCACTACCTGAGCCTGCCGGCGGCCTGCCTGGAGTCGCCGTCCGCCATGACGCCCTGGGCGCGCATGGCCGTGGAAGCCGCGCTGCGGCTGGGCAACGCGAAGTAGGCATATCGGCAACCGGGGTCGATGGTGGCATACTCGCCGCCATGGTCACCGCCACCTTCCGTTTCTACGAGGAACTGAACGACTTTCTGGCGCCATCGCAGCGCCGCCGGGACCTGTCGTGCCCCTGCGCGCGCGCAGCCACGGTCAAGCACATGATCGAGGCGCTGGGCGTGCCGCATACCGAGGTGGAACTGATCCTCGTGAACGGCGAATCGGTGCCGTTCGAGCGCCTCGTCGAGGACGGCGACCGCGTAGCCGTTTATCCAAAATTTGAGTCCCTCGACGTGACGCCGCTGCTGCGCGTGCGCGAGCATCCGCTGCGCAACCTCCGCTTTGTCGCCGATGCGCACCTGGGCGGCCTGGCGCACCTGCTGCGCATGACCGGCTTCGACACGCTCTACGACAACCACTTCGAAGACAGCGAGATTGCCCGCATCGCGGCCGACGAGCAGCGCATCGTGCTGACGCGCGACCGCGAACTGCTCAAGCGCCGCGAGATCACGCACGGCTGCTATGTGCGGGCGATCAAGCCGTCGCTGCAGGCGCACGAGATCTTCGCGCGGCTCGACCTGGCACGCAGCGCCCGCCCGTTCTCGCTCTGCCTGACCTGCAACGTCCCGCTGCACCGAATCGACAAGGCCGACGCACAGGGCCGCGTGCCCGACGGCGTGTTCGCGCGCCACGACCGCTTTGTCACATGCCCGCATTGCCGCAGGGTGTTCTGGGAAGGCTCGCACTGGAGGCGGATGCGCGAGCTGGTGGAGGGGTTGGTGCACGCCAAGGAGCCCGCCCCCGACGATGCGCCAGGCTGACCAGCCAGCCGGCTTGCCGGCGCGAACCCGGCGAGGGTGCTACCGCACCCCGCGCTCCGTCACCATCCAGTCCATTGGCAGGTCGTGCGCTTGTGCAACAAGCGGGATCTCGCAGGCGTCGAAGCCGATGCCGATGGCGATGGGCGTGACGCCAAGCCCGGCCAGGGCTGCCAGGGTGCGGTCGTAGAAGCCGCCGCCGTAACCGAGGCGGAACTTGTTGGCGCTGAAACCGACACAGGGAATGAGCAGCGCGTCGGGCGTCACGGGCTCGGTGCCGTCGGGTACCGGAATGCCGTAGTGTCCGGCGCGCATCGTCGTGTCAGGGGTCCAGAAATGGAAATCGAGCGGCGTGCCCGGGGCCGAGACCACGGGCAGGGCGGCCACGCGGCCGGGCATCCCGGCCAGCCAGCGCGCCACCGTGCCGCGGGCGTCGAATTCCTGCTGGATCGGCCAGTAGAACCCCAGCTTCCGTACACCCAGGCGTTCCAGCAGGGCGCCCAGCGCATGGTCGATGGCGGTATCGGATGCGGCACGATCGGGCAGCGCGGCGCGCCGCGCCAGCAGGTCGCGGCGCAGGGCGCGCCGGTCGTTGGCGGGGGCGGCAGGCTGGTCCGTGACGGCCTGGAATTGACGGGCGTCCGGCCCGTTGTCCGGGGCTTGGGATGGGGGCATGGCGTGCAATAATGACCGCGATCAGACAATCAGAAACAGATGAAGGATGCGCGCCTGTCTTCTTGAATGGGCACGCGCCACCACATAAGGGATAGCCAAGAATGTCGAAGGGAGTATATCTGCGCCGGGCCGGCCGCTTCGCCTGGCTCGCGTTCGCAGGCGCGGTGCTGGCCATGCCGGCATACGCACAGAAGAAGCCGGCGCCGTCGCGTCCGGCGCCGCAGCAGCCCGCCGCGTCGACGATGATTCCGTCCAGCCCGGACGACGCCTTCGTGGCGCTGCGCGAAGCGGCCCGCAAGAACGACGTGGACCGCGCCGCCGCCATTTCGGCCACGCTGGTCGACTACCCGATTCCGTCGTACGTCGAATATTTCCGCATCAAGCCGCAGTTGTTCGATGCCGGCGGGCAGGCGCGCATCGACGCACCCGACGCCGAAGTGGCGGCGTTCCTGCAGCGTTACCAGGGCGAGGCGATTGCCGACCGCATGCGCAACGACTGGCTGCTGGTGCTGGGCAAGAAGCGCGACTGGGCCAATTTCGATATCCAGTACCCGCAGTTCGTGCTCAAGGACGACACGCAGGTGGAGTGCTACGCGCTGCTGTCGAAGGCGCTCAAGGGCCAGAACGTGGCCGCCGAGGCGCGCGCCACGCTGGTGGATCCGCGCTACTACGGCGACGGCTGCGTCGATCTGGTGGGCTACCTGGCGCAGAGCCAGCAGATCCAGCGTAGCGACGTGGCGTTCCAGGCACGCCAGGCCCTGGAACAGAACTACACGACGCTGGCCGCGAAGATCGCGGCCGCCGTGCCCGATGCACGCGTGGACAGCGACGCGCTGGCCACCGTGGTCAAGATGGCCCGCAACGACCCGTCGCAGGCCGCGTCGTACCTGAACACCATCGCCGGGGGCCTGTCGCGCGACGAGCAAGGCGCTGCCTGGGGCGTGGTTGGCCAGTACGCGGCCAAGAAGCTGATGCCGGAAGCTGCAGGCTACTACCGCCGCCAGATGGACCTGGGCGGCAACCAGTGGCTGTCAGACGAAACGCAGGAGTGGCGCGTGCGCGCCGCGTTGCGCCAGGGCGACTGGAAGCAGGTGCGCCAGTCGATCGAACTGATGCGCCCCGAGCTGCGCGCCAAGGACCCTGCGTGGACATACTGGTACGCCCGCGCGCTGAAGGCCGACGGCCGTGGCGCCGAAGCCCAGGCGCAATTCCAGTCGATCGCGGGCCAGTTCCATTTCTACGGCCAGCTGGCCAGCGAGGAACTGGGCAACCGGATCACGCTGCCGGCCCGCACCACGGTCAGCGACGCCGAGGCCATGGCCATGCGCACGCGCCCCGGCTTTGTCCGCGCGCAGAAGTTCTATGACCTGAACCTGCGCTTCGAGGGCAATCGCGAGTGGAACTGGGAACTGCGCGGCATGAGCGATCGCGAACTGATCGCCGCCGCCGAGTACGCGCGCAAGATCGACCTGCTGGACCGCACGGTCAACACGTCGGACCGTACGAAGGCCGAACACGATTTCGCCCAGCGTTTTCCGATGCCGTATCGCGACATCATGCAGCGGGCCACCGACGACGTGGGCCTGGACATGGCCTGGGCATATGGCCTGATCCGTCAGGAATCGCGCTTCATCATGAATGCGCGCTCGTCGGCGGGCGCGCACGGCCTGATGCAGGTGATGCCGGCCACGGCCAAGTACGTGGCGAAGAAGATCGGCATGGCCGACTTCTCGCCGTCGATGATGGGCGACCCCAATATCAATATCCTGCTCGGTACAAATTACATGAGCATGGTACTGACGGACCTCGACAGCTCGTGGACGCTGGCGTCCGCCGGGTACAACGCCGGCCCGGGACGCCCGAAATCGTGGCGTTCGAGCCTGTCGCGGCCCGTGGAAGGCGCGATCTTTGCAGAGACGATCCCGTTCACGGAAACGCGAGCGTATGTCAAGAATGTGCTTTCCAACGCGACGTACTATGCTGCATTGATGAGTGGCCGTCCCCAGTCGCTGAAAGACCGGCTTGGGGTGGTCGCGCCGTCCTCTGTCACGACGACCAGCCTGCCCTGATCCTGCAAAGCCCCGCATTGGGACGGGGCGGCGGCTCCGTGACTGTCGGGACGCGTGCATCACGCAGCGTCACACGAATCGTCACGGAGTCCGAAGCATGAAGACCAGCAACGTCCTTGTCGTGGGGGGCGCCGGTTTCATCGGCAGCCACCTCGTGTCCCGCCTGGCCGGCGCGGCGACCGCTTCCGGCGCGCCGCTCGATCCGGCCTCCAATCCCGATAGTCCCATCGCGCCCGACCGCATCGTGGTCGGCTCTCGCAGTGTCGAACATGCGCAGCATCTGCTGCTGTTGCCGCGTGTGGAAGTGGCCGAACTGGGCCTGGCCGACGCGGCTTCGCTCGACGATGCGATCGGCCCGCTGGGCGTCGATGGCATCGTCGTCAACCTGGTGGGCGTGCTGCACGGCGACCGCGGCGACCCGTACGGCCCCCAGTTTGCCGCCGCGCATGTCGATCTGCCGCGCCAGCTGGTGGAGGCCTGCAGCCGCACCGGCGTTCGCCGGCTGATCCACATGAGCGCGCTTGGCGCCGACCCGCAAGGGCCGTCGATGTACCTGCGCAGCAAGGGGGAAGGCGAGCGCGTCGTGCGCGAGAGCGGACTCGACTGGACCATTTTCCGTCCATCGGTCGTGTTCGGCCCGGACGATCATTTTCTGAACCTGTTCGCCCAGTTGCAGCAGATGGCGCCGGTGGTGCCGCTGGCGTGCGCCCATGCGCGCTTCCAGCCCGTGTTCGTGATGGATGTGGTGCAGGCTTTCGTGAACGCGATGGCCAACGGATCGACCGTCGGGCAGACCTACGAACTGGGCGGCCCGCAGGTGTACACGCTGGAGGAACTGGTCAAGTTCGCGGGCCATGCGTCGGGTCATCCGCGGCCGATCATCGCCCTGCCCGATGCGCTGGCGCGCATGCAGGCGGCCGTGCTGGAACACATGCCGGGCGGCACGGTGCTGTCGCGCGACAACCTTGATTCGATGCGCCTGGACAACGTGCTTGGCGCGCCCATGGCGGCGGAACTGGGTGTCCATCCGGTGAGCCTGGAGGTCGTGATGACCGACGTGCTGGCCGGCCGCAGCCGCGACACGTTCTTCCAGTCCTTGCGCGGCAGCGTGCATCGCTGAAGCGCCGGCGCCACGGGGCACGCAATTTGCACCGATGTGATTGGCGCTCACAGCGCTTGCGAGCGCAATTCATTTGGACGCCGCGCGCCGCGTCGATAGAATGTCTGGTTCAGGGCGCCTGGCGATTGACCGGCGCCCGCGCCTGTGCTTTTGCGCGCGTCGCATTTATCCGCCTCTGTTTCCGCCCCCAAGGAATTTACGATGAAGCTCGTCATCGGCAACAAGAACTATTCGTCCTGGTCGCTGCGTCCGTGGCTGCTGCTGCGCCACGCCGGCATCGAATTCGAGGAAATCCCGCTGCGCCTGTTCACGAAGGATTTCGGGGCGGAGATTGCCCGCTACTCGCCCGCCGGCAAGGTGCCGGCGCTGATCGACGGCGACGTGACCGTGTGGGATTCGCTGTCGATCTCCGAATACGCGGCCGAGCGGTTTCCGCACAAGCAGCTTTGGCCGGCCGACGTGGCCGCACGCGCCATGGCACGCTCGATCTGCGCCGAGATGCACTCGGGCTTCGGCAACCTTCGCAGCCAGATGCCGATGAACTGCACCGCCGTGCTGCCGGGCCTGGGCTGGAACGTGGCCGTGCAGCAGGATGTGGACCGCATCGCATCGATCTGGACCGACCTGCGTGCGCGCCATGGCGCCGGCGGGCCGTTCCTGTTTGGCGAATTTACGATTGCCGACGCGTTCTACGCGCCCGTGGTGAGCCGCTTCGCCACCTATGGCGTGCATCTGCCCGAAGCCGCCAAGACCTACGCCGATTTCATCCTGGCCTTGCCGGCCATGCAGGAATGGGTGGCGGGCGCCCGCGAGGAGCGCGATTTCGTGCCGGCCGACGAACCCTACCGCACGCAGCCTGAACGGGCCGACGCGATCATCGTCACGGGCTGATCATGCAGGTGTACGCCGTCGGCGGGGCCATCCGCGACCAACTGCTGGGCAAGCCGAGCCAGGATCGCGACTACGTCGTGGTGGGTGCCACGCCCGAGCAGATGGAAGCCGCCGGCTACAAGCCGGTGGGCAAGGACTTTCCGGTCTTCCTGCATCCGCAGACACGGGCCGAGTACGCGCTGGCCCGGACCGAGCGCAAGACGGCCGTGGGCTACAAGGGCTTTGCGTTCTATACCGGGCCCGATGTCACGCTCGAAGACGACCTGGTGCGCCGCGACCTGACCATCAATGCGATGGCGCAGGCCGTGGACGACCAGGACAACCTCGTGGGTCCGATCATCGATCCATACGGCGGCCGGCAGGACCTGCAGGCACGGCTGTTCCGCCATGTGTCCGACGCCTTTGCCGAGGACCCGGTACGCATCCTGCGCGCGGCACGCTTCGCCGCCCGCTTCCATGATTTCTCGGTGGCGCCGGAAACCGTTGCGTTGATGCGCAAGATGGTCGATGCGGGCGAGGTCGACGCCCTGGTGCCCGAGCGCGTCTGGCAGGAACTGGCGCGCGGCCTGATGGAGGCCCGGCCATCGCGCATGTTCGACGTGCTGCGCCAATGTGGCGCGCTGGCACGGCTGTTGCCGGAGCTGGACCGGCTCTGGGGCGTGCCGCAACGCGCCGACTACCACCCCGAGGTGGATACCGGCGTGCACGTGATGATGGTGGTGGACTACGCCGCCGCGCAGGGCGCGTCGCTGCCGGTGCGCTTTGCGGCGCTGACCCACGACCTGGGCAAGGGCACCACGCCGGAAGACGTGCTGCCGCGCCATATCGGCCATGAGCAACGCAGCGTGGATTTGCTGGAAGCGGTGTGCAAGCGCCTGCGCGTGCCGAACGACTGCCGCGAACTGGCGCTGCTGGTGGCGCGCGAGCACGGCAATATCCATCGCTCGGAAGCGTTCGGCGCGGCCGCGCTGACGCGGCTGGTGGAGCGCAGCGACGCGCTGCGCAAGCCCGACCGGTTCGCCGAGGCGCTGCAGGCCTGCGAGGCCGACGCCCGTGGCCGGCTGGGGTTCGAGGATCGCGACTATCCGCAGACCGCGCGGCTGCTGGCGGCCCGCGAGGCGGCGGCATCGGTCGATGCCGGGGCCGTGGCGAAGGCGTGTGGCGATCGGGTGGACCTGATCAAGGAGAAGGTGCACAAGGCGCGCGTGGCGGCCGTGGCGGAAAAGCTGGGGCTGCCGGACTAGATCGCTTCCGTCCGGGCCCTACAGCACCTTCCCGATCACCAGCGCGACCAGCGACAGCAGGATCGTCGAGGCGAACGGCAAGACGTATTCCTTGCCGAAGAGCCGGAAGCGCACGTCGCCGGGCAGGCGTCCGAGGCCGATCTTCTGCAGCCACGGCAAGGCCGCCGACAGCACGATCACGCACAGGAAGATGGTGAAGGTCCAGCGCAACATGGTGATGGCGTGTGGATCGGTCAGAGGGCGTAGCTGCGGTCGCCGCGAGCGAATCCGGCCAGCGGCAGGGCATCGTCGACATCGCGTGCCAGCGCGATGACCTTGAACAACTCACCCATTTCGGCCTCGCTGAGCAGCTTCTGCACCGCGTTGGCCTGCGGCAGGAAGTTGCGCGCGTCGGACGGGTCGAGCGACATCATCAGCTCGGTAATCCCGGCGTTCATCAGGAAGCGCGCCTGCGAGGCAAAGCCCGCCACGGTGAGCCCCGCATCGACCGCCGCTTCGGCAATGCCGCTGAAATTCACGTGGGCGGTGATGTCCTGCAGGCCTGGGTACAGGAACGGATCGGGGTGCGCGTGATGGCGGTAGTGGCACATCAGCGTGCCGCCCACGCGCTGCGCGTGGTAGTACTCCGAGGCCGGGAAGCCATAGTCGATAAAGAACGCCGCGCCGCGCTTGAGCAGGGCGCCCACGGCGCGCGTGAAGCCTTCGCCTTCGGCATGGGTCTCGGTGACCATATCGTGGTCGCCGGGCATTTCGTGGAGCTGCGCCGGCACGGCGGCGGCGTCGAGCCGCCGGTCTTCGTACGCGAACGTATCGCCCTGCCGCACCACGCCGCGCTCGTGCCATTGGCCGCCGAGGCGGGCGAAGAGCCGCACGGGCATGGCGTCGAGCACCTCGTTGCCGACGATGACGCCTTCGAAGCTGTCGGGCAGGGCATCGAGCCATTGCACGCGGCCCGCCAGATGCGGGGCGCGCTGCGCCAGCGTGTCCTGCTGCCGCGCGCGCAGTTCGCCGGACAGCTCGACGATGCTGTACGACTCGGGCAGCGCATTTTCCGATTCCAGGGCCAGTAGCAGGTCGGCGGCCAGCCGGCCGGTGCCGGCGCCGAATTCCATCACGCGCGGCAGCGACATCCGGACCAGCGGCGCAAACTGGCGGGCCAGCGTGCGGGCGAAGAACGGGGTCAGTTCGGGGGCGGTGATGAAGTCGCTGCCGTCGTCGGCGCCGCGCCCGAACTTGGCCGCGCCGCCGCTGTAATAGCCCAGGCGCGGGGCATAGAGCGCGAGCGACATGTAGCGGTCGAAGCCGATCCAGCCGCCGGATGCCGCGATGGCGTCGCCGATCACGATGGAAAGGGCCTTGGATGCGTCAAGCGCATCGGCGGAGGGAAGGGGTAGACTAGCGACTTTCTGCATACCGCGAATTGTAGCAATGCCAGATTCGAATACTCAGGGCGCCACGGGCGTCCAATCGCGCGGCGTGGCGCTGGTGACCGGCGCGGCGCGCCGGCTGGGCCGTGCCATCGCGCTGGAGCTTGCCGCGCAGGGCTGGGACGTGGCCGTCCACTGCAACCGGTCGCGTGACGAAGCCGAGGTGCTGGCCACGCAGATCCGCGCGCTGGGCCGCCGGGCCGCCGTGCTGCAGGCCGACCTGTCCGACGAGGCCGCCACGGGCAAGCTGGTGGCCGCTTGCGTCGATGCGCTGGGCGCGCCGACCTGCCTGGTCAACAATGCCTCGCTGTTCCAGTACGACGTGGCGACGAGCTTTTCGTATGGATCGCTCGACACCCATATGCGCACGAACGTGGCGGCCCCGCTGCTGCTGGCGCGTGAGATGCACAAGGCGCTTGGCGCCGACGGCAACGGTGCCGGCAATGCCGGCGAGCAGCGCGGCGTGGTGATCAACCTGCTGGACCAGAAGCTCAACAACCTGAATCCGGACTTCCTGTCATATACGCTGTCCAAGGCCGCGCTGCAGACTGCGACGGTACAGCTGGCGCAGGCCCTGGCCCCGCGCCTGCGCGTGGTGGGCGTGGCGCCGGGTATCACGCTGGTGTCCGGCGACCAGTCCGACCCTGGCTTCGTGCGGGCACACGGCATGACGCCGCTGGGCCAGTCGAGCACCCCCGACGACATCGCCCAGGCCGTGGCCTACCTGGCCGGGGCGCGCGCCGTGACCGGCACCACGCTGTACGTCGACGGCGGGCAGCATCTGATGCCGCTGGCCCGTGACGTGATGTTTTTGACTGAATGAAGCCGTACCTTGATTGACCCTGCCATGACCTTTGCCGCCCTTTCCCATCCCAGCCTGCAAGACTGCCGCCGCATGTTCCTGCGCAACTACGAAGTGCAGATCAACATCGGCGTGCATGAATTCGAGAAAAAGGGCGAACAGCGCGTGCTGGTGAACATCGACCTGTTCGTGTCGCTGTCCGAAACCACCCCGCACGCCGACCGCCTGGAGGAAGTGGTCGATTACGACTTCATGCGCAACACGGTGGCGGCCCGCATGGCCCAGGGCCATATCCACCTGCAGGAAACGCTGTGCGACGACGTGGCCCGCGCCATGCTGCAGCATCCCAAGGTACGCGCCGTGCGGGTGTCGACCGAAAAGCCCGATGTCTACCCCGATTGCGATTCGGTCGGCGTCGAGGTGTTCCACATCAAGCAGGCCTGACGCCGGCCGGGGCAACTCGGGACGCCTGCAGCGCCGGACGGGCCGGTCCAGTAAAATACCGCCCCGTCAATTCCGGCATTTCTATCGGGCGCGCGGCCATTATTCAGCGCCGCATCCGTTACAGGTACGTCTTATGAGTCACTCGGCTAACTTCTATCGCCTTGAAACCCGTTTGCAGTCGCTGACCGGCAAGGCCATCGGCGACTTCGGCATGATCGAGGACGGCGACACCGTCATGGTCTGCATGAGCGGCGGCAAGGACTCGTACACGATGCTGTCGGTCCTGATGGCGCTGCAGAAGCGGGCGCCGATCCAGTTCAAGCTGATCGCGATGAACCTGGACCAGAAGCAGCCGGGGTTCCCGGAGCACATCCTGCCCGAATACCTGAAGTCCACGGGCGTGGAATATGTGATCGTCGAGGCCGACACGTACTCGATCGTCAAGGAGAAGGTGCCCGAGGGCAAGACCACGTGCTCGCTGTGCTCGCGCCTGCGCCGTGGCGTGATCTACCGCACGGCCAAGGAACTGGGCGCGAACAAGATTGCGCTGGGCCACCACCGCGACGACATCGTCAACACGTTCTTCCTGAACATGTTCTTCGGCGGCAAGATGAAGGCGATGCCGCCCAAGCTGGCCACCGATGACGGCCAGCACATCGTCATTCGTCCATTGGCCTACTGCGCGGAAAAGGACATCGCGTCGTACGCGCGCGCCATGGAATTTCCGATCATTCCGTGCAATCTGTGCGGCTCGCAGGAAAACCTGCAGCGCAAGAAGGTGAGCGAGATGGTGCAGCAGTGGGAGCGCGAGCACCCGGGCCGCATCGACAACATCTTCTCGGCGCTGCGCAACGTGGTGCCGTCGCACCTCGCCGATACCGAGCTGTTCCCGTTCACGGGGCTGGCCACCGGCCTCGCCAAGGTGGACGAGGCGTCGCTGTTCGGCGAGACCACCTACAGCCAGCAGGCGTTGCAGTTCAGCGGCAGCGTGGAACCGAACCGCATGGAATTCGTGCGCTTCGACAAGATCCAGAAGGGGGCGGCGCCATCCTCGGAGCCTGCCGCCGCACCTGCTTCCGAGCCGGCGGGCCAGCCAGCGGCCTGAGTCGCGCCGCCGCGCCGGGCAACGAAAAAGCCCCGTGGCCTGGCCCGGGGCTTTCCTGTCGATGGGGGGCGAACCCGGCGGCTACCTGGCTGCCTGGGGCGCCCGGCCGCTCTCGGCCATCAGCTGGCGCGTATCGTTGATCCAGCCGTCGAAGCGTTTGACGGCATGCGCCTTTTGCTCGGGCGTGGTCATGTTGGCGATCCTGACGGTCAGATCCACCCCGGCCGAGGTACTGCGCTGCTCGCCGCTGCCGGGCCGCTGCCAGTCGTCGGCATACTTGCGCAGCATGGCTTCCACCTGGGGTTTGGGCGGGCGGGTCGAAGAGACTTCGCGCGCCAGGGCCACCCATTCCTGCTGCCGCTTGACGCGCTCGGCATAGCGCGCGTCGGCGCTCTGCATGTAGGGGCCCATCGCGTCGCGGATGGCGCGTTCCTGCTCGCTGGAGAACGACCCGTAGATCAGCTTGGCGTAGCTCATGATCTTGTCGAAGCGGGCGTCGGTACGGGCGGCGGGGTCCGATTTCAGGAATTCCTTGCGGTATTTGGTGTTGCTTTCGGCAAATTTGGCCTCCATCCGCTGGATCTGGTCAGGCTCCAGCGTCAGCAGCAGGTCCGCCAGGTCGGGCACCGCGTTGTCGAAGGCCTGCCGGCCCAGGCGCTGGGAGTCCTGCTGGACCTGCCGCACCATGGCCGGGGTGACTTCGCCCGCGACTTCACCGCGCACGCGGGTCAGCACAGTGGCGATTTCGGGCAGCTGCGCGCGCCGGTGCCAGGCAAAGAAGCGCGCAATGGCTTCCTTGGTGGGCGGCTCCTGGGCGTCGGAGACATCGACATAGCGGTCCACCCACCAGTAGGCCAGGCGGTCGCCCTGCTGGTATCCGAGCTTCATGGCGTTGCATCCAGCCAACGCCAGGAGCATGGTAAATGCTGCAAACCATGCAAAAACGCCGCGTGACCAAATGTGAACAACGGTAACGCGAGGTGATGGACCCAATGCGGCACAGGCCCGCGTGCTAGAATCGGCGCGCATGTTTCCGGGGCCGGCGAATCGCCCGCCAGCCCAGTCGTGGCAACGGTTCAGCCACATCGGCCACAGTGCTCCCAGGCTCGGATTCTTCAGCTTCTTCTCAGACACACTCACTTAGGAACCTCCTTGTGAATATCGTCATTCTTGCCGCAGGCATGGGCAAGCGCATGAACTCCGCGCTGCCCAAGGTGCTGCACCCGGTAGCCGGCCAACCGATGCTGGCCCACGTGCTCGACACGGCGCGTACGCTGTCGCCGTCGCGGCTGGTGGTCGTGGTCGGGCACGGCGCCGGGCAGGTGCGCCAGGCGGTGGGTGCCGACGATGTTGCCTTTGCCGAGCAGGCCCAGCAACTGGGCACCGGCCACGCCGTCATGCAGGCCCTGCCGCTGCTCGATGACGCCCAGCCCACGCTGGTGCTCTACGGCGACGTGCCGCTGACCTCGACCGCCACGCTGCAGCACCTGGTGCAGGCCGCCGGCAGCGAACGCCTGGGCGTGCTCACCGTCGAAATGCCCGACCCCACCGGCTATGGCCGTATTGTGCGCGATGCGGCCGGCAATGTCGTACGCATCGTCGAACAGAAGGATGCCAGCGAGGAAGAACGCGCCATCCGCGAGATCAACACCGGCATCATCGTCTGCCCGACCGCCCACCTGCGCCGCTGGCTGTCCACGCTGCGCAACGACAACGCGCAGGGCGAGTACTACCTGACCGACACCATCGAGCGCGCCGCCACCGACGGCGTGGAAATCGTGTCGTCCCAGCCCGCCGAACTGTGGGAAACGCTGGGCGTCAACAGCAAGGTCCAGCTGGCCGACATCGAACGCATCCACCAGCGCAACATCGCCCAACGCCTGCTTGAAGCGGGCGTCACGCTGCTGGACCCGGCTCGCATCGACGTGCGTGGCCAGCTGACCTGCGGCCGCGACGTGACCATCGACGTAGGCTGCGTGTTCGAGGGCCGCGTGCAGCTGGAAGATGGCGTACACATCGGCGCGCACTGCGTGATCCGCAACACCGTGGTCGGCGCTGGTGCACGTGTGCAACCGTTCTGCCACTTCGAGGAAGCAAAGATCGGGCCGGATGGCCGCATCGGCCCTTACGCGCGTCTGCGCCCCGGCACCGAGCTGGGCCAGGACGTGCATATCGGCAACTTCGTCGAAGTCAAGAACAGCCAGATCGCCAACCACAGCAAGGCCAACCATCTGGCCTACGTGGGCGACACCACGGTGGGTCAGCGCGTGAACATTGGCGCGGGTACCATTACCTGCAACTATGACGGCGTGAACAAGCACCGCACCGTGATCGAGGACGATGTCTTCATCGGGTCCGATACGCAGCTGGTGGCGCCGGTGACCGTGCGCCGCGGCGCCACGATCGGCGCGGGCACCACGCTGACCAAGGAAGCGCCGGCCGACAAGCTCACGCTGTCGCGCGCGAAACAGATGACGATCGACGCCTGGCAGCGTCCGGTCAAGCAACCGAAAAAATAAAGGGGTTCAGCTATGTGTGGCATCGTCGGCGCGGTTTCGCACCGCAATATCGTTCCCGTCCTGGTTGAAGGGCTGCGTCGCCTGGAATACCGTGGCTACGACTCGTGCGGCGTGGCCGTGGTGCGCGACGCGATCCTGGAGCGTGCGCGCACGGTGTCGCGCGTGGCCGACCTCGACACGCAGACCCAGTCGTCGGGTCTGGGCGGCCAGCTGGGCATTGCCCACACGCGCTGGGCCACGCACGGCAAGCCCGATACCGTCAACGCGCACCCGCATTTCTCGGACGAGACCATCGCGCTGGTGCACAACGGCATCATCGAGAACTACGAGCCGCTGCGCGACGAACTTCGCGCGGTGGGCTACGGTTTCGAGTCGCAGACCGATACCGAAGTGGTGGCCCACCTGATCCACCAGGCCTACACCTATCCCAGCAGCGCCACCCGTGGCGACCTGTTCGGCTCGGTCCGCGCGGTGACCAAGCGCCTGCATGGCGCCTATGCGATTGCCGTGGTGGCCAAGGACCAGCCCGACGTGGTGGTCGGCGCGCGCGCCGGTTCGCCGCTGGTGGTGGCGCTGGGCAACGACGAGTCGTTCCTGGCGTCGGATGCGCTGGCCGTGGCCGGCACCGCCAACCGCATCATCTATCTGGAAGAGGGCGACGTGGTGGAACTGACCCGCGCCGGCGCGACGATCCGCGACGTCCATGACGCCGAAGTGCAGCGCGAGGAGCGCGTGGTGGAAGCGCATGCCGCCGCCGTGGAACTGGGCCCGTTCCGCCACTTCATGCAGAAGGAAATCTTCGAGCAGCCGCGTGCGCTGGGCGATACGCTGGAAGGCATCGCCGCCATCACGCCGGAGCTGTTCGGCGACAACGCCGCGCAGGTGTTTGCCGAGACCGACAGCATCCTGATCCTGGCCTGCGGCACCAGCTACTACTCGGGCTGCACGGCCAAGTACTGGCTGGAATCGATCGCCAGAATCCCGACCCAGGTGGAAGTGGCCAGCGAATACCGCTACCGCGATACCGTGCCGAACCCGCGCGCCCTGGTGGTGGTGATCTCGCAATCGGGCGAGACCGCCGACACGATGGCCGCGCTGCGCCACGCCCGATCGCTGGGCCACACGCACACGCTGGCCGTCTGCAACGTGGCCACCAGCGCAATGGTGCGCGAGACGGAACTGCGCTTCCTGACGCGCGCCGGCACCGAAATCGGCGTGGCATCGACCAAGGCATTCACGACGCAGCTGGCCGCGCTGTATATGCTGACGCTGGCGCTGGCCAAGGTACGGGGCCACCTGACCGCGCAGCAGGAAGCCGATGCGCTGACCAACCTGCGGCACCTGCCTTCCGCGCTGCATGGCGTGCTGGCGCTGGAGCCGCAGATCATCGCCTGGTCCGAGGATTTTGCCCGCCGCGAGAACGCTCTGTTCCTGGGCCGTGGCCTGCATTACCCGATTGCCCTGGAAGGCGCGCTGAAGCTCAAGGAAATCTCGTACATCCACGCCGAGGCGTATCCGGCGGGGGAGCTCAAGCACGGCCCGCTGGCGCTGGTGACGGAAGCCATGCCGGTGGTGACGGTAGCCCCGAACGACGCCCTGCTGGAAAAGCTGAAGTCGAACATCCAGGAAGTGCGCGCCCGTGGCGGCCGCCTGTACGTGTTTGCCGATTCGGACACGCACATCCAGTCGTCGGACGGTATCCAGGTGATCCGCATGCCCGAGCACTACGGCGCGCTCTCGCCGATCCTGCACGTGGTGCCGCTGCAACTGCTGGCCTATCACACGGCCTGCGCCCGGGGTACCGACGTGGACAAGCCGCGCAACCTGGCGAAGTCGGTGACGGTGGAGTAATCCTCCCCGTCCGGCCCCCGGACATCGGGGCACCGGGACATCGACCTATCGACCCATCGAGCCATCGAACAAGGGCCGCCTCCGGGCGGCCTTTGTCTTTGGCGGGCCAGGCTGTCGGGCCGAAAGTGGCCGTCTGGAGAGCGTCCCGGCCAGCGCTGACGCAAGGCCCCGCACGATTGCGGCGTTGTCTCATAGCCGTGGTGTTTCCGGCACGCTACAAAGTAAAAGGCCTCCCGCTTGGGAGGCCTTTTACTCCTTACGCCGGGGCGCCCTTGCGGGGTATGCCGATCGACGTCTCAGGAGGGATCCTAGAGAACCCAATAGGCACTGTCAATCGCTATGCGGACATCATCCATCGAGAACTTTGAACGCGTCGTTTCGTCGCGACGCCTGAACAGCTACCGGAGATACTTCAAGACAAAAACGATGGACGAAGCCATCGGTTTGTATTTGTGGAATGGCGAGGTTTCATCGTGCTTCGCGTCGCACCTTGCATACTTCGAGATCGTGCTGCGCAACAGCGTCCATCGCGCGATGTCGATGTTCTGCACAAGGGGCCGGAGCACAAGCGCGCACTGGTATGACCAGATCTGGAAGACGCTGAGCCCGACGACTCAGCGGCGCATCGAAGAGGTGCGCCAGCGCAGGTCCAAGGTGACACTTGACGCGGACGAGATGGTGGCAAGTCTTTCGCTGGGCTTCTGGCCCGCTGTCCTACGCAATATCGATCATGCGCACGCCAATCTGATCCTGCCGGCCGTATTTCCCTTTCATCCACTAAGTGCGCCGGTGCCGCAATGGCGTGACACGAAGGTGCGTCGTCGGGCGCTGTCGTTCGTCTTTGAACTGCACGCATTCAGGAACCGTCTTGCGCATCACGAGCCATTGTGGAAATTTGGCGCGATGCGGGATGCCTCCGGGACCTCGGACGCCACGAACCGGCTCCCTTCCAGAAGTCCTGCCGAAAGCATAGACCGCCTGCGCGGGCTGTTGGCGTTGATCGAAGACGCCGCCGGTTTCATCGATCGCGCCATGCGGGACGACCTGCGGGCAGCCTCCTGGCGCCAACGCCTGGACTTCCTGCTCACCGAGCGTGGCCTCCAGCGGTATCGTTGCCGCAAGCATGTGCCCGTTCCGGCGGTTCTGACGCCGGCCCAGTTACGGTATCGCTTTACGCTGATCGGCCGGAACAACCAGCCGGTTCGGGTCCGCCGTGCGCGGTCGAGCGGTCTGTTCGTTCCCGATTGAGCCTTGCGCAACCGGCCTGCGGCCTACCGCCCGGTAACCCCTCTGCGGATGGCGGATTGCATTTCGCGGTATCCTTGCCGGCATGCCGCGTCGGCGCCTCTCCCAATCGGCGCTCCGTGGCGCGCCTGCCCCGCGCCCGCATCATGCCGCGCGGGCACCATGGCGCCTCCAGCGAACATCAATATGAAAGACCTAGAAAGTGAGCTGATCGGCTCCGCCCGGCTGCCGACCCGCTATGGCCAATTCACCGCCCATGCCTTCCAGGGCGTGGACACCGGCACCGAACACCTGGCGCTCTCGATGGGCGATATCTCGGGCGAGGACGTGCTGCTGCGCCTGCATTCCGAGTGCCTCACCGGCGATGTGTTCGGCTCGTGCCGCTGCGACTGTGGCGAGCAGCTCGATCTGGCCATGAAGAAGATCGCCGAGGAAGGCCGCGGCGTGCTGCTATACCTGCGCGGGCACGAAGGCCGCGGCATCGGCCTGTCCAACAAGATCCGCGCCTACGCGTTGCAGGACACCGGCCTCGATACCGTCGATGCCAACCTGGCGCTGGGCCAGGCGATCGATTCGCGGACCTATGCGTTTGCCGCCGATTTCCTGCGCCAATGGGGGGTCACGTCGGTTCGCCTGATGAGCAACAATCCCATCAAGATCAAGGCACTGGAAGACGCTGGCATCAAGGTGACGGAGCAGATGCGTCACATCGTGCCGGCCAACTCCGAAAACGAAAAGTACCTGGCGACCAAGCGATCGCGCATGGGTCACTTGCTGGACTGACTTCCGGCGCGCTGCCGGCCTGTAGGCATAGGCCGACAGCGGCTTGCGAGGCCCCCCGACATCCCCGCCGGGGCCGCTCTTCTATCTTGGAACACAAGGGCCGCGTGGCGTCAGGCGCCGTGCGGGATGTTCCATGCGCGTCGCGCGGTGCGTGCGCGCTGATGAGAGGAGTCCGACATGGCTGACAACAACGTCTCTGTGCTTAACGACCTGATTGAAGTCTCGCGGGACGGCGAGGAAGGGTTTCGCAAGGCTGCCGAAGATGCCAAGAATCCGGAACTAAAGACGCTGTTTTCGAGCCGCGCCATGGAGATTGGTGCGGCAGTGCGCGAGCTTCAGGGGCAGGTGGCCGCGCTGGGCGGCAAACCGGAAGACCACGGCAGCGTGGCCGGTGCGCTGCATCGCGGTTGGCTGAGCCTGCGCACGGCGGTCACGGACCGCACCGATCTGGCCATTCTGGAAGAAACCGAGAAGGGCGAGGACGTTGCGAAGAAGAAGTACGCCGATGCGCTGCAGGAACCCGATCTCAGTTTCGATATTCGTGCACTGATCGAACGGCAATATCAGGGCGTGCTGCGCAATCACGACCTGATTCGGGATCTGCGCAATCGCTATCGTGCCAGCGGTGAATGAAGGGTCCGCCCAATATAAGGAAGGCGCCTCCATTGCGAGGCGCCTTTTTATTTCGTCTGAATCGGAATCAGTATCACTCGCATAATCATCGTTGCGAGGTATTTTCTGGTTTGCGAGCAATGATCGACCGGAAAGCCGCGCGGAGCTTGAAGTTCCGGTTGGGGGAATTACCATGAAAATCGTCGCCGGCCCGTATTAAGGATGGAAGGGGACCAAGGTCATGAAAGCCGACAAAAAGGTAATTCAGTTGCTCAACGGTCAGCTCAAGCACGAACTGACGGCGATCAACCAGTATTTTCTGCACGCCCGCATGTACCGTCATTGGGGGCTCCAGGCGCTGGGCAAACATGAGTATGAAGAGTCGATCGAGGAAATGAAGCATGCCGACCGGCTGATCGAACGTATTCTCATGCTCGATGGCCTGCCCAACCTGCAGGATCTGGACAAGCTCATGATCGGCGAGAACACCGAGGAAATGCTCGGCTGCGATCTGAAGCTCGAACTGGTATCGCAGGCCAGCCTGAAGGAAGCCATCAAGTACTTCGAATCGGTGAGCGACTACGTGTCCCGCGATATCGTGACCGATATCCTGGATGACACCGAAGACCATATCGACTGGCTGCAGACCCAGATCGAACTGGTCGCCAAGGTCGGCGTGCAGAACTACCTGCAGTCGGCCATGGGAGAGCCGGGGGAATAGCCGGGCCAGCCCCTTCGCCAGCCGGCAGGACAGATCCGCGTCCAGCAGACTTTTCTGACTTCGGCTACACTGCGCCCCGCACCACAGAACGGCCCATTCGGGCCGGCATCCCGGGGCGGGGTGGCAGAGTGGTTATGCGACGGCCTGCAAAGCCGTTTACGACGGTTCGATTCCGTATCCCCGCCTCCACTCCCCGACGCGTATCCCGTCTTCTCTCCCCGGTTTTTCCGCTGACGTCGCCTGGCCGGACGAAGTTTCCCGCGCACGCATTATCTTCACGAAACATGCCGATACTGACGGGCAGGCCTGGCGCTATTTATGCTCGCTTTCCGGTCATGCATGGCACGCGTCGCATTCGGTGATTTCCCTCTGGAAACTGCGACGCGATTGCGATACTGTGAGGCCCGCGTGCACCAATCGTCAGCAAATCACCGCTCTCTTTGGTGCCGTTGTCGTACGACCGGCGGGTCGTGGCGGCACGGCGCTGGCGCACACGTTTCACCATGCAGGGCTTCCATGGCGTATCCGTCGCAACGTGATGAGAGAAACAGAGGCTCCCAATGATTAAAGACCTGCGAATCCGGATGGCGCAGCCGTCGGATGCGCTCGCTATCGGTACCGTTCTTGAGCGGTGCGGCTTGCCGATAGACGATCTGCCGCGACTCGTCGGCGAATTTCATGTGGCCGTGCTCGAAGCGCAACTGGTGGGTTGCGCTTGTGCCGAGCTATTTGGCGATACGGCGATTATCCGATCGGTGGCCGTGTTGCACGAATGGCGCGACCAGGGCGTGGCCAGCCATCTGGTACACGCCGTGATGATGCGCGCGCGCGCCAACGGCAGCCGTCGCGCGGTCTTGCTGACGTCCACCTGCCCCAGTTACTTCGCGCGTTACGGTTTCTCGCTGATCCACGCGTCGAAGCTGCCGACCGAGGTATTGGAGAGCCAGGAGTTCCGACGGCTGCGCGATACCAGCGCGCTGTGCATGAGCGCCGAACTGATCTGACGTGAGCGCCGGCAAGGTTTCGTAAAAGCGTCAATAATCGGGCCTTCACGTTCAGCCAGTCCATCGAGGAGACCCCATGCCGACGACCGTCCGCGCCATCCGCCTTCACGAATTTGGTCTGCCGCAGGTCATGCGGCTGGAATCGGTGGAACTGCCCGATCCAGGCCCCGGCGAGGCGCGTGTGCGGCACACGGCCATCGGCTTCAATTTCATCGATATCTACCAGCGCCGCGGCACGTATCCGCTACCGGCCGGGACCGGGCTCGGCTTCGAGGCCGCCGGCGTGGTGGAGGCCGTGGGCCCCGGTGTGACCGACGTGGCGGTCGGCGACCGCGTGGCCTACATGAACGCGGGTCTGGGCGCCTACGCGGAAGGCCGCAACGTGGCGGCCGACAAGCTCGTCAAGCTGCCCGGCAACGTCAGCGACGAACAGGCCGCCGCCACCATCTTCAAGGGCATGACCGCGCAGTATCTGGTGCGCCATACCCATGCGGTCAAGCCCGGCGACACGGTGCTGGTGCATGCGGCGGCCGGCGGCGTGGGCCAGATCCTCAGCGGCTGGGCCAAGGCGCTGGGCGCGCGCGTGATCGGCACGGCCGGTTCGGCGGCCAAATGCGAACGCGCGCGGGCGGCCGGTTGCGATATCGCCATCGACTACAGCCATGGCGACTGGGTCAAGCAGGTGCGCGATGCCACCGACGGGCGCGGCGTGACGGTGGTCTACGACGCCGTGGGCAAGGACACCTTCCTTGGGTCGCTCGACTGCGCCCAGACCTTCGGCATGGTCGTGCTGTACGGCGCGGCATCGGGGCCGGCACCGGCCATCGAGCCCGAGCTGCTCAACAAGAAGGGCTGCCTGTTCCTGACCCGGCCGTCGGTGTTCCCGCATAACGCCGATGCGGCGCGCTTCCGCGCCAATGCCAAGGATCTGTTCGATGCCATCGCCGCTGGCCATGTGAAGGTCGATATCGGCGCCCGCTTCCCGCTGGCCGACGTGGCGCGCGCCCACGAGGCGGCCGAGCGCCGCGAGACGACCGGCGCGATCCTGCTGCAGCCCTGACCCCCCTGACGTCGGCCGCGATCTAGTGACGGTGCGGGGTCCGGCCCGGTGCCGGGCCATCGTCGCACTGGTTGATCTCGACGCTGACGTGCACCAGTTCCTCGTGAACCGACAGGGCCTGGCGCACGCGTTGCGGCGTCAGGGTGGCGTCGTGGGTGACCAGGCTGGCGATGCAGGCAAACTGCTCGCGGCCCACGCGCCAGACGTGCAGGTCCGCCACGCGGGTGTGGCTTTCGCCGTGGGCGAATGCGTCGAGCACTTCGCGTACTTCCGCTACCACGGGGTGGTCCATCTCGCGGTCCAGCAGCACCGTACCGCTCTGGCGCAGCAGGCCGATCGCCCAGCGACCCACCAGCACGGCGCCCACCAGACCCATCACCGGGTCAAGCCAGCTCCAGCCCAGCCACCAGCCGCCGGCCAGTGCCACGATGGCCAGCACGGACGTGGCCGCATCGGCAATCACGTGCAGGTAGGCGGCGCGCAGGTTGATGTCGTGATGCGGGTGGCCGTGATCGTGACCATGGCCGTGGTGGTGGTCGTGCCCGTGATCGTGCCCGTGGCTGTGGCCGTGCCCGTGGTCGTGTCCATGGTGGGCGCCGCCCAGGATCAGCGCGCAGCCCAGGTTGACCAGCAGGCCGATGGCGGTCACGGCCATGGCTTCGCGGTAGTGGATCGGCGCGGGGCTGAACAGCCGTTCGATGGAGCCGAAAGCCATCAGGCCGGCCACACCCAGCAGGAAGACGGCGCTGGCAAAAGCGGCCAGCACCTCGATCTTCCAGGTGCCGAAGGTGAAGCGCGCGTCCTGCGCCAGCCGCCGGGCCGCGGCATAGGCAAATGCCGACAGGCCGATGGCCACCGCGTGCGAACTCATATGCCAGCCGTCGGCCAGCAGCGCCATCGAATTGAAGCCCAGGCCGGCGGCAATCTCGATGGCCATCATCGCCAGCGTGATCCACATCACCAGGCGGGTACCGCGTTCGGCGGCCTGGTTGCCGGTGTCGAAGACGTGGGAATGGGTCCAGGCCGAGAAATTGTGCGTGTGCATGAGGAAGTCCGTGATGCGGGAGGGATGCAGTCCCTAGGGTAGCAGCCGCATCCCGACAGTCATCTGACAACCATGGGGGCGCGGGGGTTGTTGCGCCGCCGCGCGCGGGGCCGGCTACCAGCCGTGATAGCCGGCCGCCGTGTCGTATCCGCCAAAGTGGTCGGCCATGAAGTCGACAAAGGCGCGCACGCGGGCCGACAGCTTGTCGCGCGAGAGATACACCGCGTAGATATCGGCCGACGGCGCCGACCATTCGGGCAGCACCTGCCGGAGCCGCCCGGAGCGCAGCAGCGGCGCCACCTCCCATTCGGACCGCAGCACGATGCCGTGCCCCTGGAGCGCCCAGTTCACGGCCACCTCGCCATCGTTGGTGGCCGCCGGGCCGCGCACCTTGACGGTCTCCTGACGGCCCGCCGCCTGCAGGTGCCAGGTGCCGTACGCGGTTTCGCTCTCGCGGATGACGATGCAGCGGTGCTGCTGCAGGGCGCGCGGCGACGCTGGCTCGCCATGGCGCGCCAGGTAGGCCGGCGCGGCGCACAGCAGCCGGCTGTTCGGCGCCAGTTTGCGCGCGTTGAGTCGGGCATCGGGCAGGTCGCCCACCAGGATGCCGACATCGAATCCTTCCTCGGCCAGGTTCAGCGCGCGGTCGGTCAGCTGCAGCTGGATTTCGACATCGGGATACGCCTGCAGGAAATCGCCCACGGCCGGCGCAATATGCCGGCGGCCAAAGCCCAGCGTGGCATTCACCCGCAGCAGCCCGCGCGGCGCCACCCGGCTGCCGCCCAGCCCCTGTTCCAGTTCCTCCAGTTCGGCCAGGATGCGTGCGCCCTGGTCCAGATAGGCCTCGCCCTCGGGCGTCACCGACAGGCGCCGGGTGGTGCGATTCAGCAGCCGCACGCCGAGCCGGGCCTCCAGCGCGGCCAGCCGCTTGCTGGCGGCCGAGGGCGTCAGGCCAAGCTGCTGCGCGGCGCCGGCCAGGCTGCCGCGCTTGACCAGCAGGATGAAGAAGGCGAGGTCCGAAAAGGTGTCCATGGCGGGGATCGTGCTGGAAATCCATCCGCAAGACTGGTGAATTCACGGCACGAATGAAATGCGATTCGCGAAATTATAGCGATGGATTCCGCGATTAGACTGCCTGTCATTCCATCCCCCACAACAGGCAGGCAAGCAACATGGCCGGACGCACGCTGTATCGCAAGCTCGTGGAGTCGCACACCGTGGTCACGCTGGACGCTGACAACGTGCTGCTCTACGCCGATCTGCACATCATGAACGAGTACACCAGCCCGCAGGCTTTCGCGGGGCTGGCGGAGCACGGCCGCAAGGTGCCGGCGCCGGGCCAACAACTGGCCGTGGTCGACCACATCATCCCCACGCATGCGGAGTCGCCGCGCGTGATCCAGGACCCGGCGTCGGCGCTGCAGGCGCGCAACCTCAAGCGCAACTGCGACCTGCATGGCATTCCGCTGTTCGATACCAATGACCCGCTGCAGGGCATCGAGCACGTCATCACGCCCGAGCACGGCATGATCCGCCCCGGCATGGTCGTGTTGTGCGGCGACAGCCACACCACCACGTATGGCGCCTTTGGCGCGCTCGGGTTTGGCATCGGCACGTCCGAAGTGGAGCACGTGCTGGCCACGCAGACGCTGGTCTACCGGCTGGCGCGGGACATGCGCATCCGCGTGGACGGCCTGCTGCCGCGGGGTACCACGTCGAAAGACCTGATCCTGCACATCATCTCGCGCATCAGCGCCCAGGGGGCGCGCGGCTATGTGGTGGAGTTCACGGGCAGCGCCATCCACGCCCTGTCGATGGAGGCGCGCATGACCCTGTGCAACATGACGGTCGAGGCCGGCGCGCGTGGGGCGCTGATCGCGCCGGATGCCACGTCGGTGAACTATGTGCTGGAGCGCGCCGCCGATATCGACGGGGCGATGGCGCAGGCCGCGCGCACGGCCTGGGCGCAACTGGTATCCGATGCCGATGCGGGCTTCGACGCCGAACTGGTGTTCGATGCCTCGGCGGTGGAACCCTATGTGACCTGGGGCACGAGCCCGGACCAGGCCATCCCGGTCAGCGCCGCCGTGCCGCATCCGGCGGACGCCGCGGACGACATCGCGCGGGCTTCGGCCGAACGTGCGCTCGACTATATCGGCCTGGCGCCCGGCAGCCCGCTGCAGGGCCTGCCGGTGCAGCGCGTGTTCATCGGCTCGTGCACCAACGGGCGGATCGAAGACCTGCGCGCGGTGGCCGATGTGGTACGCGGGCACAAGGTGGCCGAAGGCGTGCGGGCGATGGTGGTGCCGGGGTCCGGTGCCGTACGCGAGCAGGCCGAGGCCGAGGGCATTGCCGCGCTGCTGCGGGAAGCCGGTTTCGAATGGCGCAAGCCAGGCTGCTCGATGTGCCTGGCGATGAACGACGACGTGCTGGCACCGGGCGAACGCTGCGCATCCACCACCAACCGCAATTTCGAGGGCCGCCAGGGCCGGGCGGGCCGTACCCACCTGATGAGCCCGGCCATGGCCGCCGCGGCCGCCATCACGGGCTGCATCACCGACGTGCGCCAGCTTGGCCTTTCCCGCTGACCGGAGACCCACAATGTCCGCATTCACCCTGATCGAAGGCACCGGCGCACCGCTGCCGCTGCCGAACCTGGACACCGACCAGATCATGCCCAAGCAGTTCCTGCGCGGCATCGACAAGGCCGGGCTGGACCGTGGCCTGCTCTACGACATGCGCTTTGACGAGCATGGCGTGCCGCGCCCGGATTTCGTGCTGAACCAGCCGGCCTGGCGCAATACCGGCGTGCTGGTGGCCGGCCCCAACTTCGGCTGCGGTTCCAGCCGCGAGCACGCCGTCTGGGGGCTGCAGCAGTACGGCATCCGCGCGGTCATCGCGCCCAGCTTCGGCGAGATCTTCTACTCGAACGCCATGAACAACCGCCTGTTGCTGGTGATGCTGCCGCAGGCGCAGGTGGATGTGCTGATGCGCGCCGTGAGCGACCCGGCGGCACCGGCATCGATCCGCATCGATCTGGACACGATGACCGTGGCCGCCGGCGGCTTCACGGCGCCGTTCACGCTGTCGGACCGGCACCTCGACATGTTCCGGCGCGGCCTGGACATCATTGGCATGTCGCTGACCCACGCCGACGCCATTGCGGCATTCGCACGCCGCCACCATGCGGCCAGCCCTTGGCTTCGCGATGTGGCCCGCACTACCATGGCGCGACTGGCGGGCTAAGGAGACAGGACGATGTTCGAAGGTTTCAAGACGCACTGGATCGACCATGATGGCGTGCAGATCCACGCCGTGGTGGGCGGGGAGGGGCCGCCGCTGCTGCTGTTGCACGGGCACCCGCAGACGCACGTGATCTGGCACAAGGTGGCGGGCGAACTGGCGCGCCATTTCACGGTGGTGGCCACCGACCTGCGCGGCTATGGCGACAGCGGCAAGCCGGCCGGGCTGCCGGACCACAGCAACTACAGCAAGCGCGTGATGGCGGCCGACCAGCTGGCCGTCATGCGCCAGCTTGGCTTCGAGCGGTTCCGGGTGCTGGCGCACGACCGGGGCGCCCGCGTGGCGCATAGGCTGGCGGTCGATCATCCGCAGGCCGTGGAAAAGCTGGTCACGCTGGACATCGCGCCGACGCTGGCCATGTACAACCAGACCACCGAGGCCTTTGCGCGGGCCTACTACCACTGGTTCTTCCTGATCCGCCCGGCGCCGTTCCCCGAAACGCTGATCGAGGCCGATCCGGCGCTGTACCTGCGCCAGACCATGGGCGGCCGCAGCGCCGGCATGACGCCATTTACCGACGCCGCACTGGCCGAATACCTGCGCTGCCTGAAGCTGCCGGGCGCCGCGCATGGCCTGTGCGAGGACTATCGGGCCAGCGCGGGCATCGACCTGGAGCACGACCGCGCCGACATCGAGGCCGGCCGAAAGGTCGAATGCGACATGCTGGCGTTGTGGGGCGCCAACGGTGCGGTGGAACAGTGTTTTTCACCTTTGGAAGAATGGCGCAAGGTTGCACGCAAGGTGACGGGTCACGCCCTGCCGTGCGGGCACTACATCGCCGAGGAAGCGCCGGAGCTGTTGCTGGCCGAAGTGCTGCCGTTCCTGCGCGGCTGACGATCGGCAACTCTCTGATTTCTCAGAGATTTCTTCGCCCGCCGCGGCCGCCCGGCTGCGCGCGGTGCCTTGGACTGGCCGGTGTCGGGCGGATTCTGCATGATGGGCTCATGAGGCCCTCGCGACACATCTGGCCGCGGTGCGATGCCGTTTACGCCGATACGCCTGTTTCACCTTCGGTCTGCACGGTTGGCCATGTGCTGGCATCATCGCGAGCTGGAGGATGTTTTTAGTGGAATTGCCGCGTTGCCCGCACATCGGCAGCCGGCTGGGCGATTTACATGCATTCGTGAATGTATGTATAATCCGTCGCAAAAATTCCGGTTAAAACTTCTCCTCAGCTGTTAATTCCCACAATGACGTACCGATTTATTGCAAGCTGCCTCGCCATCTGGCTCGGGATCTGTGTTGCCGCGAGCTGGGTGGTAGAGCGGCTCTGGGCCTGACCCGTCCCTAGCGCCAAGGTGCTTCGGCGGGGCCGGCAGTCGATTTCGTCTAGTTGCCGAGTCACTCTCTTCGATGTCTTCACCATGAAGACAGCACAACAAGAACGCCGCATGCATCTCGCCAAGTCACCCCGATCCCTGTTCGTCCTCCGTACCCTGGCCGTCGCCGCAGCCGTCGCTGGTGCCAGTTCGGCCGCCAGCGCCGAAGAGCTGGTGGGCTGGGCCCATCCGGCCGTGCACGTGGCCTATGGCCGCGATACCAGCCACGACGTCAACAAGTACGAGTTGGGCGTCAACTTCAACACGCCGATCCAGTACGGCAACCCGCAAGGCTGGCTGTTCAGGCTGCAGGCCGAGTTCAACGTGGCCGGCTGGGACGCGCGCGGGGGCACCAACCAGCAAAACCTGTTCGAATTTGGCATTTCGCCGATCCTGCGCGTCGAAAAGCGCGGTGGCTACTTCGTGCCGTTCGCAGAGGCTTCGGTGGGCGTGCGCGTGCTGACGCACACCGGTACGTCCGACGAGCATCGCATGGGCAGCGCCTTCCAGTTCTCCGACATGCTTGGCGTGGGCGTGGGCTTTGGCAAGAACGCCAATACCGAAGTCGGTTTCCGGTTCCAGCACATTTCCAATGCCGGCATCAAGGAACCTAACCCGGGCAGCAACTTCTACACCGGCTACGTGCGCTATCGCTTCTGATTGCCTGCGTCAGGCGGCCCGGGTGCGGTCCCGGCCGCCGCGCAGCGCGTCGAAAAACGCCCACAACTGGGGTGCATCGCCAGTGGCCACGTTGAAGCGGATCCACGGCGAATCGGTTTCATCGGGTTCGAAGTACGAACCGGGCGCCAGCCAGATGCCGTGCTCCAGCGCCAGCGTTGCCAGCTGGTTGCCAGTCAGTGCCGGCGCGCCATCTTCGTGCGCCAGGCGGGCCCAGGCGAACATGCCGCCGTCGGGCCGCAGCATGATCTCCAGACCATGCGCTTCCATCCTTTCCGCCACGCGATCCTGTTGCGCGCGCAGCCGTTCGGCCAGCGCGGCCACGTGCCGCCCATAGTGGCCGCTGGTCAGCACCGAATACACGAGCCGTTCGGTGACTTCCGATGAAGTCAGGCCCACCGCCATTTTTGTCTGCGCAAAGGCCTTGGCCAGGTCCGGACTGGCCGCCAGGTAGCCCACCCGCAGCGACGGCGTGATCGTCTTCGAAAACCCGTTGACGTAGATCACCTGCGACAGGCCATCCATGGCCGCCAGCATCGGCGACCCGGCCGGCGCCAGTTCGCGATAGATATCGTCTTCCACCACCAGCAGCCGGTGCTGCTCGGCCAGTTGCAGCACACGGAACGCGTTCATGCTGGTCAGACTGGCGCCGGTCGGATTCTGCAGCACCGTGTTGACGAACAGTGCGCGCGGCGCGTGCTGGCGGATGGCGTCTTCGAGCGCATCGGTGTCCAGGCCGGCCTCGGTGCGATTGACGCCCACGGCGCGCAGGCCGGCCAGCCGCAAGATCTGCAACAGATTGCAATAGCACGGCGATTCCACGAGCACCGTGTCGCCGGGCCGGAGCAGGGTGCGCACCACCAGGTCCAGCGCCTGCGTGGCGCCCTGCGTCAGCACCACCTGTTGTGCCTGCACGGGCATGCCGTACTGGCTCAGGTGCGTGGCGATGTGTTCGCGCAAGGCGCCGAAGCCGTAAGGGTGGCCGTATCCGGACACCTGCGCGGCCGGCACGCGCGCCGCGCTGCGCATGGCCTGGTGCAGGCCTTCTTCGTTGAGCCAGTCGCCGGGCAGCCAGCCGGCGCCGGCCTTGATCGGCACGGAATGGTCGGCGAAGACGTCGGACAGCAGCCAGGCGGCGTTGAGCGCCGGGGCCTCCCACTGCGACGTGCGCGCCTGGCCAGCCGGCGTATGCCGATGGGCCACGGTGTAGCCCGAGCCGGGCCGCGCGGTCAGGTAGCCCAGCGCGGTCAGGCGGCCATAGGCCTCGGCCACCGTGAAGGTGCTGACGTTGTGCTGCTGCGCGAAGCGCCGCACCGATGGCAGCAGGGCGCCGGCACGCAGGGCGCGCTGGTCCACCAGCCCGGCAATGCCGGCCACGATCTGTTCGGTCAGGGTTTCACCGCCACGGCGGCTTCGTGCGAGGTTCAGGTTCAGCATGGGACGGCTGCAAGGTGCGAAACCTGTACAGTGTACTGGCTCGCGGGCAGGACGCCAGAATTGGTGCGCTGCAGCGTGCAGGCCTTGTGCCTGATCGGTTTCAGGGCTGTCACAGCGCACGGCCCTCCGCGCGGCCGTGCCGCCCGCGGCGTGCATGCCTGTACGGTTGCCGATGACTAAACTGTACGGTAAGGCGGCGATCTCGTGACCGTATATTCTTTACGCCGGACCCCGCCGGTAGAGTTGCCGGAAACCTCGGCGTCGCATTTCGCGCGCGCCACCCTGCATACCGCACCAGGAGAACGTATGGACGCCGCCAAGACCGTGATTCCCGATCTCGAAGCCCTGTGGATGCCGTTTACCGCCAATCGCCAGTACAAGGCCGCCCCGCGCCTGCTGGCATCGGCCAGCGGCATGTACTACACGACCCACGATGGCCGCAAGGTTCTCGATGGCTGCGCCGGTCTCTGGTGCGTGGCCGCCGGCCATTCGCGCAAGGAGATCGTCGACGCGATCGCGCAGCAGGCGGCCACGCTGGACTATGCGCCGCCGTTCCAGATGGGCCATCCGCTGGAATTCGAGGCCGCCACCAAGGTGGCAGCCCTGATGCCCAAGGGGCTGGATCGTATTTTCTTTACGAATTCGGGTTCGGAGTCGGTCGACACGGCGCTGAAGATCGCGCTGGCCTACCATCGGGCCCGCGGCGAAGGCCAGCGCACGCGCATCATCGGCCGCGAGCGTGGCTACCACGGCGTGGGCTTCGGCGGGCTGGGCGTGGGCGGCATCGGCCCGAACCGCAAGATGTGGTCGGCCAACGTGATGCCGGGCACCGACCACCTGCCGGCCACGCTGAACATTGCCGAGGCGGCGTTCTCGAAGGGGCAGCCGCAATGGGGTGCCCATCTGGCCGATGACCTGGAGCGGTTGATCGCGCTGCACGATGCGTCGAACATCGCCGCCGTGATCGTCGAGCCGATGGCGGGTTCCGCCGGCGTGCTGATTCCGCCGGTCGGCTATCTGGAGAAATTGCGCGAGATCACCAGCAGGCACGGCATCCTGCTGATCTTCGACGAGGTGATCACCGCCTTTGGCCGCCTGGGCGCCGCCACCGCGGCAGAGCGCCTGAAGGTCACGCCGGACCTGATCACGATGGCCAAGGCCATCAACAATGCCGCCGTGCCGATGGGTGCCGTGGCCGTGCGCCGCGAAGTCCACGACGCCGTGATCAACGCCACGCCGCAGGGCGGCATCGAACTGCCGCACGGCTACACGTATTCCGGCCACCCGCTGGCGATGGCGGCCTGTATCGCCACGCTGGACCTGTACAAGCGCGACAAGCTGTTCGAGCGCGCGGCCGAGCTGGCGCCGAAGTTCGAGGCCGCCGTGCACGGGCTGCGGGGCGCGCCTTATGTGAAGGACATCCGCAACCTGGGCCTGGTGGCCGGTGTGGAACTGGAATCGCGCCCCGGCGCACCGGGTGCGCGCGCATACGAGGCGTTCCTGAAATGCCTGGAGCTCGGTGTGCTGGTACGCTACACCGGCGACATCCTGGCGTTCTCGCCGCCGCTGATCATTGCCGAGGCCGAGATCGACCAGTTGTTCGATACCGTGCGCCAGGCCCTGCAGAGCATCCAGTAAGACCCGCCCGAGACATAGAGGAAGACCGCAGTGAACATCGCAGAAAACCGGCAGATTGCCGAAATCCATCACTACATCGGCGGCAGCGTGCAGCGCGCCGGCACGGACCGCTTTGCCGATGTGTTCAACCCGGCCACTGGCGACGTGGCTGCCCGCGTGGCCCTGGGCACGCCCGATGACGTGGCTGCTGCCGTGGCCGCCGCCAAGGCGGCCTGGCCTGCCTGGGCCGAGATGCCGCCGCTGCGCCGGGCGCGCATCCTGTTCAAGTTCAAGGAACTGCTGGACCGCCACCATGACGACCTGGCCGCGCTGATCACGCGCGAGCACGGCAAGGTCTTTTCCGATGCCAAGGGCGAAGTCACGCGCGGCATCGAGGTGGTGGAGTTCGCCTGCGGCATTCCGAACCTGCTCAAGACCGATTTCACCGACAACATCGGCGGTGGCATCGACAACTGGAACCTGCGCCAGCCGCTGGGCGTGGTGGCCGGCATCACGCCGTTCAACTTCCCGGTGATGGTGCCGATGTGGATGTTCCCGGTGGCGCTGGCGTGCGGCAACACGTTCGTGCTCAAGCCGTCGGAGCGCGACCCGTCGCCGAGCCTGCTGATCGCCGACCTGCTCAAGCAGGCGGGCCTGCCCGATGGCGTGTTCAACGTGGTGCAGGGGGACAAGGTGGCCGTGGACGCACTGCTGGCGCACCCCGACGTGCAGGCGCTGTCGTTCGTGGGCTCCACGCCGATCGCCGAATACATCTACACCGAAGGCACGAAGCACGGCAAGCGCGTACAGGCACTGGGCGGCGCCAAGAACCACCTGGTGGTGATGCCCGATGCCGATCTGGACCAGGCCGTCGATGCGCTGGTCGGTGCCGCCTACGGTTCGGCCGGCGAACGCTGCATGGCGATCTCGGTGGCCGTGGCGGTGGGCGAGGTCGCCGACAAGCTCGTGCCGCGCCTGGCCGAACGTGCCGCATCGCTGAAGATCCGCAACGGCATGGAAGGCGACGCCGAGATGGGTCCGCTGGTCACGGCCGCGCACAAGGCCAAGGTCGAGGGCTATATCGCCAAGGGCGTGGCCGAGGGCGCGAAGCTGGTGACCGATGGCCGCGGCCACAAGGTGGACGGCCACGAGAACGGCTTCTTCGTCGGCGGTACGCTGTTCGACAATGTCAAGCCGGACATGACGATCTACAAGGAAGAGATCTTCGGCCCGGTGCTGTCGGTGGTGCGCGTGCACGACTTTGCCGAGGCAGTGGACCTGATCAATCGTCACGAATTTGGCAACGGTGTGTCGTGCTACACCAGCGACGGCGGCATCGCCCGCGCGTTCGCGCGCCAGATCCAGGTGGGCATGGTCGGCATCAACGTGCCGATTCCGGTGCCGATGGCCTGGCATTCGTTCGGCGGCTGGAAGCGTTCGCTGTTCGGCGATCACCACGCCTACGGCGAGGAAGGCGTGCGCTTCTACACGCGCTACAAGAGCGTGATGCAGCGTTGGCCCGACAGCATCGCCAAGGGCGCGGAATTCACCATGCCGGTGGCGAAGTAGATCGCAGATTCCTGATTTCTCTGATTTCCCGATGCCGGCTGGCATCGTCGTCTTGAAAGCGCCCTGAACAGGGCGCTTTTTTTGTGCGTGCGCGGGCACGGTGGCGGGCATCGCGGTGCGGCCGGTCCGCCATGACAACGCGGCCGCCGGCGCGTATCATCGCGCCCTTCCGCCGGCGCCCCTGTCTTCCCACGATCCAAAAGATGTGCGGTCCAGGCCGCCGGTGCGACTTGTACAACCTATAGTCAATGCACGGACTATCGCCCGGAGCCGCCCATGAGTCTCTTCCGCACCAAGAACATCGAATCCATGCTGGATGTGAGCGAGCATGATGGATTGCGCAAGGTGCTGGGGCCGGTGGATCTGGTGCTGATGGGCATTGGCGCCATCATCGGTACGGGCATCTTCGTGCTGACCGGCACCGGCGCGCTGACGGCCGGGCCGGCGTTGACCGTGTCGTTCGTGATTGCGGCCATGGCCTGTGGCTTTGCAGCGTTGTGCTACGCAGAATTTGCGTCCGCGATTCCGGTTTCCGGATCGATCTACACCTACAGCTACGCCACGCTGGGCGAGATCATCGCGTGGATGATCGGCTGGGACCTGCTGCTCGAATACGGGCTGGCGACCTCGGCGGTGTCGGTGGGGTGGTCGGGCTACTTCCAGTCGCTGATGGCCGGCTTCGGGCTGCACCTGCCGGCCGCGATCACGGCCGCGCCGGGCTCGGTGCCGGGCGTCCATACGCTGGTGAACCTGCCCGCCATCCTGATCATGCTGGCGATCACGTGGGTGGTGTCCTACGGCGTGCGCGAGTCGGCGCGGCTCAACAACGTGATGGTGGCCATCAAGATCACCGTGGTGCTGCTGTTCATCGTGGTGGGCATCTGGCACGTGAAGCCGGCAAACTGGCAGCCGTTCGCGCCGTTCGGCTTCACGGGCATCTTCAATGCGGCGGCGCTGGTGTTCTTCGCGTTCATCGGCTTCGATGCCGTGACCTCGGCGGCCGAGGAAGTGCGCAACCCGGGCCGCGACCTGCCGATCGGCATCATCGGATCGCTGGCGGTCTGCACCATCCTGTACGTGGCGGTGGCGGCCATCATGACCGGCATCGTGCCGTTCATGAAGTTCGAGGGCGTCGATCATCCGGTGTCGCTGGCGCTGCAGTACGCGGGGCAGAACTGGGTGGCCGGGTTTGTGGACCTGGGCGCCATCCTGGGCATGACCACGGTGATCCTGGTCATGACCTACGGCCAGACGCGCATCATCTTTGCGATGTCGCGCGACGGCCTGCTGCCCGAGGCGCTGTCGGCCGTCCACCCCGTTCACGCCACGCCGTTCACGGCCACGTGGACGGTGGGCATCGTGTTCTCGGCCATCGCCGGGTTCGTGCCGCTGAACGTGCTGGCGGAGCTGATCAACATCGGCACGCTGTCGGCCTTCACGCTGATCTCGATCGCCACGCTGGTGCTGCGCCGTACGCAGCCGCACCTGCCACGTACGTTCCGCTGCCCCGGCGTGCCCGTGGTGCCGCTGCTGTCCGTGGCGTTTTGTCTATTTCTGATGGCGCACCTGCAGACGCTGACGTGGATGGCGTTCCTCTGCTGGCTGGCGCTGGGCCTGGTGATCTATTTCGCCTATTCGCGCCGCAACGCCGTGCTGCACAACCACGGCGGCGACGCCAAGGGCTGATCAGCGCGCGGCGGCCTGCTCGAAGAAGGCGCGCGAGCGCGGCTCGCCGGCGTAGGCCGAGTTGATGCGCACCCAGGCCGATGTCTCGCCGCCGGGGCGGAAAAAATGCCCCGGTGCCAGCGAGATGCCATGGGTCTCGGCCATCGCCACAAGGTCGCGCGAGTCCTCGATCGCGGGCGAGCGGGCCCACAGGAAGTTGCCGCCGGCCGGCTCGCAGAACACCTCCCAGCCGTACTGGCCCAGGATCTTCACGGCATCGGCCGTCACCTCGCGCGTACGCACGCGCAGCCGCTCCACGTACTTGCGATAGGCGCCGCGCTCCAGCATCGTCGCCGTCACGGCTTCGGCAAAATGCGATCCCGCCACGCTGGTCAGCACCTTCACGTCGATCAGGTCCTTGATGAGCGCCTTGTCGGCGACGATATAGCCCACGCGCAGCGCGGCCGACACCGTCTTCGAAAATCCGCCGATGTAGATCACGTGTTCGAGCTGGTCCAGCGTGGCCAGCCGGTCGGTGAAATTGAGCTGGAAGTCCGAAAAGATGTCGTCCTCGACGAAGCGGAAGTTGTGCCGGCGCGCCAGTTCGAGCAGGCGGAACGCCACGGGCGGCGCCAGCGTGGAGCCGGTGGGGTTCTGCAGCACGCTGTTGGTGAAGAACAGCTTGGGCTTGTGGTCGCGCAGCAGCCGCTCGCAGGCCTCGGGGTCCGGGCCGTTCGGCGTGTGCGGCACGCCTACCAGCTGCACGCCATGCATGCGCAGCAGCCCGAACAGGTTGTAGTAGCCCGGGTCCTCGACGAAAACCGTATCGCCGGGCTTGAGCAGGTGGCGCACGATCAGGTCCAGCGCCTGGCTGGCGCCCGACGTGATCAGCACCTGCGACAGTTCCGCTTCGATTCCCACCTGCCGCGCGCGGGTCAGCACATGCTTGCGCAGCGCCGGGTGGCCCAGCGGCGTGGCGTAGTGGATCACGCTGTCGATGTCGTGCCGGGTGATATGGCGGATGGCCTGCGTCAGCCCCTCCACATCGCGCCATTCCTCGGGCACGAAGCCGCCCGCCAGCTTCAGCGTGCCGCTGGGATGGTGGAACTGGTCGATGATATGCAGCGACAGGTCTTCGGCCAGGCTCGGGTCAGACCATCCGCGCCCACGGCGCCCCGTCAGCGCGCTTTCGGCCACGTAGAAGCCCGAACCCTGGCGCGAATCGACCAGACCTTGCGACACCAGCCGGTCGTACGCCTCGATCACCGGAAAGCGGCTGATGCCGTGTTCGGCGGCCAGTGCGCGGATCGACGGCAGGCGGGCGCCCGGGGTGGCCTCGCGCGAGCGGATCCAGTCCTTCACGCCGAGCACGATCTGCTCGGTCAGGGGCACGCCGGTAGAGGAATCGATGACGAGTTTCATGGGTGACGGGAACGGCAACTGTCAGTCAAAACTACTGAACAGTTCAACGAAAACTGTTCGGAACTGTGCATGGGATTGTAGTCCCCGCCATGAATAATGGAAGCGTGGTGCGGCGCCCCCTTTTTGCCTCCGATCCCTTGATCCAGAGCGGCTGCACCGGCAAGACAAGGAGACACCCATGCGTGAACTCAGGACTTTCGAACTCGATGAACCGGGCCGGCCCGTCAGCTGGCGTGCGCGCCATGGCCAGAGCGTGACCGCGCTGGAAGGCAGCCTGTGGCTGACCCTGGAAGGGCAGATGGCCGACATCTGGCTGCGCCCCGGCGATGTGTACGCACTGGTCGAAGGCGAGCGGGTCTGGCTGTCCGGCGAGGCGCCGGTGTCCCGCTTCCTGCTGACGGAGACGCCGGCGCCATGGTCGCTGCGCCGCGCCTGGTGCGTCCTCCGCCAGTTCAAGCGCCGCTGGGACGCCCGCAAGACCGACGCCTTCGGCGACTGCCCGCAAATCCACGCCTGACCGGGCGTCAGGCACGCTCTCCTGGGATCCGGAGCCGCCATCGTCACCTTCGCCGACCTCCCGCGGCGAAGCGGCGGCTTCCGGGCCCTTCTTGCGCATTCTTCCCCCCGTATTCCCCGCCTTCCCCCTGTTTCCGCCCCGGCCGCTGTGCGACGATGCCAGCCATGCCCTCGGTGCTTTCCCGCGCCCCTGGACTTACGTTAACGTAAACGTCATATAATCGTCCGGCCCCTGTCAGCGCGGTCGCAGAACCGCCGGCGCATCGCCAGCATGGGCAGCCAGCCACATAACAGAGCGGTGGAGACCATGACTGATCTTTCGGATGTGAGCAGGACGGCGGCCGCCCGGCCGCGGGCGACCCCGGCAACCCAGGGGCAGGGCCCGGCCAACAAGGTGCGCTTTGTCACCGCCGCGTCGCTGTTCGACGGCCATGACGCATCGATCAACATCATGCGGCGCATCCTGCAGTCGCATGGCTGCGAAGTGATCCATCTGGGTCACAACCGCTCCGTCCACGAGGTGGTGACCGCCGCCTTGCAGGAAGACGTGCAGGGCATTGCCATCTCCAGCTACCAGGGCGGTCACGTCGAATACTTCAAGTACATGATCGACCTGCTGCGCCAGCACGGCGGCGAACACATCCAGGTGTTCGGCGGTGGCGGCGGGGTGATCGTGCCCGACGAGATCCGCGAACTGCAGGCCTACGGCGTGGCGCGCATCTACAGCCCCGAAGACGGCCAGCGCATGGGCCTGGCCGGCATGATCGCCGACATGGTCCAGCGGTGCGATATCGACCTGACGCGCTACGCGCCGTCCACGCTCGATGCGGTGACCGCTGGCGACCGTCGCGCGCTGGCACAACTGATCACCGCGCTGGAAAACGGCAAGGCCGCGCCGGCGCTGGTCGGCGCGCTGCAGGAGCGGGCCGGGGCCTCCACCACGCCGGTGCTGGGTATTACCGGCACGGGCGGGGCAGGCAAGTCGTCGCTGACCGACGAGCTGATCCGCCGCTTCCGACTGGACCAGCAGGACGCGCTTTCCATTGCCGTGATCTCGATCGACCCGTCGCGGCGCAAGTCCGGCGGCGCGCTGCTGGGCGACCGCATTCGCATGAATGCGATCAACCATCCGAACATCTTCATGCGGTCTCTGGCCACGCGCGATGCCGGCTCGGAGATCTCGCAGGCGCTGCCGGATGTGATCGCGGCCTGCAAGGCGGCCGCATTCGATCTGGTGATCGTCGAAACGTCCGGGATCGGCCAGGGCGACGCGGCCATCGTGCCGCATGTGGACCTGTCGCTCTACGTGATGACGCCCGAGTTTGGCGCGGCGAGCCAGCTGGAAAAAATCGACATGCTCGACTTTGCCGATTTCGTCGCGATCAACAAGTTCGACCGCAAGGGCGCGCAGGACGCCTGGCGCGACGTGGCCAAGCAGGTGCAGCGCAACCGCGAGCAGTGGCACGCCCGGCCCGACGAGATGCCGGTCTACGGCACACAGGCATCGCGCTTCAACGACGACGGCGTGACCATGCTCTACCAGGGTCTGGTGGCGTCGCTGGCCGGGCGCGGCCTGCATGTCGGGCCGGGCATGCTGCCGAAGCTGGCCGGCCGGATTTCGACGGGCCAGAACGTGATCGTGCCGCCGGCGCGCAACCGCTATCTGGCCGAGCTTGCCGATACGGTGCGCGCCTACCATCGGCGCGTGGCCGAACAGAGCCGGCTGGCGCGCGAACGTCAGCAACTGCGCGCCGCCGGCGCAATGCTGAAATCGTCGAATAGCGATGCCGATGGGCAGGCGCTGGCATCGCTGGCCGCCGAGCGCGAGGCGTCGCTGGGCAGCGTGGAGCGCAAGCTGCTGGCGATGTGGCCGCAGATGCAGGCCGCCTACAGCGGCGACGAATACGTGGTCAAGATCCGGGACAAGGAAATCCGCACCGGGCTGGTGACGACCACGCTGTCCGGCACGAAGATTCGCAAAGTCGTGCTGCCGCGCTTCGAGGACGAAGGCGAGATCCTGAAATGGCTGATGCGCGAGAACGTGCCGGGCAGCTTCCCGTACACGGCCGGCGTCTTCGCCTTCAAGCGCGAGGGGGAAGACCCCACGCGCATGTTCGCGGGCGAGGGCGACGCATTCCGTACCAACCGCCGCTTCAAGCTCGTGTCCGAAGGCATGGACGCCAAGCGCCTGTCCACCGCGTTCGATTCGGTCACGCTCTATGGCGAAGACCCGCACGAGCGCCCCGACATCTACGGCAAGGTGGGCAACTCGGGCGTGTCGATCGCCACGCTCGACGACATGAAGGTGCTGTACGAGGGCTTTGACCTGACCAGCCCCAGCACGTCGGTGTCGATGACCATCAACGGCCCGGCGCCAACCATCCTGGCCATGTTCATGAACACGGCCATCGACCAGAATCTGGACAAATTCCGAGCCGACAACCAGCGCGAGCCGACCGCCGACGAAGAGGCCAAGATTCGCGCCTGGGTGCTGCAGAATGTGCGCGGCACGGTGCAGGCGGACATCCTCAAGGAAGACCAGGGGCAGAACACCTGCATCTTCAGCACCGAGTTCTCGCTGAAGGTGATGGGCGATATCCAGGAATATTTCGTCCACCACCAGGTGCGCAACTTCTACTCGGTGTCGATCTCGGGGTATCACATTGCCGAGGCCGGCGCCAACCCGATCTCGCAGCTGGCCTTCACGCTGGCCAACGGCTTCACCTTCGTGGAAGCCTACCTGGCGCGCGGCATGCATATCGACGACTTCGCGCCGAACCTGTCGTTCTTCTTCTCGAACGGCATGGACCCCGAGTACAGCGTGCTGGGCCGCGTGGCGCGCCGCATCTGGGCCGTGACGATGCGCGACAGGTACGGCGCCAACGAGCGCAGCCAGAAGCTCAAGTACCACATCCAGACGTCGGGCCGGTCGCTGCACGCGCAGGAGATCGACTTCAACGACATCCGTACCACGCTGCAGGCGCTGATCGCCATCTACGACAACTGCAACTCGCTGCACACCAACGCCTATGACGAAGCGATCACCACGCCCACGGCCGAGTCGGTGCGCCGGGCGCTGGCGATCCAGCTGATCATCAACCGCGAATGGGGCGTGGCCAAGTGCGAGAACCCCAACCAGGGCAGCTTCCTGACCGAAGAGCTGACCGACCTGGTGGAAGAGGCGGTGCTGCAGGAGTTCGAACGCATCGCCGAGCGCGGCGGCGTGCTGGGCGCGATGGAAACCGGCTACCAGCGCGGCAAGATCCAGGAGGAATCGCTGTACTACGAGCAGCTCAAGCACGACGGCACGCTGCCCATCATCGGCGTGAATACCTTCCGGAACCCGAATGGCGACCCGACGCCACAAACGCTGGAACTGGCGCGGTCGAGCGAGGCGGAAAAGCAGAGCCAGCTGACCCGCCTGGCGGAATTCCACCGCCGCCATGCCGGGGACGCCGAGGCCATGCTGGACCGGCTGCGCCAGGCCGTGATCGACAATGGCAATGTATTCGCGGTGTTGATGGATGCGGTGCGCGTGTGCTCGCTGGGGCAGATCACGCATGCGCTGTTCGAGGTAGGCGGCCAGTACCGTCGCAACATGTGAAAAAGCCGCCGTGAATGGCGGGCGGCCGGTTCACGGCACGGAGCACTGGGGCTACACTCTTTGCTCCGTCGCCGTCAGGCCATCCATTCCCGAGACACCCATGCAAGCCGAGTACGACAGCAACAACATCTTCGCCCGCATCCTGCGTGGCGAACTCCCGTGCTTCAAGATCTACGAGGACGCCGACGCCATCGCGTTCATGGACATCATGCCGCAGTCCGACGGCCACGCACTGGTGGTGCCGAAGGAGGCTGCCGTGGATCTGTTCGGCCTTTCCGAAAAGGGCGCGGCCGCGGCGATCCGCGCCACCCAGATCGTGGCGCGCGCCGTGCGCGAGGCCTTCCAGCCCGACGGCGTGGTGATCAGCCAGTTCAACGGCGCCGCGGCCGGCCAGACCGTGCCGCACGTGCATTTCCATATCGTGCCGCGCTATGCGGACCAGTCCCTGCGCGGCCATGCCCGCCAGCAGCAGGACATGGAACTGCTCAAGCAGCATGCCGCACGCGTGGTGGCGGCCCTGGCGAAGCTGCAGGGCTGAACGGCCGTCGTTCAGCCGCACCCCGGCCGCACCGAATCAAGCAGACCAATCCAATCAGTGAAATAGCAAGGAAGCGAGACATGGCAATCAAGACAGTGGGCATCGTGGGTGCCGGCACGATGGGCAACGGCATTGCGCAGGCTTGCGCGGTGGCGGGCCTGGACGTGGTGATGGTCGATATCAGCGACGCCGCGGTGCAGAAGGGCATCGCCACGGTGGCCGGCAGCATGGACCGCCTGATCAAGAAGGAAAAGGCGACCGAGGCCGACAAGGCGGCCGCGCTCGCGCGCATCCACGGCAGCACGTCGTACGACGATCTGAAGCGCGCCGACATCGTGATCGAGGCCGCCACGGAAAACTTCGACCTGAAGGTCAAGATCCTGAAGCAGATCGACGGCATCGTTGGCCCGGACGTGATCATTGCGTCGAACACGTCGTCGATCTCGATCACCAAGCTGGCCGCCGTGACTTCGCGCGCCGACCGCTTCATCGGCATGCACTTCTTCAACCCGGTGCCGATGATGGCCCTGGTGGAGCTGATTCGGGGCCTGCAGACCAGCGACGCCGCGCACGCCGATGTCGAGGCCCTGGCGAAGCAACTGGGCAAGTACCCGATCACGGTCAAGAACAGCCCCGGTTTCGTGGTCAACCGCATCCTGTGCCCGATGATCAACGAGGCGTTCTGCGTGCTGGGCGAAGGCCTGGCGTCGCCGGAAGAGATCGACGAAGGCATGAAGCTGGGCTGCAACCATCCGATCGGCCCGCTGGCCCTGGCCGACATGATTGGCCTGGATACGATGTTGGCGGTGATGGAAGTGCTGTACACCGAGTTCGCCGATCCGAAGTACCGCCCGGCGATGCTGATGCGCGAAATGGTGGCCGCGGGCTACCTGGGCCGCAAGACCGGCCGTGGCGTGTACGTGTACAGCAAGTAGGCGTCGTTCACCGATTGTTTGCTCCCCTTTCCCGCCTTGCGGGAAAGGAAGAAACCACTACTCCCCGTACTGTCGCAGCCCCTCCAGGTCGAGCACGTCGATCACGCCATAGTCCACGCGCACCAGGCCCTGCTGTTCCAGCACCTTCAGGGCCTGGTTGGCACGCTGGCGCGAAATGCCGGCCAGCAGGCCGATCTCTTCCTGCGAAATTTCCAGTGTCGAGCCGATGCTGGGATACAGGTGTTCGTTGAACAGCGATGAGACGGCGCGGGCCACGCGCGAATCGATGTCGAGCAGCCGTTCGTATTCGACCGCCGCGATGAACTGGCCGAGCCGCTCGTTGAACTGCATCAGCAGGAAGCGCGTGAACGGCAGGCTGGTATCCAGCAACCACTGAAAAGTCTCGCGTGGGACGAAAGCGATACGCGAACGCCGCAGCGCCATCACGTCGTACTTGCGGATCTCCTGCTTGAGCACTGCGCCTTCGCCGAACCAGCCGCCGGTGGGCACGCCGGTGAAGGTGACCGACTTGCCCGACGGCGACACGGTGGTGATCTTGACGATGCCTTCCACCACGCCCAGCCAGTGCTCGGCCATTTCACCTTTGTGACAGACGTAATCACCTTGTGCGTATTCGCGCACGGTCATGACACGTTTGACACGGTCGCGCTGTTCCGGGCTCAGGTCGGCGGCCCAGGCACAGCGGTCGATGAACGAGAAGGGGTCGGCGGCAGGCATTGCGCTCCCGTAGGGATTAACCCGGAATTGTCGCCGGCGCGACAACCCGGCGGAATGGCATCGGCTATCTTACGATCACCCGGAACCGCCCCTGCCAGCATTCCTCACCCAACAAGGCAAGGCGGGCGTGATGCGGTGCGGCAATCGTCGCACCGGACAAGGCGCCCAGTATAGCGACCGGTCTGGCGGCTTGATACCCGGCATGGTCCCTAGGCCATCCGAAGGGGAGAGGAGACAGCGATGCAGGAATCGTCGGCAACGACCTTTCCGCGATGGCTGCTGGCGCATGCCCGGCAGCGGCCCGATCATCCGGCCTATCGCGAGAAGGATCTCGGTATCTGGCAGACCTACAGCTGGCAGCAGGCAGCGGCCGAGGTGCGCGCGCTGGCCTGCGGCCTGGCGGCGCTGGGCTTTCGCCGGGGCATGAACCTGGCCGTGGTCGGCGACAACCGTCCGCGCCTGTACTGGGCGATGACCGCCGCGCAGGCGCTGGGTGGCGTGCCCGTGCCGCTCTACCAGGACGCCATCGCGGGCGAGATGGTCTACGTGCTCGACGACGCCGAGATCGAGTTCGCCATCGTCGAAGACCAGGAACAGGTCGACAAGCTGCTCGAAGTGGAATCGCAGCTGGCGTCGCGCGGCCGCGCCGTGCGCCACGTCATCTACGAAGACCCGCGCGGGCTGCGCGACTACGATCATCCGTCGTTGCTGTCTTACGCACGCGTGCAGGAAATCGGCCGCGAATTCGATCGCGCAAATCCAGGTTTTTACGATGCGCAGGTGCAGGCCGGCGCGCCCGATGACACCGCGATCATCCTCTATACGTCGGGCACCACCGGCAAGCCGAAAGGGGTCTGCCATGCGCATGCCGGTCTGATTGGTGCCGCGCGCAACGGCTGCCAGTTCGACGGGCTCGGCGCCGATGACGACGTGTTGTCGTACCTGCCGATGGCCTGGGTAGGCGACAACCTGTTCTCGTACGCGCAGGCCATGGTGGCCGGCTTCACCGTGAACTGCCCGGAATCGCGCGAAACCGTGATGACCGACCTGCGCGAGATCGGCCCCACTTACTACTTTGCACCGCCACGGATCTATGAGGGGCTGCTCACGCAGGTCATGATCCGCATGGAAGACGCGGGCTGGGTGAAGCGCCGGCTGTTCCACTGGGCGATGAGCGTGGCGCGCCGGTGCGGATCGGACATCCTGGACAAGCGGCCCGTGCCGGCGCTGGATCGCCTGCGCTACGGAATTGGCGAAATTCTAATCTACGGCCCGTTGCGCAATGTGCTGGGCATGAGCCGTATCCGCGTGGGCTACACGGCGGGCGAGGCCATCGGGCCGGACCTGTTCCGCTTCTACCGGTCGATCGGCATCAACCTGAAGCAGTTCTACGGCCAGACCGAGACCTGCGCCTATGTGTGCCTGCAGCCGGACGGGCAGGTGAAGTTCGATTCGGTGGGGCCGGCCGCGCCGGGCATGGAGATCCGCATCGCCGACAACGGCGAGGTGCTGGTGCGCGGCGTGGGGCTGCTCAAGGCCTACTACAAGCGCGACGATGCCACGCGCGAGGCCATCAACGACGAGGGCTACTTCATGACCGGCGACGCCGGCGTGATCGATGCCGACGGGCACCTGAAGATCATCGACCGCGCCAAGGACGTGGGCAAGTTGGCCGACGGGTCGATGTTCGCGCCCAAGTACATCGAGAACAAGCTCAAGTTCTTCCCGTACATCAAGGAAGCGGTGGCGTTTGGCACCGGCCGTGACCGCGTCTGCGCGTTCATCAATATCGACTTCGATGCGGTGGGCAACTGGGCCGAGCGCCGTCACCTGCCGTACGCCGGCTACGTGGACCTGGCGGGCCAGCCCGATGTCATCGCCATGATTGCCGAATGCGTGGAGCAGGTGAACGCCGACCTGGCTGCCGACGCGATGCTGGCCGGCTCGCAGGTGGCGCGCTTCCTGATCCTGCACAAGGAGCTGGACCCCGATGACGACGAACTGACGCGCACGCGCAAGGTGCGGCGTGGCTTTATCGCCGAGAAATACGCGGTGCTGGTGGACGCGCTGTTCGCGGGCAAGCCGGAGCAGTTCATCGACACGCGCGTGAAGTTCGAGGATGGCCGCGAGGGCAGTGTGTCGGCCACGCTGAAGCTGGTGGACGTCAAGCGATTCCCGCCCGTGGGCGGCGCGCGCGCGGCGTGAGACAGGGAGACGCACAGATGACGGCAACCCAGACAGCGTGGCAGGGCGGCATGAGCCGCGTCGATGCCACGGGCGCCATGGCGTCGCCCGGCACCCTCGCCCCGCCCGGCCACGCGGACACCCTCCACGGCGACAGCCCGCGCACCGGCGACGCCCATCGGCCCGACGCCCCGGCCCACGCCAGCACGCGCGGCGACGTGATTCTGGACCTGCAGAACATCTCGCTATCGTTTGGCGGCGTGAAGGCGCTGACCGATATCTCGTTCGATGTCTGCGAGCACGAGATCCGCGCCATCATCGGCCCGAACGGCGCCGGCAAGAGTTCGATGCTGAATGTGATCAACGGCGTGTATCACCCGCAGCAGGGCCGCATCGTGTTCCGGGGGCAGGAGCGCCGCAAGATGCATCCGACGGCCGCCGCCCGCCAGGGCATCGCGCGCACGTTCCAGAACATCGCGCTGTTCAAGGGCATGACCGTGCTCGACAACATCATGACGGGCCGCAACACACAGTTCCGCACCGGCCTGCTGGCGCATGCGCTGTGGTGGGGCCCGGCGCGCGCCGAGGAAATGCGGCATCGCCGCAAGGTCGAGGAAGTGATCGACTTCCTGGAAATCCAGGCCATCCGCAAGACGCCGGTGGGGCGCCTGCCGTACGGGCTGCAGAAGCGGGTGGAACTGGCGCGCGCGCTGGCGGCGGAACCGTCGATGCTGCTGCTGGACGAGCCGATGGCCGGCATGAACGTGGAAGAGAAGCAGGACATGTGCCGCTTCATCCTGGACGTGAATCAGCAGTTCGGCACCACCATCGTACTGATCGAGCACGACATGGGCGTGGTCATGGATATCTCCGACCGCGTGGTGGTGCTCGATTACGGCAAGAAGATCGGCGACGGCACGCCGGCCGAGGTCAAGGCCAACCCCGACGTGATCAAGGCCTACCTGGGTACTTCCCACTGAAGAAATCAGGAAACTACGATGACATTCTTCTTCGAAATCCTGATCGGCGGGCTGCTCTCGGGGCTGATGTACTCGCTGGTGGCGCTGGGCTTCGTGCTGATCTACAAGGCGTCGGGCGTGTTCAACTTCGCGCAGGGGGCGATGGTGTACTTTGCCGCGCTGGCGGTGGTGGGGCTGATGGACAAGGGCCTGCCGATGTGGGCGGCCGTGATCGGCGCCTTTGTCGTCATGATCGTGGTCGGCATGAGCACCGAGCGCCTGGTGCTGCGCAAGCTGGTGAACCAGCCGCCGATCACGCTGTTCATGGCCACCATCGGCCTGTCGTTTTTTCTGGAAGGCCTGGGACCGCTGCTGTTCGGCAACGAGGTGCGGCCGATCCAGCTGGGCATCGTCGATGAGCCCATCGATTCGATCCTGACCCACTTCAATATCGTGGTGTCGAAGTTCGACCTGGCCGCCGCGCTGATTGCCGCCGTGCTGGTGGCGGTGCTGGCGCTGTTCTTCCAGTACACCAAGGTGGGCCGCGCGCTGCGCGCGGTGGCCGACGATCACCAGGCGGCGCTGTCGCTGGGCATTCCGCTGCAGAACATCTGGGCCATCGTCTGGGGCGTGGCCGGCTTTGTCGCGCTGGTGGCGGGCATGCTGTGGGGATCGCGCAACGGGGTGCAGTTCGCGCTGACGCTGACCGCGCTCAAGGCGCTGCCGGTGCTGATCCTGGGCGGCTTTACGTCGGTGCCGGGCGCCATCGTCGGCGGGCTGATCATCGGCGCATCGGAAAAGCTGGCCGAGATCTATATCCCGCCCGTGTTCCAGTCGGCGTTCGGGGGCAACTTCGGCGGGATCGAAGGCTGGTTCCCGTATGTGTTTGCGTTGCTGTTCCTGCTCGTGCGGCCAGAGGGGCTGTTCGGAGAAAAACACATCGACCGCGTATAGCGCAGCAAATTGAAGTCGCGCAGCGGCGGCCGCAAGCCACCCCATCCGCGTTGCCGTCACGCATGCCGAGATCGGAGAATTTCATGCTCTACCGCGAATCCGGACAGTTCAAGACCAGCTACGTTGCCGACAGCCAGATCTTCCCGATCCGGCAAGATCGTATTTTCTTTGCTTTGTTGATGGTGGTGGCGTTTGTCGTCATCCCGTTCGCGGGCAGCGAATACTGGTTCAACGCCATCCTGACGCCGTTCCTGATCTTCTCGCTGGCGGCGCTGGGCCTGAACATCCTGACCGGCTATGCCGGACAGCTGTCGCTGGGCACGGCGGCCTTCATGGCCGTGGGGGCCTATGCGGCCTACAACTTCCAGCTACGGATCGAAGGCATTCCGGTGGTGCTGACGTTCATCCTGGCCGGACTGTCGTCGGCACTGGTGGGGGTGGCATTCGGGCTGCCGTCGCTGCGGATCAAGGGCTTCTACCTGGCCGTGGCCACGCTGGCCGCGCAGTTCTTCGTGGTGTGGGCGCTGACCAAGTTCCCCTGGTTCTCGAACAACAGTTCGTCGGGCGTGATCACGGCGCAGCGGCTGGACCTGTTCGGCGTGGCGATCGATACCCCGATCCGGAAGTACCTGTTCTTGCTGGCCATCGTCACGGTGCTGGCGATGCTGGCCAAGAACCTGGTGCGCTCGGCCACGGGCCGCGCCTGGATGGCCGTGCGCGACATGGACGTGGCCGCCGAGGTCATCGGCATCCCGTTGATGCGTACCAAGCTGCTGGCCTTCGCCGTCAGCTCGTTCTACTGCGGCGTGGCCGGGGCGCTGTACGCGTTCTGCTACCTGGGATCGGTGGAGCCGGACGGCTTCTCGCTGGACCTGTCGTTCCGCATCCTGTTCATGATCATCATCGGCGGGGTGGGCAGCATCCTGGGGTCGTTCCTGGGCGCGGCATTCATCCTGCTGCTGCCGATCTTTCTCGATAACGTGCTGCCGACGCTGGCCGCGCTGCTGCACCTGCCGTTCACCAACGCCACGGTGTCGCATATCCAGCTCATGGTATTCGGCGCGCTGATCATCTTCTTCCTGATCGTCGAGCCACATGGCCTGGCCCGGCTCTGGCAGATTGCCAAGGAGAAGCTGCGCCTCTGGCCATTCCCGCATTAGTCGTTCCCATAACAACGCCCGTTCGAGGTGAAGGAGACTGTGATGACAACCGTATTCCGCAATGTGCAGCGCGCCGCCCTGGTGGTCAGCGTCGCGGCTGCGCTGCTGGCGCCGGCCCTGCCGGCCCTGGCGCAGGCCAATGACCAGTTCGTGGCGCTGCCCAGCTACCGCGTCGGCCCGTATGGCTCGAACGGTCAATCGTTCTATGGCGGATTTGTCGATTACCTGAACTACGTCAACCTCAAGGAGGGGGGCGTCAACGGCGTGAAGCTGTCGTGGGAAGAGTGCGAGACCGAGTACAACAACGCCAAGGGCGTCGAGTGCTACGAGCGCCTGAAGGCCAAGAACGGCCAGAGCAAGGGCACCGCCTACCACACGATGTCTACCGGCATTTCGTACGCGCTGGTCGACAAGACCGCCGCCGACAAGGTGCCGCTGGTGATGATGGGCTATGGCCGCACCGATGCCGTGGATGGCTCGGTGTTCCCGTACGCGTTCCCGCTGGTCACCACGTACCAGATGCAGGTGTCGGCCATCGTCAAGTATCTGGCGTCGAAGAACGGCGGGTCGCTGGCCGGCAAGAAGATCGTCTACCTGTATCACGACTCGGCCTACGGCAAGGAACCGATCGTCGCGCTGGAGGCCGAGGCCCGGCTCGGCAAGTTCAACCTGGTGGAGATTCCGGTGGCGCACCCGGGCAACGAGCAGGGCGCGCAGTGGCTGAAGATCCGTCAGGAAAATCCCGACTACGTGATCTTCTGGGGCTGGGGCGTAATGAACCAGACCGCGCTGAAGGCGGCCCAGAAGGTGGGCTTCCCGCGCGAAAAGATGATCGGGTCGTGGTGGGCCGGCTCCGAGGAAGACACCACGCCGGCCGGCGACGCCGCCAAGGGCTACATGAGCGCCACGTGGAACGTGGCGGGCAAGAGCGTGCCGCTGATCGCCGATATCGAGAAGGTGGTCTACGGCGCCAACAAGGGCAACATGCAGGACCGCAACAAGGTGGGCTCGGTGCTCTATAACCGCGGCGTGTCGGCGGCGGTGGTGACGGTGGAGGCGATCCGCGTGGCGCAGGCCAAGTTCGGCAAGGGCAAGGTCATGACCGGCGACGAGATGCGCTGGGCCTTCGAGAATCTGAACCTGACCAGCGCGCGCCTGCAGCAACTGGGCGCCACGGGCCTGCTGCCAGAGATCAAGACCAGCTGCGATAACCACGAGGGATCGGGCAAGGTCAAGATCCAGCAGTGGGACGGCACCAAGTGGGTGGTGGTGTCGGACTGGATCGAAGGCAACAAGAACCTGATCCATCCGCTGTTCAAGGCCACGGCCGCGCAGTACGCGAAGGAGAAGGGCATCACGCCAGCCTGCATGAAGTCGTAGTGTCGGCTTGCCGACGGTTTTCTCCCCTCTCCCGCTGTGCGGGAGAGGGGCCGGGGGAGAGGGTATTGAGGCTCAAATTGCGACATGCCGAGTCTTGATGCGCCGGGCTCTCTCCCCCAACCCCTCTCCCACAAGTGGGAGAGGGGAGCGGATCAGCAGCATCTGAAGCACCATCGGTTTTACTCCCCTCTCCCGTTGCTTTGGGAGAGGGGAGTAAAACCAGTACAGGGACAAGACATGACCCTTCTATCCGTCAACAACATCGAAGTCATCTACGACCACGTGATCCTGGTGCTCAAGGGCGTGTCGCTCGATGTGCCAGAGGGCCGCATCGTGGCGCTGCTGGGCGCCAACGGCGCGGGCAAGACCACCACGCTCAAGGCCATCTCGAACCTGCTGCATGCCGAGCGGGGCGATGTCACCAAGGGATCGATCGAGTACCGCGGCCAGCGCGTGGACCAGCTCACGCCCAACGACCTGGTCAAGCGCGGCGTGATCCAGGTGATGGAAGGCCGCCACTGCTTCGCGCACCTGACCATCGAGGAAAACCTGCTGACCGGGGCCTATACGCGCGGCCTGTCGCGTGGCGAGACGCGCGACGCGCTGGAGAAGATCTACGACTACTTTCCGCGCCTGAAGACGCGCCGCAAGTCGCAGGCTGGCTATACCTCGGGGGGCGAGCAGCAGATGTGCGCGATTGGGCGGGCCATGATGGCCAAGCCGTCGATGATCCTGCTCGACGAGCCGTCGATGGGCCTGGCGCCGCAGATCGTGGAGGAGATCTTCGAGATCGTGCGCGACCTGAACTCGCGCGAGCGCGTGAGCTTCCTGCTGGCCGAGCAGAACACGATGGTGGCGCTGCGCTATGCCGACTACGGCTACATCCTGGAAAACGGCCGCGTGGTGATGGATGGCGAAGCCGAATCGCTGCGCACCAACGAGGATGTCAAGGAGTTCTACCTGGGCGTGGCCGCCAACGACGCCGAAGGCGGCGCGCGCAAATCGTTCCGCGACGTGAAAAGCTATCGCCGCCGCAAACGCTGGCTGGCCTGAATCTCCCCTGGACACCGATATGGCTGAATACTTCGATTCGCTGGAGACGCGCGCGCCTGCGGAGCGCGAGGCCGCGCTGCTTGCCGCCGTGGCGCGCCAGGTCGCGCATGCGCAGGCACATGCACCGTATTTTGCCGAAATCCTGGGCGACTTCGATGCACGCGAGATCACCTCGCGCGATGCGCTGGCGCTGCTGCCGGTCACGCGCAAGTCCGAACTGAGTGCGCGCCAGCGCGTGGTGCCGCCGCTGGGCGGGCTCAATGCCACGGCGCTGGGCGGCCTGCGCCATGTGTTCCAGTCGCCGGGGCCGATCCACGAGCCCGATGGCTTTGCCGCCGACTGGTGGCGCACGGCGCGCGCGATGTTCGCGGCCGGCTTCCGGTCCGGCGAACTGGTCTACAACACGTTTTCGTATCACTTCACGCCGGCCGGGATGATGATGGAATCGGGCGCGCACAAGCTGGGGTGCTGCGTGTTCCCGGCGGGCGTCGGCCAGACCGAATCGCAGGTGCAGGCGCTGGCCAGCCTGCAGCCCACCGCCTACGCGGGCACGCCCTCGTTCCTGAAGCTGCTGATCGAGAAAGGTGACGAGATGGGGCTGCCGTGCACCAGCCTGTCCAAGGCACTGGTGTCGGGCGAGGCCTGCCCGCCCGCGCTGCGGGGCTGGCTGCAGGACCACGGCGTCACGGCGCGCCAGATGTACGGCACGGCCGATGTCGGACTGATCGCCTTCGAGACCGACGGCGGCGACGGCTGGGTGGTGGACGAAGGCGTACTGGTCGAGATCGTCGAGCCGGGGGGCACGAAGCCGATGCCCGAAGGCGAGGTGGGCGAGGTGGTGGTCACCGTGCTCGGCAACGGCGACTACCCGCTGATCCGTTTCGGCACCGGCGATCTGTCGGCCATCGTGGCCGAATCGTCGCACCGCGCCAGCCCGTGCGGGCGGACCAATATCCGGCTGAAGGGCTGGCTGGGGCGCGCCGACCAGACCACCAAGGTCAAGGGCATGTTCGTGCATCCGGGGCAGGTGGCCGAAGTGGTGCGGCGCCACCCCGAAATCCGCGCGGCGCGGCTGGTGGTGACCGGCACGATCGGTGTCGACGTGATGACGCTCCATTGCGATACCACGCGCATCGACGAGGGCCTGGCGCTTGCCGTGGCCGATTCGATGCGCGAGGTCATGCGGCTGCGGGGAGAGGTGCGCTTCGTCCCGCCCGGGTCGCTGCCGCAGGACGGCAAATCGATCGAGGACGCGCGCAGCTACGACTGATTGGCGTGGCTCAGGGCCGGCGGCGGCCCTACGCTTGCGACGACGGACCGTCGCTGGCCTCGGGATAGCCGCCGCGCGGCCGTGTGGGCAGCCGTACCATCCAGACCGTCACGGCGATGCCGATGGCGATCAGCGTGAGCGACGACACGGGCCGTGCGCGCAGCAGCCAGGCCGTGATGCTCATCGACGTCCACATCATCGACAGCGCCAGGCACTTGGCGCGGAACGGAATGCTGCGGTGGGTCTGCCAGTCACGCACCAGCGGCCCGAATCGCTCGTGCGTGATCAGCCAGTTGTGGAATTTTTCCGACCCGCGCGCAAAGCACGCGGCCGCCAGCAGCACGAACGGCGTGGTCGGCAGCAGCGGCAGGAAGATGCCGATAAAGCCGAGCACCAGGCTGATGACGCCCAGCGTGACCCAGAATGCGCGGATCACGCGCTCCCGGTGCGTGAGCGTGCCGGGCAGGTCGGCGGGGCCGGTCGGTGTTTCGGGGTCGGAAGAAGGCAACGGTTCAGGAAAAGGGGCGCCAAAACGCCCTTATGCTACCAGCCCCAGCCGGGCGCGCGCCGCATCGTACTCGGCCTTCATGCGCGCCACGATCTCGCCGGCGGTGGGAATGTCGTGGATCTGGCCCACGCCCTGGCCGGCACCCCAGATGTCCTTCCAGGCCTTGGCCTTCGAGCTGCCGCTCGAAAAATCCATCTTGCTCTTGTCGGCCACGGGCAGGTCTTCGGGGTCCAGGCCCGAATTGACGATGCTCTCGCGGATGTAGTTGCCGTGCACGCCCGTGAACAGGTTCGTGTAGATGATGTCCGAAGCGGCCGAACTGGTGATCGACTGCTTGTACTCGGCGCTGGCATGGCCTTCCTGCGACGCGATGAAGCGCGTGCCCACGTAGGCGAAGTCCGCGCCCATGGCTTGGGCGGCCAGCACGGCATCGCCGGTGGCAATCGATCCGGACAGCGCGATCGGACCGTCGAAGATCTTGCGCACTTCGCCGACCAGCGCGAACGGCGACAGCGTACCGGCATGGCCGCCGGCGCCGGCCGCCACCAGGATCAGTCCGTCCACGCCGGCCTCGATGGCCTTTTCGGCGTGGCGGAGGTTGATGACGTCGTGCAGCACGATGCCGCCGTAGCTGTGCACGGCGTCGATCATTTCCTTGGGCGGCGCCCGCAGCGACGTGATGAAGATCGGCACCTTGTGCTCCACGCACACCTTCACGTCATGTTCCAGCCGCGCGTTGGACGCGTGCACGATCTGGTTCACGGCCAGCGGGCCGACGGGCTTGCCGGGATTGGCCGCCCCGAATGCCGCCAGTTCTTCCTGGATCTGCGTCAACCATTCGTCGAGCAACTCGGCCGGGCGCGCGTTGAGCGCCGGAAACGATCCGACGATGCCGGCCTTGCACTGGGCCAGCACCAGTTCGGGATAGCTGACGATGAACATTGGCGACGCAATGACGGGCAGGGCAAGGTTCTGCAGGGCTGGCGGAATGTGTTTGGCGGCAGGCATGGTGTCTCCTCGAATCCGTCTGATGAAATGACGCGGACAAGCGGTGCGAAATGCACGGTCGTTCGATTATAGGGAGTTTCGCTGGGGCGCGGAGTCGGGGTAGAGGCTCCAGTCTATGCGATGCCGGCAGCGATGCGCTCCCCTATCCCATGCAGTGGGAGAGGGGAGAAAGAAGGGCGACGGGCAAAAAAAGCCCCGCTGGGTTAGCGGGGCGATTACCACGAAGACTGATAAGAAGAGACGGTCAGGCACCTGCCAATGCCTTACCGTGAGACGAATCTTAGGCAGTGAATGTGACCACCGGAAGACAGTTCCGAGGCAATTCCGGAAAACCCGTCACCGGACGCGTTTCCCGGCCCGACTAGATCTTTTCCAGCAGCAGACCCTTCAGGTATTCGCCTTCGGGGAAGGCCGCCGACATCGGGTGATCGGTGCCGGCCGACAGGCGGCGCAGGATGCGTGCGTCGGCGCGGGCATCGGTGGCGGCGCCGGCCACGATCTTCTGGAACAGCTCCATGCTGATGGCACCGGAGCACGAGTACGTGAACAGCAGGCCGCCAGGGCGCAGCAGCTGCATGCCGACCAGGTTGATTTCCTTGTAGGCGCGCGCGGCACGGTCGATGTGCTGGGCCGACGGGGCGAACTTGGGCGGGTCCAGCACGATCAGGTCGAACTGGCGGCCTTCGGCGCGGAACTCGCGCAGCATCTTGAACACGTCCGCATCGAGCCAGGTGGCGCGCCCGGCGTCGAAGCCGTTCAGCGTCACGTTGCTGGCCGCGATCTTGAGCGCCTCGCCCGACGAATCGATCGACGTCACCGACTTCGCACCGCCACGCAGCGCGGCCAGCGAGAAGCCGCCCGTGTAGCAGAAGCAGTTCAGCACGTCGCGGCCCTCGGCCAGGTCGCCCACGAGCTTGCGGTTGTCGCGCTGATCGACATAGAAGCCGGTCTTGTGGCCGTTGCGCACGTCCACGTAGTAGCGCACGCCGTGTTCGGTCACCGACAGCTGCGGATCGGGCTCGGCACCGGCCAGCACGCCGGTGACCAGTTCCAGCCCTTCGCGCTGGCGCACGGCCGCGTCGGAGCGCTCATAGACGTTAGGGCAGCCGGTTTCCTTGATCAGCGCCTGGACCAGCGCGTCCTTCCACTGCTCCACGCCCGCGGCGTTGAACTGGCAGACCAGCTGCCCGGTCTCGCCCTGGCCGTAGTAGTCGACGATCAGGCCCGGCAGGCGGTCGGATTCGCCGAAGATCAGGCGTACCGCGCTGGTGTCACTGACCCAACGCTGGCGGTGGGCCAGCGCGGCCGACACGCGGCGCTTGAACATGGCGTGGTCGACCGGCTCGTTTTCGTCGAATGTCCATACGCGCACCCGGATCTGCGATTCGGGGCTGTAGGCGCCGCGCGCCAGGAAGCGGCCATCCGCGCTGCGGACGACCACGGTCGAGCCCGCCTCGCAGCGGCCTTCGGTGGAGGCGATGCCCGTGGCGTAGACCCACGGGTGGCGCCGCAGCAGGGATTTTTCCTTGCCGGGCTTCAGGGTGATGACGTTCATGTGGTTACAGCACCACCTTGACCATCGGGTGCGACGTCAGCGCACGGTACACGCTGTCCAGATGCTCGCGGCTCGTGACGTACACGGTCACGGTCAGCCCCAGGTAATTGCCGTTGCGCGACGGACGCATCTCCATCTTGCCGGCGTGGAAGTTCGGGTCGAATTCCTGGATCAGCGTCACGATGGCCTCGGCAAAGCCGTCCTGCATGGCGCCCATGACCTTGATCGGAAATTCGCTCGGGTATTCGATCAGCGACTGCTCGGGCGGGATGTCACCCGGGATCAGCGGACCGTTGCTGGAATCTGTCGTCATCTTGCGTAACCTTGTGCGCGCTCCATTGCGCCTGCTTGCGCTTACTTGCGCTTGAACCAGAGGCGGATCGTATCCCACAGCCGGCCGAAGAAGCCCGCCTCGGGCACTTCCTCCAGTGCCACCACCGGGAACTCGCCCACCTTGTTGGTGCCGTCCATCAGCTTGACCGTGCCCACCTGCTGGCCCGCGGCGATCGGGGCGATCAGCAGTTCCTGGCGCTCCAGCACCGGCTTCAGGCGGCCGCCCGTGCCCTTGGGCACCGTCACGAACGTCTCGTTGGCCACCCCGATCTTGACCGTGCTGGCGCGGCCCTTGTAGATGTCGGGCGTGGCCAGCACCTGACCCTTGTCGTACAGGCGCAGCGTGTCGAAGAACTGGAAGCCGTAGTTCAGGATTTTCAGGCTTTCCTGGGTGCGGATCTGCTCGGTGGCCGTGCCGATCACGATCGACACCAGCCGGCGCGTGCCATTCGGCACATTGGCCAGCGGGCGCTGGGCCGACGAGATCAGGCAGTAGCCGGCGGACTTGGTGTGGCCCGTCTTCAGACCGTCCACGGTCGGGTCGATGTACAGCAGGCGGTTGCGGTTGGGCTGCCTGATCTTGTTATAGGTGAACTCCTTCTGCGAGTACATTCCGTAGTACTCGGGGAAGTCCTTGATCAGGCGCGTGGACAGCGTGGCCAGGTCGACCGCCGTGGTGTAGTGGTTCGGATCGGGCACCCCGTCGGTGTTCGTGAAGTGCGTGCCCTTCATGCCCATGCGCTGCGCTTCGCGGTTCATCATCGCCACGAAACCTTCTTCCGAACCGCCCACGGCCTCGGCCAGCGCCAGCGACGCGTCGTTGCCCGACTGCACGATCAGGCCCATCAGCAGGTCGTTCACGCTGACCGGCTTGCCGGCCTCGATGAACATGCGCGATTCATCGCTTTTGACCTTGCGCACGATCTCGGTCGGCGTGACGGTCTGGTCCAGCGTCAGGCGCTTTTCCTTGAGCGCCTCGAACACCAGGTAGGCGGTCATCAGCTTGGTCAGCGACGCGGGCTCGATGCGCAGGTCGGCATTCTGCGACGCCAGGGCCTGGCCGCTGGTCACGTCGTACAGCATCCACGACTTGGCGGCCACCTGCGGCATCGGCACGCCCTGCGCCAGGACGGCGGCGGGGGCGGCGGCAAGCACGGTGGCAAGCGTTGCGGCGACGGCAACGGGAGCAAGGGCGGATGCGAAATGCGGCGTGGCTCTGTTCAGCATGGGTAGTGTTCCAACGATAAAGGGATGGCGCGGGCGGGACGGTTCACCGTTCCCACGCATTGACGACAAGCTGCTTGATCAGGTGCAGCTTGCGGTGAAAAAAGTGGTCAGCGCCGGGAATGACGATGACCGGCAGTTCCTGCGGACGGGCCCAGTCCAGCACGCTGGCCAGCGGCACGGTGTCGTCCTGTTCGCCGTGGATCACGATGGTGTCGGCCGGCACGGTGGCCACGTCCCAGCGGCTGGTGGCCGTGCCCACCAGCACCAGCCGCTGCGCGGGCGTGCCCGCTTCGGCCAGGCGGCGTGCCACGTGCGTCTGCACGAAGCTGCCGAACGAGAAGCCGCCCAGCGCCAGCGGCAGCGCGGCCACGTCCGGCGACCACGCGGTCTGGGTGCGCATCCAGTCGATCACGGCCAGCAGGTCGTCCTGCTCGCCGATGCCCTGGTCATGCTCCCCGGCCGTGCCGCCCACGCCGCGGAAGTTCGGCCGCACCGTGGCATAGCCCAGCGCCACGAACGTGCGTGCCAGCGTCTGCGCCACCTTGTTGTCCTTGGTGCCGGCGAATAGCGGGTGCGGATGCGCCACCAGCGCCAGGCCACGCACCGGCTCGTTCTGCGGCAGATCGATCGAGATGTCGATGGCGCCGACGGGGCCGGCGATGGTGGTGACCTGGGTATGCGCGTTCATGGCGAGAGGGCAGGAAGGTTCGGCGACAACAGCACGACAAAAGCGGCACGACAAAAGCGGCACAACAAAAAACCGGGCAGGCGGCCCGGCACGGCCCGGCGGGTACCGGATCAGCGATCGACCATCAGGCGTTCGACGGGCTTGCCGTGAATCAGATGGCTGTCGATGATCTCGTCGATGTCCTGCTCGTCGACGAAGGTGTACCAGACGGCCTCGGGGTAGACCACCAGCACCGGACCAAGTTCACACCGGTTCAGGCAGCCGGCCTTGTTGATGCGCACGCGGCCTTCGGCGCCGGCGATGCCCAGTTCCTTGCAGCGCTTCTTGGCGTATTCCTGCATGGCCTTCGCATTGTGGTCGGCACAGCAGGCCTTGCCGTCGTCGCGCTGGTTCAGGCAGAAGAAAACGTGGTGCTTGTAGTAGCTGCTCATGGCGGCGAACTGGACTGCGTGGCGCCGGACCGCGGTAACGCGGGCGCCTGGCGCGGCATGAATCGAGGAAGCTCGGAATTATACGTGGTCGCGCGCGCCGTTCCGCGCGGCGGCGCTGCCCGGAATGCCGGAAATCGCGATGCGCGTGGCCATCCGGCGGGGGCTCCGGCGGCCGGAGACGGCCTCACACGTGCCTGACGCGGCACTTTTTGGGACGAAATCGGCCGGTAGCCGTCCGAATTCCCGGAGGCACCGATTCCGGATTTCCGGACTCCCGGATCGATCCGCCCGCCGGTACTGATGTCTTCTCTTGCAAATCAAGGACTTGGCCGCGCCGGCGTGCGTGGCACGGCTGTTGCAAATAGTTACTTCCAGACGCGCCGCCCGCTCATCGCGGGCCAGGCGTGCAACGTGGGCGCCTTCCGAGCGCCCGGCACCGGTCAAAACACCGAGGACGACATCATGAGGAAACCCTTTTACAAGATCCTGTACGTGCAGGTCCTGTTCGCGATTGCCGTGGGCATCCTGCTGGGACATTTCGCGCCGGCCACCGGCGTGGAAATGAAACCGCTGGGTGACGCGTTCATCAAGCTGATCAAGATGATCATCGGCCCGATCATCTTCTGTACCGTGGTGTCCGGCATTGCCGGCATGCGCGACATGAAGAAGGTGGGCCGCGTGGGCGGCAAGGCGCTGCTGTACTTCGAGATCGTGTCCACGTTCGCGCTGCTGATCGGCCTGATCGCATCGCACGTGCTGAAGCCCGGCGTGGGCTTCAACATCGATCCGGCCACGCTGGACACCAAGACGATCTCGCAGTACGTGTCGAAGGCCCACGGCCAGAGCACGGTCGAGTTCTTCATGCACATCATCCCGGACACGATCTTCAGCGCGTTCGCCAATGGCGACATCCTGCAGATCCTGCTGGTCTCGCTGTTCTTCGGCTCGGCCCTGGCCATCATCGGCGACCGCGCGCAGATCATCCACGACATGGTCGACCAGGTGTCGAAGGTGTTCTTCCACATCGTGCACGTGATCACCAAGGTGGCCCCGATCGGCGCGTTCGGCGCCATGGCCTTCACGATCGGCAAGTACGGCCTGGGTTCGCTGATTCCGCTGCTGAAGCTGATCGGCACGTTCTACTTCACCGCCGTCGTGTTCGTGCTGGTGGTGCTGGGTACCGTGGCGCGCCTGACCGGCTTTTCGATCATCCGCTTCGTCGCGTACATCAAGGAGGAACTGCTGATCGTGCTGGGTACCAGCTCGTCGGAAGCCGCGCTGCCGCACCTGATGGAGAAGATGGAGAAGCTGGGCTGCTCGAAGTCGGTGGTCGGCCTGGTGGTGCCTACCGGTTACTCGTTCAACCTGGACGGCACCAACATCTACATGACGATGGCCGTGATCTTCATCGCCCAGGCGACGAACATCGAGCTGACCCTGATGCAGCAGCTGACCATCCTGGCCGTGGCAATGGTGACGTCCAAGGGCGCCAGCGGCGTGACCGGTTCGGGTTTCATCACGCTGGCGGCCACGCTGGCCGTGGTGCCGACCATCCCGGTGGCCGGCATGGTGCTGATCCTGGGCATCGACCGGTTCATGAGCGAATGCCGCGCGCTGACCAACATCATCGGCAATGGCGTGGCCACCGTGGTGGTGTCGGCCTGGGAACGCGAGCTTGACCGCGCCCGCCTGAACCGCGTACTGCGCGGTGGTGGCGATGACAACGTCGAACTCGCCGACGCCAGCGCCTGACATGTCTGGCCAGGTGCCCGCCGACCCGCTGAACGGCGTCGCGGGCACCCCGCAGCATCCCTCCGCTGGCTCGGGAGCCCCCCAGGGCGGCCAGCGGGTATCATCGGCGCGAGAGCTTTCGCCCGCGCCGATGCCCCATTCCGACGACTTCCTTGCCGTGCATGACCCCGCACCGCCTGACTCCGTGCACGCGCCGGAGCACAGTTCGCGCTGGTGGGGCTTTGCCGTTGCGCTGCTGGCCGGCCTGCTGGTGCTGTGCACGCTGACCTGGCTGCTGTCGGTGCAGCGCGGCATCGTCGCATTGCAGCAGTCCACGGCCATGCGTGCCGACCGGTACGCCGGCACCCTCGAATCCACGCTCGACCGCTACGAATTCCTGCCTGCGCTGGTGTCGCTGCACCCGTCCGTGCGTGCGCTGCTGGCGTCGCCGCAAGACCCGGCACGCATCGCGGCCGTCAATGACTACCTGGTGGAGGTCAACCGGCGCGCCCGGGCATCGGCCACCTACGTGATCGCCGCGAACGGCCTGGCGCTGGCCGCCAGCAACCACGGCGAGCCGGGCAGCTTCGTCGGCACCGACTATCGCTTCCGTCCGTATTTCCAGATGGCCTCGCGCGGCGAGGTGGGCCGCTTCTATGCCATTGGCGTGACCAGCGACGAACCGGGCTACTACATCGCCCAGCCGATCGAGGCCGGCGGCAAGGTGATCGGCGTGACGGTGGTCAAGCTGAACCTGGAATGGTTCCAACGCGCCGGCTCGGGCCGGGGCGAGCCGCTGATGGTGTCCGACGACCACGGCGTGATCTTCCTGTCGTCGGTGCCCGGCTGGCAGTACCGCACGCTGCGGCCGCTGCCGCCGGCGCTGCAGGCCGAACTGCATCGCACGCGCCAGTACCACGATGTGGACGTCACGCCGCTGCCGATGCAGTCGCTGGCGTCGCCCGTCATGCGCTGGCTGGCCGACAACACGCTGTCCGATGGCCAGCGGCTGGTGCGGGTAGGCCCGACCGGCCGGCGCGATGGCGAGGGCGCGGCCGATGGCGGGGAGGGTGCGGGCCTGGGCTTCGGCCTGGCCGACACCGGCGGCGACCGCTACCTTGAAATCAACCGCACGGTAGGCCCGGCCGGATGGAACATGCAGGTCATGGCGCCGCTGGACCCGGTGCTGGCCAATGCCCGCAGCGCGACCATCGGCGCCGCGCTGGCGTACGCGTGCATCTGCCTGCTGCTGGTGAACCTGCGCCAGCGCCGCCAGCGCGCGCGCGACATGCTGTACAGCCGCCGCCTGCTGGAAGCCGCCTACGACGAGCTGGAGCGCCGCGTCGAAGCGCGTACCGCCGACCTGATGGCCATCAACGAACAGCTCGAAGGCGAGGTGGCCGAGCGCACGCGCGCCGAAGGCGAATTGCGCGCGACCCAGGACGAACTGGTGCAGGCCAGCAAGCTGGCCGCGCTGGGCCAGATGGCGGCGGGCATCACGCACGAACTCAACCAGCCGCTCGCGGCGCTGCGTACGTTCTCCGACAACACCCGGGTGCTGCTGGAGCGTGGGCAGCTCGATGCCGCGACGGGCAACCTGTCGGCCATCGCCGACCTGACCGAGCGCATGGGCAAGATCACGGGCCAGCTCAAGCTGTTTGCCGGCAAGGCACGCCAGCGCCGCAATGCCGTGCGTGTGCGTGCCGCGCTGGATCATGTGCTGCAGCTGATCGCCCCGCGCCTGGGCCAGGTGATGCTGCGCATACGCGGGCTGGACGGCGAGTCCGCCGACCTGGCCGTGTGGGCCGACGAACTGAAGCTCGAACAGGTGCTGCTGAACCTGGTGGGCAACGCGCTCGACGCCATTACCGCCGTGGGCCGCCCCGATGGCCGGGTGGACATCGACGTCGCTGCCACCGACGAGCAGGTACGTATCGCGGTGCGCGACAATGGCACCGGCATAGCGCCGGACGCGTTGCCGCGCCTGTTCGAGCCGTTCTACACGACCAAGGAAATCGGCCAGGGCCTGGGGCTCGGGCTGGCCATCTCGTCGTCGATCGTGCGCGAGTTCGGCGGCCAGCTGGTGGCCGGCGATGCCGAAGGCGGCGGCGCGGAATTTGTGGTGACGCTGCGGCGGGCGCGCCAGCCCGTGGCGGCGTGATGAGGAAAAGCGAAATGATTGCGATGCAAGACGGGTTGCGCGTGCTGTTTGTCGAAGACGAACCGCTGGTGCGCCAGGCCACGGCACAGAGCCTGGAACTGGCCGGATTCTCGGTGCTGGCGCTGCCGTCGGCCGAGGCCGCGATGCCGCACCTGAGCGCCGACTTCCCGGGCGTGCTGGTGACCGACGTGCGCCTGGGCGGCGCGTCGGGGCTGGACCTGCTGCACCACTGCCGCAACGTGGCGCCAGGCCTGCCGGTGATCCTGGTGACCGGGCATGGCGATATTACGATGGCGGTGCAGGCGATGCGCGAGGGCGCCTACGACTTCATCGAGAAACCCTTCGGCGCGGACCGCCTGACCGATACCGTGCGCCGGGCGCTGGAGCGCCGCGCACTGGAACTCGAAAACGTGGCGCTGCGCCGTGAACTGGCCGGCCCGGCGGCCGGCACGCGCATCATCGGCCGGTCGCCGGCCATTGGCCAGGTGCGAGGGCTGATCGCCAATGTGGCCGAAACCGATGTGCCGGTGATGATCAACGGCGAGACCGGCACCGGCAAGGAACTGGTGGCGCGCAGCCTGCACGCGCTGTCCACGCGCCGCGACGCGCCATTCATCGCGCTGAACTGCGGCGCGGTGCCGGAATCGATCTTCGAAAGCGAGATGTTCGGCCACGAGGCGGGCGCGTTCACGGGGGCAGGCAAGCGCCGCATCGGCAAGCTCGAACATGCGTCGGGCGGCACACTGTTCCTGGACGAGATCGAGAGCATGCCGCTGGCGCTGCAGGTGAAGCTGCTGCGCGTGCTGCAGGAAGGCACGCTGGAGCGGCTGGGCTCGAACGCATCGCTGCCGATCGACGTGCGCATCGTCGCCGCCGCCAAGGGCGACATGGAGTCGCTGGTGGCGCAGGGCACGTTCCGGCAGGATCTGCTGTACCGCCTCAATGTGGTGACGATTCCGCTGCCGCCGCTGCGCGAGCGTCGCGAGGATATCGTGCCGCTGTTCGAGCACTTCATGCTGGTGGCGGCCGTGCGCTACCAGCGGCCGGCGCCGATCCTGTCCGAGATGCAGCGCCAGCAGCTGATGCAACGCCCGTGGCCCGGCAATGTGCGCGAGCTGCGCAATGCGGCAGACCGCCTGGTGCTGGGCGTGCCCGAGGGCGGCCATGCCGGCAAGGCCGAAGGCGGCGACGAATCGATTCCGCTGCGCGAGCGGATGGAGCGCTACGAGCGCGCCGTGATCGCCGATACGCTCGCGCGCACGGGCGGCGCCGTCAGCCAGGCCGCCGATCTGCTGCAAGTGGGCAAGGCGACGCTCTACGACAAGATCAAACGCTACGGACTGTAACGGCTGCGGCAGGGCGAATCGGGCGCGGTACACTCTCGCCCCTGCCTTGATCCCTACCGCACGCCCCATGACCGACACCGCATCCCAAGCCGCCATCGACGGCTACCAGCTCCGCCCCGAAGCCGTCGCCGCCATCGCCCAAGGCAAGTTGACCGCGCAAGTTCCTGCCGACGTCCTCGACAAGGTGCGCGACGCCCGGGCCCGCTTCGAGCAAGTGGCAGCCACCAATGTGCCGATCTACGGCGTGTCCACCGGGTTTGGCGAACTGGTCCACAACTGGGTCGATATCGAGCACGGCCGCGCGCTGCAGGAGAACCTGCTGCGCAGCCACTGCGCCGGCGTGGGGCCGCTGTTCTCGCGCGATGAAGTGCGGGCCATGATGGTGGCGCGCGCCAACGCGCTGTCGCGTGGCTATTCGGCGGTGCGCCCGGTGGTGATCGAGCAGCTGCTCAAATACCTGGCCGCCGGCATCACGCCGGCCGTGCCGCAGGTGGGATCGCTCGGTGCCAGCGGCGACCTTGCGCCGCTGTCGCACGTGGCCATCACGCTGATCGGCGAAGGCAAGGTGCTGACCGCCGATGGCGGCACGGCGCCCACTGCCGACGTGCTGCGACAGCACGGCATTGCCCCGATCACGCTGGCGTACAAGGAAGGGCTGGCGCTGATCAATGGCACTTCCGCCATGACTGGGGTGTCGTGCCTGCTGCTGGAGACGCTGCTCGCGCAGGTCCGGCAGGCCGAAGCGATTGCGGCGCTGGCGCTGGAAGGGCTGTCGGCATCGGCCGATGCGTTCATGGCGCACGGCCACGACATCGCCAAGCCACACCCGGGCCAGGTCAGCTCCGCCGCCAACCTGCGCGCGCTGCTGGCCGGCTCGACGCGGCTGGCCGGGCACGACACGCTCAGCGCGGAGATGAAGCATCGCGCCGGCGACGAAAAGAACACCGGCACGGGCGTGTTCATCCAGAAGGCCTACACGCTGCGCTGCATCCCGCAGGTGCTCGGCGCCGTGCGCGATACGCTGGATCACTGTGCCAACGTGGTGACGCGCGAACTCAATTCATCGAACGACAACCCGCTGTTCTTTGACGATGACGCGCTGTTCCACGGCGGCAATTTCCACGGCCAGCAGGTGGCCTTCGCGATGGACTTCCTGGCCATCGCCGCCACGCAACTGGGCGTGATGGCCGAACGCCGCCTGAACCGCCTGCTGAGCCCGCACCTGAACAATCGCCTGCCGGCCTTCCTGGCCGCCGCCAACGAAGGCCTGTCGTGCGGCTTTGCCGGCGCCCAGTACCCGGCCACGGCGCTGGTGGCCGAGAACCGCACGATCTGCAGCCCGGCCAGCATCCAGAGCGTGCCGTCCAACGGCGACAACCAGGACGTGGTCAGCATGGGGCTGATCTCGGCCCGCAACGCGCGCCGCATCCTCGACAACAACCAGTACATCCTGGCGCTGGAGCTGCTGGCCGCGTGCCAGGCGGCGGAACTGGCCGGCGCGGTCGAGCACCTGTCGCCAGCCGGCCGCGCGGTCTTCGCCTTCGTACGCGAACACGTGCCGTTCCTGGACACGGACCGCTACATGACCGACGAGATCGAACGCGTGGCCGCGCTGCTGCGCGACGGGGCGCTGGTGGAAGTGGTGGGTCAGGCGGGGGTGGCGCTGGCCTGATGGCCGCCTATTTCCACATGTTGCGCATGCGGGATGCCAGATCGACCTGCGGCAAGGACGCCTTGTCCTGCCCTTCGCCGGGCATCGGCGGGGGCGGCCACGACCGGCTGTAGAAATTCGGCATCACGCGGTTCGGCAGGAAGCGCGTGCGCGACGCGTAGACATGGCGGTCGCCAAAACCCACCTGGTTGTGCACGTAGAACCGCTGGGGGACGATCACGTCGAGATGGTCGCGCGCGCGCGTCATGGCCACGTACAGCAGGCGGCGTTCTTCCTCGATTTCCTCGGTGGTGCCGGTGGCCAGGTCGGACGGCATGCAGCCGTCCACGGCGTTGAGCACGTACACGGCCTTCCATTCCTGGCCCTTGGCCGAATGGATGGTCGACAGGATCAGGTAGTCCTCGTCACGCGACGGCACGCCGGATTCGTCACTGGACGCGCTGGGCGGGTCCAGCGTCAGTTCGGTCAGAAAACGCTCGCGCGACGCATAGGTGGCCGCGATGCGCTCGATCTGCTGCAGGTCGGCCTGGCGCGCGGCGGCATCGTCGTGCATGCGCTCCAGATGTGGCGCGTACCACGCCACCACCTGCTCGAACTCCGACGGCCACGGCGACGTGGGCGCCATCAGCGTGCGGGCCAGCGTCAGCAGGTCGTCCCACGCGGGCGCGGCAGCGGGTGGGGCTTCGAAGGCCTCCAGCGCCACCAAAGGCTCGGTGGCCGCCTCCAGCCCTTCGAGCACGCGCGCGGCGGTCTTCGGCCCGATACCGGGCAGAAGCTGCAGCGTGCGGAAGCCGGCCATGCGGTCGCGCGGGTTTTCCAGCCAGCGCACCACGGCCATCACGTCCTTCACGTGCGTCGATTCCAGAAATTTCAGGCCGCCGAACTTCACGAACGGGATGTTGCGCCGGGCCAGTTCGATTTCGACCTGCGCACTGTGGTCGGCGGCGCGGAACAGCACCGCCTGCTGCATCAGCGCCAGGCCCGATTCGCGCCGTGCCAGCACCTGCTCGACCACAAAGCGCGCCTGGTCGGCTTCGTCGTTGACCACCACCACGCCGGGCTTCTCGGCCGACTCGCGCAGCGACCAGAGGTCCTTGGTGAAGCGTTCGGCCGCCAGGCCGATCACTGCGTTGGCGGCTTGCAGGATCGGCTGCGTGGAACGGTAGTTCTGCGACAGCGTGACCTGTTCGGCAGCCGGCGTGAACTGCGTCGGGAAATCCAGGATGTTGCGCACCGTGGCGCCACGGAAGGCGTAGATCGACTGCGCGTCGTCCCCCACCACGGTCAGGCCACGGCCCTGCGGCTTCAGCGCCAGCAGGATCGACGCCTGCAGCGCGTTGGTGTCCTGGTACTCGTCGACCAGCACGTGGTCGAAGCGCGCGCCCATGTCCTGCGCCAGCGCGGGCTCGGTCATGGCCTGCGCCCAGTAGAGCAGCAGGTCGTCGTAATCCAGCACCTGCTGCTTCTGCTTGGCCTCGACATAGCCGGCGAACAGCGTCTTGAGCGCGTCGGCCCACATCGCGTAGCGCGGAAACTGGGTCTTGAGCACCACCTCGATCGGCAGTTGGGTGTTGACCACGCGCGAATAGATGGCCAGGCAGGTTTCCTTGCGCGGAAAGCGCGACGCCTGCTCAGACAGCCCCAGGTCGTGGCGCACCACGTGCATCAGGTCGGCCGAATCGCCGCGGTCGCTGATCGTGAAGCTCGGCGCCAGGCCAAGCGTCTCGGCGTATTCGCGCAGCAGCCGGGCGCCGATGGCGTGGAAGGTGCCCGACCACTGCAGCGCCGCACGCCCTGCGCCGGACTGGATGCCCAGCGCCTGATCGACAATGCGCTCCACGCGGCGGCCCATCTCGGACGCCGCACGGCGCGAGAACGTCAGCAGCAGGATGCGCCGCGGGTCGGCGCCGCCCACCACCAGGTGCGCGACGCGATGCGCCAGCGTATTGGTCTTGCCCGAGCCCGCGCCGGCAATAATCAGCAGCGGCGCCTCGCCCGCATATTCCACGGCGGCGCGCTGCTCCGGATTCAGCTTGGACAGGTAGGCAGCCGCGTCGCCCGTCTCCGGGGAGAGATCGGCGGGCACGTCGGCTTCAGGGGCGAGATCCGGTAGCACAGCGGGAAGGGCAGAGGGGAGGATTGAGAAAAATCTGGCGCCCACTGTATATCCATACAGCTTCGACTGGCAAGCCGCACGTGCCTGCGCGGCGTCCGGGCAACAAAAAAGGTGCCGCTTGGGCACCTTTTCGACCGGGGACGGAAGGCAATCAGGCCGCGCTTGCCAGCGCACCGTCCAGCAGCTTGTGCAGCGCATCCCACTCGGGCTCGCCCACGTAGCGTTTCAGGATCTTGCCGTGCTTGTCGACCACGAATGTGGTGGGCGTGAGCTGGACGTCGCCAAAGGCCTTGGCCGCCGAGCCGTCCGAATCCATGGCCACCTTGAACGGCAGTTCGCGTGTCTTGGCGTAGTTGGCCACGTACATCGGCGGGTCATAGTTCATGGCCACGGCCACGAAATCCAGGCCCTTGTCCTTGAACTGCTTGTAGGTGTCGATCATCTGCGGCATTTCCTTGACGCAGGTGGCGCAGCTGGTGGCCCAGAAGTTGACCAGGTAGACCTTGCCCTTCAGATCGGCCGTGCTGACTTTCTGGCCCGACAGCAGCGTGAACGTGGCATCGGGCACCTTGCTGGCTGGCGACATGGCGCGATAGCCAAAGACGCCAAGCAGGGCGACGATCACGACCGCGACGGCGAGCGGCCAGCGTTTGCGCGGGGAAGTGGCGGAAGCAGCAGTATTGGACATGGAATAACGGTACCGGGACAGCCATCGGACAGCGGCTATTCTACTGCCGGGCGCGGAAGCCGGCATCGTGGACGGTCAAGCCCGCCGGGGCTGCGGCAATTCGCCGCAATATGGAAGCGTGTGCCCGCGCTACTGCTGCGCGCCGGGCCGGGCGGCCACCTTGGCGCGGGCCTCGTCGATGGCCTGCTCCAGGTAGGCACCATAGAAATCGGGCTGCATGCCGCGCAGCGGCTTGGCCAGGTTGCGGCCGTGCGGGTCCAGGAACATCACGGTCGGGGCGACCGAGATGTTGTGGGCCTGCGCCCAGCGTTTGGCGGTGGTCATGGTGCCATCGACGTCACGGATCGGCGTATCGGCCGTCATGTCGATTTCCCGCGCGGCAATGTCCCCGGCCGCCACCTGCGGGCCCAGATAGTTGCGGCGCACCGTCTCGCAATAGGTACAGCCGGGCAGGCTGACCAGCACCACCAGCGGCTCGCCCTGCCTGGCGGCTGCGGCCGACTGGGCGCCGATATCGGTCACCGGAGGCAGGTGCACGGTGCCGGCCACGGCGCTGAAGCCGGCCACTGCGGCCAGGCTGGCCAGCCACGGTGCGGCAAGGCGGGGCAGGGAACGGAAGGGCATGGTCACCTCACGGAAAACGGGCCGGCCGGCGCCTGGGTGGTCGGCAAGGGACGATGGGCGATGAAAGCCACGGGTCGGACATGCGCGGGCGGGCGGCTTCCCGGATAATACCGGCTTGCGCACGAATGCGCCGCCCATGCCGATGCCCCCATCCACGCTCCGCCCCCGTCCGCCCGGTTCGTCCAGCTCGTCCCGTCTCGGCCTGTTTCGCCCCGGTCATTGCCTGCTGCCGCTGCTCGCCCTGCTCTGGCTGGCGCTCGCCGGCTGCTCGCCGCGCTATGACTGGCGGACCATCGTGTCGAACGACGGCAAGTACACCGCCATGTATCCGGCCAAGCCGACCAGCGCCGCGCGCGATGTATCGATTGCCGGCCACAAGCTGCCGATGACCATGGATGCCGCGAACATCGAGGGCACGCTGTTCGCGGTGGGCGTGGTGACGTTGCCCAGCGACGATGCCGCCATGCGCCGCGAAGCCATGGACGCCATGCAGGCCGGACTGGTGGCTAACCTGGGTGCGCACCCCGGGGCACCGGCCCAGGCGCACCCCGTCACGGTGATGTCGGCGGCCCAGCCGCCCGTGTCGCTAGCCGGCGTGGAAGTGTCGGTGGCCGGCGTATCGCCGCAGGACAAGGCGCCGCGCCGCCTCACCGCGCGGCTGGTGGCGTCGGGCGCCCGCGTCTACCAGGCCGTGGTGCTGGAAGCGGGTGAGGCCGCCCGCGATACGCGCCAGGCCGAGCAGGTCGAACAGTTCCTGACCGGATTCCACCCGTTCTGAGGCAGACTCGACCGCTTGATCCGATTGAACCGGCTTTAGCCTTTAGCCTTTAGCCTTTCGTCTTTAACCGTTGTTACCTTCAGGAGTGCAGTGATGCGTTGGGAAGTGTGGCTGGCTTATTTTGCCGCGTGCTGGGTGATCGCCGTTTCGCCAGGATCGGGCGCGGTGCTGTCCATGAGCCATGGCCTGTCGTATGGCCTGAAGAAGACGTCGACGACGATCCTGGGCCTGCAGACCGGCCTCGTCATCATCCTGCTGGTGGCCGGCGGCGGCCTTGGCGCGCTGCTGCTGGCGTCCGAGGAAGCCTTCCTGGTCGTCAAGACGATTGGCGCGATGTACCTGATCTACCTGGGCGTCCAGCAATGGCGATCCAAAGTGGAGACGATCCCGGAGGACGGCGCCAACGGCCAGGGCGGCGCGGTACGCACGGCGGTCATGAGCCGTCGGCGCCGCTTTGCCACGGGCCTGCTGACCAATGTCACCAATCCCAAGGGCATCATTTTCATGGTGGCGGTCCTGCCGCAGTTCATCGACCCGGGCCATCCGCTGGGCGTGCAGCTGGCCATCCTGGCCGCCACGATGTGCTTTGTGGACCTGATCGTGATGCACGGCTACGCGCTGCTGGCGTCGCGCATGCAGGGCCTGTTCCGCAACGCCCGCGCCGTGCGCTGGCAGAACCGCTTCTTCGGCGGCGTGCTGGTGGCCGTGGGCACCGCGCTGTTCTTTGTGCGCCGGCATCACACCTGAAGCCACCCCGGCGGCCGAATGACTGGCGTAGTGCGGCAGCGTTTGCTTCAATGGGGAGTGACCCGGCGTACATGGAGCCCCCGATGCACGATGTCCCCCTGACTGCCCACCGCGAACCCCCTCCCGACGAGCCGCCCCCGCCCGGCTTCCCGGCGGACCAGCCGCCCATCGAGGAACCGCCCCCGCCGCCGCTGGAACCGCCGGTGTGACATGACGAAGGCCCGCGATGCGGGCCTTTTGTCTGGGGATACGCCATGCTTAATGGGTCGGAGGGGTGTCGCTCATGTGGCATTCCTTTTGAAAATTGAGACAAGGGCTGAGAATTCCGGATCCTGACGCACGCGCTCGAGATCGTCCTCGGACGTGAGCGCGGCGACAAGCCAGTCGCGCTGGCTTGCCGTGGCACAGTGCCACGCTCGCAACAGCAGGGGTTTGATCTGGATAAATGGTGTATCGATTAGCGCGCGATAGCACGCGGCGTTGAAGAGCCAGCTAAACACCTCGCTGCCGTCCAGCGCCAGCGCGCGGTCGATGGCGGCTACTGCTTCGGCAGCCCGACCAAGACGCTTCAGACAGTAGGCACGCCATGCCAGGCAGCCCGCATGGTCCGGGTCCGTAGTCAACACGCGGTCTGCTGCGGCAAGTGCGTCTGCATACTGGCCGTTGTCGACCAACTGCATGACTTTCCACATGGCAACTGCACGATTGTTCGCGCGATGCGCATGATCTGTTGCACTTCGTGCCGTGCGTTCTGCCGTCTCTGCAATGGCTTTTGCCTCTTGCGATATTCTCAGGGCCCTGCGGCCGACTGAATCGATAAATTGCTGAGCGAAGTACGCTGCCGCAATGCAAAAGCCAATCAGTACGAAGAGCTTTTCCGGGTGTTCCCTGGATTGGGCGATCAAGGCGCTTGAAATCGAATTCAGGAACATCGGCACCAGAAATGCTGCGGCAACCCCCACGACGGCGCTGGTAATCCAGCCGGGCTCCCGGGTTCCGGTGCGCCACTGCATGAACCGGGCGATGCCACCGCCAATGCCGGAAAGCAGGATCGTCGCGAACACGATCCACCACCAGAACTCGGAAAACCATTCGAATGCAACGGAAGTAGTCATTGTTCAATCCCCAAGCTAAGCCGACCGCAGCACCCGCCGATACTGGATCGCCTCCGCCACATGGGCGGCGTTCAGTACCTCGGCGCCTTCCAGGTCGGCGATGGTGCGGGCCACTTTCAGCACCCTGAAGTACGCGCGGGCCGACCAGCCCAGCTTGTCCATCGCGCCGCGCAGCAGGGTCTGCGCGGCGTTGTCGAGCGGGCAGTGGGTGTCGATGGCGCGGCCGGACAGTTCGCTGTTGGGCATGCCTTGGCGCGCCAGCTGGCGGTCTCGCGCGGTCACGGCGCGGGCGCGGACCGTTTCGCTCGGTTCGCCGGGCGGGCCGTCCAGGATGTCGTGCTGGCCCTGGGCGGGTACCTCGATCTGCAGGTCCACGCGGTCGAGCAGCGGGCCCGAGATCCGCGATTGATAGCGTTGCACCTGGTCGGGTGTGCAGCGGCACATGCGGGTGGGGTGTCCCAGGTAGCCGCACGGGCACGGGTTCATTGCCGCGATGAACTGGAAGCGGGCCGGGAAGTCGATTTGCGCCGCCGCACGGGAAATCGTGATGTGGCCGGTTTCCAGCGGTTCGCGCAGGACTTCCAGCACGCGGCGCTCGAACTCTGGCAATTCGTCCAGAAACAGCACGCCATGGTGGGCCAGCGAGATCTCTCCGGGGCGAGGATTGCCGCCGCCGCCCACCATCGCGGGCCCGCTCGCGGTGTGGTGCGGGCTGCGGAACGGCCGTCGGCCCCATTGCGATGGCTGGAAACCGCCCGGCGTCAGGCTTAGCACGGCAGCGGCATCGAGCGCCTCGGCCTCGGTCATGGGCGGCAGCAGCCCCGGAAATCGCTGGGCCAGCATCGACTTGCCCGTGCCGGGCGGCCCCACCAGCAGCACGGAATGCAGGCCCGCCGCGGCCACTTCCATGGCACGCCGGGCCTGCAGCTGCCCGCGCACGTCGCGCAGGTCGGGCGCATCGCCCGTATCGGCCACCCGTTGCGGCGGGCGGGCGCGCCGTAGTGCCTGCTCGGGCGGCAGCCCCAAGTGATGGCACACCTCGCGCAGCGTGGCGCCGGCATGGACCGTCAGATCCTCCACCAGCGCGGCCTCCGGGCCGTTTTCCATGGCGACGATAAACGCGCGCGGGGGCTGGCCGGCGTCCATCCGTGCCCGGTTGTCGCGCGCCAGGCCCATCGCCATGGCCAAGGCACCGCGCACCGGGCGCAGATCGCCAGCCAGGGACAGCTCGCCGGCAAACTCGAACGCATCGAGCCCTTCCACCGGCAACTGTCCGCCAGCGGCCAGAATGCCCAGCGCGATGGCCAGGTCGAAGCGCCCCGACTCCTTCGGCAGGTCGGCGGGCGCAAGGTTGACCGTGATACGCCGGTTCGGAAACTCGAAGTCGCTGTTGAGCAGCGCCGCCCGTACGCGCTCGCGGCTTTCGCGCACTTCGGTATCGGCCAGCCCGACGATATTGAATGCGGGCAGGCCATTGGCAAGATGGATCTCCACCGACACCGGCGGCGCGTCGATGCCGCTCAGGGCGCGGCTGCGCAGGACTGCAAGGCTCATACGTTTGCGGATTTGTTAAAGAAAAAGGCCACCGGGTGACGGTGGCCTTTCTGGCGATGCGGGGCAGGCGGCTGGCGCCTTGGGGTCATACCCCGGTCGAAGGTGGCGGATTGACGCCGGCGCGGGCTTCCAGGGCGGCCACACGGGCCTCCAGTTCCTCCAGCCGGGCGCGCGTACGTGCCAGTACCTGCGATTGCACGTCGAATTCTTCGCGCGTGACCAGGTCCAGCCGCGCAAAGCCCTGGGTCATCATGCTGCGCACGTTTTTTTCGATGTCCTTGGCCGGCGAATTGCGCAGCGCCTCGCTGACCTTTTGCTGCAGGTCGTTGAAGAGATCGGTCGGTTTCATGGTGAAGCTCCTGTTGTGACCAATGGATCGTTCGGGTCAGGCCGCGCCGGGCAGGCAGTGGCCCAGGCGACGGGCAGTGGCGAATCGGCCAGCCATGCACCGCATTGGGGCGACGGCCCGGGGCGCCTGGCACACGGGACCAGCAGGCCGATGCACCCGACTGGGGCGTATCGCGCCGCTTGCTCGCCGGGCTGGCCCGGCTGTCTCACCGGGACGCCAAGCACGCAGCACTTGACCCGTCATGACGCGGATTATGGCGCTTCGGCGCCCGCCATGAAAGCTCTGACAAGGGCTGGTCACATCTTTTAACGCTTTCCGGGCGCGGCCGAGGGCACTGCGCGGTCTCGTTCCATGTGGTTCCGGAGCCCCGTGGACGCTGCTGCCGGCATGCGTCGCCGCAGGGCGGTGATGGCTGGCACGGCTGTTGCAGTATCGATTGCCAGGAGCGTCAACACCACAAAGCAATAAAGCAGCAGATCCTCAAAAACGAGCCCGCGAAGATTTCAAGGAAAAGGAGAGAACCAGATGAAGACGTCGAGCCTCGCAGTCAGCGCCGCTGCGGTCCTGTTGAGCCTGGCAGCCCCGGTGGCGTTCGCGCAGACCGCCCCGGACACCGCCGCGCCGGCAGCCGCACCCGCCGCCGAGCCGGCATCGCCCCACACATTCAGTGCCAACGTGTCGCTGGTGTCTGACTACCGCTATCGCGGTATCAGCCAGACCAACCTGCGTCCGGCCATCCAGGGCGGGTTCGACTATTCGCACGAGAGCGGCTTCTACGTCGGCAACTGGAACTCGAGCATCAGCTGGCTCGAGGATGCGGACTCGTCGGTCTCGGCGCCCGTGGAAATGGACTTCTACGGCGGCTACAAGAACAAGTTCGGCGTTGGCGGCGAGGAATTCAACTATGACGTCGGCGTGCTGCAGTACTACTACCCGGGCGGCTACACGACCACCCGCCCGTACACGACCGAACTCTACGCCGGCATCGGCTGGGGCCCGGTGTTCCTGAAGTACTCGCACGCGGTGACCAACCTGTTCGGCATCGACGACAGCAAGAACAGCTACTACGTCGACCTGTCGGCCAACGTGCCGCTCAATTTCTGGGATCTGACGCTGAACGCGCACGTGGGCTACCAGGGCGTGACGCATCACAGCGACGCGTCGTACACGGACTGGAAGATCGGCCTGACCAAGGACCTGGGCAAGGGCTTTGCGCTGTCGGTGGCCTATGTGGACACCAACGCCAAGGAGTCGTTCTACACCAGCGCCAACCGTGGCCGCTACCTGGGCAAGGCAGCCGCCTGGGCATCGATCACCAAGACGTTCTAACGCAAACAGCACACATCCCAGCCGGGCGGCCCGAGCCCATCGGGCCGCCTCAAGGAGAACCCCAATGAAACTGATCATTGCAGTCATCAAGCCGTTCAAGCTCGACGAGGTGCGCGAAGCCCTCTCGGACGTGGGCGTATCGGGCATCACGGTTACCGAGGTCAAGGGCTTTGGCCGCCAGAAGGGCCACACCGAACTCTATCGGGGCGCCGAGTACATCGTCGACTTCCTGCCCAAGGTGAAGATCGAGGTGGCGGTGCCCGACGATGTGGTGGAACGCGCCATCGAGGCCATCGAGAAGTCGGCCCGCACCGGCAAGATCGGCGACGGCAAGATCTTTGTCGCCCCCGTTGAACAGGTCATCCGCATCCGCACCGGCGAGACCGGCGGCGATGCGCTGTGACGACAGAACTACGAGAGACAGAGGTTAGACCCATGAAAACCTGGTTCAAGCGATTCCTGACGGCTGGCGCGATGACGCTGGCGCTCGGCACGGCCGGCCTCGGCCTGTCCACCCATGCCGTGGCGCAGGACAAGCCCGCCGCCGAGGCTTCGGCCCCGGCAGCGGCCACCGCGCCCGCGGCTGCCCCGGCGGCAGCGGCAGCGGCTCCGGCAGCCGCCGCGCCGGCCGAAGCCGCACCCGCCGCCGCGCCGGCCCCTGTTCCCAACAAGGGCGATACCGCCTGGCTGCTGGTGTCCACGGCGTTCGTGATCCTGATGACGCTGCCCGGTCTGGCGCTGTTCTACGGCGGCCTGGTCCGGTCGAAGAACATGCTGTCGGTGCTGATGCAGTGCCTGGTGATCTTCTCGCTGGTGGCGATCCTGTGGGCCATCTACGGCTACAGCTTCGCGTTCACCGAGGGCAATGCGTTCTTCGGCGGCACCGACCGGCTGTTCATGAAGGGCCTGAACGTCGATGCCGTGGCGGCCACCTTCAGCAAGGGCGTGGTGATCCCGGAACTGGTGTTCTTCGCGTTCCAGTGCGCGTTCGCCTGCATCACCTGCGGCCTGATCATCGGCGCTTTCGCCGAGCGCGCCAAGTTCTCGGCCGTGCTGGTGTTCGTGGTGCTCTGGTTCTCGTTCGCCTACATCCCGATGGCGCACATGGTCTGGTTCTGGCCGGGCCCGGACGCCTACACCGACGCCGCTGCCGCAACCGCAGCCACGGCCAAGTCGGGCTGGCTGTTCCAGAAGGGCGCGCTGGATTACGCCGGCGGCACCGTGGTGCACATCAACGCCGCCGTGGCGGGCCTGGTGGGCGCCTTCATGTTCGGCAAGCGTATCGGCTTCGGCCGCGAGGCAATCCGCCCGCACAGCCTGACCTTCACGATGGTGGGTGCGTCGCTGCTGTGGTTCGGCTGGTTCGGCTTCAACGCCGGTTCGGGCCTGGAAGCCAACGGCGGTGCCGCGCTGGCCTTCGTCAACACGCTGCTGGCCACCTGCGCCGCCGTGCTGGCCTGGACCTTCGGTGAGTGGATTGGCAAGGGCAAGCCGTCGATGCTGGGCGGTGCCTCGGGTGCCGTGGCCGGCCTGGTGGCCATTACCCCGGCAGCCGGCTTTGTCGGCCCGATGGGTTCGATCGTGATGGGCCTGGTGGCTGGCCTGCTGTGCCTGTGGGGCGTGACCGGCCTGAAGCGCATGCTGGGCATGGATGACTCGCTGGATGTGTTCGGCGTGCACGGCGTGGGCGGTATCGTCGGCGCGCTGCTGACCGGCGTGTTCGCGGCACCGAGCCTGGGCGGCGTGGGCATCTACGACTACGTGGCCAACAAGGTGGCCGACGACTATTCGATCGCCGGCCAGCTGTGGATCCAGTTCGAAGGCGTGCTGACCACGATCGTGTGGTCGGGCGTGGTGTCGCTGGTGGCCTACAAGCTGGTGGACATGCTGATTGGTCTGCGCGTGCCGGAAGAGGAAGAGCGCGAGGGCCTGGATATCACTTCGCACGGCGAAACCGCCTATGAAGGTTGATATCCACAACAGAGTTGTGCTGGAGAGCTGATTGGGAATCTTCTCTCAGGAGTTTTGCCCCGGCCTTGCGCCGGGGCTTTTTTATTTTCCGGCGCGGAATCCCAGTGTGATCGCTGACTGGCATTCCGCGCTGCGGAACCGCCCGATTTGCACGCCCCAAGGCGGGACAAGGGCTGCCGGCCCTATTCGCAGGGTGCTTAAATCGGATCTTAAAAAGTCTCAATTGTATTTAATGGGGTGCGCGCATAGAGTGCCAGTGAGGCAGTTTCCTCCACCTGCAGAACGCTCCCCGTATCTGTCAGGCCATTTGAAAGCGCGGCACCACGCCGCGCTTTTTTTTTCTGCGGCCCTTCCGGCCCCCCGGCGGCACCCCGGCCGGCCCGGCTCCGGGGTTTGAAAACCGCCGATCAGCCCCATATCCCCATCCCTGGCCAGGTTCCGCATAAGGTTATGCAAGGCGAGCCTGCAGCCAGATAGCCGTTCCCTTACAATCGGGGCGGACAATAAAGCTGATTCCTTAGGATGGATATGGTCCCGCATCTCATCACCGCGCTGAACGGTCCGCTGCTCGAACTGGAAAAGAAGATCCTGGACGCTACCCCGTCCATCGAGCGTTGGTTCAGGCTGGAATGGCAGGAACATACCCCGCCGTTCTACTGTTCCGTCGACCTGCGCAATGCCGGCTTCAAGCTGGCCCCGGTCGACACGAACCTGTTCCCGGGCGGTTTCAACAACCTGGCGCCCGAGATGCTGCCGCTGGCCGTGCAGGCCGCCATGGCCGCGATCGAGAAGATCTGCCCGGACGCCAAGAACCTGCTGCTGATCCCGGAACGCCACACGCGCAACATGTTCTACCTGCAGAACGTGGCGCGGCTGTCGCTGATCATGCGCCAGGCTGGCCTGAACGTGCGGCTGGGCTCGCTGTCCGAGGAAATCACCGAACCGACCCCGATCGAACTGCCCGACGGCCAGACGCTGGTGGTCGAGCCGCTGGCGCGGCTGGGCACCAAGGGCCGCCGCCTGGGGCTCAAGGATTTCGATCCCTGCTCGATCCTGCTCAACAACGACCTCTCGGCCGGCATTCCGCCGATCCTGGAGAACATCAACGAGCAGTACCTGCTGCCGCCCCTGCATGCCGGCTGGTCCACGCGCCGCAAGAGCAGCCACTTTGCCGCCTATGACGAAGTGGCCAAGAAGTTCGCCAAGCTGATCGACATCGACCCGTGGATGGTGAACCCGTACTTCGCGCGCCAGTCGGGCGTGAACTTCCACGAGCGCATCGGCGAGGAAGAACTGGCCGATTCCGTCGAAGGCGTGCTCAAGAAGATCGCCAAGAAGTACCGCGAGTACGGCATCAAGGAAACGCCGTACGTGGTGGTCAAGGCCGATGCGGGCACCTACGGCATGGGCATCATGACCGTGCGCGACCCGTCCGAGATCAAGGGCCTGAACCGCAAGGAACGCAACAAGATGAGCGTGGTGAAGGAAGGCCTGGAGGTCTCCGACGTCATCATCCAGGAAGGCGTGCACACGTTCGAGAAGGTCAACGAGGCCGTGGCCGAGCCGGTGGTCTACATGATCGACCGCTACGTGGTGGGCGGCTTCTACCGCGTGCACACGGGCCGCGGCAACGACGAGAACCTGAATGCGCCGGGCATGCATTTCGTGCCGCTGGCGTTTGCCCCGAACGGTATTCCGGACAGCCACGCCAAGCCTGGCGCGGCGGTGCCGAACCGCTTCTACATGTATGGCGTGGTGGCTCGCCTGGCGCTGCTGGCAGCCTCGGTGGAGCTCGAGAAGACCGATCCCAACCCGATCCTCTGACCTGCGGCGCCCCCCCGCCTGTCACGCACGCCCCCGGTCCGGCGCGGTCGATCCGAACCCGCCGGACGCTTTTCACCTGACGCCAACGCGACGAGCCATCATGCGCATCCTTTTCATCACCGACCCGCTGGAAACCTTCAAGACGTACAAGGATTCCACCTACGCCATGATGACCGAGGCGGCGGCGCGCGGGCACGAGCTGTTCTTCTGCCTGCAGTCGCAGGTGTCGCTGTCGGCCGGCGTGGTCGAGGCCGTGGCACGGCCGCTGACGCTGCTTGACGATGCGCACGACTGGTTCCGCCTGGGCGAGGCCGCGCTGCTGCCGCTGGCCACCTTCGATGCGGTGCTGATGCGCAAGGACCCGCCGTTCGACATGGAATACGTGACCAGCACCTGGCTGCTGGAACTGGCGGAAAAGCAGGGCGCGCGCGTGTTCAACAAGCCGCAGGCCATCCGCGACCACTCCGAGAAGCTGGCGATTGCCCAGTTTCCGCAGTTCGTCACGCCGACGCTGGTCACGCGCGACGCGGGCCGCATCCGCGCCTTCCACGCCGAACACAAGGACATCATCGTCAAGCCGCTCGATGGCATGGGCGGCATGGGCATCTTCCGCGTGGGGGCCGACGGCATGAACCTGGGTTCGATCGTCGAGACGCTCAGCGACAACGGCGCCCGCACGCTGATGGTCCAGCGGTACATCCCCGAAATCAAGGCGGGCGACAAGCGCATCCTGCTGATCGGCGGCAAGCCGGTGCCGTACTCGCTGGCGCGCATTCCGCAAGGCAGCGAGATTCGCGGCAACCTGGCCGCCGGCGGCGTGGGCCGCGGCCAGGAACTGAGCGCGCGCGACCGCGAGATCGCCGAGACGCTGGCGCCGGGCCTGTTCAAGCAGGGCCTGCTGCTGGTGGGCCTGGATGTGATCGGCGACTACCTGACCGAGGTAAATGTGACGAGTCCGACCTGTTTCCAGGAAATCACCCAGCAGACCGGCTTCAACGTGGGGGCGATGTTCATCGACGCGCTGGAGGAGGCCGTGGCCAGCGACCGCCGTTGAGCCGGCAGGCAGGGCGGTACGCCGGGGTTGATGCGAAGGCGCCACAGTCGCCGGGGCGCACATAAACACGGGAGAGGCCGCAAGGCTGCCTGCTACAATTTGGGCAGTCCAACGGATTCACCATCATGGCAGGAATTCTGATCATCGCGCACGCGCCGCTTGCTTCGGCGCTGCGCGATTGCGCTGCCCACGTCTACTGTGGCCAGCCGCCCCGGTTGGCAGCCATCGACGTCGTCGCCGACGCCGATCCGGCCGCCGTGCTGGCCGAGGCCCAGCGCAGCCTGGCCGCGGTATGCGAAGAAAACGGTGCCCTGGTGCTGACCGATATCTTTGGTGCCACGCCCGCCAACATTGCCGCGCGCCTGGCCGAGCCGGGCCGCGTCAAGGTGCTGGCTGGCGTGAACCTGCCGATGCTCGTGCGCGCGATCTGCTATCGCGCCGAAAAGCTTGACCAGCTGGCCACCAAGGCATTGGCCGGCGGCTCGCAAGGGGTGCTGCAGATTGGCACGACCGCCGTCCAGAATCAAACCGCAAATCATCCCGACAAATATGCTGCAGAGGGACACCACCATCATCAATAAGCTCGGGCTCCATGCCCGCGCATCCGCCAAGCTGACGCAGCTGGCGGGCAATTTCAAAAGCCAGGTCAAGATGTCCCGGAACGGCCGCCAGGTGGATGCCAAGAGCATCATGGGCGTCATGATGCTGGCCGCCGGCATTGGCTCGACGGTCACCATCGAAATCGACGGCCCCGACGAGCAGGAGGCGATGGACGCCGTGCTGGCGCTGATTGCCAACCGCTTCGGCGAAGGCGAGTGAGGCCTGGCGCCACACCTAGAATTCCTTAACGTTCCTGACGGAGCGGGTCATGCCCTTTGCCTTGCACGGCATTCCGGTTTCTCGTGGGGTCGCCATCGGGCGGGCGCCATATCCTGGCGCCGGCTGCGCTGGATGTTTCGCACTACCTGGTCGACGAAGACCGTCTCGACGCCGAGGTGGAGCGATTACGCGCGGCGCGCGCGGCCGTGCGGGCGGAACTGGTGACCCTGAAGCGCGACCTGCCGCGCGACGCGCCCGAGGAAATGGGCGCGTTCCTGGACGTCCACGCGATGATCCTCGACGACGAGGCGTTGTCGCGCGAGCCCGAGGAACTGATCCTCCAGCGCCGGTACAACGCCGAGTGGGCGCTGACCACGCGGCTTGAAGAACTGATGCGCCAGTTCGACGAAATCGAGGACGAGTACCTGCGCGAGCGCAAGGCCGATATCCAGCAGGTGGTGGAGCGGATCCTGAAGGTGCTGGCCGGCGCGCCCGTGCTGGCCCCCGCGCCGGTGCCGGCCCTGGCCCCCGATGGCGAGGCCGCGCCCGGCGTGATCGTGGTGGCGCACGACATCGGCCCGGCCGACATGCTGCAGTTCAAGCACACGGTGTTCCACGGGTTCGTGACCGATCTAGGCGGGCGCACGTCGCACACCGCGATCGTGGCGCGCAGCCTGGACATCCCGGCCGCCGTGGGCGTCAAGAGCGCCAGCGAGCTGATCCGCCAGGACGACTGGATCATCATCGACGGCGATGCCGGCCTGGTCATCGTGGATCCGTCGGCCATCATTCTCGAGGAATACCGCCACCGCCAGAGCGAACGCGCGCTGGAGAAAAAGCGGCTGCAGCGGCTGCGGCACATGCCGGCCGTCACGCTGGACGGGCTGGAAATCGAGCTGCTGGCCAATATCGAACTGGCCGAGGATGCCGGTGCGGCGCTGGCCGCCGGTGCGGTTGGCGTGGGCCTGTTCCGCTCGGAATTCCTGTTCATGAACCGCCGGAACGAAATGCCCGACGAGGACGAACAGTTCCTGGCCTACCGCAATGCCGTGGAGGCCATGCACGGCCTGCCCGTGACGATCCGCACGATCGACGTGGGTGCCGACAAGCCGCTGGACGGCCTGGGCGAAGACTTCGAGACCGCGCTGAACCCGGCGCTGGGGCTGCGGGCCATCCGCTGGTCGCTGTCGGAACCGGCGATGTTCCTGACCCAGTTGCGCGCGCTGCTGCGGGCGTCGGCGTTCGGGCCGATGCGGCTGCTGATCCCGATGCTGGCCCACGCCAGCGAGATCGACCAGACGCTGGACCTGATCGAGCAGGCCAAGCGCCAGCTGGACGCGCGCGGCCAGCCGTACGATCCGGGCATCAAGATCGGGGCGATGATCGAGATCCCCGCTGCCGTGCTGCTGCTGCCGCTGTTTCTCAAGCGGATGGACTTCCTGTCGATCGGCACCAACGACCTGATCCAGTACACGCTGGCGATCGACCGCGCCGACAACGCCGTGGCCCACCTGTACGACCCCCTGCATCCGGCGGTGCTGCAGCTGATTGCACGCACCATCCGTGACGCCAACCACGCCGGCGTGCCGGTGGCGGTCTGCGGCGAAATGGCTGGCGATCCGGCGATGACCCGCCTGCTGCTGGGCATGGGCCTGCGCGAATTCTCGATGCATCCGGCCCAGCTGCTGCGGGTGAAGCAGGAAGTCATCCACGCCGACTGCGAGCGGCTGTGCAAGGTCGTGGACCAGATCCTGACCTGCTACGAGCCCGAGGAACAGGCGGCGGCCCTGAAGCTGCTGTCGGCATAGCACAACCCTTAAATCCTTAGGGTTTTTGTTTCGGTGTTGGCGGATCTGACGCCACTTTTCCATGCGAAAAGTGGCGTGCCAGATGCCTTTTCCGGTCATTTCCATGGCGCTGTGCACGACGCTTCCCATGTGGATTAATGGGAATTGTTATCATTTTCGATCTCTGTTATTCTGCCTCTCATCGCGTGCGGCATGCCGGTGCCGCCAGCCCTCAGGAGGCAAGTTGTGTACGTCTGCATCTGCAATCAGGTTACCGACCATGAGATTCATGGTGCCGCTCATCTTGGCGTGACCACGCTCGACGAGCTGGCCGAAACGCTAGGCGTGGGAACCTGCTGCGGCCGCTGCCGCGACTGCGCGAAGCAAGTGCTTTGCGAAGGCGTTGCCGCTGTGAAGACCATCCAGATCGTTGACATTTCAGCCTGTTCGCCGGCTGCGTCACATGCCATAATGGACGCTCGTGACCCGGCAGTCGCGAACGACCAGCGTACCGCGCTGGTTGCCTGATTCAGGAAGCGTTCACACACCGAACAACGCGTGAATTGAAAAGCGCGCCCACGGATTCGTCCGCGGCGCGTTTTGTCGTTCCCGACCGTTGCATCTCGCTGCATTTCGTCGCCTTCGTCCATTCGCCGGGTCCGTTTGTGGTCTGCAACATCCGCATCAGGAGCCCCGAATGAAAGGTGACAAGAAGGTCATCCAGCATCTGAACGCCCAGCTCAAGAACGAGCTGACCGCGATCAACCAGTATTTCCTCCACGCACGCATGTACCGCCACTGGGGCCTGAAGAAGCTCGGTGATGTCGAGTACAAGGAGTCGATCGGCGAAATGAAGCACGCCGACCGGCTCATCGACCGCATCCTGATGCTCGACGGGCTGCCCAACCTGCAGGACCTGCACAAGCTGCTGATCGGCGAAGACACGCCCGAAATGCTCAAGTGCGACCTGAAGCTGGAGCAGACCGCGCACGCCACGGTCAAGGAAGGCATTGCGTACTGTGAATCCGTTGGCGACTACGTCAGCCGCGAACTCCTTGTCGATATCCTCACGGACACCGAAGAGCATATCGAGTACCTGGAGACGCAGCTGGACCTGATCGACAAGGTCGGCCTGCAGAACTACCTGCAGTCGCAGCTGGAACCGGGCGAGCAATAAGCGCGCTGGCTTCCGACCCAGTCGCGGCGTGACCGATCACCGGCAGGCGCGGCAGGGCAAGCGCGTGGCGCAGGATGGCGCCACGCCCCGGTGCGGAGCGGGTTGGTAACCCTTCTCATTCGGATTCTTGTCTCCATCCAGTCACATTGCGCCAAAAAAATGGCGACCCGGCGGGGAGGGGGCTCCACCGCGGGTCGCCAGGTTTCCAGGCGACATTCTTTTTTTTCCTTTTTCTTGCGCGGTTCGGTACCCGTCCTGCCTCGCCGGCCCTAATGCGCCTGTCCGCAGACCTCGCAGCCGGGCGTGCGCGCCAGGCGCATCGTGGTCCATTCCATCGTCATCGCATTGACCATCAGCAGCCGGCCGGCCAGCGTTTCGCCCACGCCGGTCAGCAGCTTCAGCGCCTCGGCCGCCTGCACGGTGCCGACCATGCCGACCAGCGGCGCGAACACGCCCATCGTGGCGCAAGCCGCTTCCGGGGCCGGTTCCGACGGCGGAAACAGGCAGCCGTAGCACGGCGCCTCGGGGTCGCGCAGGTCGTACACGCTGACCTGGCCGTCAAAGCGCAGCGCCGCGCCCGAGACCAGCGGCCGGCGATGCTTCAGGCAGGCCCGGTTGACGGCCTGCCGTGTGGCGAAGTTGTCGCAGCAATCGAGCACGACATCGGCCTGTGCCACTAGTGCATCGAGCTCCACATCGCCCACGCGTTGCCCCACCGGGCGGATATCGACGTCCGGATTGATGCGCAGCAGCCCTTCCCGGGCCGACTCCACCTTGGGCCGCCCCACGTTGGCAGTGGTATGCAGGATCTGGCGCTGCAGGTTGGTCAGGTCGACATCGTCGTCGTCGACGATCGTGATGCGGCCCACGCCGGCCGACGCCAGGAAGGGCAGGGCGGCCGCACCGAGGCCGCCGGCACCGATCACCAGCGCATGGCCAGCCAGCAGACGCTCCTGGCCCTCGATGCCCACTTCATCCAGCAGGATATGGCGCGAATAGCGCAGCAGCTGATCGTCGTTCATGGTTTGGCGGCAAATGAAAACGGCCCGACGGTGGCATGCCGCGGGCCGCAGGATGAGGGGGGAAGCGCGCCGCGCGCCCGGGGACGGGCAGCGCGTATCCGTTACTTCTGACCGGTCGGCGTGCCCAGCGGCTGGCCGATCGGCGCGCTCGCGGGCGGCTGGCTGGCCGGCGCGGGCTTGGCCGGAGCCGGAGCAGGCTTGGCGGCCGGCTTGGCCGGGGCCTTGCCTGCCTTTTCTTCCTTGGTGTCGGGCTTGCCGGCCGTGCCCGTGGCTTCCAGGCGCGACTTCGACTTCTGCACCGGCTTGCCGTCGAGCTGGGCGATGGCCTGCTGCAGCATGAAGTCCTCGGCCGAACCGAATTCCACCGGCTTCTTCTTGCGATCCTTCTCGCGTTCTTCCGGCGTCTTCTTCGCGTTTTCCTCTTCCAGGCGGCGCAGCTCGTCCACGCGGCGCTGTTCGCGCTCGTTCATTTCCGGCTCTTCCGACTCCTGCTTGTTGTGCAGGTGGCGCTCGGTGTCGATCTCGCGCGTGATCAGTGCGTCATCCGGATCGCCTTCCGGGTTCTGGTCGACCGGAATGTCCGGGCGGATGCCCTTGGCCTGGATCGACTTGCCCGAGGGCGTGTAGTAGTACGCGATCGTCAGCTTGATGCCGGTGTCGTTGGTCAGCGGGCGCACGGTCTGCACCGAACCCTTGCCGAACGTGGTCTTGCCCATGATCAGCGCGCGCTTGTGGTCCTGCAGCGCGCCGGCCACGATTTCCGAGGCCGATGCCGAGTAGGCATTGGTCAGCACGATCATCGGCAGTTTCTTGAACTGCGCGGGCAGGTCCTTGAGCGGATCGTCCTCGAGCGACGACAGGCGGTAGTTGTTGAACGTGGCCTTGTAGACGCGCTTGGCATCGGGCACCTGTCCGTTGGTGGACACCACGGTCGCGTCGTCCTGCAGGAAGGCTGCCGCCACGCCCACTGCGCCTTGCAGCACGCCGCCGCCGTTGTTGCGCAGGTCCAGGATGATGCCCTTCAGGTTCGGGTTCTTGTCCGCCATGTCCTTCAGGCGGCGGCCCAGGTCGGCCACGGTGCGTTCCTGGAAGCTTGTCAGGCGCACCCAGCCGATGGTGTTGTTGTCGAGCATCTTGGTCTTGACCGACTGCACGCGGATTTCGGCGCGCGTGATCGAGACCGGGAACGTGCGTTCCTCGCTCTTGCGGTAGATGGTCAGCGTGACCTTGGTGCCCGGCTCGCCGCGCATGCGCTTGACCGCCTGTTCCAGCGGCAGGCCGCGCACGGGCTTGTCGTCGATACGGGTGATCAGGTCGCCCGGCTGGATGCCGGCGCGGAAGGCGGGGGTGTCCTCAATCGGGTTGATGACCTTGACCAGGCCTTCTTCCTGCGAAATCTCGATGCCCAGGCCGGCAAATCGGCCGCGGGTGCCTTCCTGCAGTTCCTTGAAGTCCTTCTCGTCCAGGTAGGCCGAGTGCGGGTCGAGGCTGGCGACCATGCCCTTGATGGCTTCGGTCAGCAGCTTCTTGTCGTCGACAGGCTCCACGTACTCGCGCTTGATCTGCCCGAAGATGTCGGACATCAGCCGCAACTGGTCGAGCGGCAGCGGCCCCGAGCTGTTCTGCGCGGTGGCCGAGATTTGCAGCGTGGCCAGCACGCCGGCGACGACGCCGACTGAGACGAGGCTAATGTTCTTGAGCGTCTTACGCATGAGGGCTGCCTGAGCTTTTGTGGATGATGCGAAAGGGAAATCCCTGGCCGGACGGGTTACGCCCGGCGCGGATTGACCGACAGTATAAGAGGGTGCGCAGAAAAAGACCTGCGGGCCACCACACCATGGTGGGGGCGGCCACACAAGGCCGTGGCGCGCCTACCCGGATGCCGCCCGGGCCGGCGCGTGCGCGCACCGGCGGCGGTCAGCGGGCCTTGCCCTGGTTGGCCACGGCGGCCAGCGAAGCGGCAATCGCTTCCTGGTCGCCCAGGTAGTAGTGGCGCCGGGGGCGCAAGTCGGCGTCCAGCTCGTAGACGAGCGGGGTGCCATTGGGGATGTTGAGGCCGACGATATCGTCATCCGAAATCTGATCCAGATACTTCACGAGCGCGCGAATGCTGTTGCCGTGGGCGGCAATCACGACGCGCTTGCCGGATTTGATGTCGGGAGCGATGGATTCGTTCCACAGCGGCATGACGCGGGCGACCGTATCCTTCAGGCATTCGGTCAGCGGCACCTGCTCGCGCGGCACACTGGCGTAGCGCGGGTCGTTGAACGAGGCGCGTTCGTCGGTCGGCTCCAGCGCGGGCGGCGGCGTGTCGTAGCTGCGGCGCCACACCAGCACCTGCTCGTCGCCATACTTCTTTGCGGTTTCCGCCTTGTTCAGGCCGGCCAGGGCGCCGTAGTGGCGTTCGTTCAGGCGCCATTCATTGCGCACCGGAATCCACATCAGGTCCATTTCGTCCTGGACGTGCCAGAGCGTGCGGATGGCGCGCTTGAGCACCGACGTGTAGGCCACGTCGAACGTGAAGCCGGCTTCCTTCAGCAGTTGACCGCCCTGTCTGGCCTGCGCCACGCCGGTATCGGTCAGGTCGACGTCAACCCAGCCGGTGAAGCGGTTTTCGAGATTCCACGTGGATTCGCCGTGGCGGATGAGGACGAGCTTGTACATTGCAGCTTCCAGGGTAGTAAGTAACCTGCGGCGCGCGGCGCCTGCGTCACGCCCGGGCGTGGCAGGCGCCGCCCGAAATAATCGGCGCTGGCGCGAAACCGCGTATTTTATAATGCCGCCGACCCAACCCAACGGAATGCCAACGTGAATTTCTTCGCCGATTACAACAACCTGGCCCTGATCGCGATCGCCGTGGTCTCGGGCGGCCTGCTGGCCTGGCCGCAAATCAAGGCCGGCACGGGCGGCAAGCGCGTCAATACGGCTGCCGCCACGCAGCTGATCAACAAGCGCAACGCGGTGGTGGTGGACATCCGCGACGCCGCCGAATTTGCCAAGGGCCATCTGCCCCAGGCCAAGAGTGCGCCACTTGCCGATATCGGCAACCGCGCGGCCGGGCTTGCAAAGGATAAGGCGGTCCCCATCATCGTGGTGTGCCAGAACGGCCAGCGTTCGAGCAAGGCCCAAGCAGCCCTCAAGGAAGCCGGTTACAGTGAGGTATATGCGCTGGAAGGCGGCATGGCTGCGTGGCAGCAGGCCGGCCTGCCGGTGATCAAGTAATACAACAGCCCCCTTCAACATGCAGCACGCGGCGCGGTACTGCCCTGGGCGGTCCGCGCCGCTGTTTTTCAGTCAAGGAGAATCCGCATGGCCCGCGTCGTCATGTACAGCACGGTTGTGTGCCCCTATTGCCAGATGGCCGAGCGCCTGCTCAAGCAGCGTGGCGTGGAAACGATCGAGAAGATCCTGATCGACCGCGAGCCGGGCCGGCGTGAGGAAATGATGACCCGTACGGGCCGTCGTACCGTGCCGCAGATCTATATCGACGAAACCCATGTGGGCGGCTTCGACGACCTGTCCGCGCTGGATCGCCAGGGCGGCCTCGTCCCGCTGCTGGCTGCCTGAGCCGGCCGGACGCTCGCGGCCGGGTGCGGGGCGCCGGCTTCGCTGCGCTGCAGCAGATCAAGCGATAAATCTGATAATGCCGCGGTACGGTGAATTCGCCATCGGCGTCATGTACCATATGCGCTTTCCAAACAGCCGGGGCTTCGGCATCCGGCTGCGCATGGCGCAGCGCGCCCAAACCGATCCATCCGGAAGCCTTTCATGAGCGACCAGCAACAAGCCACCCAGCAGGACGACCAGCCCTTCTTCAACATCCAGCGCGTGTACCTGAAGGACATGTCGCTCGAGCAGCCGAACTCGCCGGCCATCTTCCTCGAATCGGAAGCCCCGTCGGTGGAAGTGCAGGTCAACGTCGGCGCGGCCCAGCTGCAGGAAGGCATTTTCGAAGTGGTGGTGACGGGCACCGTGACGACCAAGGTGCAGGACAAGGTGGCATTCCTGGTGGAAGCCCATCAGGCCGGCATCTTCGATATCCGCAATGTGCCGGCCGAGCAGCTGGACCCGCTGCTGGGCATCGCCTGCCCGACCATCCTGTACCCGTACCTGCGCGGCAACATCGCCGACGTGATCACGCGTGCCGGTTTCCAGGCCATCCACCTGTCGGAAATCAACTTCCAGGCGCTGTACGAGCAACGCCTGCAGGCTGCCATGGAAGAGGCGCAAGCCCAGGGCGGCGACTCGGGCATCGTGCTGCCGGACGGCAGCCAGGCTCGCCACTGATCCGCGCCACGCCCGGAATAGACGAAAAACGGGGCTTCGGCCCCGTTTGCGCTTTCTGATGGCCCACGCTCCCGTGACATCCATACTGTCTGCATGACCGCGCATCCGTGCGGCCCGATCCTCGATCTGCCATGAAACTGACCATCCTGGGCGCCGGAGCATGGGGCACCGCTCTGGCCAGCCACGCTGCCGCCGATACCCGCCACGATGTGGTGCTCTGGGGGCGCGATGCGGACCAGCTGGCCGACATCGCCACCACAGGCACCAATGCGACCTACCTGTCCGGCGTGACGCTGTCGCCCCGGCTGGCCTGCGAAGCCGATTTCGACCGCGCCGTCGATCATGCGCTGGCCGACGCGCAGGGCCTGCTGGTGGTGGCCACGCCGGTTTCGGGCCTGCGCGAGATGACGCGCCGGCTGGCGCCGCGCCGCCGCGGGCCGCTGGCCATGCTGTGGCTATGCAAGGGCTTCGAGGCCGATACCCACGCGCTGCCGCACCAGATGGTGCGCGAGGAACTCGACGCGCTGGGCGTGGCGCCCGGCGAGATCGAATACGGCGTGCTGACCGGGCCGAGCTTTGCCCGGGAGGTGGCGCAGGGGCTGCCGTGCGCGCTGACCGTGGCGGGCTCGACGCACGCGCTGGCGGATCTGGCCCAGACGGCGTTCCACCATCACGCGATGCGCATCTATGGCAGCGACGACCTGATCGGCGTCGAGGTCGGCGGTGCGGTCAAGAACGTGCTGGCCATCGCCACGGGCGCCAGCGACGGGCTGGGGCTGGGCCTCAATGCGCGCGCGGCGCTGGTGACGCGGGGCCTGGCCGAAATGACGCGCCTGGGCCTGGCGCTCGGCGGCCGCATGGAGACCTTCATGGGTCTGGCGGGCATGGGCGACCTGATCCTGACCGCCACGGGCGACCTGTCGCGCAACCGCAAGGTGGGCCAGCAACTGGCCAGCGGCAAGACGCTCGAACAGATCCTGCATGACCTGGGCCACGTGGCCGAAGGCGTGCGCTGCGCGCGGGCGGTGGCCGACCTGGCCGCGCGCAAGGGCGTGGAGATGCCGATCACGCGCGCGGTGTGCGCGGTGCTGTTCGACGGCTTGCCGGCGGCCGATGCCGTGGACCGCTTGCTGCAGCGCGACGCCCGGGACGAGTAACGCATCGGGTGATGGAACGGCCGGCCCTCTCCCCCGCCCCTCTCCCGCGCGCGGGAGAGGGGAGCACACAGGACGCATAGCAACGGCTGCTGGCCCGCTTTCCGCCATACCGAACACATAGCAAAGGCTGCCGGTTCGCTCCCCGCTCCCGCCTGGCGGGAGAGGGGCCGGGGGAGAGGGCCAGCGCATCGAGAACCGCATGGACATATTCACTCGCCGCCGGGTACTTCAGGCCCTGACCACCTGCGCCGCCGCGCTCGCGTGGCCAGCGCTCGCGCAGGCCGACACCTGGCCAGCCAGGCCGATCCGCATGATCGTGCCGTTTCCGGCCGGCTCGTCGCCGGATCTGATCGCCCGCATCGTCACCGAGAAGCTGGCTGCCGTGCTGGGACAGTCCGTGGTGGTCGAGAACCGGCCCGGCGCGGGCGGCAATATCGGCACGGGGCTGGTGGCCAAGGCCGCGCCCGATGGCTACACGCTGCTGTTCACGATCAATGGCCCGCTGGTGACGGCGCCGTCGCTGTATCGCCATTTGAGCTATGACCCGATGAAGCAGCTGGCGCCGGTGACGCTGGTGGCCACGTCGCCCAACGTGCTGGTCATCGATGCCCGGCTGCCCGTGCACAGCCTGCGCGAGTTCGTGGCGCTGGCGAAGTCGAAGCCGGGCGTGATGAACTATGGGTCGGTCGGTAACGGCAGCGCGGCGCACCTGGCGATGGAGCAGCTCAAGGCGATGGCCGGCATCGACCTGCAGCACGTGCCCTATGCGGGATTTCCGCAGATCACGACGGCAATCGTCGGCGGCCAGGTGCAGGCGGGCTTCATGGTGCCGGCGATTGCCATGCCGCTTGTGACGGCCGGCAAGCTGCGCATACTGGCGGTGACGTCGTCGGGGCGCACCGGCCTGCTGCCTTCGGTGCCGACGGTGGCGGAATCGGGTTATCCGGGTTTCGAGGCGATCTCGTGGCAGGCCATTCTTGCGCCGGCCGGGACGCCGGCGCCGATCGTGGACCGACTGTATCGCGAACTGGTCACGATCATCGGCAGCGCCGACGTGCGCGACAAGATGCGCGCGCAGTATTTCGTGCCGGCCGGTACGGCGCCGGCATCGCTGCGGCAGACGATGGTCAGCGAGAAGGCACGCTGGGACAAGGTGATCCGCGCCGCCAACGTGCAGCCGGAGGACTGACGCCGGACGCGTCTGGCGTGGGCGCGCTCAGGCGCCGCCCGCGAAGCCGTTCTGGCGCCAGGCCTCGAACACGACCACGGCGACCGTGTTCGACAGGTTGAGGCTGCGGTTGTTGGGGCGCATCGGCAGGCGGATGCGCTGCGCGGCGGGAAACCACTCGCGCCGCTCGGGCGCCAGGCCACGCGTTTCCGATCCGAACACGAACCAGTCGCCCGGCTGGAAGCTGACCTGGCCGAACGGCGTGGAGCCGTGCGTGGTCAGCGCGAACATGCGCGTGGGGTCGGGCTGTTCGGCGGCCATCAGCGCGTCCCAGCTTTCGTGCACGCGCATCGTCGCGTACTCGTGATAGTCCAGCCCCGCGCGCCGCATGCGCGCGTCTTCCAGCGGAAATCCCAGCGGTTTGACCAGATGCAACTGCGCGCCCGTATTGGCGCACAGGCGGATCACATTGCCGGTATTCGGCGGGATTTCGGGTTCGACAAGGACGACGTTGAACATGGGATGGCAGCAAAAAACCGGAGCGCAGCTTACCGCGTGCGCCGCGTCGTGTCACGGCGTGCGCAAGGCCACCAGCGCGGTGACGCGGGCCGCGCCGTGCGCTTTCAGCACCCGGGCGGCTTCGCGCAACGTGGCGCCAGTGGTCATCACATCGTCGATCAGGCCGACATGCAGCCCGTGCGGTGACGTGTTGTGACTGACGACGAACGCCTGTCGCAAATTGGCCTGGCGCGCGGCCAGGTCCAGGGTGCGCTGGCTGATTGTGTCGCGACGACGCGACAGCAGCGTGGCCGATGCGCGGACGCCCAGGTGACGCGCCAGCGGGCGGGCGATTTCCCAGGCCTGGTTGAAACCGCGTTCTGCCAGGCGGGCCGGTGACAGCGGGATCGGCACCAGCAGGTCGAAAAAATCGGGGGCGGGGCCGGTGCGGGCCACCGTGGCCAGGCGGTCGGCGATCCATCCCGCAGCGGGCAGCCGGCCGCCGAATTTAAGCTGCAGGATCAATTGGTCGAACGGTGTGGCGTAGTCGCCGAGCGTCAGCGTGGCATCGAGCGGATCGTCGTCCGCGCACAGCCCGCAAGCGCCGTGGCTGCCCGGCGTGGCACACCGGGGGCAGCGCGATACGGGCCGCGCCAACGCATCGGCGCAAGCGGCGCACACCACGTCGCGCTGCACGGCTCCGCAGACCAGGCAGCCCGATGGCAACAGCCCGCGCCACAACCGTGCGGCCGGTCCGGCAAAGACCCTTCGGGCACGCATGGGTCCCGGCGCGTATACTTCCGCCGGCCCGCTCCGTGCGGTCTCCGAGGGTGCGACACTTTGCCGCACCTGCTGATTCGACCCTTGCTGCCTCGCCTGTCCGTGTCCCTGCATGCCTCCGACTCCCCAGATGCCTGGTTGCCGCCCGCGCGGCTGACCCGGCTTGCCTTCGATCGCCGTAGCCCGCGCTTCGGCCAGCTCGATTTCCTGCTTGGCGAGATAGGCCAGCGCATGCAGGAGCGGATGGAAGTGGTCAAGCTGTCGCCGGGCCGCGCGCTCGATATCGGCTGCGGCCATGGCCAGGGTCTGGCGGGTTTGCGCGCGCGGTTTCCCGATGCGCAGATTGCCGGAATCGATATCTCCGGCGCGATGCTGCAGCAGGCCGCCGGGCGAGACCCACAGCGCCGGCCCGGCTGGGTGGGGCGGCTGCTGGGCAAGCGCCCGATGTTCGACCTGGTGCAGGCCGATCTTGCCACACTGCCCTTTGGCGCGGCCAGCTTCGACCTGCTGTGGTCGAACCTGGCCCTGCACTGGCATCCCGAGCCGCACCGCGTGTTCCCGGAATGGCATCGGGTCACCGCCGACGACGGGCTCGTCATGTTCTCGTTGTTTGGCCCCGACACCTTGAAGGAATTGCGAGCCGCATTTGCCGACGTGGACCTCGACGCGCACACGCTGCGCTTCGTCGACATGCACGACATCGGCGACATGCTCGTGCACAGCGGCTGGTCCACGCCCGTGATGGACATGGAGACGCTGACCGTCACCTACGAATCGCCCGAAAAGCTGCTGGACGAAGTGCGCGCCTTCGGCGGCATGCGCCGGCCGGGCCCGGTCGGGCTGCGCGGGCGCAAGTGGCACCGCGCCGTGATTGCCGCCCTGCATCGCATGCGCAACGAGGATGGCGTGATCCCGCTGACGTTCGAGATTGTCTACGGCCATGCATGGAAAATCCCGGCCCGCGGCAAACAGGCCACTGACGATCAGGGCCGCGCGATCATCCCCGTCGACAAGATCGGCCGCGCCCCGGCGCGCCGCTGAAGCGCGCCAGCAGGACGGTTGCCCGACAATCGGGGCTTGCCGTTTGTGTTGCCTATCGGGGCTAAAAAGCTCATGCACAAATTTGTGCCGATGGCAAGCACTTCGGTCAAATCCTATGTTGTTCGAGTATGCGAAGCGCCATATAATGGGCCGGTTTGTCGCAGTGGTCCCCTGGCACAAGAACGTTCCTGGAAGGCACTCCGCACGTGCGCTCCTGGGGCGGATTTCGTCCCGGGCGTGCATCCGATGCAGAGTGGTTGGCGATGCAAGACTTGGGTATCGCATTCCAGACGGCAGTAGGTGACTCCGGCGGAAATCCCGGCGGACGTACCCCCTTGCCGGCCAACGACTGGCTGATGAAGCGGAATTGTTCGCTCTCTCCGCGCCAGGTCGGCTGGTTCTACTTCTCCATCGCATGTTTTTCCATTGCCATCGCGGCGTTTCTGACCGTATGGCATGGGGCCTGGCTCGTGCTGCCGTTTGCTGGCCTGGAACTGACCGGGCTGGGGATTGCCCTGCTGGCGTATGCGCGCCATGCGACGGATCATGAACGCGTGAGTGTGACCGACGGCATGCTGGTCGTGGAGACAGCCAGCGCCAGTCGGGTCACGCGGGAAGTCTTCAATCCACAGTGGGTGCGGATTGAACTGGGTGAATCGTTCCGGGCGCTCGTGGTTCTGCGGTCGGGCAAGCGCACCGTGCGGGTGGGGTCGTATCTGGACCCGCACCGGCGGCGCAAGTTCGCGCAGGAACTCGCAGCGGCCCTGCATGACGTCCGGACCGGACGGGGTGCGGGGCAGGGCGGGGACAGATTTGAATCTGTAAATTGGGTAGATAAACAATGAAAATGTGGAAGAAGGCATCCGCAGCATGTCTTGCAGGCACGTCCCTGCTTGTCAGCCAGGCGGCCTCCGCGGTCAGTGACATGCCGGGTGGCCCAGCCGTCCGACAGCTGAACCTGGCCGAACCCGTTACAAAGATCGCCGAACAGATTCACTGGCTGAACTGGATGATGCTGATCATCTGCACGGTGATCTTCATCGCCGTGTTCGGCGTGATGTTCTATTCCATCTTCAAGCACCGCAAGAGCAAGGGCGCGAAGTCGGCCTCGTTCCACGAGAGCATCACCGTGGAAGTGGTCTGGACCATCGTGCCGTTCCTGATCGTGATCGCCATGGCGCTGCCGGCGACCAAGACCGTGGTGGCGATGAAGGACACCACGAACTCCGACATCACGATCAAGGCCACCGGCTACCAGTGGAAATGGGGGTACGACTACCTCAAGGGCCAGGGCGAGGGCATCTCGTTCGTGTCCACGTTGACCACGCCGCGCGAGCAGATCAACAACCAGCAGGAAAAGTCGAACACCTACCTGATGGAGGTGGACAACGAGCTGGTGGTGCCCGTCAACAAGAAGATCCGCATCGTCACGACCGCCAATGACGTGATCCACGCCTGGATGATCCCGGCGTTCGGCGTCAAGCAGGATGCGATTCCGGGCTTCGTGCGCGACACGTGGTTCCGCGCCGAGAAGACCGGCGTCTACCGTGGCCAGTGCGCCGAGCTGTGCGGCAAGGAACACGCGTTCATGCCGATCGTGGTGCGCGTGGTGTCCGATGGCGAATACGCCAAGTGGGTCGACGACAAGAAGAAGCTGATGGCCGCGGCCGCCGACGATCCCAACAAGACCTGGACGCTCGACGAAATCAAGGTGCGCGGCGAGAAGGTCTACGCCGCCAACTGCGCGGTCTGCCACCAGCCGACCGGCAAGGGCGCGGGCGCGTTCCCGGCGCTGGACGGCTCGAAGGTCGTCAATGGCCCGAAGGCCGGCCAGATGCACATCCTGCTGGAAGGCAAGGGCGGCATGCCGTCGTGGAAGCAGCTCTCGGATACCGAGCTGGCCGCGGTCATGACGTACACGCGTAACAGCTGGAGCAACAAGACCGGCGAAGTGATCCAGCCGGCGGACTTCTCGCAAGCCCGCGCCGGCAAGTTCCCGGAAGGCGGCGGCGCACAGGCCGCAGCCGGCGACACGGCCCCCAGGAAGGCCGCCACGCCGACCAACGACAAGCAGGCCAGCCTCGCGGGCAACCGCGTCGCAGGCTGACCCGCGGCAGCCCCGCATTCAGGAATTGATGGAGTCATTGCGATGAGTACCGCTACCCCGGAGACACTGGGCCATCCGCACGACCACGCGCACGATCACGGCCATGGTCACGGCCATGACGATCACGCGCACGATCATCCGCATGGCTGGCGCCGCTGGCTGTTCGCGACCAACCACAAGGACATCGGCACGCTGTACCTGCTGTTCTCGTTCACGATGCTGCTGTCGGGCGGCGCGCTGGCACTGCTGATCCGCCTGGAGCTGTTCGAGCCGGGCCTGCAGTTCTTCCGGCCCGAACTGTTCAACCAGTTCACCACGATGCACGGCCTGATCATGGTGTTCGGCGCGATCATGCCGGCGTTCGTGGGCTTTGCGAACTGGATGATCCCGCTGCAGATCGGCGCCTCGGACATGGCGTTCGCGCGCATGAACAACTTCAGCTTCTGGCTGATGCCGCCGGCCGCGCTGCTGCTGGTTGGCTCGTTCTTCGCACCGGGCGGCGCCACCGCCGCGGGCTGGACGCTCTACGCGCCGCTGTCGGTGCAGATGGGCCCGGGCATGGACATGGCCATCTTCGCCATGCACATCATGGGCGCGTCGTCGATCATGGGCTCGATCAACATCATCGTGACCATCCTCAACATGCGCGCGCCCGGCATGACGCTGATGAAGATGCCGATGTTCTGCTGGACGTGGCTGATCACCGCCTACCTGCTGATCGCCGTGATGCCGGTGCTGGCTGGCGCCATCACGATGGTGCTGACCGACCGCCACTTCGGCACGAGCTTCTTCTCGGCCGCCGGCGGCGGTGACCCGGTGATGTACCAGCACATCTTCTGGTTCTTCGGGCACCCCGAGGTGTACATCATGATCCTGCCGGCGTTCGGCATCATCTCGCACGTGGTGCCGGCCTTCGCGCGCAAGCGCCTGTTCGGCTACAGCTCGATGGTGTACGCCACGGCGTCGATCGCCATCCTGTCGTTCATCGTGTGGGCCCACCACATGTTCACCACGGGCATGCCGGTGACGGGCCAGCTGTTCTTCATGTACGCGACGATGCTGATCGCGGTGCCCACGGCCGTGAAGATCTTCAACTGGATTGCCACGATGTGGCGCGGCTCGATGACGTTCGAGACCCCGATGCTGTTCGCGATCGGCTTCATCTTCGTGTTCACGATCGGCGGCTTCACGGGCCTGATGCCGGCCGTCGCCCCGATCGACATCCAGCTGCAGGACACGTACTTCATCGTGGCGCACTTCCACTACGTGCTGGTGGCGGGCTCGCTGTTCGCGCTGTTCGCGGGCTTCTACTACTGGGGTCCGAAGTGGAGCGGGTTCATGTACGACGAGATGCGCGGCAAGATCCATTTCTGGGGCTCGCTGATCTTCTTCAACGTGACCTTCTTCCCGATGCACTTCCTGGGCCTGGCCGGCATGCCGCGTCGCTATGCCGATTACCCGACCCAGTTCACGGACTTCAACGCCGTGGCGTCGCTGGGCGCGCTGGGCTTCGGCCTGATGCAGGTGTACTTCTTCTTCGCGGTGGTGCTGCCGTCGTACCGTGGCGGCCAGGCCGCCGGCGACAAGCCGTGGGATGGCGCCGAAGGTCTGGAGTGGACCGTGCCGTCGCCGGCCCCGTTCCACACCTTCGAAGAGCCGCCGGTGGTGAAGTAAGCGCAGAGACGTCGTAGTTTTACGAAATATTGCGAAGTAGCGCGAACCGGCCGGATGCCCACGGGCGTCCGGCCAGCGAGATCCGAATCATGCAGCCCTCAGCAAAAAGCCCGTCGCAGCTGGAACGCCAGGCCAGCCAGAAAGCCGCCAACCGGCGCCTGGGATGGATCCTGTTGTCGGTGGCACTGGTTTTTTTCCTGGGATTTGTCGCCAAGATGAAGTTCCTGGGCGGCTGATCCGATAAGACCAAGGCAATAGCCGGAGACAAGGCAGTGGACGCGCAGGACAAAGCCCTCGAAAAGCGATTCAACCGCGGCATGATGATGCGGCTGCTGGTCGTGGTGACGCTGATGTTCGGCTTTGGCTACGCGCTGGTGCCGCTGTACAAGGCGATCTGCGACATCACCGGGCTCAACGTGGTGACCACGCGCGACCTGTATGGCGCGGGCGCGGCGGTAAAAAATACCCAGGTCGACACGACCCGCACGATTACGGTGGAGTTCGATTCGAATGCGCGCGGCCCGTTTGCGTTCCGGCCGGTCAGGCATTCGATGGAGGTGCACCCGGGCGAGCTGACGACGATCGTCTACGAAGTGGCCAATGGCCAGTCGCGCGACATCTCGGCGCAGGCGATCCCGAGCTACGCGCCCAAGCAGGCCACGGAGTATTTCAAGAAGGTGGAGTGCTTCTGCTTCAAGCAGCAGACGCTCAAGGCGAACGAGGCGCGCGAGATGCCGGTGGTCTTCGTGGTAGATCCGAAGCTGCCGAAGGATGTGAAGGTCATCACGCTGTCGTACACGTTCTTCGAGATCGGCACGCCGGTGGCGCAGGCCCCGGAAGCCGGGGTGACGGCAACGCAGCAGGGCAGCTGAGGAGGCTGGGCATGGCGACGGACGATCCGGTGCATCGCAAGGCGTCATTCGTACAGACGGTGCGCGCGGTGCTGTGGTCGTTCATTGGGCTGCGCAAGGGGTCGGAGCATGAATCCGACATGGCGCGCCTGAACCCGGTGCATGTGATCATCGCCGGGCTGATTGCGGCAGCGGTGTTCGTGGCGGTACTGATCGCCATCGTGCGCGTCGTGGTCAGCCAGGCATAGCAGGGCAGCAGATACAAAGCGAGCACGCCGCCGGCCAGATGTCGGGGCCGGACGGGCGGATAACATGAATCGAGACTTTGAGCTGGAGATAGAAGAATGAGTGCGAATCGCGCAAACGCCCCGTACTACTTCGTGCCGGGCCCGTCGCGCCATCCGATCACGGCGGCGTTCGGCCTGCTGATGACCGGCGCGGGAGCGGCCGGTTGGGTCAACGGGCAGCCGTGGGCGCCGTACCTGTGCGGCTTCGGGCTGATCTGGTTCCTGTTCGTGCTCAAGAGCTGGTTCGGCGACGCCATCGGCGAATCCGAGGGCGGGCTGTATGGCAAGAACATCGACGTGTCGTTCCGCTGGTCGATGGGCTGGTTCATCTTCTCGGAGGTGATGTTCTTCGCGGCGTTCTTCGGTGCGCTGTTCTACGCGCGCACCATCGCCATGCCGTGGCTGGGCGACCTGAACAACAAGATCATCTGGCCGGACTTCTCGGCCGTGTGGCCGAACACCGGCCCGGCGGGCACCGTGGAAACCTTCCAGACCATGGGGCCGTGGCCGATCCCGACGATCAACACGGCGCTGCTGCTGACCTCGGGCGTGACGCTGACCTGGGCGCACCACGCGCTGCTGGCCGGCAAGCGCAACCAGTTGATCCAGGGCCTGGTGCTGACCATCCTGCTGGGCGCGATCTTCATGTGCCTGCAGGTCTACGAATACATGCACGCCTACCACGAGCTGAACCTGAAGCTCACGTCGGGTGTCTATGGTTCGACGTTCTTCCTGCTCACGGGCTTTCACGGCTTCCACGTGACGATGGGCGCGATCATGCTGGCGGTGGTGCTGGGCCGCGTGCTCAAAGGCCACTTCACGCCGGACCACCACTTCGCGTTCGAAGGCGCCGCCTGGTACTGGCACTTCGTGGACGTGGTCTGGCTGGGTCTGTACGTGGTCGTGTACTGGTTGTAACACCGGGTGGTGTCTGCGCGCTCCCCCAGCCGCTCTCCCGCGCGGCGGGAGAGCGAAGCCAGCCAGCCACAAACGAAAAGCGCCGCGTGAGGTCAGTCTCAGCGGCGCTTTTTGTTTGGCATCCGGACGGCTCAGGGGGACATGTGGATGCCGGTGCTCTGAATCCAGCCCATCCAGTGCGAGAACAGGATGAACAGGAACAGTGCGATCGAAAAGCCGACGCGCAGCATCAGCGAGCGCATCATGTTGGGCGTGCGGCCACGGTCGCGCATCATGAAGAACAGCGCGGACGCCAGGCTGCCGATGATCAGGATAAAGGCGACGATGATGACAAAGCGCATGTGGGGGCTCTTTTCGGCAAGCGCCCATTATGGCATCGCCGCCGCCGGAGGAAACCCGTGACGACCCGCAGGCGGTGGCGCGCGCCGGGAGCGGTGCCGATGATTGCCGCGCTGGTGGTGATCGCGGTGACCTGCGCGCTGGGCAACTGGCAACTGGGCCGTGCGCACGAGAAGACCGGCCGCGCCGCACGGCTGGCGGCGGCAGCGGCGCAGGCGCCGGTAGATCTGACAGCAGGGCGGGGAGACGCCGCGGCTTTGGTGGATCGCCACGTGCGCGCACGCGGCAGCTTCGACGACAGCCGCACCGTGCTGCTGGACAATCGCCCGCATGGCAATGGCACCGACAGCCGTGCCGGATTTCTGGTGCTGACGCCGTTGCGGCTGGCCACGGGCGGGCAGGTGCTGGTGCTGCGCGGGTGGCTGCCACGCGACGCGCAGGACCGCACGCGCATCGCGCCGTTCCCGACGCCAGCCGGCGAGGTCACCGTCGAAGGCACCGCGCTGGCCGCCGTGCCGCGCGTGTACAGCCTCGGCCAGGACCCCGCCGCGGAGGCCGGCCGCAAGATACGTCAGAATATCGACCTTGCCGCGTATGCGCGTGAGATCGGTACGCCACTGCTGCCAGTGGTGCTGGAACAGTCGAGCGATACGGGCGATGGGCTGGCGCGCGACTGGGCGCCCGCCGATTCCGGCGCCGACCGCCACTATGGCTACGCCGCGCAGTGGTTCGGCCTGGCCGCGCTGACCGTGGTGCTGGTGGCAGTGCTGGGATGGCGCCGCGCCCGGCGCGAGGCCGGACCGGCCACGGCCACCGAATGACCCGAGAGTGATCAGATTGATCGAACGATGAACGTACAGACATCCTCCATGCCGCAGCAAGATCCCTCGGCCACGCCCGACCCCCGCATCGATGCCCGCACGCGCCGTGGCCGTCTGCAGATGCTGATGCTGCTGCTGGTGTGCGCATCGCCGGTGCTGTTCTCGTATTTCACCTATTACGTGATCAAGCCGACCGGCGGCAGCACCAACTATGGCGCGCTGGTGGACCCGCAGCGCCCGATGCCGGCCGTCGAACTGGTCAACGAGCGCGGCGAGGCCGTGCCGCTGACGTCGATGCGCGGCAAGTGGCTGATGCTGATGACCGATCCGTCCGCCTGCGACGAAGCCTGCGCGCGCAAGCTGTTCACGATGCGCCAGATCCGCGCGGGGCAGGGCGAGGACCGCGAGCGGATCGTGCCGGTCTGGCTGATCCAGGACGCCGGTAAAGTGGACGATCGGCTATCTACCGCCTACAACGAACCCTATGCCGGCGTGCGCTTCCTGCGCATGGACCGTGCGGCCATCGGGCAATGGCTGCCGGCCCAGGAAGGCGGCCGCGTCGAGGACACGCTGTTCCTGGTCGATCCGCTGGGCAATCTGATGATGCGCTGGCCGAAGGACCCCGACCCGAAGAAGGTGAGCGGCGACCTGAAGAAGCTGCTCAAGTATTCGCGCATCGGCTGACACGCGCCGGAACCATCCTGGCGCACCGACCGATCCATCCCGATCGTTTTTTCGTTGAATTACCGGCTGTACCCAAATGCTGCTCCAGCTCGCCATCATCGGCATCCTGATCGCCCTGCTGCCACTGTCCTATGTGATGGTGCGCGGCAGCCGTGACAAATATCGCAAGCTCGTGTGGATCACGGCGTTCCTGACGCTGGACCTGATCATGTTCGGCAGCTTTACGCGGCTGACCGACTCGGGCCTGGGCTGCCCGGACTGGCCGGGTTGCTATGGCCATTCGAACCCGCATGCGGCGATGGAGCCGATCCGCGCGGCCGAGACGGCGCTGCCGAGCGGCCCGGTCACGCTGGTCAAGGCCTGGATCGAGATGATCCATCGCTATTTCGCCATGGCGGTGGGCGTGCTGATCATCTCGCTGATGGTGCTGGCCTGGGTGAAGCGGCGCGAACTCAGGCAGTCGCCATGGTTTGCCACGGGCGTCTTCGTGCTGGTCTGCGTGCAGGGTGCCTTCGGCATGCTCACGGTCACCATGAAGCTGCAGCCGATCATCGTGGTCACGCACCTGATGCTGGCCATGCTGCTGCTGGCATCGCTGATCTGGCTCGGATCGCGCAACGACCAGCCGCACGCGGTGGCGCCCCAGGCGGCGTCGCTGCGCTGGGCGGGCCTGCTGGCCATCGTGCTGCTGGTGGTCCAGATCTTCCTGGGCGGCTGGGTCAGCACCAACTACGCGGTACTGGCCTGCACCGACTTCCCGCTCTGCAACGGCCAGCTGGTGCCAGAGATGGACTTCCGCCATGGCTTCACGCTGTGGCGCCAGCTGGGCATGACGGCCGATGGCGACTACATCCCGCACGCGGCGCTGGTGGCCATCCACTGGGTGCATCGCGGCTTTGCGTTCGTGGTGCTGGGCTACCTGCTGTGGTTCGGCCTGCGCGCCCGCCGGCTGGAAGGGCTGGCGCGCCACGGCAAGTGGCTGCTGGCCGTGCTGGCGCTGCAACTGGCCACCGGGATGTCGAACATCGTGTTCGACTGGCCGCTGGTGGCGGCGGTGGCACATAACGGCGGAGCAGCCCTGTTGCTGATGCTGTTGCTCCGTCTCAACTACAATATCGGCCTCGCGACCCGCTCCGCAGGCGCCGCCGCCCAGTCCGCAATCGCGGCGCGCGCCACATGAAGGACAAGATGCCCCCCGTGGTTACCGCTACCCACCCCCACTCTTCCGTGGGCCGGATTCGTCACCTGGTCCGCCAATACGCCGCACTGACCAAGCCGCGCGTGACGCAACTGGCCGTGTTCTGCTCGGTCATCGGCATGTTCCTGGCCACGCCGGGCATGGTGCCGTGGTCGGTCCTGATCGGCGGCGCCGCCGGTATCTGGCTGCTGGCCGGCGCGGCCTTCGCCATCAACTGCCTGGTGGAACAGAAGATCGACGCGCTGATGCGCCGCACGGCCTGGCGCCCGTCCGCCACCGGCGAGATCACCACCACGCAGACGCTGATCTTCTCGGCCATCCTTGGCGGCGCGGGCATGTGGCTGCTGCACGTGTTTGCCAACGACCTGACGATGTGGCTGACCTTCGCCACGTTCCTGGGCTACGCGGTGGTCTACACGATCCTGCTGAAGCCGGCCACGCCGCAGAACATCGTGATCGGCGGGCTGTCGGGCGCCATGCCGCCGGCGCTGGGCTGGGCCGCCGTGGCGGGCACCGTGCCGGCCGAGGCCTGGTTCCTGGTGCTGATCATCTTCACGTGGACGCCGCCGCACTTCTGGGCGCTGGCGCTGTATCGCCGCGCGGACTATGCCAAGTCCGGCCTGCCGATGCTGCCGATTACCCATGGCGAACGCTACACGCTGCTGCATATCCTGCTGTACACGCTGGTGATGATCGCGGCCACGCTGCTGCCGTTCGTCTACGGCATGAGCGGCGTCATCTACCTGGTGGCCGCGCTGGGGCTGGGCCTGGTCTTCCTGGGCTACGCCTGGAAGCTGTTCCGCAACTACTCGGACCAGCTCGCGCAGCGCACCTTCCGCTATTCGATCCTGTACCTGTCGCTGCTCTTCGGGGCGCTGCTGGTGGATCACTACTTCAAGTTCGTGCCGCAGGTCTGATCGGTCTGCCTGCGGCATCTTGCCGCGCCCGGAGTCCACGGCCAGCGTGATCGGCGATACTTCCGGGCGTATCTTGCTTCCCATCCGCTCCGACGCATGCCGACCTCCGCCTCTGGCTTTTTCGCCACATTTCGCCGCTTTTGCCTGCTCGCCCTGTGCACCGCGCTCCTGGCCGCCTGCGGGCAGCCGAAGCCGTCGTTCAAGAACGTCGATATCTCGGGCGCCAGCGACTTCGGCAAGGATTTCGCGCTGCAGGACCCCGCCGGCAAGACCCGCACGCTGGGCGACTTCAAGGGCAAGGTGGTGCTGATGTTCTTCGGCTACACGCATTGCCCGGACGTCTGCCCGACTACCATGGTCGAGCTCAAGCAGGTGATGGAGCAGCTGGGCCCCGATGCCGACAAGGTGCAGGTGCTGTTCGTCACGGTGGACCCGGACCGCGATACCGGCGCGCTGCTGGGCCAGTACGTGCCGGCCTTCGACGCGCGCTTCCTGGGCCTGCGCCCGGCTGACGAGGCCGCGCTCAAGCAGGTGACCAAGGACTTCAAGGTGTATTACGCCAAGGTGCCCGGTTCGTCGCCGAACAACTACACGATGGATCACTCGGCCGGCAGCTACGTATTCGACCAGAACGGCCAGCTGCGGCTGTTCATCCGCCACGGTCAGGGTCCGGAGCCGATCGCCCACGACCTGAAGGCGCTGATGTCCTGATGTCCTGATGTCCTGACGGACGTGCCGGGCGCGCGGCGGCGATGCCGGTGCGCCAGGGCAAACATAAAGGCCGGTCAATCGACCGGCCTTTTGCTTGGTGCGTTCCGCGTTGGCGCGGATCAGGCAAATGCCGCCAGCGCACCCTTCATCTTCTTCATCGCGGCCGTCTCGATCTGGCGGATCCGCTCGGCCGACACGCCGAATTCGTCGGCCAGCTCATGCAGCGTGGAGCCGCCCGAGCCGTCGTCGTTCACGTCCAGCCAGCGCGCCTCGATGATGCGGCGGCTGCGCGGATCGAGCTTGCTCAGCGCTTCTTCCAGCCCTTCCACCTGCAGCCGGTCGTTGTGCTTGGCCTCGATGACCTTGGTCGGCTCGTTGTGGTTGTCCGCAAGGTAGGCGATGGGGGCGAATTCTTCCTCGCCATCGTCGATCTGGCCTTCCAGCGCCATATCGCCGCCCGACATGCGGGTTTCCATCTCCATCACTTCCTCGGGCTTCACGTTCAGCTCGCGTGCAACGGCTTCGATCTGCTCGGGCGTGAAGGTATGCGCACCCTGCTTGTGGCTGCGCAGGTTGAAGAACAGCTTGCGCTGGGCCTTGGTGGTGGCCACCTTGACCATGCGCCAGTTCTTCAGCACGTATTCGTGGATCTCGGCCTTGATCCAGTGCATCGCGTACGACACCAGGCGCACGCCCTGCTCGGGGTCGAAGCGCTTCACGGCCTTCATCAGGCCGATATTGCCTTCCTGGATCAGATCGGCGTGCGGCAGGCCGTAGCCCAGGTACTGGCGGGCGATCGACACGACCAGGCGCAGGTGCGACATCACCAGGCGGCGGGCGGCATCGACGGAATCGTTGTCGCGCAGGTCGCGGGCCAGCCGCAGCTCTTCCTCGGGGGTAAGCAGCGGAATGCGATGGACCGCCTGGATATAGCTATCCAGATTGCCCAGCGTGCCCGGAAACGTCAGCGCAAGGCTGTTCGCGGCAGCACTCTGGGGCGCCGTCGGCAGACGGCGGGAAACTTGGTTTTGATCGGCAGACAGGACTGCGTTCACTATGACTCCTTTCGCATCCGGCGGTGGGTTGCCGGTGTGTCCCGGAAGGACACCGCATTGCAACGCATATTAGCACTCGAACCGGACGAGTGCTAAGTTAGAGGGCCGATGGGGTTGATAGTTCCGTCACATCGGGGTCGTAATCCCGATAGCGTCTGATCGTCGTCGGCTTCGGATCGCGCCCTAGTTCCCACAAGGCGTGGCGGGTAGCGTGCGCCCGACAGGAATATTAGAGAAGCCGGCGGTCAATCGGTTTCCGACGAATTCACTGCAAATTCGGGATGGTGAATTGCGGGATTCGCTACACTGAAGTTGTTTTCCAGCCGCATTGCACCATTCCTTGGAGACGTTTCCATGTCTGCTATCGAACACTTGCTGAAGCCGCATGTGCGGGATATCGGCGAGTTCACCGTCCGCCGCCTGCTGCCCGCCGCCACGACCCAGACCGTCGGGCCGTTCATTTTCTTCGACCACATGGGCCCCGTGGAGATGGCGCCGGGGCAGGGCATGGATGTGCGTCCGCATCCGCATATCGGTCTGGCCACGGTGACATACCTTTTCGAGGGCGAGATCATGCACCGGGACAGCCTGGGCAGCGAACAGGTGATCCGGCCGGGCGACGTGAACTGGATGACGGCTGGCACCGGCATCGTCCATTCGGAACGTTCGCCGGATGCCGCCCGCGAGGCAGGCCCGCGCCTGCATGGCATCCAGACCTGGGTGGCACTGCCGCTGGCCCATGAGAACGATCCGCCGTCGTTCCACCACCATCCGGGCGCCACGCTGCCCAAGCTGGAACTGCCCGGCGTGCGGATGACGGTGATTGCCGGCGATGCCTTCGGCGCCGAATCCCCGGTGCGGGTGTACAGCCGCACGCTCTACGTGGCCATCGAGATGGATGCCGGCGCCAGCCTGGTGATTCCGGCGGAACATGTGCAGCGCGGCGTCTATCCGGTGGACGGCAACCTGGAAATGGATGGCGAGACGCTGCCCGCCGAGCATCTGGTGGTGTTGACGCCGGGCGAGCCGGTGACGATCACGGCGACCATGCCGTCGCGCGTGATGCTGCTTGGCGGCGATCCGACCGACGGCCGCCGCTTTATCTTCTGGAACTTCGTGGCCAGCAGCAAGGAGGCCATCGAGGAAGCCAGCCAGCGTTGGCAGGACGACAAGTTTCCGCACGTGCCAGGCGAAACCGAGCGCATCCCGCTGCCGGTGCGGCGTTAGGCCGCAGCGCGGCCGACGTGCCGCGGCCGCCTTTCCGCGCGCTGGCCGGGTTGGGCGATCAGACCGGGCTGGCCCAGGCCACGCGCGTGGCCTGCCGCAGGCAATCCTTGATCGTGGCGATCTGGGTGGCGATGGGGGCGGGCACCGGCTCGGCGCCATCGAGCACCTTGCGGATCCAGGCCGCCGTGTCGGCCACGTCGGTGCCGGCGGGCAGCGCCGGCACTTCGGCGATGGAACCGCCCACCGGGTCCACCATCGTGCGCTGATGCCCGTCGTGCAGCCAGTCGATGCGCGTGCTGCGGCGGGCATCGGCCACCACCTCGCCCTCGGTGCCGCGGCCCAGCAGCACGTTGGCCGGCTCGTGCGAGAAATAATCGGTCAGTGTTTCGCGATATTCGGGGTGGGTGTAGCTGTACAGGCGCAGGGCTTCGGCCGGCGTATGCGCGCCCACCGGCTGCAGCATCTTGACGATCGTGTGCGACGAATTGCGCAGGCCGATGATCGCGCGCTTGTCGAGCAGGGCCGACAGCGCGGGCGACAGCACGTCGATAGGCAGCACGGCCAGCGGGTTCGATGCCGCACGCAGCTGGTCCTGCGCGGCCTGGGTGGTGGCGCACAGCGGCACGCCCAGCGCGTCGAACAGGGCCATGCTGGTCACGCGGCCGTGGAACGCGCGCACGCCATGCACCAGCGTCGGCACGCCATCGCGCGCCAGCAGCATCGCCAGCAGCGGCACCAGGTTGGGCTGCTTGCGCGCGCCGTTGTAGCTGGGGATCACCACCACGGGCTTGTCGGGCGGCGCCGCCAGCGGCTGGCAATGCTGGTGCGCGGCTTCAAGCATGCCGGCCAGTTCGTGCGGTGCCTCGCCCTTGATCCGGTACGCCATCAGCACCGCGCCCAGTTCGATATCGGAAACGCGGCCTGCCAGCATGGCGTCGAACAGCGCCTGGACATCCTCGCGCGGCAGCGCGCGGGCGCCGTTGACGCCGCGGCCGATTTCCTTGATGTACTTTGCCGCCAAAAATGGCGAATCTGCTGCTGTGGTCATGATGACTGCCGGAATCGTGGGGGTGGGGTTCATGATAGCCCACGATTGCCGCCGGCAATGGGTCCCGCAGGGTCTCAGGCGGCTTCCTGCAGCGCCGGGTTGCGCTGCTTGCGGTACAGGAAGTCCAGCACGGCCGTGCGGCAGGCGTGGTAGGTCTTGTCGTCGGCCAGCGCCACGCGGTCGCGCGGGCGCGGGATATCGACGCTGACGATCTCGCCGATGGTGGCCGCCGGGCCGTTGGTCATCATGACGATGCGGTCGGCCAGCAGCACGGCCTCGTCCACATCGTGCGTGACCATGACGACGGTGCTCTTCGTACGCGCCACGATCTTGATCAGTTCGTCCTGCAGATGGGCGCGGGTCAGCGCATCGAGCGCACCGAACGGCTCGTCCATCAGCAGCACCTTGGGCTGCATCGCCAGCGCCCGGGCGATGCCCACGCGCTGCTTCATGCCGCCCGAGATCTCGTGCGGATACTTGCCTTCGGCGTGGGTCAGGCCCACCAGCGCCAGCGTGTCGTGCGTGCGGGCCTTCAGCTGCGCCTTGCCCTCCGTGGCGCCGAACACGCGCTCCACGCCCAGGTGGACGTTTTCGAAGCACGTCAGCCACGGCAGCAGCGAATGGTTCTGGAAGACCACGGCGCGCTCCGGCCCGGGCCCGGCGATCTCGCGCCCGGCGCAGATCAGTGCGCCGGCGGTGGGCGTGGTCAGCCCGGCGATCAGGTTCAGCAGCGTGGACTTGCCGCAGCCCGAATGCCCGATCAGCGTGATGAACTCGCCTTCGGCAACCGACAGGTTGATGTCGCGCAATGCCACGAACGGGCCCTTGCGCGTCTTGAACGTCTGGCCGACGTGTTCGATGCTGACGAATTTTTCCATGACGGGGCTCCGATCAGGTGTTGCCGTAGCTGAAGCGGCGCGCCAGGGCCAGCAGCAGGTGCTCCAGCACCAGGCCCACCACGCCGATGATGAAGATGGCGATGACGATGTGCTCGACCTTCAGGTTGTTCCACTCGTCCCACAGCCAGAAGCCGATGCCGGTGCCGCCGGTCAGCATCTCGGCGGCCACGATCACCAGCCACGCGGTGCCGATGGACAGCCGCACGCCGGTCAGCATGTACGGCAGCACGGCCGGGAACAGCACGCTGCGGAAGATCTTCCATTCGGACAGGTCAAGCACGCGCGCCACGTTCAGGTAGTCCTGCGGCACGCGCGTCACGCCGACCGCCGTGTTGATGATCATCGGCCAGATCGAGCAGATGAAGATGGCCCAGATGGCGGCCGGGTTGGCGGCCTTGAACAGCAGCAGGCCGATGGGCAGCCAGGCCAGCGGCGACACGGGCCGCAGCAGGCTGATGACCGGTGCCGCCATCGCGTTCAGGAAGGCGAAACGCCCCAGCAGGAAGCCGGCCGGAATGCCGATCACCGCCGCCAGGCCGAAGCCGGCCGCCACGCGCGCCAGCGACGCCAGCACGTTCCAGCCGATGCCCTGGTCGTTCGGGCCGTTGCGATAGAACGGATCGGCAAACAGCGGCACGGCGGCATTCCAGGTGGCACCGGGCGTGGGCAATGCCGGGATCAGCGTGGCGATGCCGTGCCAGACCAGCAGGAACAGCACGAAGCCGGCCAGCGGCGGCACGCACTTGAGCACGAAGCCGGCTACGGCCTCGCGCCGCGCGGCCTGCTTCGCCTGGATGGCAAGCTCCTGGGCGCGGCGGCGCGTCTGTTCCTTGGCTTCCGTATCGAGGACATCGGCATCCATGGCGGCTCCTTGCGGAGTAGTGGGGGTAACGGCAGGGGCGAGGGCATTCACGGCGGGCTCCTTTCCAGAGGGCGATCAGGTCGCGAACAACGCGTGCGGGGTCAGAGGGCGCCGGCTTTGATCTTGAAGCCGTCGGCGTAGGCCTTCGGGTCCTTGGCGGCGTCCCAGGTCACGCCGTCGATCAGCTTCGCGGTCCGGAAATCGCTCTTGGGCAGCGGCACCTGCGCCGCGGCGGCGGCCTGCTTGAACACGTCGATGCGGTTCACCTGCCTGGCCACGGCCAGGTAGTCGGGGTGGTCCTTCAGCAGGCCCCAGCGCTTCTGCTGCGTCAGGAACCACATGCCGTCCGACAGGAACGGGTAGTTGGCCAGGCCGTCCTGATAGAACTTCATCGAATCAGGATCGTCCCAGGTCTTGCCCAGACCGTTGCTGTAGCGGCCCAGCATGCGGTCCAAAATGATGTCCATGTCGGTGTTGACATAGGACTTGGCCGCGATGGTCTCGGCGGTCTTGCGGCGGTTCGAGGCCGATGCGTCGATGAACTTCGATGCTTCAAGGACGGCCGCCACCATCGCGCGGGCCGTGTTCGGATTTTTCTGGACGAAATCCGATGTGGTGCCGAGCACCTTCTCGGGATGGTCCTTCCAGATGGCCTGGGTGGTTTCGGCCGTGAAGCCGATCTTGTCGGCGATGGCACGCGCGCCCCACGGTTCGCCCACGCAGAAGCCGTCCATGTTGCCCACGCGCATGTTGGCTACCATCTGCGGCGGCGGCACGGTGATGGCCTTGGCGTCCTGCATCGGATTGATGCCGTTGGCGGCCAGCCAGTAATAGAGCCACATCGCATGCGTGCCGGTGGGGAAGGTCTGGGCGAACACGTACTCGCGCTTTTCGCGGGTCATCAGCGCCTTCAGGCTGGCACCGTCCTTGACGCCCTTTTCCGCCAGCTTCTGCGACAGCGTGATGGCCTGGCCGTTGTGGTTCAGGTTCATCAGCACCGCCATGTCCTTCCGGGGCCCGCCGATGCCGAGCTGCACGCCATAGACCAGGCCGTAGAGCACGTGCGCGGCATCGAGTTCGCCATTGACCAGCTTGTCGCGCACGGCTGCCCACGACGCCTCCTTGCTCGGCGTGATCTTGATGCCGTACTTCTTGTCCAGGCCCAGCGTCGACGCCATGACCACCGAGGCGCAGTCGGTCAGCGGGATGAAGCCGATCCTGACTTCGGCCTTCTCGGGCGCATCGGAGCCGGCTGCCCAGGCACCGCTGCGCACCAGCGGATCGACCAGCGTCATCACGCTGGCGCCGGCAAGGGTGGCCAGCGCGCGGCGGCGGCCGTGGCTGGCCGGAGCGCGGTCGGCGGCCGCGTTGTCGGCGACGTTGGGCTTGGCAATCTTGAGGCGAGAGGGCATTGCGATGGCTCCGAGAAGAAAAAAGGCGTCCCGACCGCAGCCCCAGGCGTCGACAGAAGCCGGAAGGTGCGGTGCAGGACGCCGTTGTCCGATGCCGCGCGGGCCGTCGTTGGCGCGCGTGCATGCATGTTGTGGGTGATACCGGGCACTACAGGGTGATGCCGGCCGTCGTTGGCCTTGTCAGCCACTACGCAAGCGTCATGCCATGCCCGTTGCGGTGCACAACACCGTGCGGCCGGCGGCGCTTTTCACCAGATCGAGGCGCCAAGCGTGGGGACGGTGCACGCTGGGGGCCTGCGGCGCAGGCCCCGGGAGCGGAAAGTCAGCGCGAAACCGTGCGGGGAAGCGGCGGGATGGCGTATCTGGTGCAGCGCCGCGCCCGCGCATGCACCGGGCTGGTGTTGGGGGGCGCGGGAGGGACGCGGGCGAAAGGGATGGCGGAAGGATGGACTGGCCTCAGCCCATCACGTCGATCACGCGCTGGGCGGCTTCCACGAGCTTGATGCCACGCTCCATCGCCATCGACCGCAGCCGCTTGTAGGCGTCGTCCTCGGTGATGCCGCGCGACTCCATCAGCAGGCCCTTGGCGCGTTCCACGGTCTTGCGCTCGGCCAGCTTGAGCTTGGTGGCGTCCAGCTCGGCGCGCAGCTGCTGGTCGAGCTCGAACCGCGCATAGGCCACGTCCAGCACGGTCTTGACGCGCTCGGCGCGCAGGCCGTCGACGATATAGGCGGTGATTCCGGCTGACAGCGCGGCCTTGATGCGCTGGGAATCGTCGTTGTCGGTGAACAGGACGATCGGGCGCGGCGCGTGCTGGGTGGACACGCACACATGCTCGATGGTGTCGCGGGCGGCCGATTCGGACGCGATGATGACCAGGTCGGGCAGCGTGGCCGCGATCACGTCGGGCAGCCGCAGGTCGGCGTCCACGGTCTGCACCGTCGTGAAGCCGGCCTGCGCCAATCCGGCGCGGATTGTCTCCACGTTGAGCGGATCGGCGTCGTGCGGGTCGCGCACCAGCAGGATGCTCAGGGTGCGGGAGCCTGCGGCCGGCGGTGGACTGGCAGGTGGGGGCGAGGTGCGGCGGTTCATGACGGTCGCTGGGTTGCACTGCAATATGCAAGATTCGCGCCGGGGCTGCCTGCACTGTATGCCACCGTACGCCGGGTGTATGCTTTGCCCCTGCCGCGCCCCCGATTTCCGCATCGAAACCGGGGCACGCCGAATGCGCCGGCGCGGCGTCCCATCAAAAAAGAGAAAGCAGGAGAGTTTGGATGACCGAGTTCGTATTCGCCCCGCAGGCCCCCGTCGGGGTGCCGGTCCGTGGCAGCAGCGCAAGCTTCCCCGTGCGCCGGGTCTATTGCGTGGGCCGCAATTATGCCGCGCATGCACGTGAAATGGGCTCGGACCCCGACCGCGAACCGCCGTTCTTCTTCTGCAAGCCGTCCGACGCGGTCAGCTACGTGCCCGACAACACCGAAGGCACGTTCCCGTACCCGCCGGGCACCGGCAACTGCCACTACGAGGTGGAGCTGGTGGTGGCCATCGGCAAGGGCGGCAAGGACATCCCCGTGGAACAGGCCGCGAGCCACGTCTACGGCTACGCCATCGGCCTGGACATGACGCGCCGCGACCTGCAGAACGAGTCGAAGAAGACCGGCCGCCCCTGGGAAACCGGCAAGGCGTTCGACAAGTCGGCACCGATTGGCCCGATCGTGCCGGTGTCCGCCATCGGCCACCCGGAAAAGGGCGCGGTGACGCTGGCCGTGAACGGCGTGGAAAAGCAGCGCGGCGACTTGTCGGACCTGATCTGGTCGGTGCCCGAAATGGTGTCGTACCTGTCGAAACTGTTCGAACTGCAGCCGGGCGACCTGATCTACAGCGGCACGCCCGAAGGCGTGGGCCCGGTGGTCAAGGGCGACGTCATGCAGTGCCACGTGGCCGGCGTGGGCGACCTGACCGTCAAGGTGGTCTGAGGCCATGCTTGCGCTCCACAGCTACTTCCGCAGCTCGGCTTCGTTTCGCGTACGCATCGCCTTGAACCTGAAGGGGCTGCCCTACGACTACAAGGGCGTGCACCTGCTCAAGGACGGCGGCATGCAGCTCAAGCCCGAGTACCGCGCGCTGAACGCCGACGGCGTGGTGCCGACGCTGGTGGTCGACGGCCGTCCGCTGATCCAGTCGATGGCCATCATCGAATATCTCGACGAGACCCATCCCGAGCCGGCACTGCTGCCGAAAGACCCGTTCGAGCGCGCCGTGGTGCGCGGCCTGGCCCAGGAAATCGCCTGCGAGATCCATCCGCTGAACAACCTGCGGGTGCTCAAGTACCTGAAGCATGAACTGAAGGTATCGGACGAGGCCAAGGACGGCTGGTACCGGCACTGGATCGAGCAGGGCTTCGCCTCGCTGGAAATCAACCTGCAGCAGCTGGGCCACGTGGGCCGCTACGCATTTGGCGATACGCCGACGCTGGTGGACCTGTGCCTGGTGCCGCAGGTGTTCAACTCGCAGCGATTCAACGTGGACCTGACACCGTTCCCGACCATCGCGAAGATCCACGCCAACTGCATGGAACTGGAAGCGTTCCAGAAGGCGGCACCTGGGGTGCAGCCCGATAGCGAGTAGGTTCCGGCGGTTCGTTTTGGCCAGCAAAGAAAAACCCCGGCGTTGATGCCGGGGGTTTTTCCAGGCAATTGGTCGTGAGCCCCGCGTCAGCGGGGCTTTGCCTTTGCAGGGCCGGAACGCCGGCTGGGTATCACCCCAGCAGCGCCTCCGCGAACTCCTCGGCCTTGAACGGCTGCAGGTCTTCCACTTTCTCGCCCACGCCGATGAAGTACACCGGCACCGGGCGCTGGCGGGCGATGGCGGCCAGGATGCCGCCCTTGGCCGTGCCGTCGAGCTTGGTCACGATCAGGCCGGTCAGGCCTAGCGCGTCGTCGAAGGCGCGGGTTTGTGCCAGGGCGTTCTGGCCCGTGTTGGCGTCGATCACCAGCAGGCATTCGTGCGGAGCCGTGGGCATGGCCTTGCCGATCACGCGCTTGACCTTCTTGAGTTCTTCCATCAGGTGCAGCTGCGTGGGCAGGCGGCCGGCGGTGTCGGCCATCACGATGTCGATCTTGCGGGCGCGGGCGGCGTTCACGGCGTCGAAGATCACCGCGGCCGGATCGCCGCTTTCCTGGGCCACCACGGTCACGTTGTTGCGCTCGCCCCAGATGGTCAGCTGTTCGCGCGCGGCGGCGCGGAAGGTGTCGCCGGCGGCCAGCAGCACCGACTGGTGGTAGCTCTGGAAGTGCTTGCAGAGCTTGCCGATGCTGGTGGTCTTGCCCGCGCCATTCACGCCGGCAATCATCATCACCAGCGGCTGCTCGCGGCCCAGCTCCATGGTCTTTTCCAGCGGCTTGAGCAGCTGCACCAGCAGATCCTTCAGCGCGGCCTTCACGCCTTCGGCGGTCTCGATGCGATCGCTCTTCACGCGGCGGCGCAGTTCGCCCAGCAGGTACTCGGTGGCTTCCACGCCGGCATCCGACATCAGCAGCGCGGTTTCCAGTTCCTCGAAGAGGGCTTCGTCGACCTTCACGCCGACGAACAGCACGCCGATGTTGCGGCTGGTCTTCGACAGGCCGGCTTTCAGGCGTGACATCCAGCCGCGCTTGGCCTCGGCCGTCTGCGCGGGCGGCGGCACCAGTTCCAATTCCTCGACCACGGGCGGCTCATAGGCAACCGGGGCGGGCGGGGGCGGCGGCACCTGGGCCGGCACGGGCACAGGCACCGGTACGGGCACAGGGGCGGGTGCAGGCGCCGGGGCGGGCGCGGGCATCGGCACGGGGACCGGAACCGGCACAGGAACCGGTACCGGGACGGGAACAGGCGCCGGCGCAGGAGCGGGCGCAGGAACGGGGGCGGGAAGCGGTGCCGGTGCAGGGGCCGGCGAGGGTGCCGGCGCGGGCGAGGGTGCGGGCGAAGGCGCAGCCGCCGGCGGCTCGACGGGCGCGGGAGCCGGCTCGGCCTTGCGCTTCTTCCAGAAACTAAACATTGGGAAAGGGGTCAATACCCCGGTAGAATCAATCGCCAAAATTCTAGCAGACGGGGTCGCATGAACCATTGCGCTGACTTGTCCCAGGCGGGCGCCGCCCGCGTTGCATCGCCGTCCACCGGCGCCGCCAGATTCTCGCGGCGCCTTCTTTCCACCCTGATCGTCGCCTCGCTTGCCGCCCCACTGGCGGGCACCGCCTGGGCGCAGGCCAAAGGAGAGACCGCTCGCGCAACCACGCCGCAGGGGCCGCATTCTGGCATGGCCACGGCCGGCCAGGTGGGCCAGACCGAGGCCGGCACCACGGAATTCCGGCTGTCCAACGGCATGCGCGTGATCGTCAAGGAAGACCATCGCGCGCCCACGGTGGCGCACCAGATCTATTACCGGGCCGGCGGCAGCGACGAAGTCAGCGGCACCACCGGCGTGGCGCACATGCTCGAACACATGATGTTCAAGGGCACGCCCAAGGTGCCGATCGGCGAGTTCTCGCGCCAGATTGCCTTGCTGGGCGGCCGCGAGAATGCGCTGACCAACCGCGATTTCACGCTCTACTACCAGCAGATCGCCAAGCAATACCTGCCGAAGATGATGGAGCTGGAGGCCGACCGCATGGCCAACCTCATCATCAAGAAGGAAGAGTTCGACCGCGAGATGAAGGTGGTGATGGAAGAACGCCGCCTGCGGACCGACGATTCCCCGCGCGGCAAGGTCTACGAACAACTGCTGGCCACGGTCTACACGGCCATGCCGTACCGGCACCCGGTGATCGGCTGGATGGACGACCTGGTCAACATGCGCGTGGAAGACGTGCAGGACTGGTACAAGACCTGGTACGTGCCGAACAACGCGCTGCTGGTGGTGACCGGCGACGTAAAGGCCGACGAGGTGCGCGCGATGGCCGAACGCTACTACGGCAAGCTCAAGGCGCGCCCGCTGCCGCTGCGCAAGACACAGCTCGAGGCGCCCCAGCAGGGCATCAAGCGGATCTGGGTCAAGGCGCCGGCCGAGAACCCGTACATCGTGCTGGCCTACAAGGTGCCGCGCCTGCATGACGTGGAAAAGGACGTCGATCCGTATGCGCTGGAGGTGCTGTCGGCCGTGCTGAACGGTTATGACAACGCCCGCCTGACGCGCGAACTGGTGCGCCAGCAGCGGCTGGCCGACGACGTGAACGTCGGCTACGACAGCATCAACCGCAACGAATCGCTGTTCGTGCTCGACGGCACGCCGGCCAGCGGCCACACCACCGAGGAAATCGAGAAGGCGCTGCGCGAGGAACTGCAACGCATCGCAAAGAGCGGGGTGTCCGAGGAAGAGCTCAAGCGCGTCAAGGCGCAGGTGGTGGCCGGACAGATCTACAAGCGCGATTCGGTGTTCGGGCAGGGCATGGAAATCGGCGTGGCCGAGATTTCGAATATCTCGTGGCGCCAGATCGACCGCATGCTCGACAAGATCAAGGAAGTCACGCCGGCCCAGGTGCAGGCAGTGGCCGCGAAGTATTTCAGCGACGACAACCTGACCGTGGCCACGCTGCTGCCGCAGCCGATCGACCCCAACAAGCCCAAGACCGCCGCGCCCGAAGGGCTGCGCCACTGAGGACAGAGTCCAAGGAGAAACAATGTCCCTGTCCGCCATGACCATTGCATCCCCACGCCTGCTGCGCCGCCTGGCTGCCGCCGCATGCGGGGCGGCCGCGCTGCTGGCCGGCTCGGTGGCCCATGCCGCCATTCCGATCGAAAGCTGGACGGCATCCACCGGCGCCAAGGTGTTTTTCGTGCCGAGCCCGTCGATTCCGATGCTCGACGTCAATATCGATTTCGACGCCGGCAGCCGTTATGACCCGCCTGGCAAGTCCGGCCTGGCCACGCTGACCGCGGCGCTGCTCGACAAGGGCGCCAACGCGCAGGATGGCCAGCCCGCCCGCAACGAGGCGCAGATTGCCGACGCCTTTGCCGATACCGGCGCCGATTTTGGCGGCGCAGCCGGTGGCGACCGGGGCGGCATCGGCTTGCGTACGCTGACAGCTTCGCCGGAACGTGAGCAGTCACTACGGCTGGCGGGGCAGCTGATCAAGGCCCCGGCCTATCCCGATGCCGTCGTGGCGCGCGAGAAGCAGCGCCTGATTACCGCCATCCGCGAGGGCGACACGCGCCCCGGCGTGATTGCCGACAAGACGCTGTCGAAAGCGATCTACCCGAGCCATCCGTATGGCGTTTCGGCCACGCCGGAATCGGTGGGGTCCATTACGCGCGATGACCTGCTGAAGTTCTGGCGTGACAATTACACGGCCAGGCGCGCGGTGGTGACCCTGATCGGTGCCATCGACCGCAAGCAGGCCGAGCAGATTGCCGAGGACATGACGCGCGGCCTGCCCGAGGGCACCGCGGCACCGAAGCTGCCCGATGTGCAGATGTCGATTCCGGCCAGCGAAAAGCGCATTCCCCACCCGGCACAGCAGGCCAGCGTGGCCATCGGCGCGCCAGCCATCGCGCGTGGCGACCCCGATTACTTTGCCCTGCTGGTGGGCAACTACGTGCTGGGCGGCGGCGGTTTCAGCTCGCGTCTGACCGATCAGGTGCGCGAGAAGCGCGGGCTCACCTACGGCGTGGACAGCTTCTTCGCGCCGTCCAAGCAGCCGGGGCCGTTCAGCATCACGCTGCAGACCAAGAAGGAAAACACCGACGAGGCGCTGGGGCTGGTGCGTCAGATCCTGGCCCAGTATGTGGCGCAGGGCCCGACCGATGCCGAACTGAAGGCCGCCAAGGACAACCTGGTCAATGGCTTCCCGCTGCGCATCGACAGCAACCGCAAGCTGCTGACCAACGTGGCCAATATCGGCTGGTACGGGCTGCCCCTCGACTATCTGGATACCTGGACCGCGCAGATCAACAAGGTGACGCGGGACCAGGTGCGTGCCGCCTTCCAGCGCCACGTGCATCCCGATGCCATGGCGACGGTCATCGTCGGCGGCCCGGAAAAGTGATCTTCGGGCCGGATCGTTGGGCAGGACACGCCATGGCCCTGTGCCGGGGCGTGGCAGGCTCTACAATCACGGCATGAATCCGCAATCCCGACCTTCGCCCGCACCGCGCGGGCGAACTGCTCTGTCCCGCCAGGCACCGGCCCAGGTGCGCATCATCGGTGGCCGCTGGAAACGATCGCTGCTGCCCGTGCTGGAAGCCGAAGGCCTGCGCCCCACGCCCGACCGCGTCCGGGAAACGCTGTTCAACTGGCTCGGCCAGGATCTGGCCGGCCTGGTGTGCCTGGACCTGTTCGCGGGCTCGGGCGCGCTGGGATTCGAAGCGGCCTCGCGCGGCGCGGCCGCGGTGACCATGGTCGAAGCCAATCCGCGCGTGGCCAAGCAACTGCGCGACAACCAGTACAAGCTCGACGCCTCGCAGGTGCGGATCGTCCAGGCCGATGCATTCGCCGCGGCCGCACAGATGCCGGCCAGCGGTTTCGACGTGGTGTTTCTGGACCCCCCGTTTGCCGAGGACTGGATCGGACCCGCTCTGGAGCACGCGGCACGCCTGACCCGGCCGGGCGGCGTGGTCTATGTCGAGTCGGACAAGGCACTGATCGGCGCCGATGCGCCCGTGCCGGCCGCGCTGGAAATCATTCGCCAAGCGCGCGCCGGCGCCGTGCATTTTCACTTGCTGCAGCACCGAACCGGCAACGGGGCGGACCAGTAAACCCGCATCGTCAGATGATGCTGGTCATATGACGACTGCCTGGCGGGTTGCCGCGCCGGGCAAGCGTTTGCGGGCTGCTGCAATGCGGCAAAAAGCCGGCCGGGCAGACTTCCAAAAGCTGCGTTTGGGGTTACACTACGCCGCTGTTGTTTGTCCAACGCCCGTCACGCAGGCAGTATTCGAGAGCGGCCCCGGCATCGCGGGCCGGCAACGGGCAGCCCCAAAGGAGGAAACATGGTCGTCGCCGTCTATCCCGGTACTTTTGATCCCATGACCCGGGGACACGAGGATCTCGTCCGTCGTGCGTCGAATATCTTCGACGAACTCGTGGTCGGCGTGGCGCACAGCCCCAACAAGCGCCCGTTCTTCTCGCTGGAAGAGCGCATCGGCATTGCCCGCGAGGTGCTGGGCCACTATCCGAATGTCAGGGTCGAAGGCTTTTCGGGCCTGCTCAAGGATTTCGTGCGCAAGAACAATGCGCGCGTGATCGTCAGGGGCCTGCGCGCGGTGTCGGATTTCGAATACGAATTCCAGATGGCCGGCATGAACCGCTACCTGCTGCCCGATGTCGAGACGATGTTCCTGACGCCGTCCGACCAGTATCAGTTCATCTCCGGCACGTTCGTGCGCGAGATCGCCGTGCTTGGCGGTGATGTCAGCAAGTTTGTCTTCCCCTCCGTGGAACGCTGGCTTCAGGAGAAGATCGGCAAACCGGAATAAAATACGGGCTTCGATTCCGCCGACGTGGCCAGTCCGGGTGCGGGTGGGATCGCTGGAAGGAACCATCATGGCGCTACTGATCACCGACGACTGCATCAATTGCGACGTTTGTGAACCCGAGTGCCCGAACGAAGCCATCTCGATGGGGCCCGAGATCTATGAGATCGACCCCAACAAGTGCACCGAGTGCGTCGGCCACTTCGACGAACCGCAATGCCAGCAGGTCTGTCCTGTGGCCTGCATTCCGAAGGATCCGAACCGCATCGAGACGCACGAGGTGCTGATGCAACGCTACCGGCTGCTGACAGCGGCCAAGCATGTGGCCTGAAGCCGGAGACACATCCGGCCACTTCGTTCCGGCCCCACAAAGCAGACAGGCAGAAACGAAAAACCCCGCACGACCGCAAGGTCGGCGGGGTTTTTTCATGGCGCCTTGCCGCGCGCCGGTCTAGCGGTTCGTGTGCAGTTCCATCATCGCGCGCTCGCTCTCGCCGCGCGCCAGGACGCCGAGCGGGCCCATGCAGCGGTCGATCGCTTCATCGATGGCCTGCTGTTCTTCCTTGCGTGGCGGCTTCAGCACATAATTGACCACGTCCTCGCGCCCGCCGGCGGAACCGCCCGGTGTGTTGCGGGGATGGCCCACCCCAAGGCGCAGGCGCCAGTAGTCCTGCGTGGTCAGATGGGCGGAGATGTCCTTCAGGCCGTTATGGCCGCCCGAACCGCCGCCGCGCTTGAGCTTGACCGAGCCGGCCGGCAGGTCCATCTCGTCGTGCGCCACCAGGATTTCGTCGGGCAGGATCTTGTAGAAGCGCGCCAGCGACACCACGGACAGGCCCGAGCGGTTCATGAACGTGGACGGCTTGAGCAGCCAGATGTCCTGGTCCCACAGCCGGGCGCGGCCGGCCAGGCCGTGGAAGCGTCCTTCCACGCGCAGCGTGGTGCCGCCCACGCGGGCGAGCTGGTCGACCAGCCAGAAACCGGCATTGTGGCGGGTGGCCTCGTATTCCGCCCCGGGATTGCCGAGGCCGACGATGAGCTTGATCATGGGCTGAAAAAAGCGAAAAAGCAGGCGTGAAAGGATACGCGAAAACCGCGTACGAAAAAAAACCGCCGGCGAACCGGCGGTCTTTTCGTGAAGCGCGGGCAGCTTAGGCAGCCGGCGTTTCGCCTTCGCCTTCAGCGGCTTCCGACGACTGGGCGCCAGCCGGCAGCGAGATGCTGGCCACGGCCGGGTTGTCGTCACCGTGGGTGATGGCGGTCACGCCCTTCGGCAGCTTCAGGTCCGACAGGTGGATGGTCTGGTTCAGTTCGGCTGCGGCCAGGTCCACTTCGATGAACTCGGGCAGGTCGGCCGGCAGGCACGACACTTCCAGGTCGTTCAGGATGTGGTTCACGATGCCGTGGCCCAGCTTCACGCCAGGAGCGGTTTCCTGGTTCATGAAGTGCAGGGGCACCTTCACGTGGATCTTTTCCGTGGCCGACACGCGCTGGAAGTCAACGTGCAGCACCAGCGGCTTGAACGGGTGCATCTGGAATGCGCGCAGCAGCGCCTTTTCAGCCTTGCCAGCCACTTCCAGGTCCAGGATCGACGAGTGGAACGCTTCCTTCTTCAGGGCGTGCCACAGGGCGTTGTGATCCAGTTCGATCATCTTCGGCTCGGCGGCGCCGCCGTAGATGATGCCGGGCGTCTTGCCCGAATTGCGCAGGCGGCGGCTCGCACCCGTTCCCTGTACGCTACGCTCGAAAGCTACTACTTTCATGTTCAACTCCAGATGTGAAGAAGGCTGTCCGCGACCAGACAGCCTCGACTGACGATACGACACTCAAACCGTACCGCATGAATCACATTGGCCACCCTGAGGTGGCCAATGCGGTAAACCCAAAATTCTAGCAGGCTTTTGCCCGCCCTGCGCTTGCTTGCCGATCAGTGGTCGGCAAACAGCGACATGATCGAGTCACCCTTGACGATCCGGGTGAAGGTCTCGGCCAGCAGCGGGGCGGTCGAAACCTGGCGGATCTTGCCGGACTGGCGGGCTTCGTCGGACAGCGGAATCGTGTCGCAGACCACCACTTCGTCCAGTTCCGAAGCCGCAATGCGGGCAGCGGCACCGCCCGACAGCACCGGGTGCGTACAGTAGGCAAACACCTTCAGCGCGCCACGTTCCTTCAGCACCTGGGCAGCCTTGCACAGCGTGCCGCCGGTGTCGATCATGTCGTCCATGATCACGCAGTTGCGGCCGGCCACTTCACCGATGATGTTCATCACCTCGGACACATTGGCCTTGGGACGACGCTTGTCGATGATGGCCAGGTCGCAGTCGAGCTGCTTGGCCAGCGCACGGGCACGCACCACGCCGCCGACGTCCGGCGAAACCACCAGCAGGTCGCCGTAATTCTTCTCGCGCAGGTCGCCCAGCAGGACCGGCGAAGCGTAGATGTTGTCGACGGGGATATCGAAGAAGCCCTGGATCTGGTCGGCGTGCAGGTCCATCGTCAGGACGCGCTCCACACCGGCGACTTCCAGCATGTTGGCCACGATCTTGGCCGAGATGGCCACGCGGGCGGAACGCGGACGGCGATCCTGGCGCGCATAGCCAAAGTAAGGCATGGCGGCGGTGATGCTGCGTGCCGAGGCGCGCTTGAGCGCATCGACCATCACCATCAGTTCCATCAGGTTGTCGTTGGTCGGCGCGCAGGTGGACTGCAGCACGATGACGTGCTTGCCGCGAACGTTTTCCTGGATTTCTACCTGGACTTCACCGTCGGAGAAACGGCCGACCAGAGCTTTGCCCAGCGGAATGCCGAGGTGCTGTACGACAGCCTCCGCGAGTTTAGGGTTGGCATTGCCGGTAAATACCATCAAGCCTTCGACGCTCATTCTGGGCACCTGTCTTGCTGCTGGGGGAGCTTTGCGCCACCGGCCAGCGCCGGTAGCGATATCTGCATGTCCGTTTGGACACTATAGGAAGTAATGGCAGGGGAAGAAGGATTCGAACCTTCGAATGCCGGAATCAAAATCCGGTGCCTTGACCAACTTGGCGACTCCCCTACACAACCTTTAACGTCTGTCGCCGAACCGAACTTTACTTCAGTACTTCGCCAAACGAAAACCTGCTATGCGAACGTTGCGAGCGGGTGGTGAGACAAACTTTTCACACACCTGCCATCCCAATCGGACGGCAACCTTTCCATCACCTTCCGCGCATCCTGCTCGTCTTCGAAACGGGCAAATACGCAGGCTCCGGAACCGGTCATCCTTGCATGCGGACTATATTGTCTCAGCCATTCAAGGGCTCGGGCAACTTCGCCGAACTTCGCTGTTGCTATCGCTTGCAAGTCGTTGCGACCGAAAGCGAATTTGTTTGTGCAAGCAGCGAAGTCCGCAACTATAGAGATCGGGGAATCCCTTGTCAAGCGTTCATCCGAAAAAATTGCAGCAGTCGGTACATGCTGGCGCGGATGGATAACCACGAACCAGCTCTCGGGCAGTGCCACGGGCGTCAGTTCCTCGCCCACGCCTTCGGCGAAGGCGTTCTGGCCGAACACGAAAACGGGCACGTCGGCGCCCAGCGCAAGACCGATGCGCATCAGTTCTTCGCGCGGCACGCCCGCGCCCCAGAGATGGTTCAGCGCCAGCAACGTGGTGGCCGCGTCGGACGATCCGCCACCGATGCCGCCGCCCATCGGCAGGATCTTGTCGATGGCGATGTCCGCGCCGAAGCGTGTGCCGCAGGCCTGCTGCAGCGCGCGTGCCGCGCGCACCACCAGGTCCGTATCGGCGGGCACGCCGGGGATGTCCGTGACCCGCGCGATCACGCCGTCGTCGCGGCGGCGAAAGTGCAGGGTGTCCGACCAGTCGATAAGCTGGAACACCGTTTGCAGCGTGTGGTAGCCGTCAGGGCGGCGGCCCGTCACATGCAGGAACAGGTTGAGCTTGGCCGGCGCGGGGCAGTTGCGCAGTTCGGCGGGTGGCAGGGCGGTGCCTGCGGTCATGGCTTGCGTCATTGTTCGGATTTGGGATCGATCACCAGCCGCACGGACAGCGGCGCTTCGTTGCCGTCGCGCGCCATGTCAATGCGGCGCGGCTGGGCAGCAGGGGCAGGGGTGCCTTCGGGCGCGTCCTGCCAGGTCACGTAGCGCACCGTCCAGCCGCTTTGCTTGAGCGTGTCGGGCCGTCCGCTGGTGTCGCGCGTGACGCTGGATGGCGCGCCGGGCGCGGGCCGCGCATGCAGCCAGTCGCGCATGCCGGACACCGGCAGCGAGAAGCCCAGCGCCTGCTCCATCAGACTGTCCACCTCGGGGGCATTGCGCGGCTTTTCATTCGGCAGGTCGAGCGTGGCGCCGGACGGGGTGCTGGTCACCACGGCCAGCGTCTGACCCAGCGGCGAGATCAGGTCGAGCCGCACGTTGCGGCCCTGTTCCTGCCAGCGAAAGCTGCCTTGCACGCCCTCGCTGCGGCCGTAGCGCGTGTAGTTGGCGGCGAAGCGCCCGGTGTAGTGCTCGCTGCGCGCGGTCTCGCTGGCGTCGAAACTGCGGGATGGCGTGATGGTGCTGCACGCGGCAAGCCAGAGCGGGGCGGCCACGCAGAGCAGGGCCAGGCGTCGGGATCGGAGCATGTGCAAGATGTCGGGAGTTGGACGGCGTTCGATGTTCGCTGGCGACACAACGCGGTGGCCGGGGCGATGGCCTGGCACCGGATGGATCGCCAGAAAGCAGCGCCCGGGCGCGGGGCCCCGGGCAGCCAGACAAGATACCAAATGCGGGCTACTTCGACAGCGATACGCTCTGGTTGTAGCGGCGCAGCGTGTCGACCAGCGTGGGGTTCTCGGGCTCCACCTTGGCCGCCTCGGTCCACGTCTTGCGCGCTTCCTCGTGCTGGCCCAGTTGCCAGAGCACTTCACCCAGGTGCGCGCCGATCTCGGCTTCGGGCGCCTTGCTGTAGGCGGTCTTCAGTAGGTCGGCTGCGGGCTGCAGTTCCCCCTGGCGATACTTGACCCACGCCAGGCTGTCCATGATGTACGGATCGTCGGGCCCCAGTTCCGATGCGCGTTCAAGCAGCTTGCGCGCCTCGGGCAGGCGCTCGTTGCGATCGGCCAGCGAATAGCCAAGCGCGTTGTAGCCCTGCTTCTGCTCGGGCTGCAGTGCGATGACCTTGCGCAGGCCCTTTTCCATGCTGTCGTAACGCTTTTCGCGTTCGTCGAGCATGGCCAGTTCATAGAGCCAGTCGGCGTTCTCGGGCTCGACCTTCACGCGTTCGTTCAGCACCTTGCGCGCGCGATCGTAGGCCTTGGCTTCGAGCAGTGCGCCCACTTCGGCCTGGCGGATCGCGGTCATGCGCTGGGCGCGCTGCAACGGATCGGAAATATCCTCGGCATCGGCCAGCAGGTCGCCGAACACGGCCTGGGCGTCGTCGAGCTTGCCCATGCGCGCCAGCAGCTGGCCGCGCTTGGCCTGCGCCGCGGTGGCCAGGCGGCCGTCCTCGATCCTGTCGAGCCATCCGATGGCCGCCGGGTAGTCCTTCTTTTCCTCGGCAATCTGGGCCAGGTACTGGTACGCGATGTCGGGGCTGGCAGCGGGCGACTTCTCGGCCATCTGCAGGTATTCCTTCAGATAGCGTTCGGCGTCGTCGTAGTTGCGGGCCTGCAGGCTGGTCAGGCCCAGCGCCAGCGGCACGCGCGGGTCGTTCGGGGCCACCTTGCGCAGCACCTCGAATTCGGCGCGGGCGGCTTCCATGTCGTTCTTCTGCAGATACAGCCGCGCCAGCGTGATGTGACCATTGACCGACGACGGCGACTTGGCCAGGAACCGCTTGAGCACCTCGATCGACTTGTCGGTGGCCGACTCGGCCTGCAGTTCGGCCGCCATCAGTGCGGCGGGCTCCAGGTCGGGCTTGATGCGCAGCGCCTGGTCCAGTTCGGCCAGCGCGCCGGCATTGTCGCCGGCGGCCTCGCGCGCACGCGCCAGGGCCAGGTGCGTTTCTGCCAGCTTCGCGTCGTTGGCCGTGATGCGCTGGAGCACGCCCACTGCGCCAGCCGGATCGCTGGTGCGGGCCATCTGCTGCTGCATCAACAGGATGGCTTCGCCGCGATGGTTGGCCGGGGCGGCCGCCAGTTGCTGCACCAGCAGCGGTTCGGCGTCTTCCCACCGACCGTTGAGCACCAGCAGCGTAGACAGGACCTGTCGCGCCGCGGGCGACTTCGGTGCCAGGTCGGCCCATAGGCGCGCCCCGTCGAGTGCCTGCTGCGCGACGCGCGCATTGAAGGCGATTTCCGTAGCCCGTTGCGCCAGGCGCGGATCGCGCGTTTCGCGTGCCAGGTCCATGTAGGTGCGGTAGGCCGGTCCCACCAGCCCGCGCTGCATCGAGATTTCGGCAGCCAGCACGCGGTACAGGATGTCCGGGGTCAATGCGACGTTCGGCAGCGGTGTGCGTGGGGCCTTGGCGCCGGTTGACGGCGCAGGTACTTCGATGACTTCGTCATCGTCCTGCGCGACCGTTGCCGGGGCGGCGTGGGCCAGCGATGCAAACGCCAGGCACGCGGCCACGCCCAGGGCGCGCGCATGGCGACGGAAACGGAAAGTGTTCATCTGGATGGGTTCCGGGCGCATGGCTTGAGAGGGCAAGATGTTGTCCGGCATGAAAGCAAAGCTCCGGCGCACGGGGCGTGGGAATGGATTGGGGGCATTGTAGCCTGCCGCTACAATGCGCTGCTTGCCCCGCGGGGCGCTTACGTATGGGAACCCGCACATGCAGGCCTGGCGGCAGGGAATTCCCTGCGTCATTGGAGCGCAAAAGCCCTCCATAGGTTCTGCAACGGTGGGAAAGCGGGGCCGGATTCCGGCCGAAAATCACGGGGTGCCATGCCAGAACTACCGGAAGTCGAAGTCACGCGGCGCGGTTTGCTGCCGCACGTGGTGGGGCGCCACATCGTCCAGGTGACCGTGCGTCATCGCGGACTGCGCTGGCCCGTGGAGCCCGAACTGGAGGCGCGCCTGACCGGGCGCGTGATCGGCCGCATCGAACGGCGCGGCAAATACCTGCTGCTGGAATGCCTGCCGGCGCCCGCTGGCGGGCGCAGCCCGGGGCCCGGAGACGATTCGCCCGGCTGGCTGCTTGTCCACCTGGGCATGACCGGCACACTGCGTGTGTACCCCGACGCGCCGCCGGCTGGCCCCCACGACCACCTCGACGTCGCCCTGGCATCGGCCGGCGCCCCGGGTGACGCGCAAGACGGCCCGCTCATGGTGCTGCGCTTCCGCGACCCGCGCCGCTTCGGCGCGATCATCTGGACCCCGCTGGCCGAAGCGGCGCTGTCCGAACACCCGCTGCTGCGGCGGCTGGGCATCGAGCCCTTCGACCCGCGTTTCGACGGCGGGTGGTTCCACCGGCTCACGCGCGGCCGCTCGGTGGCGATCAAGCAGGCGCTGCTGGCCGGTGAGATCGTCGTCGGCGTAGGCAATATCTACTGCTCGGAAAGCCTGTTCCGCGCGGGCATCCGTCCCACCACGCCAGCGGGCAAGATCAGCCTGGCGCGATACGACAAGCTGGCCGCCGCCGTGCGGGAAACGCTGACCGAAGCCATTGCGCGGGGCGGCAGCACGCTGCGCGACTTCGTGGGCAGTGACGGCAGCAGCGGTTACTTCCAGCTCGACTGCCTGGTTTATGACCGCGCAGGCGAGCCATGTCGCGTTTGCGGCACACCGATCCGGCAGATCGTCCAGGGCCAGCGTTCCACCTTCTACTGCCCGCATTGCCAGCACTGAAACGGCCCCCCAGAACTGCCGTCCGGCGTTTTTGAGCCGGCAACGGTGGGGGCTGGCTGGCACGGCACCGGCCATGGCAATCCGATGGCGAAACATTGTCGCAAACCATTGCCGATGGGTCGGCGCAACACTCCGGCCACAGAACCGTAACAAGGGACGTGAATTCCACAAAATGTGTCCGGAAACCTGTATCGTGTGCCCAGTCATAAAAAGTTACAAAAACGGCCGGATTCGCCCCAATGACAATGGCGTCCGGCGAAGACGAGTGGCTTCGGGTCCGCGGGTCAACGGACAAGCCCGGTGCCAGTCGTGCAGTACGCGCCCAACACCATAAATCCAAGCCGACACAGCGAATCCCTCATGACGAGCCTCGCCCAACAATTCGAACAATATGGCGCCTGGAGAACCGGGGTCCTTCAGTCACTCGCCGAATTCCAGTCCTGGCTGCAACAGTACGACCTGCATGACGCCACCGCGGACGACCGCGCCCAGCGCATCCAGAGCGTGCTCAAGAGCGACCGCCTCAAGGTGGCGTTCATTGCCGAGTTTTCGCGCGGCAAGAGCGAGCTGATCAACGCCATCTTCTTTGCCGACTACGGTCGCCGCATCCTGCCTTCGTCCGCCGGACGGACGACGATGTGCCCGACCGAGCTGCGTTACGACGAGCACGAGCCGCCCTGCATCCGGCTGTTGCCGATCGAAACGCGCCTGCAGGACGCCTCGACGGCCGACTTCATGGAGCCCGGCTCGTCCAATTCGCACTGGACCACGGTGCCGCTGGACCCGTCGTCGCCCGAGGGCATGCTGGCCGCTTTCCAGCACGTGGTGGAAACCACGCGCGTGACGCCGGCCATGGCCGAATCGCTGGGCCTGTACAACGAGAACGACCCCGATGCCGCCTATTCGGTCGATGCCGACGGCATGGTCGAGATCTCGCGCTGGCGCCATGCGGTGATCAACTTCCCGCACCCGCTGCTGCGCCAGGGCCTGGTGATCCTGGACACACCGGGCCTGAACGCGATCGGTACCGAGCCGGAACTGACGCTGCGGCTGATTCCCGATGCGCACGTGGTGGTGTTCGTGCTGGCCGCCGATGCCGGCGTGACCAAGAGCGACCTTGCGCTGTGGCGCAGCCACGTGGGCGCAGGCCATCGCCGGGGCTGCCTGGCTGTGCTCAACAAGATCGACGGCCTGTGGGACCCACTGAAGTCGTCGCCCGAGATCGCGGGCGAGATCGCGCGCCAGGTTCGCACGACGGCGCAGACGCTCGGCATCGAGGAGCGCCGCGTGTACCCGGTGTCGGCGCAGAAGGGCCTGGTGGCCAAGGTCACGCACGATCAGCCCATGCTGGTGCGCAGCAACCTGATGCAGTTCGAGAACGTGCTGTCCGACCAGCTGATTCCGCAGCGGCGCGAGATCGTGTCCGACCAGGTGCATCGCCTGGTGCAGGAGATGTCGCGCGGTGCGCAGCAGCTGCTGCAGAGCCGCCGGCGCGATATCGTCGAGCAGCTGTTCGAACTGCGCGGCCTGCGCGGCAAGAACCACGCGATGGTGAAGCACATGCTGATGCGCGTGCAGAGCGAAAAGGAAGAGTTCGAGCAGAGCATCGCCAAGTTCCAGGCGCTGCGCCTGGTGTTCGGCCGCCACAGCGCCGACATCATCAAGAGCCTGCAGTTGCGCGACGTGCGCCGCACCATGCGCGACAAGCGCGAGCAGATGAAGGAGCGATTCTTCTCGCGCGGCCTGCGCGAAGACATGGAGGCGCTGTTCGGCCAGCTTGCCGGGCTGATCCAGGACGCCGACCAGAAGATCGCCGGCCTGCACCAGCTGGTGGACAGCATGTATCGCCGCTTCAACGCCGAGCATGGCTTCACGCTGCCGTCGCCGATGCAGTTCGTGACATCGCGCTACGCCGCCGAGCTGAACGAGACGCTGGCGCTGGTCAACGCGCACTTCGGCACCGTGAACATGCTGACGCGTTCGCGTCCGCAACTGGTCCAGAATGCGTTTGCGACGATGGCCAGCCGCGTGCTGGAGAACTTCCGGGACCTGAACCGCGACATCGAGATCTGGCTCAAGTCGGTGATGACGCCGCTGGAAGCGCAGGTGCGCGAGCACCAGAAGCAGCTGCGCCGCCGCGTGGATTCGATCGAGCGCATCCACGAGGCCACCGACACGCTGGAAAGCCGCATCGCCGAACTGGAGGATGTGCTGAACGGCCTGGACGAGCGCAGCACCCGGATCGAATCCTTCACGCGCAAGCTGGTGGAGGTTCCGGTCGAGGCTTCGGCCCGCGCTGCATAGCCGTTCCGCCATCGTTGGTATCATGTGGCGCCGCCTTCGAGCGGCGCCTTTTCTATTCCAGACGCCCCGCAATGCCCCGCAAGCCTGCTGCCGTGCCCGTGCTCCCCGATGAAACCGCCGTACCTGCCGATTTCGGCATGCGTGTGGTTGCATGGCAGCGCCAGCATGGCCGGCATGACCTGCCGTGGCAGAACACGCGCGACGCGTACCGCATCTGGCTCTCGGAGATCATGCTCCAGCAGACCCAGGTGGCGGCCGTGATCGAGTACTTCCGGCGATTCGTGTCGGCGCTGCCCACCGTGGCGGCGCTGGCTGCCGCGCCGGCCGACGAGGTCATGGCGCTGTGGGCCGGCCTGGGCTACTACTCGCGTGCGCGCAACCTGCATCGCTGCGCGAAGGCCGTCATGGAAGACCACGGCGGCGTGTTTCCCACCGATCCGGCCGTGCTCGTCACGCTGCCCGGCATCGGGCGCTCGACGGCGGCGGCCATCGCCGCGTTCAGCGCGGGCGTGCGCTCGCCCATCCTTGACGGCAACGTCAAGCGCGTCTTTGCGCGCGTGTTCGGCATCCACGGCTACCCCGGCGAACGTGCCGTCGAGACGCGCATGTGGGCGCTGGCCGGCCAGGCGTTGCCGCCGGCCGGACCGAACCAGGCCGAAGACATGGTGGCCTATACGCAGGGGCTGATGGATCTGGGCGCGACGATCTGCTCGCGTGGCAAGCCGGCGTGCCTGGGCGATGCGGACAGCTGCCCGCTCGCGGTGGACTGCGTGGCGCGCCGGGACGGCCTGACGGCGCTGCTGCCCACGCCCAAGCCGCGCGCCGCGATTCCCGAACGCAGCACCGTGATGCTGATCGTGCGCCATGGCCGCGATGTGCTCGTCAACCTGCGGCCCGACAGCGGCATCTGGGGTGGGCTGTGGAGCCTGCCGGAGATCGCCGTGGACGGCCTGCCGTTCGACGCGGAAGCCGCCGAGGATGCCGCGCTGGAGTCGGCGCGGCAATTCGGCCAGCCCGTGCGCGCGCATCTGGCCGGCGAACTGACGCACGTTTTCACGCACTTCCGGCTGCTGATCCGTGCGGTCCGCGTGGACCTCGACGCGGCAACGCGGCCCGCCAACGGCGATATGGGCCAGGCGCGGCGCTGGCTGTCGCTGGACGACCTTGACGCGCTGGGCACGCCCGCACCCGTGCGGCGCCTGCTCGAAGACCAGGCGCGCATCGGACTTTTCTGAATTCCTGAGTTCCCGAGTTTCTGGCGTTCTGACGATCGGTGCCGTCAGACGATGTGGTGCTGCCGCATGTAGCGGTGGACGATTTCGATGCGCATGCCGGCATCGGGCAGCGCCATCAGCATCTGCTTGGCCTTGAGCGGCACGGGCAGCAGTTCGCATAGCCGGTTGGCCACCCAGGTCGGGTCGTCCCAGAGATAGGGTTCGGCGAACGGCAGCCGGGACTTGTCGGGCTGTTCGCTATGCACTGACGCCACGATGCGGCGCAGCGCCTCCAGGCACTCGCTCAGCAGCTCCAGCTTGCAGTCGATGACATCGTCGGGCAGCACTTCGGCCTGGGCCACCAGCAAGCCGTCGTCGCGCGTGGCGTGGGACAGCACGCGGAAGCGCCGGCGTCCGCGGGTCTCAATCAGCAGCACGCCCAGCTGCTCCATATTGCAGTCGACGATCTGCGCCAGGCAGCCGATTTCCTCGGGCACCGTCTCGTGGCCGGGACGCGCGACTTCCTCGCCGCTGGTGATCAGGCAGACGCCGAACGGCGTGCCATCGCGCATGCAGTTGCGCACCATGTCGACGTAGCGTTTCTCGAACACCCGCAGAGGCAGGCGGCCGTCGGGGAAGAGTACCGTGTTGAGGGGAAACAGCGGCAGCGCCTCGATGATGGCGCCCGGGGATGCGGTGTCTGGGGGGAGTGTCGACATGCGATTGGCCGCTCCAGTGGCGGGACGGCGCCGGGGCCGTTCCCTCAAGCCCGCGTGTCAGCCGGCCGGGGCCAATTCGCGGTGTCTGACCAGCACATTACCATGGGCCCGGAAATAGTTGGCGAGTCGTTCGGCAATGAACACCGACCGATGCTGGCCGCCCGTGCAGCCGATGGCCACGGTCAGGTAGCTGCGGTTGTCCGCAATGAAACTCGGCAGCCACTTCTCGACATAGGCGCGAATGTCCTCGGCCATGGCCAGCACCATCGGCTGGCTCTGCAGGAAGTCCGCCACCGGCGCGTCGCGGCCGGTCAGCGGGCGCAGGGCCAGATCGTAATAGGGGTTTGGCAGCGAGCGCACATCGAACACCATGTCCGCGTCGCTCGGCACCCCGTGCTTGAAGCCGAACGATTCGAACAGCAGCGTGAGCGACTGGCCGCTGGCGCTGTCGTTCCGAATCAGCTCCTTGACCCAGCTGCGCAGCGTGTTGGTGCGCACATTGCTGGTATCGATGCGATGGGCGGACTCGGACAAGGGGCTGAGCAGCCCGCGTTCCATTTCGATGGCTTCGATCAGCGATGTACTGACCGTTGCGCCGGGTCCCCCTGGCCCAGCGCCTTCCAGGACGCCCAGCGGCGCGCCGTCCGGGCCTACGCCGACACGGGTCGACAGCGGGTGGCGGCGGCGCGTCTCCGAATACCGCTGCACCAGCGCATCGGTATTGGCCGTCAGGAACAGCACCTGCACCTGATGATGGGCGGAAAGCTCGCGGACGGTGTCCGGCAGCCGCGCCAGCGACTCGCGGCTGCGAATGTCCGTGGCCACGCCAAGATGGGTATAGCCCTGGTCGGCCAGATAGGCCGTGAGCTCGGGGATGAACTGGGCCGGCAGGTTGTCGACGCAGTAGTAGCCTGCATCTTCCAGGACGTTCAGGGCGACCGACTTGCCGGAGCCGGAAATTCCGGTGATGAGAATGATCCGCATAGCGACGCAAGGATAGCACCGCAAGGTAACCGCGTCATGACAGCTTGTCCCAGACAAAAATGGCGAATCGCAGAGGATTCGCCATTTTCCGAGGGAACATTGCCCGGATCGGGCCGCGTAACGGTTTGTGAACCCCGGGGTGATGAACCGGGGGTGCGAACCGCGCCGATCAGGTTGCCGGCTTGGCCGACAGGCACTCGCTCTGTGCCTTCTTGTATTCGTCGCCCTTCTTGCCCTTGTTGGCCTTGGAGCACGCGGCCATCTTTTCCTGCTGGGTCTTCGGCTCGGCTGCCGGGGCGGGGCCGCTGGCCGACAGGCACTCGCTCTGCGCCTTCTTGTATTCGTCGCCCTTCTTGCCCTTGTTGGCCTTGGAGCAGGCCGCCATCTTCTCCTGCTGCGCGGTCTTGCCGGACTTCTCGGCAGCGGCCGGAGCCGAGGCGCCCTGGGCAAACGCGGCCGTGGCGAACAGGGGGGTAACCAGCAAACACATCGCGATCAGCTTTTTCATGCTTCTCTCCTGGCTGTGGAAACACATCGTGGCCGCGCGCCATGCCGGCGTCTGGCGGAACCTGGGCTCGGCGCCCATTACAGCACAAAACGGCGGCCGCCCGCAGTTCGTTGACGAAGGGCTATGCCAGGCTTGTAAGCAAATGAAAAACGCCCGCGAATGAAGCGGGCGTTTGCACACGGGCGCGGTGGCGGCTCAGAGCAGGCGACCTTGTCCGCGCGATACCACGTCGGCCTGCATGGCCGCGCGCTGGCGGTCCATGAAGTCGCGCAGGGTGTCGATGCCGCGCAGTCGCAGGATCGTGTTGCGCACGGCGGCTTCGACCAGAACGGCCAGGTTTCGGCCGGCCGCCACCTGGATCTTCACCATGTGGATCGGCAGGCCCAGCACGTCGAGGTACTGGGAATCGAGCGGCAGCCGTTCGAATTCGCCATCGTTGCGACGTACCAGCTGCACCACGAGCTTGAGCTTCATCTTCCGGCGCACCGCCGTTTCGCCAAAGATCGTCTTGATATCGAGCAGGCCCAGGCCGCGCACTTCGAGCAGGTTCTGCAGCAGCGGCGGGCAGCGGCCTTCGATGAAGTCGGGGCCCAGCCGGACGAAATCGACGGCATCGTCCGCCACGAGGCCGTGGCCGCGCGAAATCAGTTCCAGGCCCAGCTCGCTCTTGCCCAGGCCCGATTCGCCCATGATCAGCACGCCCATGCCGAGGATGTCCAGAAATACCCCGTGCATCGTCACGCGCGGCGCGGAGATGCGCGACAGGTAGAGGCGCAGGTGATCGATCACGGCCGCCGAGGACACCGGCGTGGTGAACAGCGGGGTCGACGAGCGCGTGCAGCGCAGTTCCAGGTCGGGCGGGGGCTCCATGCCGTCGGCCACCACCAGGAACGGCGGCTCCAGCAGGATCAGTTCGCCCATCTGGCGCTTGCGCGGTTCGTCGTCCAGGCGTTGGTAATACTGGATTTCGGGTTTGCCCAGCACCTGGATCCGGTTCGGGTGGATCAGGTTCAGGTGGCCCACCAGATCGGCGGCGGAAGTGGCTTCGCGAGCGAATTCGACGTCAAAGGCCCGGTCGGCACCTTCCAGACCGGCGACCCACGACAGTTTGATGTCGGCTGCGTTGTCGTCGAAGATCGACTGCGAGGTGACGCCGGTGAGTTCCATGCGGGATGCTTTCTACGAGGGGGCGGTATGGCTTCAGGCGGCCAGCCAGGCCGGCCTGCGGATCGTCACGGATGCCATTCGGTCAGCAACTGGTGGACGGCTTCGGGCGTGGGCAGCGTGGCCAGCCCTTCGCGCATCTCGCGGTCCGACAGCAACTGTGCGATTTCCGAGAGAATTTCGAGGTGCTGCTGGGTGGCCTGTTCGGGTACCAGCAGGAAAATCAGCAGCGAGACCGGCTTGCCGTCGGGCGATTCGAACGGAATCGGCTCGGCCAGGCGCATGAAGCCGGCCAGCGGCTGCTTCAGGCCCTTGATACGGCCGTGCGGAATGGCGACGCCGGCACCGAGGCCGGTCGAACCCAGCGATTCGCGGGCGAAAAGGTTGTCCGTGACGGTGGCGCGGGCCACACCATGGTTGTTCTCGAACAGGAGCCCGGCTTGCTCGAAGACCCGCTTCTTGCTGGTGACGGTGACGTCGAGATGGATGTTGCCGGGTGGCAGCAATTTGGCCAAACGATTCATGGGCGATGCACGAGAAGTCAGGTTGGCGATACGGCGCACAAATGCCGTCCCGCCGGATGGGGCAATTCAGGATATCGAGTGCTTGGTGGACGCCCGCATTGGAACGTCCGGCTCATTATAGAGCAGGGCCACAGCGCGCTTGTGCACTGCAGCGCCGGCGCCGCGGGTGGTGCCGCGGATTGGCCGGCCGGATTGCCCACCCGGATATTGCCGCCGGCGCCCGCATGATCTTCCGTCACGTGGCCTGCCGTTCGGGTCACCGGGACCGTTCTGCCTGTCGTTCTTGTATGGCGCAGCATACACCGAGCCGCGCAAGATGCGAACACCCCCGGCAAATCAATTGGTTTCGGCCGTGGTGGGAAGGTAACGGAGAATGTCAGCCCGACGCGGGCGCGCAGCCATCAAAAAAGCCGCGCAGATGCGCGGCTTTGCTCTCTTCCTGTCAGTCCTCTCGGGGACGCTGACGTCCGCCTCGAGGGGCAGTCAAGGATTTGCCAGCCTATTGTTGCTGTAGCTGGGCTTCAGCCATCTGGTACTTGACCGCTTCCCGGTCATGACCCTGCACGCGGTCCTTGTAGCGGATCACCTGCCGGTCGAGCTTGTCGACCAGACAGTCGATCGCAGCGTACAGGTCTTCATGGTGCGCTTCGACGAAGATGTCCTTGCCCTTGAGATGCAGATTGATTTCCGCGTACTGACGCTTGTCCTTTTCCTTGTGGTTGTCGACAGATAGCAGCACGCTCACGCCAATGACCTGATCGAAATGCCTGACAATTCGCTCCAGTTTCGTTTCCACATACTCACGCAGCGGCGGCGTGATGTCGAGGTGGTGTCCACTGATCTTGAAGTTCATAGCGCTTCTCCTTCTGAAAGAGCCGCACCAGGCAGGCGGTTGCGGCTCGGCTACAAAGACTTGCGGAGATTGACTGCGGGGATCTTCAGTGCTTCGCGATATTTGGCCACCGTGCGGCGTGCGACCACAAAGCCCTGTTCGCCCAGCAATTCGGCGATGCGGCTGTCGGAAAGAGGATTCCTGGGTTCTTCGGCTCCTATCAGTTGCTTGATCAGCGCGCGGATCGCCGTGGAAGAGGCCGCGCCGCCCGTCTCCGTGGAGACGTGGCTACCAAAGAAGTACTTCAACTCGAAAGTACCCATTGGCGTGGCCATGTATTTGTTCGTGGTCACCCGGGAAATGGTCGACTCATGTAAACCGAGTGTATCGGCAATTTCCCGCAAAACCAAGGGCCGCATCGCTATTTCGCCGTGCGAAAAAAAGTTCTTCTGACGCTCCACAATTGCCTGCGCCACACGCAGGATCGTGTCGAATCTTTGCTGGATGTTCTTGATAAGCCACCGCGCTTCCTGCAGCTTTTGCTGCAGTCCCGCAGCCCCCGCTTCGCCTTTTGCACCGCGCAAGATCTGCGCGTACATGTCGTTGATGCGCAGGCGCGGCATCACATCCGGATTCAGCTGGGCAATCCAGCCGCTGCCGCTCTTGCGCACGAACACGTCCGGCACCACGAAATCGGCCTCGGGGCGGCTGTACGCATGTCCTGGGTACGGTGCCAGCGAGCGGATCAGGTCGTGCGCCGCCTTTAGTGCAATTTCGTCCACCTGCAGCGCTTTCTTGAGGCGCGTGTAATCCCTGACCGCCAGCAGTTCAAGATGATGGTTGACGATGGACAGGGCCAGTTCGCGCTGCGGATGCTGCAGCCGTTTCAATTGCAGGCTCAGGCATTCGGCGGCATTGCGCGCGCCCACGCCGGGCGGATCGAAGCTCTGCAGCAGCGTCAGCATCGCCTGCACTTCTTCCACCTCGAATTCGAGTTCTTCGGGCAGTTCGGTGCAGATTTCCTCGAGTGACGCACTCAGGTATCCGTCGTCGTCGAGCGATTCGATCAGGAAGATGGCCAGGCCCTTGTCGCGCGCCGAAATCTTGAGCGGCGTCAGCTGTTCCATCAGGTACTCGCGCAGCGTGGGGTCCGCGTCACGCAACTGCATCGGCGTCTTTTCGTCTTCGTCGTTCTGCGGGCGGCGCGCGAAGTCGTCGAGGCTCCAGTCGTTGCCGTAGTCCTCGGCACCGGAATCGCTGAAGCCTTCTTCCTCGCCGCCGGACGCATGTTCGCTGCGATCGTCGCCGTTGGCCTGCGGTTCGGACGGGGCCGGCGCCGGGGCGCTTTGCAGATTAACGGAGCCGTCAGCCGCCACGCGCAGCGGGCTTTCGATCCAGTCGTTCTCGCGTTCCAGCAGCGGGTTTTCCGTCAGCGCCTGTTCCACCTCCTGTTGCAGTTCGAGCGTGGAAAGCTGAAGCAGCCGGATGGACTGCTGCAGTTGCGGCGTGAGGGCCAGATGTTGGGAGAGGCGGAGCTGAAGCGAAGGTTTCATGCGACCTATTCTATGCGCATCTTTCCGTTGTTGGAACGGAATTTGCTACAACCTATCGCTTCGGCTTCCTGATCGGCAACGGCTTTGAAATAGCCGTGGGCAAGTGCGGTAAAAATGACCTGCCGATGACCTGCCGATGACCTGCCGATGACCTGCCGATGACCTGCCGGAAACCTGTCGGCAGTGTGGCCGCGGGGGCGGCCGCGCCTTACATGCGGAAGTTTTCGCCCAGGTAGACGCGGCGTACCGACTCGTTGGCGATGATTTCCTCGGGCTGGCCGGCGGCCAGCACGGTGCCTTCGCTGATGATGTACGCGTGGTCGCAGATGCCCAGCGTTTCGCGCACGTTATGGTCGGTGATCAGCACGCCGATATTGCGCGCCTTCAGGAAGCTCACGATGCGCTGGATTTCGCCCACGGCGATCGGGTCCACGCCGGCGAACGGTTCGTCGAGCAGGATGAAGCGCGGGGACGACGCCAGCGCGCGCGCGATTTCCACGCGGCGGCGCTCGCCGCCCGACAGCGACAGCGCCGGGTTGTTGCGCAGATGGGCGATCTGCAGGTCGTCGAGCAGCGAATCCAGGCGGCGTTCGATTTCGGCCTTGGGCAGCGGCTTGCCGTTTTCCACCTGCAGTTCCAGCACCGCGCGGATGTTCTCTTCCACGTTGAGCTTGCGGAATACCGACGCTTCCTGTGGCAGGTACGACAGGCCCATGCGGGCGCGTTCGTGGATGGCCAGTCCGCTGATGTGCTCGTCGTCGAGCACGATGTCGCCTTCGTCCAGCGCCACCAGCCCCACGATCATGTAGAACGACGTGGTCTTGCCGGCGCCGTTGGGGCCCAGCAGCCCCACCACCTCGCCGCTTTTCACGTCGAGCGATACGTCCTTGACCACCGTGCGCGTGCCGTAGCGTTTCTTCAGGTGACGCACGACCAGCGTGCTGCTGTCGGTGCGGACGGCGGATGCGGAGGACGTGGCAGAGGCGGTGAGCGTGGCGGAATCGTTCATCAGGACTGGCTGGAGGTAAGGCGTTAAGGCTTGGGCGCGGTGGACGGCTTCAGATCCAGCGGTGCGCCCGCAGCGGCGGGGGCGCTGGCGTCCGAGCGCGGCGACAGCACCGCGCGCACGCGGCCCGACGTATTGCCGGCCGTGGTGTTGTTGTCGCCGCCGGTGGCGGTGTAGTACTCGTTGCGGCTGTCGTAGGTGATCACGGCGCCGCGGATCTCGTCGATGATCTTCGCGCCCACGCCCGACACGCGCGCCGCGCGGGCATGCCCGATCAGCTTGTTGATCTCGGACTTGCCGTCGTATTCGATGCGGTCGCCCCAGCCGTCGATGTACTCGTCCACGCCGTCGCGCTTCTGGCGGATATACGCCTGACGGCCGGGCTTGGACGTGGCGATGGCGTACTGGTAACCCTCGGGGTCGGTGCGCAGCTCGGCCGCGTCGGACTTCAGCACCATGGTGCCCTTGGTCAGCACCACGTTGCCGGTGAGGGTGTAGATCTGCTTGACGTCATCGTAGCTGGCGTTGTCGGCCTCCAGCACCAGCGGCTTGCCCTGGTCGGCGCGCTCGGCAAAGGCCGGCGCGGCCAGCGTCAGGCCGAGGGCGGCGATGGACGCCAGCAGGGCGGGCGCGAGGCGGCGACAGGGCGATGTCGTCAGGGATGCAGTCATGTTTGGCGAATGGTGAGATAAAGACGGCGGCCAGGATGCGCCGGAGCGTTTGCGTCCCCCGGGGTCACTGGGTCCTGGCCTGCCCCTGCGGCGGGTTCATGATGATGGTGCCGCGTACGTTGCCCAGCAATTGTACTTCGCGGGTGACGTTGTTGAAGATCATGCCGTTGGCCGTCATGACCGACGGGCCGCGCGTCAGCTCCACCGCCTTGTCGGTCTTGACGATGTCGTCATTGACCAGCAACTGGAAGTATTGCGATGCCGCGGTCATGCGCGGGTCCTTGGACGGGTCGACGCCGGCCTGGCGGACCACGAACGCATTGCCGTAGAGATCGATGATCGAGCCCTCGGCGTTCATGGTGCCGCGCTGGGAATTGGCGGTGACCGGTGGGCGGTCCGGCTCGTACGAACGCATGGCCGGGGTGGTCACCTCGTAGGTCTGGTCGTCCTCGAAGTGCACCATCTTCACGCCCGTGAAGCGCAGCTTGGTGGTGCCGTCCTCGGCCAGTTCGGTGGCCGAGAAACGGTCCATCCAGTAGTCGGGCTCATGGCGCTTGACGCGCGACTGCTCGCTGGCCTCGCGCGGCGAGTTCAACTGCACCAGCCAGAACGTGCTGCCGGCGACGATGGCCATCAGCAGCAGCGGCAGCAGCCGCATGATCATGCCGGTGAGTCTGGACAGGAAGTCCGGCATCGTTCAGATGACCTTGGCGCGCGTCAGGTCATGGATATGGAGCGCGCCCACCAGGCGGCCGTCGCCATCGACGACGAGCAACTGGTTGATGCGGTTCGTTTCCATGATCTGCACGGCTTCCACGGCGAGCTGGTCAAGATGGACCGTACGCGGGTTGTGGTGCATGACCTCGCCGATCGGCACGGTCTTCCAGTCGCGCGGGGTTTCCAGCAGGCGGCGCAGGTCGCCGTCGGTGAACACGCCCACGGCCCGGCCTTCGGGGTCCACCACGGCGGTCATGGCCATGCCCTTGCGCGTGATTTCCATCAGCGCCTGGGCCAGCGGCGTGCTTTCGCGCACCTCCGGCACGGCATTGCCGGTGCGCATGACATCGCGCACGTGGGTCAGCAGCTTGCGGCCCAGCGCACCGCCCGGGTGAGAGCGGGCAAAGTCTTCCTCGCCGAAGCCGCGGGCGTCGAGCACGGCCACTGCCAGGGCGTCGCCCAGGGCCAGCGCGGCCGTGGTGCTGGCCGTGGGGGCCAGGTTCAGCGGGCAGGCTTCCTGTGCCACGGCGCCGTCCAGGTGGGCGTCGGACAGCTTGGCCAGGTTTGATTCGGCGTTGCCTGTGATCGAGATCAGGCCGGCGCCAATGCGCTTGACGATCGGGACGATCGACAGCAGTTCGGCCGTTTCACCGGAATTCGAGAAGGCGACCAGCACGTCGTCGCGCGTGATCATGCCGAGGTCGCCATGGCTGGCCTCGGCCGGATGGACGAAAAACGACGGCGTGCCCGTGGATGCCAGCGTGGCGGCCACCTTGCGGCCGATATGGCCGGACTTGCCGATGCCCGAGACCACCACGCGGCCCGTGCAGCCGAGAATCATCTCGACGGCCCGGGTAAAGGCGGGGGTCAGGCGGCCGGCCAGCGCCGAAACGGCGTCGGCCTCGATCTGGAGGGTGTGGCGAGCGAGCTCGAGTGCTCGATTCGCATCGAAATTGGCTATCATGGCGCTGGAGTATACCAACGAATGCGATGGCGTCTGGCCCGGCAAGCCGCCCGGCTGCCCCGACGACCGCCGCGCTTGCCGTCTTTTGCCGGCGGGGTGCAGATGCCGGCTCAGGCGCGTGCCCGGCCGTCGTTTTTGAAGCCTGCCGAATGCATTCTCCGCTGGAACTGACCCTCGTGCTGCTGGCCGCCGCCGTTTTTGGCGTGGTGGCCTTCCGCATGCTGCAACTGCCACCCATGCTGGGCTATCTGGCGGTTGGCATCCTGATCGGCCCCCACGCATTGGGGCTGGCCAGCGATACGGGCCAGACCAAGTACCTGGCCGAATTCGGCGTGGTCTTCCTGATGTTCTCGATCGGCCTGGAGTTCAGCCTGAGCAAGCTGCGCGCCATGAAGCGGCTGGTGTTCGGGCTGGGCGGGTCGCAGGTGGCGCTGTCGCTGCTGGCCGTGCTGCCGGCCAGCTGGCTGTTCAGCTGGGCGTTCCCGCTGACCTGGCAGGCGTCGGTGGCGCTGGGCGGCGCGCTGGCCATGTCGTCGACGGCCATCGTCGTGAAAATGCTATCCGAGCGCATGGAGCTGGAAAGCGAGCACGGCCGCAACATCATCAGCGTGCTGCTGTTCCAGGATCTGGCTGTGGTGCCGCTGCTGATCATCATCCCGGCGCTGTCGCGCGACCCCGGCGACCTGGCCTGGGCGCTGGGGCTGGCCACGGTCAAGATCGTGGTGGCCCTGGGCCTGATCTTCTTCGTCGGGCAGCAGCTGATGAGCCGCTGGTTCCACATCGTGGCGGCGCGCCGGTCGCAGGAACTGTTCATGCTGAACCTGCTGCTGGTCACGCTGGGCATGGCCGCGCTGACCGAACGGCTGGGCCTGTCGATGGCGCTGGGCGCGTTCATGGCCGGCATGCTGATTTCCGAGACCCCGTACCGCCACCAGGTGGAAGAAGACATCAAGCCGTTCCGCGACGTGCTGCTGGGGCTGTTCTTCGTCACCATCGGCATGTTGCTCAACGTGCGCGTGGTGTTCGACCATATCTGGCTGGTGCTGGGCCTGCTGGTGGTGCCGATCCTGTTCAAGCTGGTGCTGATCACCGGGCTGGCGCGGCTGTTCGGGTCGCGCCAGGGCGTGGCCATCCGTACCGGCCTGGGGCTGGCGCAGGCCGGCGAATTCGGTTTCGTGCTGCTGAACCAGATCGACGGCATGGGGCTGGTGGATCCGGTGCTGATCCAGGTGATCCTGGCGTCGATGCTGCTGTCGATGCTGGCCGCGCCGTTCCTGATCCAGTACAGCGACGCCATCGTGCTGCGCTTTGCCGCCAACGAATGGCTGATGCAGTCGCTGAACATGACCCGTATCGCGGCCCAGAGCCTGCAGACCGAAAAGCACGCCATCATCTGCGGCTACGGGCGCAGCGGGCAGAACCTGGCGCACATGCTGGAGCGCGAGGGCATTACCTATGTAGCGCTGGACCTCGACCCCGACCGCGTGCGTGAGGCCGCCGCGGCCGGGGACACCGTGGTCTATGGCGATGCCGGGCGGCGCGAATCGCTGATCGCCGCCGGTATCCACCGGGCCGCGCTGGTGGTGATCACGTATGCCAATACGCCCTCGGCGGTAAAGGTGCTGCACCACGTGCAGGAACTGGCGCCCGCGATGCCGGTGATCGTGCGCACCGTGGACGATTCGGAACTCGATACGCTGCAGAAGGCCGGGGCCACCGAGGTGGTGCCGGAAATCATCGAAGGCAGCCTGATGCTGGCGTCGCACGCGCTGGTGTTGCTGGGGGTGCCGATGCGCCGGGTGGTGCGCGGCGTGCAGCAGGCGCGTGACGCGCGCTACAGCCTGCTGCGCGGCTACTTCCACGGCCGCGACGACGAGGAAGACATGGTGGAGCGCGATACCGTGCGGCTGCATTCCGTATCGCTCGGGCCCGAGCATACGGCGGTGGGGCGGCGCCTGGGCACGCTGGGGCTGGAGCGCATCGGCGTGGAGGTCACGGCGGTGCGCCGGCGCGGCATCCGGGCCTTCGATCCGGAGCCTGAAACCGTACTGGAGCCGGGCGACATCGTCGTGCTGCGCGGCACGCCCGAGGCGCTGGAATCGGCCGAAGAACGGCTGGTGCGGCAGTAGGCGCCGGCTTTACCGTTTGCCGGTTCGGACGGCTTTAGGCGCTGCGCGTTTGCCGTCCGTCCTGCGAAGTGGGTCGGCGCGGGCTGCTGCCGTCCACCCAGGAGGCGGGTAGATCACTCAGCGCCGACCGTGCATCGAGCGATCGGATCGGCACATCGGTATCGGCGGGGATGCGGCCTTCGTTCTGCAACAATAAGTAACGCATGCAGCACACGCGCAGGAATGACGCGAAGTTGGCGGTGAGCGATGCCTCGCCGCGATGTTCGGCCAACTCGTCGTGCAGGCGCGCCAGCAGCTGGTTGACGCTCATGCCGTCACGCTGCGCCAGTTCTTCCAGCACTTCCCAGAACAGGTTTTCGAGCCGGATGCTGGTCGCCACGCCGTGCAGGCGCAGCGACCGCGACTGGGTCTGGTAGGAATCCGGATTGGCCCGGATGAAGATCTCACACATGCGAACTCCCGTGCGCCGCGACCGAGCTGGCCGCGTTCGGAAGCCTCTACTCTACGATCCGCGTTCCCAGCACGGCAAGAAACTGCGCCAGCCAGGCTGGATGTGCCGGCCACGCCGGGGCGGTGACGAGGTTGCCATCGGTATGGGCCTGGTCCACGGGGATATCGGCGTACTTGCCGCCGGCCAGCCGCACTTCGGGGGCGCAGGCCGGGTAGGCAGAGCAGGTGCGGCCTTCCAGCACATCGGCCGCAGCCAGCAGCTGGGCGCCGTGGCAGACCGCCGCGATCGGCTTGTTGGCCTGGGCGAAGTGACGCACGATCTCGATCACCCGGTTGTTCAGGCGCAGGTATTCCGGCGCGCGGCCCCCCGGAATCACCAGGGCGTCGTAGCTGGCCGGGTCCACATCGGCGAACGTGGCATTGAGCGTGAAATTGTGGCCGCGCTTTTCGGTGTAGGTCTGGTCGCCCTCGAAGTCATGGATGGCGGTGGCGCAGGCGTCACCGGCCTTCTTGTCGGGACAGACCGCGTGGACCGCGTGGCCCACCATCTGCAGTGCCTGGAAGGGCACCATGGTCTCGTAGTCCTCGGCGAAATCGCCGACCAGCATCAGAATCTTCTTTGCCATAGCTGTCTCCTGTATGGTTACGGGTTGCGGACGCCCAAGCAGCCGGGCCATTGTGCGGCGGCAAGGCGGGGCGCGGGTGGTAGCCCGTTACCGCATGAACTCTTTCCAGACAGATTCCCCATGGCAGATCCCATCATCCAGTCCCCCGATCTCGGCGATGTCACCGGCTACCTGCGTGACCGCATCCGTACCGTGCCGGACTGGCCGCAGCCCGGTGTCCAGTTTCGCGACATCACCCCGCTGCTGCAGAACCCCAAGACGCTGCGCGTGCTGATCGACGTGTTCGTCCACCGCTACATGGACCAGCAACTGGACCTCGTGGCCGGCATCGACGCACGCGGCTTTATCCTGGGCTCGATCATCGCGTACGAGCTGAACCTGGGCTTCGTGCCCATCCGCAAGAAGGGCAAGCTGCCGTTCCAGACCGTGGCCGAGGAATACGAGCTTGAATACGGCAGCGCCACCGTGGAAATCCACGCCGACGCCTGCAAGGCCGGCGACCGCGTGTTGCTGATCGACGACCTGATCGCCACGGGCGGCACCATGATGGCCGGCCGCAAGCTGCTGGAACGCCTGGGCGCCACGGTGGTGGAGGGCGCGGCAATCGTCGATCTGCCAGAACTGGGCGGGTCGAAGCTGCTGCACGGCAGCGGCCTGCCGCTGTTCACGGTCTGCAAGTTCGACGGCCACTGACGCCGGCGCAACGCTTCGGCGGACGTCGGACCCCGTCCAATTGCCCCACATGACAGCGGGGCGCATAATGCCCCCTTGATAACAACGCGATGACCGGGCGGCACGCCTCCTGCCACCCGCCGGCACCGGTCACAAGGGACGCACAATGGGCGTACTGCTTCATCTCCTCTCCGGCGTGGCGCTCCTGGTCTGGGGCACCAATATCGTCAAGGTCGGCATCCTGCGCGTGTACGGCGCCAATCTGCGCCATGTGCTGTCGGCCAGCGTGTCGAACCGCTTCAAGGCATTCGTCGCCGGCCTGGGCGTGACCGGGCTGGTGCAGAGCAGCAATGCCACCGCCGTCATCGTCAGTTCCTTCGTAGGTCAGGGCCTGATCGCCGTGGCCCCGGCGCTGGCCATCATGCTGGGCGCGAACGTGGGCACGGCCGTGATGGTGCAGGTGTTCTCGCTCGACCTGTCATGGCTGTCGCCGCTGCTGATCTTCGTCGGCGTGATCCTGCATCTGAGCTGGAAGGGCAGCAAGGCTGGCCACGTGGGCCGGGTGTTGATCGGGCTGGGCCTGATCACGCTGGCGCTGGAACTGATTTCGATTGCCACGCGCCCGGTGGTGCAGGCGGCCGGCGTCAAGGTGCTGTTCAGCACGCTGACCGGCGACGCCGCGCTGGACATGCTGATCGGCGCCTTCCTGACCATCCTCTGTTATTCCAGCCTGGCCGTGGTGCTGTTCTGCGGCGCGCTGGCGTCGGCCGGCGTGGTGTCGATCCACGTGGCGCTGGCGCTGGTGCTGGGCGCCAACCTGGGGTCCGGCATCTCGGCGCTGCTGACCACGTCGGGCAACAACCAGCCCGGCAAACGCGTGACGCTGGGCAACCTGCTGTCGCGCCTGCTGGGCTGCGTGATCGCGCTGCCGCTGCTGACCCAGGCCGAGGACCTGCTGGCCCACATCGACGCCGACCCGCAACGGCTGATCGTCAATTTCCACCTGTTGTTCAATGTGGCGCTGGCCGTGGTGCTGCTGGGCGCCACGGCGCCGCTGGCGCGCCTGTGCGAAGCCATCCTGCCCGGCCGCAACACCGGCGACAGCCAGGTGACGCCGCGCCACCTGGACCCCGCCGCGCTGTCCACGCCCACGCTGGCGCTGTCGAATGCCGCGCGCGAGGTGCTGCGCATCGGCGACCGCGTGGAGCAGATGCTTGACAACCTGCTGCGCGTGCTGCGCACCAACGACCTGAAGCTGGCCAACGCCACGTGCCGGATCGACAACGAGGTGGACGACCTGTACACCGCGATCAAGCTCTACCTGACCCAGATCAGCACCGAGGCGCTGGACGAACGCGACGGCCAGCGCTGGACCGAAATCATCTCGCTGACCATCAACCTGGAGCATGCGGGGGATCTCATCGAGCGTGTCATCGTCGATGCCCGGGAGAAGAAGATCGCGCACAACCTGTCGTTCTCCGAGGCCGGCATGCAGGAAATCGCCGAAATGCACGCGCGTGTGGTGGGCAACCTGCGGCTGGGTTTGTCGGTATTCCTGACCGGCGACATCCGCAGCGCACAGCAGTTGATGGCCGAAAAGGCCAATTTCCGCGACCTGGAACGCAAGTACGCGCGCTCGCACCTGCAGCGCGTGGCCGTCCAGACCGTCGAAAGCATCGAGACGAGTTCGCTGCACCTGGACGTGATCAGCGAAATGAAGCGGCTCAATTCGCTGTTCTGCGCCACCGCCTACCCGGTGCTGGAGCAGGCCGGGCTGATGAACCGCAGCCGCATGAAGGAAGACACGCCGGGCAAGATCGGCGACGTGGCGGAGGCGCGCTAGGCACGCCGCCCGCCTGGACCGCCGGGCGCCTTCCGGGCGCCTTACTTCCGCTTGAGCAGCGGCGCCAGGTACTTGCCGGTAAAGCTGGCCTTGCTGGCCGCCACGGTCTCCGGCGTGCCCTTGGCAATCACCTGGCCGCCGCCTGCGCCGCCCTCGGGGCCCATGTCGATCAGCCAGTCGGCCGTCTTGATGACGTCGAGGTTGTGCTCGATGATCACCACCGTATTGCCATGGTCACGCAGCTTCTGGATCACCGCCAGCAGCAGTTCGATGTCGTGGAAGTGCAGCCCCGTGGTCGGCTCGTCCAGGATGTACAGCGTCCGGCCCGTGTCGCGCTTGGACAGTTCCAGCGACAGCTTCACCCGCTGCGCCTCGCCGCCTGACAGCGTCGTAGCCGATTGTCCAAGCCGGATATAGCCCAGACCGACGTCGAGCAGCGTCCGCAGCTTGCGGCGCACCACGGGCACGGCGCTGAAGAACTCGTGGGCCTGCTCCACGGTCAGGTCCAGCACTTCGGAGATGTTCTTGCCCTTGTAGAGCACCTCCAGGGTCTCGCGGTTGTAACGCTGGCCGTGGCAGACATCGCACGGCACGTAGACGTCCGGCAGGAAGTGCATCTCCACCTTGATCACGCCGTCGCCCTGGCACGACTCGCAGCGGCCGCCCTTGACGTTGAACGAGAACCGGCCCGGATCGTAGCCGCGCTCCTTGGCCGCCGGCACGCCGGCAAACAGTTCGCGGATCGGCGTGAACAGGCCGGTGTACGTGGCCGGGTTCGAGCGCGGCGTGCGGCCAATCGGGCTCTGGTCGACGTTGATGACCTTGTCGAAGTGTTCCAGCCCCTCGATCTGGTCGTGCGGCGCCGGTTCGGCCGTCGAGCCATACAGGTGGCGCGCCACGGCGTTGTACAGCGTGTCGTTGATCAGCGTGGACTTGCCCGAGCCCGACACGCCGGTGATGCACGTCAGCAGGCCCACCGGGATCTCGGCCGACACGTTGCGCAGGTTGTTGCCCGTGGCATTGACGATGCGCAGCAGCCGGTCCGGGTCGGGCGCGGCGCGCTTCCTGGGCACCTCGATGCTGCGCTGGCCGGACAGGTACTGGCCCGTCAGCGACGCCGGCGACTGCTCGATCTGCGCAGGCGTGCCTTCGGCCACGATCATCCCGCCATGCACGCCGGCCCCGGGGCCGATGTCGACCACGTAGTCGCAGGCCCGGATCATGTCTTCGTCGTGCTCCACCACCAGCACGGAATTGCCGATGTCGCGCAGGTGCTTGAGCGTGCCGATCAGGCGGTCGTTGTCGCGCTGGTGCAGGCCGATCGACGGCTCATCCAGCACGTACATCACGCCGGTCAGGCCCGAGCCGATCTGCGAGGCCAGGCGGATGCGCTGGGCCTCGCCGCCCGACAGCGTGTCGGCGCTGCGCTCCAGCGACAGGTAGTCGAGTCCCACGTTGTTCAGGAAGTTCAGCCGCGCCGAGATCTCCTTGACGATCTTGTCGGCGATCTCGCGCTTGGCGCCGTGCAGGTTCAGCGTCAGGAACCACGTCAGCGCGTCGCGCAGCGGCAGGCCGTTGATCTCGTAGATCGCGCGCGCCTGCTCGTCCTCGCCGATCTTCACGTGGCGGGCTTCGGTGCGCAGGCGCGTGCCATGGCACACCGGGCAGGCCTGGTTGTTCTGATACTTGGCCAGTTCCTCGCGCACCGCCACCGAATCGGTCTCGCGATAGCGGCGCTCCAGGTTCGGAATGATGCCCTCGAACGCATGCGAGCGCACCGTGGTGCGGCCGCGCTCGTTGATATACGTGAACGGGATTTCCTGCTCGCCCGAGCCGTGCAGCACCACCTGCTGCACCTCGGCGGGCAGGTCCTCGAACGCGGCCTCGGTGTCGAAGTCGTAAAACGCCGCCAGGCTCTGCAGCATCTGGAAGTAGAACTGGTTGCGGCGGTCCCAGCCCTTGATGGCGCCCGAGGCCAGCGACAGGTTCGGGAAGGCCACCACGCGCTTCGGGTCGAAGAACGTGATCTGGCCCAGGCCGTCGCAGCTCGGGCAGGCGCCCATCGGGTTGTTGAACGAGAACAGGCGCGGTTCCAGTTCCTGCAGCGAATACGAGCAGATCGGGCAGGCAAAGCGCGAGCTGAACATGTGCTCGCGGCCGGTATCCATTTCCAGCGCGAGCGCGCGGCCGTCGGCCAGGCGCAGCGCGGTCTCGAACGATTCGGCCAGGCGCTGCTTGATGTCGGCGCGCACCTTCACGCGGTCCACCACCACGTCGATCGAGTGCTTTTCAGTCTTCTTGAGCTTGGGCAGGCTGTCCACTTCGTAGACCTTCGCCTCGGCCTCGTGCGCCGTGCCGCCGCCCGAGCGGATGCGGAAGCGCACGAAACCCTGCGCCTGCATCGAATCGAACAGGTCGGAATGCTCGCCCTTGCGGTCGGACACCACGGGCGCCAGGATCATCAGCCTGGTGTCTTCGGGCAGTGCCAGTGCGGCATCCACCATCTGCGACACGCTCTGGGCCTGCAGCGCGATGTTGTGGTCGGGGCAGTAGGGGGTGCCGGCGCGGGCATAGAGCAGGCGCAGATAGTCGTGGATCTCGGTGACCGTGCCGACCGTGGAACGCGGGTTGTGGCTGGTGGCCTTCTGCTCGATCGAGATCGCGGGCGACAGCCCTTCGATCAGGTCGACATCGGGCTTTTCCATCAGCTGCAGGAACTGGCGGGCGTAGGCGGACAGCGATTCCACGTACCGGCGCTGGCCCTCGGCGTAGAGGGTGTCGAACGCCAGCGAGGACTTGCCGGAGCCGGACAGGCCCGTGATCACCACGAGCTTGTTGCGCGGCAGGTCCAGGTTGATGTTCTTAAGGTTGTGGGTACGCGCCCCACGGATCTTGATTTCTTCCATATACCGTTCGTTCGCCCGGTGGGCGGCCTGCGAGCAGGTCGGTCCCGCGGAAATTCGATGTGCCTGGCCAGACGCCTGGGGCGCCCCGGACAAGGGCGCAGCCCGCCGCTTCACGCACATTTCACGCCTGGCCGGAGCCGGACGTGATGGAACAAGCGCGAGAAGCAAACCTGCTAATATACCGAACTTCGGTTTCCGGGGTTACCCGGCGCCAAACGGACTGAAGACGGCGACGTGCCGGCGGGGCCGCAGGCATCGCGGCAGCGTCTGTTGCGCGGATGTCTGCGATGCCAGACAAGGCCAGGTCCGGGCAACTTCCGGGCGCCAGCGCGTGTCGAAGCTGCCAGGCTGACCGAGCCCGCGACCGAGCCAGAATTCCACCCACGACCGCAATGCCGTCGATCCCCCCTTCCTCACCCAGTCTTTCCAACGAGCCCACCCGCACCGAAACCGTGCGCGACCGCATGACCCGCGGCGAGTTGCACGCCAGCCTGTCGCTGGCCAGCATCTTTGCGCTGCGCATGCTGGGGCTGTTCCTGATCCTGCCCGTCTTCGCCGAATTCGCGCGGACGCTGCCCGACGGGCACGACGCACAGCGCGTGGGCGTGGCGATGGGCATCTACGGCCTGATGCAGGCCTTCCTGCATATCCCGCTGGGCTGGCTGTCCGACCGCGTGGGCCGCAAGCCGGTCATGGTGGCCGGCCTGCTGCTGTTCGTGGCCGGCGCGCTGGTCGCCGCCTTTTCCGATACGCTGACCGGCATCACCATCGGCCGCGCCCTGCAGGGCATGGGCGCGATCTCGGCAGCCATTACCGCCTGCATCGCCGACCTGACGCGCGAACGGCATCGTACAAAAGCCATGGCGATGGTTGGCGGCAGCATCGGCCTGACGTTTGCGCTGTCGCTGGTGATTGCCTCGCCGCTGCTGCACAGCATCGGCATGTCCGGCATCTTCGGGCTGATGGGCGTGCTGGGCGCCCTGGCCATCGGCGTGACGCTGTTCGTGGTGCCGAACCCGCCGCCGCCCCATCCGGTACAGATGCCGTTTCGCAAGGTGCTGCTCAATGCCGACCTGATCCGCCTGAACGTTGGCGTGCTGGCGCTGCATGCCAGCCAGGTGGCGATGTTCATGGTGGTGCCGGCGATGCTGGGCGATGCCGGCATGCCGCTGGACCAGCACTGGAAGGTGTACCTGCCCGTGGTGCTGGTGTCGTTCCTGCTGATGCTGGCGCCGATGATGGCCGCCGAACGCTACGGCAAGGTGCGGCCGGTGCTGCTGGCGTCGGTGGCGCTGATGACTGCCGTGCAGCTGCTGTTCGCCACCGTGCATGGGCTGTGGCCGATCGTGGGCGTGCTGCTGCTGTTCTTCGTGGCGTTCAACGTATTGGAGGCCATGCAGCCATCGCTGGTGTCGCGCTACGCGGCCGCCAGCCGCGGTGCCGCGCTCGGCGTGTACAACACCACGCAGTCGCTGGGCCTGGCCCTGGGCGGCGTGGCGGGCGGCTGGCTGCTCAAGCACGAGGGCCGACCGGCGGTGTTCGTCGCCTGCGCGGCGGTGCTGCTGCTGTGGCTTATAATCGCCTGGAGCATGAAGGCGCCGCCGGCTCGCAGCAAGGAGGGCGCCTCGGCAGTGGCGGCCTAGACACAAATTTTCACGTATCCGCAAAAGCCCGACACGCTTTTTCCCGGCATCGGCGGTAGCATTCGACACGCGCCCGACGGAGTATTCCGAACGGCGCGTGATGTCGTTTACGGTCGTCCAGTGATGGGCCTGTGCCGGGTGGCGGTCGCGGGCCCGATTAATTTCTGCGAATCTCGCACTACGTTTAACGCCGCGCTGAAAGGGCGCGGTCCTTGGAGAACTCTTATATGGCATCGGTCAACAAAGTCATCCTCGTCGGCAACCTGGGCGCCGACCCCGAAACCCGCTACATGCCCAGCGGCGACGCCGTGACCAACATCCGGCTCGCGACGACCGACCGCTACAAGGACAAGCAGAGTGGCGAGTTCAAGGAAGCGACCGAATGGCACCGCATTGCCTTCTTCGGCAAGCTGGCCGAGATCGCCGGTCAATACCTGCGCAAGGGTTCGTCGGTCTATATCGAAGGCCGTATCCGCACCCGCAAGTGGCAGGACCAGTCGGGCCAGGACAAGTACAGCACCGAAATCGTGGCTGACCAGATGCAGATGCTGGGCGCCCGCCAGGGTGGCGGCGGCGGCGACGAAGGCGGCTACGGCGGCGGTGCCGGCGGTGGCGGTGGCTACAGCCGCGAATCGCAAGGCGGCGGTGGCGGCGGCTACGGCGGCGGCCGTGGGCAGGGCGCCCAGGGCGGCGGTGGCGGCCAGCAGGGTGGCCAGCGCCGTCAGCAGCAGGCCCCGTCGAACGGCTTCGAGGACATGGACGACGATATTCCGTTCTAGATCCTACCCTACCTTGTTTCGTTAAGTTTCAGCCTGGAGCCCGCTCACCGCGGGCTTTTTTACATCTGATCTGTAAATTTTCTTCTTGAATGTTCGTGAGTTTCTTTCCACCTTGAAGCATTGTCATGTTTCTGTGGGGCAGTGGCATGCACACTCAGGTTCACGCGCGGGAAGAAGAAGGCTCGCTCCGAATTCGCTTCACCAAGTTCGCCAGCGGTGAACGGGTTCCGATGCTGGTCGATAGTCGCGGCTTCCCCGCCTACCTGCCGACGCTATTTGTCACCACCCAGATCCGGAACGCCAGTAAGGCACCGAACACCATGTTGGCCGCGCTCCATGCGTTGCGGTTGCTTTACCGCTGGGCAGCGGCCCAATCCATCGATCTCAAAGAGCGGTTTGAGGCGCAGAAATTTTTGACCGATTTCGAGATCGAATCCCTTCGGGCGTTTGCCCAGACAGGAATCTCTGTTAACGGGCGTGCAGGCCGCAAAGTCATCGGGCTGCCACGCCGTACCGAAGGCGCGCGTATGTCTAACGCAGCAAATTCACCTGCACGGATCAGCACGCATGCACACTACATCCGCCTGAGCTATATCGCCCAGTACGTGCGTTGGGTTGGGAGCTATATACTTGACCGATCTCGCGTCAGCGAGAAAGGGCGAGTTTCTTTGGCACAACTGGTGGACCGCATCAAGATGAGCCGTCCACGCGTTCGTCGTCGCAGTACTTTCGCCGCGCGCCGATCTCTAAATGTTGTGGCGCAACTGCGGCTGGACGAACTTGTCTGTCCGTCGTTCGTCGGCAATCCGTTCAACCCGAGGTTACGGACGCGCAATGCATTGATCATTCATTTGCTAAGCGAATTGGGTGTACGAGCTGGCGAACTACTGGCCCTCAAAGTGAAAGACTTTGATTTGCAGGCTAATGAAGTCGTGATCGCGCGCCGTCACGACGATCCGGAAGATCCCCGCCCAAACCAACCGGTCGCTAAGACCTTGGACAGAAGGCTGCCACTTTCACCGACGCTGTCCAAGGCTGTCTACGAATACGTACTGCACGATCGCAGCAAGTTTCTGCGTGCTAAGCGCCATGATTTTCTGATCGTGACGCATCAGCCGGGCCCCTATGAGGGATTGCCCATGTCAATCAAGGGGTTGGAGAAAATCTTTGCGTTGCTACGGCATGTCGAGCCAAAGCTGAGCGACTTAACACCACACATATTGCGCCACACCTGGAATGAGCGGTTCTCCGCAGGCATGGATGCGAACGGTGCGTCGGTCGCTGATGAAGAGAAGATGCGTTCGTATTGGATGGGATGGCGCGAAGCCTCCGGCACAGCTAGTACCTATTTGCGCCGGCGAACGGAACAGTTGGCCAAGCGCGCGTCCCTCGAGCTCCAGACAATAAATACGAAAGGTGGCGGTCGTCATGAACCGTAGCGTTCTAGAAAAGTGGGACACGGCCAAGCCAGTTCTTTCTAGTAGTGGCTCGGAGTTCTGGCCGAACGAGGATCATTGGCGCCTGTCGCGTGACGTAGATCTTTCGCTGCGATGGATAGAGGAACAGACAGACGAGCCAGTCCGCACGAGCTTGCGTAAGGTACTGATGCACTATGCTTTGACTACTTCCGCAGCTAACACCAGCACCCTCGCTTGGCGCATGGCTGGATTCGTGCGGTTCGTCAATAACTTATCAACGAGAAAGATTCGTCAGATCCGTACACAGGATTTGATGTCCTACCGCGCTACGTTGGATCGCGCACATGAATGGTACTTGGCCAACATCTCCGGTATGTTGAAAACGTGGTGCCGATTGGGGTATCCGGGCATAGAGCAACGCGTGCCAGCTCTACTGGCAGAGTGGCGGCTCCGAGGAAACCTTAAAGGGCAAGCCGTTGCACTGAGGTGCCCACTTCAAGGAGCGTTGTCTGATCTTGAGTATGAAGCATTACTTAGCGGCTTGGATCAAAATCTCGAATCCGGAAACATATGTTTGGCTGAGTACGTATTTGTCAGGCTATTGATTGCGACCGGCAGACGACCAGTTCAGTTGGGAGACTTAAAGTTCGGTGACTTCATTCGCGTCAGCGCTAAAAACGGCGATAAGGATTACATACTAAATGTGCCTAGGCGGAAGCAGAGAGGAGCGAATTGGCGCAACGAATTCAAGCCGTTTGCTTTGACTGCTGATCTCGGAGAGGCAATAGGTCAACTGCTGAGCGAAAATCAAACGCTACTGGGCTACGCAATCCCAGCGCTTCGAACACATGCCGATCTTGTCGAATTGGTGCCGATGTTTCCAAAGTGGAAGCAACTGGCGGACCTTTGTTGCAGTTCGACTGAAGCACTCCGACAACTGCTGCAGTCGGAAGCTTTGCATATGAAAACCGTTGCACTGGAGAACTGCCTGGCTCGGATCATTGATACGTTGTGTGTGCATTCGGAACGAACCGGTGCACCGCTTCGCGTTTTATCGAGGCGTCTACGGCGCACTTTGGGTACGCGGGCGGCGAAGGCTGGCTACGGGGAACTGGTGATTGCAGAGCTTTTGGATCATTCTGACACGCAGCAGGTGAAGGTATATGTAGAGAACGTGCCAGAGCATGTCGACGCGATTAATGCAGCCGTAGCGATGCAACTTGCGCCGATCGCCCAGGCATTTGCAGGCGTCTTGGTGGATCGTGAGAGCGCAGCGATTCGTGGAAATCATCCATCCAGTTGTGTGAGGACCGATGGTGGGCATGGCGTTGGCACATGCGGTCACTACGGATTTTGTGGCGCCCTCGCGCCGATCGCCTGTTACACGTGCCAGCACTTTCAACCGTGGCTTGATGGTCCACACCGCGAGGTCCTGTCGTGGCTTGAGGCGGATCGTGCGCGGGTGGGTCAACTGACTGGCGACAATACGATCGCTTCGGTGACAGATCGCAGCATGTTTGCGGTGGCCCAAGTCATACAGCTGTGCGATGTACGGAAGGCGAGCATGGAATGATGGGGTACCCGTGACAATTTTTCACTTTTCTCCCCGCAGTGGGGCCGAAGCTGAGACGGTCATAAAGGAGTTCATTCGCTACTGTCGTCATGATCTAACTGTATTCGGCGCTGACTTCGATTGGGACAGCAACTCTTGGCCTGCGGCGGGCGTAACGTTTGGGAATGCCGATCAGCGTACGCGCATGCTGGATGACAGTCTATTAATGACGACTCCCTTTCGCGACTTTGCGAAAGCCTATTGCCGATACCACGAGGGGATTCAACCAAAGTCAGCAGGACGCAAACTCTTCGCGCTTCGATGTCTGGAGCGCGCCTTGTTAGATTGCACGGGAGAATCCATCGTGGCGCAGGCGGACATGGCGACGTTTGATCGCGCCGCTGTTATAGCACGGGAATACTACTCGGAGCTATTCGCGTACAGGGTCGGCAGGGAACTTCATCTGCTGGCTGCCTTCCTGACCTCAATGCGGCTCTCGCTTCAGCCGATAGACTGGAAAAATTCTATTCCACGTCCGAATGGCTCGGTGCGCACCGGGGCAACGGCAAAGGCGCTACGGGACCGTAGGCTTCCCGCACAGGACGCGCTTGATGCTATGGCCGCCATCTTCGCTTCCAATCCGAACCATCCGCGCGACATATTCAGTTCCAGCGTGGCGGCCATGTTGCTCTGCGCTCCCTGTCGTATTTCCGAGCTATTAGCACTGCGCGCAGATTGTGAGGTGTGGGAAAAAAAGAGCAATGGTACAACAGCATATGGATGGCGATTTCAGCCAGGGAAGGGAGCCCCCCCCGGGATCAAGTGGATACCGTCCGCCATGGAGAACATTGCGCAGGAGGCGATTTCCAGACTAAGACGTGTGACAGCAGAGGCACGCCGACTCGCCGCCTGGTTGGAAGATTGTCCCGAGCGATTTTTTCCACACGAAACGTCACCGAACTTACCGGAAGACCAGCCGCTTCGGAGCCAAGAAGTCCTTGAGGCGCTGGGCCTTGGCAACTTGTCCGGCTGGAGCACCTACTTGACCAGTCTCGGCTTGTCCAGAGCCGAAGGCGCCCATTGTCTGAGCGATCTAAATCGATGGGCCCATGGACGACTGCCGGGAGATTTTCCTTTTCGTGACGCGAAACGGGGCGTTAAGTGTCGAGACGCTCTGTTCATATTTCGCAGGGGGGAACTGCTAACTTATTGCAGATGCCCCGGCGCGATTGAACTGTCATGGCCGACTGTGAATGTGTTCAACAACGACATGGGAGACCGCCCAACGGTTGGCGGGCAATCAATTTTTGAGCGCTATGGCTATCAAGGGCCAGATGGATTGCCTTACAAGATCACTTCGCATCAGTTCCGTCATTACCTGAACACCTTGGCGCAACGCGGCGGGCTAGGACAAGCAGAGGTAGCGCGATGGTCTGGGCGCACCGACGTGCGGCAGAATCGCGCATACGATCATATGTCAGAGTTTGAGCTCGTTGATATGTTGCGTGCGCGAAACAATGAACTTAGAGGGGATCGCCCCTTCGAAGAAATATCACGGCGGCTCGCCGAGAAGCTACCCCTGACGCAACTGGAGTTCAACGCGCTAGCGATGCCCACCGCGCATGTTACAGAGTTCGGCTTCTGCATCCACGATTACGTGATGTCTCCTTGCCAGCGCTTCCGCGACTGTCTGAATTGCACGGAGCAGGTATGCATTAAGGGAGATCGCCGGCTGGATCGTCTGCGTCTTCGCCTTCAGGAGGTGTCAGGGCTGTTGGCGCGCGCGGAAGAGCAGATCGCCCAAGGCACCGCTGGAGCGGACCGATGGTACGAGATCCACCTTAAAACCAAGAATCGATTGATCGAGCTGATTTCCATACTGGAGAACCGGGACATACCAGACGGGACCATTGTTCGCCTTCGGGACGATGAAGACTTCAGTCCGCTGCGGCGCGCGCTCCGCAGTCGGCCCAGTATGCTCGATTCGTCTATGACGCGGAGTCTGTCCGCGAGAGGGAAATGAGATGGCACGACATCTCAGAGACATCGATATCCTCAGGCTCGTGGAGCTTCTAGACGGCTGGAAGAGCCCCCTTACGTGGGAAGCACTGAGCGAAGCCAGTCAGCGCGTGATTGGGGTGAGTCCAACGCGGCAAACACTGTCTCGGATAGTCCGAATACAAGAGGCATTCGCCGCAGCGAAGGCGCGGATCAGGGAGGGATACAGTGAGGAGAGGAAGTTGCCGCATTCCATCAAGCTAGCGGCTGATCGAATTGCTCGCCTGCAAAATGAAAACACGCGCCTTAACAGAGAGAACGCGGCACTGCTCGAACAGTTCGTCGTTTGGCAGTACAACGCCTACGTCAAAGGTATGACCCAAGCTGAACTAAGTCGACCCTTGCCCAAGGTGGACCGCGCAGTCACAGTTCCCCTGAATTCTGGGTCGGAGAGGGCTTCCAAAACGTCTCGCCGACGTCAGCCGGATCGGACATAGGCTACGAACGAGCTTTGCCTCACACGACGCCGTAGGCTCGGGCTTGCCTCTTGACGGCTTAGCGCCTACCAGCGCCTTTGCCGGAAGCAACTATATCCATGTCCCGGAATAGCTCGGCGATAGAAACTTCCAGCGCCAGGGCAATTCGCTCGACACTATCCAGCGAGATATTGCGAGCTTGCCGTTCGACATGCGCCAGGAACGAGCGATCCATCTGCGCCTTATCGGCCAAGTCTTCCTGCGTCCAGCCATATGCCGCGCGTAAACGTCGCATGTTGTAGGCGAGCAGTTCGCGAGCGGGGATGGAAGAAGGGCCGGACATGCCGGCATATTGCGGAGGCGGTAGCTATCTGTCAGTGGTCGTTGAGTCACAATGTGGCGAACGGCCGTGGTCTGGCGGACCGCGCTGCGATAGCGACTGTCCTTCCTCCAGCTTCGATTCGCACTTTCAATATTGTGGTCGTTGAGACACAATATCGATTTTTGCAATAGGTGGTTAACATGCCCGCTACGCCAGCCGCTCAACGCGCGCCTCAGAATGATGATGCGTTCGTCATCTTGGTCAAACAGCTTTCCGGGGCGATGGCGTTTACATGTCCTCAGGCCGAACTGGATGTTCAATTGTCGCGCGCCGATGTGGCCTCTCTTGAGTACTTTCAAGATCCAGCACTCCGAATGGGGGGGCGTATGAAGGTCACCCTAGCGGGGGGAAGTACGCTTTGGCTACATTGCTTCTTGGAAAATGCACAAAACTGGTCAACGGCTCTGCTGCCTGAAGAAAGAGACCACGAGTTCATGCTTCAAACGCGTGAGGGGGAGCGTCGGTGTGCATGGGGTGATGATTTCTAGCGGGAGCCCAAACCGAATTGGCTTGCCTTTTGGTCGCCTCAACGGATACCAGATACGGGAAGCTGGAAACAGAAACTTGGTTCAGTTGTTGCGAGTCGTTGGCGCTATGGTGAACGAATCGTGTCGACGGACGATGCGAAAGTCTTCCGAAACCTGGGTGGGATCCATAGCGGCGAGGAAGTTTAACGAGGTATAGCGTTTGGGCGCAGGTATTGTGCGATTGGCGTCGTCGCGCTTTGATGGAAATGGATCCTCCCGATAGTGGCTTGACATGGGATCGCGGAAGTCGTGACGATGAGCCATCGTCTCACTACGTCTTAGCGAGCAAGCCATCGATTTGAACTGGATGGTATCAAGATGTTGAAGGTGACAATCGAGTTGGTGCCGAACGGCGACGAAGAGCGAACACTGGTACTTGGGGAGTTGACGATATCGAACGTCGGCCACCCCACAGTAGATGCCGGCAACTACGAAGTGGTACTTACCGAGCATCACAGGGGTAGAGCCGATCAGACAATCAGCAGATTTCGTACGGCGGCGTCGATACTTGGCCTGGAACGGGAGGGCCTTCTGCCGGCGCAGCTTGTTGGGGCGGCGCTCAATCTCGTGGCGCCTTTAAAGCGGACGATGCACCGTTCCTCCGTCCCATATGGGGTGGTTCATAGCCGCGAGGAGGTCTAACTTCGATGCAATCACCGGAGGAAGCGCCAGAGCGCCATTTGCACTGAAATGATCCTGTTCCTCGACTATGACGGTGTGCTTCATCCGGATGCCGCTTACTATGTGCAGTCCAGGAAGCACTCCCATATTGAGCTTCATGCTGAGGGTGCGCTGTTCATGTGGATGCCGATCCTGGAGGAAATTCTTAGTCCATACAGCGATGTGAGGATAGTGCTATCGACTTCCTGGGTTCGAGAACTCGGTTTTTCGAAGGCAAGAGGATTTCTGTCGCCATGGTTGCGGAGCCGAGTCATTGGGGGCACGTGGCATTCAAAGATGGCGCTGCACAAGGAGGGCCCGTACCGCGTTCCTGATCGATGGAGCGAACTGACGCGGTATCAGCAGATCGCAAACTACCTTCGAACGAAGAAACCTACGGATCCGTGGATTGCAATCGATGACGATAATGTGGGATGGGACCCAAGTGTGGCGCATCGACTTGTTCCGACGGATGGAGACACTGGCCTTTCCCATCGGATTGCTCAACGGTTGCTGCGGGAACGTCTGGAAGCCATCGACAGAGGGGAAGCTGACATTGATAGGGACGGTTTGCAATGAAGCTCTACGTCGACTGCGAGTTTACCGACTTTATAGTCTGCGAACTGATCAGCATCGCTCTGGTTGGCGAGGAAACGGTCGAATTTTACGGAGAGGTGTCGGACTACGATCTTTCGGCCTGCAGTGATTTTGTTCGAGAGGTTGTCCTAACTCAGTTGGGGCGACTGCCTCGATGTGCGCACACGCGTGAGGAACTACGAACCGAGCTTCTCGCGTGGATTGCATCGCTTGGAAAGCCAGAGGAAATTTTGATTTGCGTTGACAGCATCGCAGATTGGGATCTCACTATCGGACTCTTGGGAGACGTCCCGATCGGCTGGAAGGGAGTGCTGGTTGGACAATTGGTGGACCAACGTCGGCGAGAGGCTTACTTCGGGGCCAAGGGCGGTAGGCATCATGCGCTTCATGACGCGCGCGCCCTACGTGCAGCGTTGCCGAACATACTAATTGGGGCGACTGAAGTCGCCGACGTGAAGCCCTCGCGCTATTCCTGGTAGGTCTTGATGTTGACATCAGAACCAACGTCTTCGATGACATAGACCACTCAAGCTTCCGCGAAGGGAAATGTTTGACAGAGGCCATCCGCCTCGGGAATACTGGTAGCAGGCCTAGCCTATGAGGTCGCCCTTTATCGACATTGGTGGCCGCCTGAAGCCCGCTTCGATGCGGGCTTTTGTCCGTCTGGAGCTCCAACTCCGCGAGCCCGGTAGACGTGTCTCGCTCGCATCAAGACCGGATCTTCGGCACCTAGGGCGCGAAGCCTGAGATCTATGGCCCAGTGCTTGTTTACAACTGCAGTGCGAACGCCTGCAATAAGCTAGCGACGGCCGCCAGTGGCCGTGGGAAGAGCCCGATCGATTCGGCGACCGGTTTGGGGGGCGACGGGCAGCTACCGACCCATCTGCGTCGTTGGCCATACCGGCCGTCAACGGCGGAAACTGAGCGGAATTCCGTCG
>NZ_JBYPSB010000012.1:0-168004 GCF_057815095.1 Cupriavidus sp. 86D6 | reverse complement strand
ATCGTTCCGTCCGTCCAATCTCCGCCAAGCATGCTCAAGCTTCACGATTTTTGCAACAGAGCCGGAAATCGACCAAAAACGCGGTGGGGCGGGTAACGACGGCCGGGACGCCAACGCGCTCCACGGCCTCGGCCCAGCGCGCGGCCGGCGGCTGGAGCAGGCCGTTGTGCACGGAGCCGTGATAGGTGCCTACCGCCAACGCGAGCCAGCGCTCCAGCTCGCGCAGCGTCAGGGTGGCCATCTTCTCGGAATCGTACTCGCCGCGCTGGCCGGGATTGGAGAAGGTCGTCCCCGGTAATTCGTCGTGGATCATCTGCATCGCCGTGCCGATGATCCGTTCCACGATGCCGCCGTAGTGCGGCTGGCCTGGTGGGCGATAGTCCAGCCGGATGCCATGCTGTTCGCAGCCACGGCGCAGCGCTTCGCTTTTGAACTCGGCCGCGTTGTCCAGATAGAGCAGCCTGGGCTTGCCGCTCATCGGCCAGTCCATTTCCACATTCAGCCCTTCCAGCCAGGGCCGCTTGTCGCAGGCGGCATGCGCGAGGCATAGGCCGACCGAGACGGCGGACGGCGCTTCCAGCGTGACCACCATGCCGAGTACGCAGCGCGTGAACACGTCGATGGCGAGGGTCAAATATGGGCGGCCAATCGGTTGCCGGTCGCGCTCGTCGACCACGATCAGGTCGATGACGGTGTGGTCGATCTGCACCTGTTCCAGCGGCATGGTGACTTCTGGCGGAATGCCACCCGCGCCTTGCAAGGGACGGGCAGCGTCCTGCCCGCCCCGGCTGCGGGCTATTTTCGCCGGGTGTAGTCCGGCAATCCGCTGGGCCACGGTGTTGCGCGCCGGCACCGGCAGCTTCTGGGTTTTGCACGCCTGCGCGACTTCGCGGTGGAACGCCGCCAGGCTGCGTTTCTGCTTGGTCAGGAAGCGCTTTTGCAGCAGCTCGCGGATGATGCGCTCGACCGGTTCCGGCAAGCGCCCCTTGCCTTTGCCGCCGCCGGATCGGCCGGGCGTCAGGTCTGTTACCAGGCCAGTACCCTGCCGGGCGCGACGGATCAGGACATATACCTGTCGCCGGGACAGGCCCAGCGCTTGGGCTGCCTCATCGGCGGCTTCATGCCCGACCACCTCAAGCGCTGCCAGTGGCCCGATGATTTCCGTCCGGTGCCGGGCTTGCGCCCATGCCTCGTCGGGCAGGGTGGCCACGCCTTGCGCGGCAATCGGTGGAGTGTCTGATGTCATGCCCAAACCTCGCTTTGGTGCACACGAGTATTGAGCATAGTCGAGATTGGTGCAGACGACTCCTGATATTGGGCTGTCAGGAGCCGTATGCACACCAGGCGTTACATCCAGTCAGATGGTGCGGTCGTCTTCTGAAAACGACAGCCTTGCCTGACATCCAGTTAGGGTATAGCCTAGATTGACATGCGCGATGCAACCCTTAACTTGCTTGCACCTATCGTTTCCATGCTAGCTTTATCGTAACGCTAAAGAAATTGGGCTTAATGTCGAACACAATAAAATAAAACAGCCAACCCTTGAGGCTCTTATGCGCCAGAATTTACCAGTGACGGGTCGAAACTTAGAACTCCCAAAAGATGCCAATATTCTTTCGACTACCTCCCCTCAAAGCCATATCACGTACGTTAATCCTGACTTCATTAAAATCAGTGGTTTCACTGAGGAAGAACTATTAGGCCAGCCTCACAACATCGTAAGACACCCAGATATGCCGCCTGCTGCATTTGAGCATATGTGGAGTACATTAAAATCTGGCCGCTCATGGATGGGGCTAGTAAAAAATCGCTGTAAAAATGGCGACCACTATTGGGTAAGTGCTTATGTAACGCCAATAGCTAAGAATGGTTCGATTGTTGAATACCAGTCTGTAAGGACCAAGCCTGAACCTGAGCAGGTTTTGGCTGCGGAAAAATTATATGCTCAATTGAGAAGCGGGAAGGCCGCGAGGCCGAAATGGGCTGCTAGCTTTTCCGTGAAAATACTCTTGCTCATATGGGGTAGTATTATATCAAGCGCAATGGCTGCCGGCATGCTTACTGATACATCAATAAGCAGCTTATTGTTAGCTACTTTAATGTCAGGAAGCTTAAGCTCTGTTAGTGTTTTGGCTATTCTCTCTCCTCTTGGAAGACTGGTTGAAAGAGCCAGGAATATTTCCAATAACCCATTAAGTCAATCCCTCTACACTGGGCGCACCGATGAGTTTGGCCAAATAGAGTTTGCTTTACGAATGATGCAAGCTGAAACAGGCGCCGTAGTAGGTCGCATAGGTGATGCATCAAATCGGCTTAGCGAACACACCCAAAGCCTACTAAAGGATATTGAGTCAAGCAATGTACTTACAGTTGAGCAGCAGGCAGAGACAGATCAAATAGCAACGGCAGTAAACCAAATGGCGGCAAGCATTCAAGAGGTTGCGAGCAATGCACAGCATGCTGCAGATGCGGCCGGAAGAGCAGACACTGAGACGGCATCTGGCCAGCGTCTGGTAGCCCACACAAGCCAGTCAATCATTGCCCTTGAAGGTGAAATTAGGCAAGCCGCTCAGGTTATTCATGAGCTTGAAGGTCAAAGTAACGAGATATCAAAAGTTCTTGACGTTATACGAGGGATCGCCGAGCAAACGAATTTGTTGGCACTCAACGCAGCAATTGAGGCCGCGCGTGCTGGTGAGCAGGGGCGTGGTTTTGCTGTTGTCGCCGATGAGGTTCGCAGTCTTGCTGCTCGCACCCAGCAATCGACAACGGATATTCAAAGCATGATCAGCGCTCTACAAGAGCGAGCGCAATCCGCTGTTACAGTCATGGAGCAAAGTAGTCGGCAAGCGCACACGAGTGTAGCTCACGCAGAGGAAGCAGCTACAGCTCTTGATGGAATTGGCCAACGTGTTAACGAAATTACCGACATGAACGCGCAAATAGCGACTGCGGTCGAGCAGCAGGGAGCAGTAAGTGAAGACATCAACCGCAGTATTAACAATATACGCGATGCTGCTGATACCAATGTACAGACCGGGCAGAATAATTTGCAAAGTGCGAAATCTGTCGCTCAGTTAACTAGCGCTCTGAGCGAACTGGCAAAACAGTTTTGGGAAAAACGAGGATAACGCTTTTCAGTATCTCGACAGGGATAACTTACTTTACCATCGGTTATCCCTTTTAGCCGCACAAATTTTAGCCATGGCTTTTCAGGAAGTCAGGGCTATCAGAATGGCCTTAGAAAGCCTAGTCAAAGAGCTGTCACGAGAACACCGTTAGCTTAGCGTACGATTTTTTCCGAATTCTGCGGTTCCCCCTGTAACGACGCCAGCAGCCGATCCGCAACATTGGCGGCCCATACCGCGATCGTCAGGCTTGGCGGCCTGCCGGTCGATTCCGGCAGCGCTGCGGCATCGACCACATAGAGGCCCGGGTTATCGAAAACTTCGCCATTAGCATCGATCACGCCATCGGCGTTTGACGTACCCAGACATGCACCACCTAGCGGCTGCACGGTGAGCGGTGATGCAGGGGCGTAGATTTTTGTGCCTGTTGCACGTTGAATTGTTTCAACTTCGTAGTCGATCTCATGATAGACGCTGCTCTCATTCTTGTCGTAGGTGATTTGGAATTTCCCGCTCTCCATCGTCATCGCGCCGTTATTGTTGTCCTTGCCCAAGGCGACGATGAATGAATTCCGACGCAACCAGCGGCGGAGTATGGCCGGCATGGGAATATCATCGATGCCCTGGATGGCGGCGCGCAGCACCTGCACCGACTTGCTGGGGGAGTCTTTCGACCGGAATGGCCCGGCCAACGGCAACCCCTCGGAGAGATCTTTGGAACTGTTTTCTTTCCAGAAGGCGAAGTATCCGCCATTGGTGCCGAAGCTCATACCGAGCCGTGGCATTCCATCCAGCGCGCCGTCGACATCTCGGCTTTTGAACAGCAGTCGAACTGTGTTCAGGCATCCGGCGGCGAGGACGACGTGCTTGGCGAATACCTTTTCGTCACGTCCTTCCCGGTGGTTGCGATAAAGGATTTCATAGCGCATTCCCTCAGCGCTCGCTTCGCTCAACTTGCGGATGGTCTGCACTTCGCACAGGTCACGGACCTTCAGTCCGCGCTGCATGGCGGGCCAAATCGCGGCAAAGTCCAGTGTCGTTTTGGCACCGGACGGGGACCCCAGCACACTGTTGTTGCGGTAGTCGCATTCCCAGCGATCAATGCCATTGGCATCTGTGACTTTCGATGCGCTGCCTGGTTGCTTCGGAAAGAGCACACCGATGAGTGGACTCGCAAGCCCTGCGGTGGACAGCTCTCCACCGTAATTTGTCTCACTGATGCGGTTCGGACTCTTGTCTTCTTCCGTGGCCGCCCGGGTCTGTAGCAGCGCGATGATCTCGGAATAGTATTTGTCCATGCCAGCTTGCGAGATCTGGGGATGGCGACCGTCCCAGTACGCTGGGTTGGAGGGTTTTGCCAGCATCCCGGCATAGATGTGGCTGCCACCACCCACGTTGGATGAGCAGATCACGTTGATGCCGTTGCCTAGGTACGCTTCAACAAAGCCCTTTGTGTTCAGAACCCATTGTCCCTGGAACAGATGGGACCGAATCGATCTCAGACCGTGGGAAAAAGCCTTTGCTCCTTGCGGCAGCGGTGTCAGATCCGTCATGCCGACTGATCGATTCGGCACCGTATCGCGCCAGGGGCCGCGCTCAAGCATTACGACGTCTCGCCCCGCTTCGGCAAGTCGCTTGGCTGCAATCGATCCACCGAAACCACTGCCGATGACGATTATTTCAACTTTGCTTGCCGGGACTGCATCCAGGGAATTCTCGGTAGATTCTTCGGTTGCAGCCACGGTTTGCGCGCCGGCCGATCTCGCGTATGCAAGCGTCGACAGCGCCCCACCAATCAGCACTATCGCCTCTCTTCGACTCAGGTTTATCTCATCGTCTGTCTCAGATTTACTGTCCATTTCGTCCCCATGAAATTGAATGAGTTCAAGGACCTGTTTGCAATGTGCAACGGCCCATATGGCGATCGCCTGGTTCGCGGCCTGCGCGCGATTCCGGTAGCACCGCAGCATCGGCTAGGCTGATTGGTGCCAGCCTTGTTGAGGATTTCGCGGGCGTGTCGCCTCGTTGTTCATCAACTACAGGTCGTGTCTTTGACTTCAAAGGGGGTCATGGAATGTCTCCGGTGCGTTTGGTGTTAGAACGCCGGAACTATCGACCTTACTATCGTGGGAATGTCAAGAGGCGTGGGAAGGTGTCAAACGAATTGCGCGGCCACACCGGCCAGCAGCGATACGAAGGTGGCCATCATGCCCATGCGACGAAGGGGCATGATCCCGCCAAGCATGCCGACTGCATGGGCGACACGCCCGATCACCAGCGGCCCTGCGATAGCGAAGACAAAGCCCTGCGGCACCCCCCGATACTCTGCGAGCGCGAGCAGGATGAGCACGATTGGCACGTATTCGGTGAAGTTGCCCTGCGCGCGGATGCGGCGCAGCAGCGCCGGGTCATCGCCCGGCCCCAGGGGCTGCTTGACCGCCATGCGACGCAGGGACACGGGAACGCTCAGTGCGATGAGACCGATGGCTGCGAAGGCGGCAACGGTGGAGGTGATGGGAAGCATGTGTATTTCCTTTGCCTAATCAGCGGATGGGCTGGATGTCCGTGACGATGAGCTTCTCGCCATCTTTGTCCGCACCGAATCGCACCTTGTCTCCCGCCTGAACCTTGTCCAGTAAGGTGGCATCACGTGCCTGGAACACCATGGTCATGGCGGGCATATCGAGGTGCTTGATCCGCCCGTGCTTGATGGTGATCTTGCCGGTGGTCTTGTCCACCTTGCGGATCTCGCCGTCGGTGAGGTCTGCACTGGCAGGTGCAGCAGCTTGGTTCGCAGGGGCCGCCTGGGCAAAGGCTCCGGGTGTCCAAGCCGCGGCCGTGACGCTCAGCATCGCGCCGAGCGTCACGGCAAAAATGGCTTTCGATTTCATAGAGTTTTCCTTGGAATGAAACGGTAAATCGCTGTGCGCAGAGTGGTCAGACAATCAATGGCCCGCGTGGCTGGCCGGCTTGCGTACCTGCACCTCGACTTGCGACGTGGACTTGGATGCACGGGGCATGGAGCTGCCTCCGGTGGAAGACGAGCGCACCGGCTCGGTCATCGTCCCTTGGTACTCGGTGGCGACCGTGCCCGGCGGCTGTTGGTACCAGCCCGGATTGCCATAGTCGCCGGGCTTCTGGTCGCGCCGCACCTTGAGCACGCTGAACATGCCGCCCATCTCGACCGATCCGAACGGGCCGTCGCCGGTCATCATGAGCGCGGTGTTATCGGGGATGGGCATTTCCATCTCGGTCATGTCGGCCATGCCGCGCTCGCCCATCACCATGTAGTCGGGGATCAGCTTGGCGATCTTGCCGGCCACGCCGCTGTGATCCACCCCGATCATGGTGGGCACGCTGTGCCCCATGGCGTTCATGGTGTGGTGGCTCTTGTGACAGTGGAACGACCAGTCCCCTTCTTCGTCGGCGACGAACTCGAACTGGCGCATCTGCCCCACGGCCACGTCGGTGGTCACCTCGGGCCAGCGCGCGGCTTTCGGGATCGGTCCGCCGTCCGTACCCGTGACCATGAACTCGTGGCCATGCAGGTGGATCGGGTGGTTGGTCATGGTCAGATTGCCGACGCGGATGCGCACCTTATCGCCCAATCGCACGTTCAGCGAGTCGATGCCAGGGAAGATGCGGCTGTTCCACGACCAGAGATTGAAGTCCAGCATGGTCATGACTTTGGGCGTGTAAGCCCCCGGCTCGATGTCGTAGGCGTTGAGCAAGAAGCAGAAGTCGCGCTGCACCTCGTCGATCAAGGGGTGCTTGGCCTTGGGGTGCGTTACCCAGAAGCCCATCATGCCCATCGCCATCTGCACCATCTCGTCTGCATGCGGGTGATACATGAAGGTGCCGGGGCGGCGCGCCGTGAACTCGTAGACGAAGGTCTTGCCCGGCGGAATGGCCTTCTGCGTCAGGCCCGCCACCCCGTCCATGCCATTGGGCAACCGCTGGCCGTGCCAATGCACGCTGGTGTGCTCGGGCAGGCGGTTGGTGACGAAGATGCGCACGCGGTCGCCTTCGACCACCTCGATGGTCGGCCCGGGGGACTGGCCGTTGTAGCCCCAGAGGTGAGCCTTGAAGCCGGGAGCCATCTCGCGCACCACGGGTTCTGCCACCAAGTGGAACTCCTTGACGCCGTTGTTCATGCGCCAAGGGCAAGTCCAGCCGTTGAGCGTGACGACGGGGTTGTAAGGGAGGCCCGTGTTGGGCGTGAGTGGCGGCATGGTGTCGGCCGAGGTCTGCGTGACCGGCTCGGGCAGCGCCGCCATGGCGACGCGGCTGACGCTGGCTACCGCCACCGTGCCGCCCGCCATTGCAAGAAATTGCCTTCTGGAGTTCATGGCTGTGTCTTTGTGTGGAATCTGTCGAAGAGTTGGCCGGCTTAGTGCCCGGCATCGTCGCTGCTGGCCGGCTGCGGGTTGCCTCCGGCCGCTACGGCGCTAGCCATGGGCCTGCCGATCAGTGCCGCTTGCAGTGCTGCATCGGCCAACCAGAACTGCTGCTCGGCCGTGATGGTCGACATCACCGCACCGACCTGGTCACGTGCGTCGGCCAGCAGGTCGAAAACACCGATCAACATGCCGTTGTAGCGAAGCAGGTTCTCCTCCGAGATGGTCTTGCGCAGCGGCACGACTTCGTCGCGCTGGTGCCGCGCGATGTCGTAGGTCGAGCGGTAGGCCGAATAGCTCTCTCGCACGTTCGATCCCGCCGCGCGCAGCGTGGCATCCAGGCGCTGGGCCGATGCCAGCACCTGGGCCTTGGAGGCATCGCGCTGCAAGTCACCCCAGTCGAACAACGGCAGGCGCACGGAGATTTCGTAGCCTCGCCCGGTGGCCTTGTGTCCATCGGCGTTGTCGAACGTGGTGTTGCGGGTCACGCCAAGTTCCATATCCGTCACGCTGGTGATGCCAGTCAGGCCCCGTGAACGTGCCGAGGCATCGAGTTCGGCCTGGGCCAGCCGCACGTCCAGGCGCGCGCGGCTGGCGGTTTGGCCTACTTCCTCCGGCTGCAATGGCTGCTTGGGCAGTTCGGGCAGGCGTTCAGGCAGCGTCAACTCCTGCGCTTGGACGTCAGTCAGGCCCAGTTGGCGTACCAGTTCCTCCCGCGCTGCCATGGCGGCATGGCGTGCGGATGCGAGCTGGGTGCCCGCGTCGGCGTAGAACGCTTGCTGGCGGGCGCGCTCCAGCTTGCTGAAGTTGCCCACGGCCTGCATACGCCGCGCCAATTCGGCACTGGCCTCTGCGCTCTCGTACACCTGACCGGCATATTGCAGGCTTTGCTGTGCGGCCACCGCGCGCACCCAGGCTTGGCGCACCAGCGTGATCTGATCCACCACGTCGGAAGTCAGGCGCAGGCGCGACTGCTCGATCTGGCGGTCAGCCAGTTCCTTTCGCGCAGGAAGGGTCAGCAAATCCAGTAGTCCGAAGGACAACAAGCGGCCGAATTCCAGTTCGCTGCCTGTGCGCAGCCGCTCGAAGCCGAACACCGGATTGGCGATGCGCCCCCCCTGCGCGGAGCGGGCCGCGTCGGCGCCATGCTGTGCCAGCAGGGCCTGCAACGCCGGGCTATTGGCCAGCGCCAGTTCCACCGCCTGCGGCTGGCCAAGCGGCTGAGCCAGCAGATCGGAAGCCACTTGGCGGCGCTGCGCATGGTCTTCATCCGAGCGAGCCAGGGCCAGACGCCCGCCGGTGAAGCTGGCGGCCTCGTCATTGGTGCGCGACAGGTTTTGCGCCAGGTCCACGCTGGCGCAGCCGGAGAGCGCCGCCAAGGCCAAGGCGGCGAGTGAGAAGCGAGCGCGGGAACGTCGATGGGACGTGGAGTGGATGCTGCTGCTCATGGCTGGGCCCCTGTATGTGCCTCATGCCCGCCACCGTGTGGGGGCAGCACCGGAGCGGTGGCCGCAGGTGCCGTGGATGGCGTCTCCTCTGAGGCTTCTTTGGCATAGCCGCGCCAGCCGCCAATGCGGCCCACGGTGTCGTTCGCTTCGCGCCAGGGCGTGATGGGCTGATCTGCAAACCGCTGGTAGGTGGCGAAAGCCGGTGTATAGGCCAGTGGCGGCACGGTGGGCGACGAGGTCTGCTGCGGCGCTTCTGCATGGGCTGCCACGGCCGCAAGAAGCAGGGCCACCGCGGTGCCTGCATGAGCGGGCCAACGAGAGACGGGTCGGGTCATGGGTGTTGTCTTCCGGGAGTGGTGCGGTGCGTCAATGGCAGCACTGTCACCCTTCCCATCGTGGGAGAGTCAACACCCATCCGAAATAACCTGATCCCGTAAAAAAAATGTTTCATTTCCGCTTGACTCTCCCATGATGGGAAGGATCAAGCTGACGGCATATTGGAAAACAAACTCGGAGATCCCATGGGTACACCCCTGGCGTTCAAGCCCCTCAACGACAGAGTCTCAGCGCCGCAGGCTGATTCGGCTGCTGCTTCTGTGAAGTGGCCCAAGCGGGGCTTCTGGAAGAGCTTGCGCATGACGCTGCGCTTCATCAACCGCCCACCAGGCCCTACTGGCCGCTGGCCCGCACAGCCGCTACCGATCCATGCGCTGACCCGCGCGGAGATTCTTGCGGCGCCTGCGCGCACCTTGTTCCGCTTGGGGCATTCGACCATCCTGCTCAAGCTGCGCAGCGGCTTGTGGCTGACGGACCCGGTGTTTGTCGAGCGAGCGTCGTTCGTTCAGTGGGCAGGCCCCAGGCGCTTTCATGCCCCTCCGATTGGTTTGGACGCGCTCCCGGACATCGAGGGCGTCGTCCTGTCCCATGACCACTACGATCATCTGGACCGCAACAGCATCCTTGCCCTTGCGCCCAAGGTGCGGCACTTCCTGACGCCGCTGGGTGTTGGCGACCGGCTCATCAGCTGGGGCATTGACGCGCGCAAAGTGGTGCAGCTGGGCTGGTGGCAGTCGGCCACGGTCGGGGACACGGCGGGCGGGCTGCAATGCACGGCGACTCCGGCCCAGCATTTTTCCGGTCGAGGGCTGTTCGATGGCGACCGCACACTCTGGGCCTCCTGGGTGCTGGCCGATGGCGATGTCCGCATCTTCTTCAGCGGGGACTCGGGCTATTTCGACGGTTTCAAGACCATCGGCGAGCGCCTGGGACCGTTCGATCTAACGCTGATGGAGGCCGGGGCCTACGACGCCCACTGGCCCCACGTCCATATGTGGCCACCGCAGACGGTGCAGGCCCATATCGACCTGCGTGGCAAGCGCCTGCTGCCAATCCACAACGGAACGTTCGATCTGGGAGGCCATAGCTGGCAGGACCCTTTCGAGCAGATTTCCGCCATGGCGCAGACCCGCGGAATCGGAGTGCTGACCCCGCTCATCGGAGCGCCGATGGACATGCTTCATCCCGATCCCACACCGGCCTGGTGGCGTGATTCGCAGCCCCAAGCCTCTATGCAATTTCATAACAGAGTTCTCTCATGACCACCTCTCTCACTGCCACAGTTCCGATGGAGTTCAAGCTCCCCATCGAAGGAATGACCTGCGCGAGCTGCGTTTCGCGCGTCGAAAAAGCGCTGAACACGTTGCCCGGCGTGGAAAGTGCCACCGTGAACCTCGCCACCGAAGAAGCCACCGTTCGCGCCTCCGGCGTGGATGCAGCGGCACTGGCGGGCGCTGTCCGCAAGGCCGGCTACGAAGTTCGCGCCGACGAGATCCAGCTTCAGATCGAAGGCATGACCTGCGCGTCCTGCGTGTCGCGCGTCGAGAAAGCGCTGCTGCAGGTCCCCGGCGTGTCCGCCGCGTCGGTGAACCTCGCGACCGAGAAGGCCACCGTCACTGCGCTCTCCGGGGTGTCGTTCGCGACGCTGGCGGCCGCCATCGACAAGGCCGGCTATGTCGCCAAGCCGGTCGAGGGCGCTGCCACTCCCCAGACCGCCAAGCGCCTTCCCGAATGGTGGCCGGTTCTCGTGGGCGCGTTGCTGACGCTGCCGCTGGTGCTGCCCATGGCGCTGCAATTGTTCGGCCTGGACTGGATGCTCGATGGCTGGACCCAGATGGCGTTGGCCACGCCGGTACAGTTCTGGCTGGGCGCGCGCTTCTACCGTGCCGGCTGGAAGGCCGTGAAGGCCAGGACTGGCAACATGGATCTGCTGGTCGCGCTGGGCACGAGCGCGGCCTACGGGCTGTCGGTCTATCTGCAATGGAAGCATTCGGGCCACGGCATGCCCCACCTGTATTTCGAGGCCTCGGCCGCGGTCATCACGCTGGTGCTGCTCGGCAAATGGCTCGAAGCCCGCGCCAAGCGGCAGACCGCCGATGCCATCCGCGCGCTCAATGCCCTGCGGCCCACGGTTGCGCGGGTTCTGGTCGATGGGGTTGAAGTCTCTACGCCGGTGGAACAGGTGGCGGTGGGCGACGTCGTCGTCGTGCGCCCCGGTGAACGGATGCCGGTCGATGGCGAGGTGATCGACGGACGCAGCCACCTGAACGAATCGCTCATCACCGGCGAGAGCCTGCCGGTGCCCAAGGCGGTCGGCGACAAGGTGACCGGCGGCTCGGTCAACGAGGAAGGCGTGCTGCAAGTCCGCACGGCGGCCATCGGCGCTGAAACCACGCTGGCCCGGATCATCCGCATGGTGGAGTCGGCGCAGGCAGCCAAAGCGCCGATCCAGCGTGTTGTCGACCGGGTGAGTGCGGTCTTCGTGCCGGTCGTCCTCGGGGTGGCGTTGCTGACCTTCGTCGGCTGGCTCCTGTACAACGGCGGCGACGTGGAACAGGCATTGATCAGCGCGGTGGCGGTGCTCGTCATCGCCTGCCCTTGCGCACTCGGCCTGGCCACGCCCACGGCGATCATGGCCGGCACCGGTGTGGCTGCCCGTCAGGGCATTCTGATCAAGGATGCCGAGGCGCTGGAAGTGGCGCACTCGGTCACCACCGTGGCCTTCGACAAGACCGGCACGCTGACCGAAGGCAAGCCGTCGCTGGTTGCCATCGAAGCGATGGGAGACGTGCATCCCGATGAAGTGCTGCAGCTCGCCGCCGCGCTCCAGCAGACCAGCGACCACCCGCTCGCGCATGCGGTGATGGAGAAGGCCCGGGCGCAAGGCGTGGCGGTCGAGTCCGCACGAGAGGCGCAGGCCCTGCCCGGCCGGGGCGTGCAGGCCGTCGTGGGCGGCCAGCACATCCTGCTGGGCAGCACGCGGCTGATGAACGAGGAAGGCGCCAACCCGGGCGCGCTGCTGGCCGAGGCGCTGCGCCTCGAAGGCGAAGGGCGAACCATCTCTTGGCTGCTGGAGCGGGACGGCGACCTGGTCCGCGTGCTGGGGCTGCTGGCCTTTGGCGACACGATCAAGCCCTCGTCCTACGCTGCCGTGGCACGGCTGCGCGAGCTGGGCATCCGCACGGTGATGCTGACGGGCGACAACCAGGGCAGCGCGCGCGCCGTGGGCCGTGAACTGGGCATCGATGACGTCCGCGCGGAACTGCTGCCGGGCGACAAGGCGGGCATCGTGCAGGAGCTGCGCCAGCAGGGCCGCATCGTGGCGATGGTCGGTGACGGCTTGAACGACGCTCCGTCCCTTGTGGCGGCAAACGTCGGCCTGTCGATGTCGACCGGCACCGATGTGGCGATGGAAGCGGCAGGCATCACCCTCATGCGCGGCGATCCGCGTCTGGTGGCCGATTCGTTCGACGTCTCCCGTCGCACCTACTCGAAGATCAAGCAGGGGCTATTCTGGGCCTTCGCGTACAACGTGCTGGGTATTCCGCTGGCCGCGCTGGGTATGCTCAGCCCGGTGATTGCAGGCGCGGCCATGGCCTTCAGCAGCGTGAGTGTGGTCACCAATGCCCTGATGCTGCGGCGCTGGCGCGGTGCTGCGACCGGCACCAACGGCAGCGGCCAGAATCAAGAAGAAGGAGCCTGACGATGAACATCGGTGAAGCCTCTACCGCCTCGGGCGTCTCGGCGAAGATGATCCGGCACTACGAAGACATCGGTCTGCTGCCCCCGGCCAGCCGCACCGATGCCGGCTACCGCCAGTATGGCGACAAGGACGTCAGCAAGCTGCGCTTCATCCGCCATTCCCGCGACCTGGGTTTCTCGCTGGACCAGATCAGTGCCTTGCTCGATCTCTGGCAGAACCGCAAACGATCCAGCCGCCAGGTCAAGGACTGGCGGAATCGCACATCGCCGAGCTGGATCAGAAAGTGCGGGAGCTTCAGGAGATGAAGGCCATGCTCGAATACCTCGTGCGCTCGTGCCACGGCGACGACCGGCCGGACTGCCCGATCATCGAATCGCCGGCATCTGAAACCACCGGGAACCCCGAAAAAGGCGGCGGCGACCGTAGCCGCCGCGGCAAGCGCCACCAGCTTGTTCCTTAGATTTCCCGGGGTCTCGCACCCCCCAGGATCAGGTCGCCCGCGCCAAGCACTGGAGGCTTGGCGCCTGCCTTACCGTGTCAACCGCCTACCGCCCGGCGATTCCACGGCATGCGCATCAAGACCCGAGCCATGCCGCAGAAACCGGATACCCCGGCAAATATAAAGCCGGCTCCGACAAAGCCCGACAACACGTGGAACCACGGCGAGACCGTCGCGCCCAGGACTGCTCCCAGCACGATCAAGGTGCCCGCCGTGATCTGCACCTGCCGCTGCAACTCCATCGGCTGGGACGCATCTGCGACCACAGGGAGCCCGGCCTTCTTCCAGGCATCGAGCCCGCCTTCCAGCACATAGGCGTCGCAGGCCGCGCACGCGCTCAACGTCTGGGCGTTGACCTGCGTCCGATTGCCGGATCGGCAATGGAAGATCACGCCGCCGGCAGCGTCCAGGGGGGACGCGCCTTTCAGATGCTCCATGGGCACGTGGCGGGCGGCAGCAATGTGCTCGCGCGCATGCTCGTCCGCGCCGCGAATGTCGATCAGGACAGCCCCTTGGCTGAGAAGGTCGCGGGCTGCTTGGGGAGAAATGGGCTTCAAGGACATGGCAGATAACTCCGGGTGGTCAGGGACAGAAGATGGTCTTGAGCGTGGAGATGAGGGTGGCTACATCCGGGTTGTCGATCCGGTAGTACAGCGTCTGCGCCTCCCGGCGGAACGTGACCAGGCCTTCCTCGCGCATCTTGGCCAGATGCTGAGACAACGCGGATTGGCTCAGGGGTACGTGCTCATGCAGCGCGCCTACCGACATTTCGCCGTGCTCGATCAGCAGGCACAGCAACAGCAAGCGATGCTCATTGCCCACCGTTCGCAGCAGGACGGCCGCCTGAGCGGCCCCCTCCTGAAAGAACTGCTTGTCTCTCATCTTTGCAACCATGGACGCTTTATTTCGTATTTCGCTAAATTAGCACATTCTTATGTAATAGCAATACCCCTCCGTTCTCACCGGGCTTGCGGTGCCTTTTTCTTACGATGGTCGGCGGGCATGTGCCGCCGGAGGGTTACTTGCGGGACTTGGGCTTCCCGGCAAACAAGCGAGCAGTGCGTAGGGCCAGATAGCCGATGAACAGGTTGGCCGCGACAAACACCGGCAGCGCCAGGACTTGCGCCGCACCAACACCCGACTGTGCCAGGTGCAGGCCTGTGACCGTCGCTGCGGCTACGCCGAACGTGTAGGCCCAGTAAGTGGGAATGAAGGGCTGCGCCCCCAGCCAGGGGCCCAGGCGCAGGCCGAGCAGCAGCTGAAAGAGCCCATAGCCCCATAGCATGAGCAACCAGTGGTCCGTGCTTCCCGGAGACAATGCCAGCCACGCCATCGCGCAGACGACGGGCGGCGCGAACTGGATGCCGATCAGGGGGCGCTGAGGCGTGGGCACTGAGGACGAATGCCAAAGCCGATGGATGACCAGCGATTCGAGCGCCAGCCATGAGAACAGTCCCGCTCCCAGGAACAGCCATCCCCAATCCGGCTGACCTAGCGCCCCCAATGCTGCCGCACTGACGAAATTGCCGGCGACGGTCGGCAAATACAGGGTCGGCACCATGTCTACCGTGTTTCTCCCGCCTTGCCAGAGCAAGCCGGTGTGCCAAAGGCAGAAGCCCAGGTGCCACGCGATCCCCGCGATCGTCAGAAGCCATGCCAGGATGCTTGAGTACGGGAGGACCGCGATGGCGATAAGCAAAGTGGAAACCGCCAGCAAGGCAGGCGTGCCTCCTTGCACCGGGTGAAGGAACTCGGCTTTCACGACCTCGAAGCGCCTGATTGCCTGCCACAGATAGCCAATGATCAGGACGAACCAGACCAGACCCGCGATCGCAATGACCGTCTCACCCACAGCGCCCGGCAAACTCCATCGCTGCGCCGCGATACGCCAAGCCTGCCCGAGACCTGCCAGACCCAGGACGACCCCGAAGTACGACGCCGGGATTTGCGCCTGTCTTATACCCATATGCCGAATCACCGAAGGAATTCTTGCCCCCTGAAATGCCACACAAACCCGAAAGAGCATGCGGGCCGCCATGAACGGAGACAGCTGCCAACCGCGCGCGCTCCCTTCGACGTTCCTATTCAAGCTGGCGTTTATTGTTCGCCGACCTCCCTCGCTGGACAAACGAGATAAAGTTTCTCCCGCCAAAAGAAATCATTTCCCGGTAGCTTTGAACACTCGTGCGCAGCTGCTGATCCGCCGAGCTGCTGGTGCCGGCCGCCGGGAAAGCCGCCGAGGCAGCTTCTGCTTCAATCGGCCATCACCTCTCCCAGGCGCACCGGGCGCGCGGGAGCCCATTCGGGGTTGAACCGCATCGGCCCCGGCGGAAACAACAGCACCACGGTCGAGCCCAGCAGGAAGCGCCCCATCTCCTCGCCTTGCTTCAGGCTGATGCGACGGTCGGGATAGCTCCAGTGCCGCACGCTGCGGCCGTGGGGTGGCCTGACCACGCCGTGCCAGACCGTCACGATGCTGCCGACGATGGCGGCGCCCACCAGCACCATAGCGAAGGGGCCATGCGGCGAGTCGAAGTGGCACACCACACGCTCGTTGCGCGCGAACAGCGCGTCGACGCCGCGCGTCGTGGCCGGGTTGACCGAAAACAACTCGCCTGGCACGTAGCTCATCGAAAGCAGATGCCCGTCGCACGGCATATGGACGCGGTGATAGTCGCGCGGGCTGAGGTAGAGGGTCGCGAAAGCCCCACGCTCGAACCTGCGTGCCAGCACCTGATCGCCAGCCAGCAAGGCGCCGATGCTGAAGGATTTGCCCTTGGCCTGGAGTAGCTGGCCACGTTCGATGCGGCCGAACTGACTGATCGCTCCATCGACCGGGCAGATCAATTGCGCCGTCGCCACCGGACGCACGCCGGGCCGCAGCGCACGAGTGAAAAAGGCGTTGAAGGTCTCGTAGGCTCCAGGGTCACTCGACGCCGCGTCCGCCATATCGACGTCGTAGTGGGCGATGAAACGCCGAATCACCCATTGCGTCAGTGCGCCCGCGCGCTTGTGCGCGAGTACGCCGAGCATGCGGGTGATGAAGCGCTTGGGCAGAAGATGCTGCGCTCGGACGAACACACGTTCGGACAAGCGGGGCTTCATGCCGGTGTCTGGCGCATGCCCGGTCATATGGCCGCCACCTCCGTGAGCAGCCAGTCGCGGAAGGCCACCAGTCGCGGCAGGCTCGCGCACCCGGGCCGATAGACGATGTAGTAGGCCATCGCAGACATGACGCTGATCTCGGGGAACAGCCGGACCAGGCGCCCGCTCGCCACGTCGTCGCGCGCCATCACGCTGCGCGCGAGCGCGACGCCTTGCGCCTCGATCGCGGCCTGCAGAACCGCCGCGGAATTGTTGATCTTCATGGCGCGCCGTGTGGCGGCCCCCGTCACGCCGACTTTCTCCATCCAGGTCTCCCAGGTGGGGAAGCCCGCATGACCGTCCATCGACAGGTCGTGGATCAAGGTCTCCCGTAACAGATCGGCGGGCGCGCGCAAGTCCCGGTTCCGACGCAGCAACTCGGGCGAACATACGGGGTAGACCTCCTCGTCCATCAGCTTGTCGGCCACCAGGTCTGGCCACATCCCCAGGCCATAGCGCACGCCGATATCCACCCCTTGCGCGATGAAATCCACGGGCTTGAGGTTGGTATCCAAGCGCACATCGGTATCAGGCCATGCGCTATGAAAGCGCTCGATGCGCGGCAGCAGCCACTTGGCGGCGAAAGCCGGGCTCACCGCAACGGTCAGCACGCCGCTGGCCGACCCTTCCTTGAGCCGTTCCAGCCCGAGGCCCAACCGATCGAAGCCTGCTCGGATGTCGGGCAGGGCGCGCTGCGCCACTTCGGTGGCAACCAGCCTGGATCGTCCGCGGTTGCCGCGATGGAACAGCGGTGTGCCCAGCCATTCTTCGAGCGCGCGAACGAGTTGGCCGACGGCAGCAGGCGTCACGTTCAGTTCGGCCGCCGCAGCGGAAAAGCTCTGGTGGCGGGCAGTCTCCTCGAATGCTCGCAATGCGTTGAGGTGGGCAGGCGATTTCATTTCATTAAAGTTTTTCTTTTAGATATGAACACTTTAAATGATTTGTCGAGACAAGGAAACCAAGAAAAAATATCACTTATAGAACAGGCCAGACGCTGCCTAGCTCGCGATGGCCGTTGGGCACCGAAAAGACAACGTGGCAGTAGAAGTTTTTCTTCCCGTTTCAGCCCCATCTCCGAACCTGCCACCTCGGCGGGGCAACAGTCAAAGAGGTTTTCACATGAGTCATCAATTCGACGGAAAGAAGCTCCTGGTCGTCGGGGGCACCAGCGGCATGGGCATGCAGACGGCCCGGGTGGTGCTGGCCCAGGGCGGCAGCGTGGTGATCGTCGGCAATCGCCCGACGAAGACCGAGGAAGCGCGCGAGGAACTGTCGAGCCTCGGCCCGGTCGCCGCAGTGACGGCCGACCTCTCCAGCGACGCAGGGCTGGCCGCGCTGCTCAAGGCCATCGACGAACAACATGCGGACATCGACCTGCTGGTCAACGCCGCCGGTGTGTTCTTCCCCAAGCCCTTCCTGGAGCACTCCGACGCTGACTACGACCAGTACATGAAGTTGAACAAGGCCACCTTCTTCATCACGCAGAAGGTCGCCGCCAACCTCGTCGCCAAGGACCGTCCCGGCGCCATCGTCAACATCGGTTCGATGTGGGCGAAGCAGGCCATCGCGGCCACCCCCTCGTCGGCCTACTCGATGGCCAAAGCGGGTCTGCATTCGCTGACCCAGCACCTGGCGATGGAACTGGCACCCAAGCACATCCGCGTCAATGCGGTGTCGCCGGCGGTGGTGCAGACGCCCATCTACGAGGGGTTCATCCCGAAAGCCGAAGTGCATGACGCGCTGCAAGGCTTCAACAGCTTTCACCCGATCGGCCGCGTGGGCACCCCGCAGGACGTCGCCGAAGTGGTTGCCTTCCTGCTCTCGGACAAGGCGGGCTGGGTCACGGGCGCCATCTGGGACGTGGATGGCGGCGTGATGGCCGGCCGCAATTGATGCACGGCGGGCAAGCCCCTGGCGCTTGCCCCACCTGCGCTCGTTTCTGTCAACCAACCTAGCAAGGAGAAATGCACATGGTCTATTTGCAAATCACCCTCAAGATCGCCGAAGCCAACCGGGCTGCGGCGGCTGGCATCTACCAGAAGTACAAGGGGCCGTTCCTCGACACCGTTCCCGGTGCCGAGTCCAAGGAACTGCTGGTGCGCAACGAAGACGTGCAGGTACTGCATGGCTTCGATACCCAGGAGAACGCGAGCGCCTATCTGCAGAGTGCGCTGTTCACCGCGGACGTGGTCGGTGGCCTCAAACCGCTGCTCGATGCCGACCCCGACGTGCGCATCTACCAGATTGCTTAATGTCCCTCGTCGCCGGGTGCGCAAACAGCGCATCCGGCATTTTTCTGTCAAGGAAAGGTTGATCTCATGATGCAAGACTGGAATGCCTATCGCGGCATGCTGATGGAACGGGTGGGCGAATACGCCCAGCAGAGCCCGGCGGTGATGCAGGCGCTTGGCGCCCTCAGCGGAGTCGTCGAACAAGGCGGGCACCTGACGCCAAAGATCCACGAACTGATCGCGCTGGCCGTGGCGGTGACGACCCGTTGCGATGGCTGCATTGCGGTCCATACGCAGAAGGCAGTCGAGCACGGCGCGACCCTGGAGGAAATCTCCGAGGCTCTGGGCATCGCTATCGCACTGAATGCCGGCGCTGCACTGACCTACACGGCTCGCGTGCTCGACGCCCACGCGCAACTGCCCAAACAGTAAACCCATCGGCGAACGGAAGGCAGGCCCGCAGACCGGGCCTGTACGTCGTTCCCGCCGCGACAGGAGCCCTGCCCATGCGCATCAACGCAGATTTCTCGCGCCGAGCCATCGTGACGCCCGAGCAGTACCAATGGGTCGCCTCCCCCCAGGGAGGCGTCGAGCGCATGATGCTCGATCGCATCGGCGCGGAGAAAGCCCGGGCCACCAGTATCGTGCGCTACGCACCCGATTCGCGCTTCCCGCATCACCCTCATCCGGGCGGGGAGGAGATTCTGGTTCTGTCGGGGGTCTTTTCCGAAGACGACCGGCACTATCCGGCAGGCTGGTACTTGCGCAATCCACCCGGCTCCAGCCATGCCCCGTCCAGCCACGAGGGCGCAGACATCTTCGTCAAGCTCTGGCAGATGCAGCCTGGCGAGCAGCGCAACGTGCGCATCAACACGCACGACCCGGCCGCATGGCAGCGCCGGGATGGCCGCGAGGTCTGCCCGCTGTTCTCGGATGCTTTCGAGCGTGTCAGCGTGCAACGCCTGGCACCCCTTGAAGCGTTGCTGACCGACTCGGCCGATGGCATCGAGCTGCTGGTGCTGACCGGCGAAGTCATCACCGATGGCCAGTCTTGCGAGCGTGGAAGCTGGGTGCGTCTGCCTGTCGGTGAGCGCCCCGAGATCACCGCTGGCACGCACGGCGCCACCGTCTATCTCAAGACCGGACACTTGGCCGCTGCGGTGCAGGGGGTCTAACGGATGCAGCCCACACGCATTGCCATCATCGGCGGCGGCCTCAGCGGCCTTTATGCCGCCATACTGCTGGAGGCCCGCGGCATTCGGGACTATGTGGTGCTGGAGGCTCGCGAGACCTTCGGTGGCCGCATCGTTTCCTGGCCGGACGCATCTCGTCCCCACGAGGAAGCGATTGGGAAGCTGCCCATCGCCGGGCGCTTCGATATGGGGGCAACATGGTACTGGCCGGCCATGCACCCGGAGCTGCAACAGCTTGTGGCGCAGCTTGGCCTGGAGACCGTCGTGCAGCATGAAAACGGCGACATGTTGATCGAGCGCTCCAGGACACATGCACCGAGCCGCGTCGATGGGTTCGTCTCCGCGCCGCCCGCGCTGCGCCTGGCGGGCGGCATGGCCGCGTTGGTCGACGCCATCCGCGCCCGCCTGCCTGCTGACAGGCTCCTGGCCGGCCACCAGGTCACGCACCTTCAGCACCAGGGCGAACGGATCGAGGTCCAAACCCGGGATGCGTTGGGGCAAGTCGTTTCCCGCCATGTCGCCCATGTCCTGCTGGCGATACCGCCTCGGCTGGCGGCCAACACCATCGACTTCGCACCGACCCTGCCCGACGCGCTGCAACGGCAGTGGCAGGCATGCGGGACCTGGATGGCGCCGCATGCCAAGTACGTCGCCGTCTACGACACGCCGTTCTGGCGCGAGCAAGGGCTGTCCGGCGAGGCGCGCAGCGCCGTCGGGCCGATGGGCGAGATCCACGACGCCTCGGCCGAGGGTGGCGATGCCGCGCTGTTCGGGTTCCTGGGTGTGAGCGCGCAGATCAGGCAGCAAACGCCGGAGGCGGTCCTGCTTTCCCATTGCCGGGCCCAGTTTGTCCGGTTGTTTGGCGAGCAGGCGGCACGGCCCAAGGCAGAATTCCTGAAGGATTGGACCAGCGACCCGCGCACCGCGGTCGCCGCCGACGCGCACCCGGATGTCGACCACCCGACCCCGCCTCCCAGGACACCACACGATGGCACCTGGGAAGGCCGGCTCGTCGGCATTGCCAGTGAGTGGTCGCCGCATTTCCCCGGCTACGTGGCCGGGGCCGTCGAGGCGGCACGCCTCGGGGTCGAAGCGCTGTTGTCCCCCCACACGGCGGCGTCCATCCTGAATTGAGAAAGGAAGCATTGATGTTCGATTTCGACGAGGTCATCGACAGGCGCGGCACCAACTCCATGAAATGGGAGCATGGTCGCCAGTTCCTCACGCCCGAACAGCGGGCCGCCGACCCGCTACCGATGTGGGTGGCCGACATGGATTTCCGGGTGGCGCCGCCGATCCTCGATGCCCTGCGCGAGCAGGTGGAGATGGGGGTACTCGGTTACGGCGGTACGCCGGACAGCTACCGTGAAGCCGCCGTGGACTGGCAAATGCGCCGCTTCGGCTGGCAGGCCCGCCCGGAATGGCTGGTGCAGTCCCCGGGCGTCATCAGCGCGCTCAACATGGCGGTTCAGGCGTTCACACAGCCGGGCGACCACGTGCTGGTACAGACCCCCGTCTACTTCCACTTCCTGCACGATGTGGTCAACAACGGCCGTCGCTTGGCCCTGGCGCCGCTGACGCTGGAAGCTGGACGCTATCGCTACGATCCCGAGGTCTTCGAGGCCGCCATCCAGCCGAACACCCGGCTGTTCATTTTGTGCAACCCGCACAACCCGACCGGCAATGTCTGGACGCGCGAGGAACTGCTGTCGATGGCGGCGATCTGCGAGCGTCATGGCATCCTGATCGTCTCCGACGAAGTGCATCAGGACCTGGTGTTCGGCGAGGGCCGACGGCATGTACCGCTGGCGATGCTGGATGACGGGGTCGCGCTCAACACCATCGTCTGCACCGCGCCCAGCAAGACGTTCAACATCGCCGGCCTGTCCTGCGCCAACATCTTCATTCCCAACGCACGCCACCGGCAGCGTTTTTGGACGCAGTGCGAGCGCAACGGCGTGTTCCTCGTCAACACGATGGGCACGGCGGCCTGTGAGGCGGCGTACCGGCATGGCGAGCCGTGGGTCGACGCCATGCTCGACTACGTGCGCGGCAACCAGCGCTACTTTGCCGCGCAGGTCACCGCGCTGGGGCTGCCCCTGACCATCACGCCGACCGACGCGCTCTACCTGGCGTGGGTGGACTTCAGAGCACTCGGCATGCCACCGGTCGAACTGCATGACTTCCTGCTGCGGCGCGCCCGACTCTGGCTCGACCCCGGACACAAGTTCGGCGCACCCGGTGAAGGTTTCATGCGCATCAACCTGGCCTGCCCTCGCAGCGTGGTCGACGAGGCACTGCACCGCCTGGCCTCGGCCCTTTCCTGAAGCCGCCTGCCTATTTCAACGACAACAAAGTTTGGAGCAATGACCATGAAGACTACCTATCGTGCGATGCAAGTAACCCGGCCTGGCGTCCTTGAACTGGCGGAGCGCCCGACGCCTGCGCCCGGCGTCGGAGAGGTACTGATCGAGGTCGAAGCCTGCGGTATCTGCGGTGCCGATACCGGCGACATCGAACGCGCCGATCCCACGCTGCAACCGCCGCGCGTACCTGGTCATGAAGTGGTCGGGCGCATCGCGGCGCTCGGCGAGCACACCCCGTCCAACTGGAAAGTGGGGCAGCGCGTGGGCGTGGGCCGCTTGGGTGGTCATTGTGGCGAGTGCGTCCAGTGCCGCCAGGGCCGCTTCCAGCTCTGCCAGAACCAGCCCGTCCTCGGCGCCACCTGCGATGGCGGCTACGCCGAGATGATGCTGGCACGCGCCACGGGATTGGTTTCGATTCCAGACGAACTCGACGCCGATGAAGCCGCCCCGATCCTGTGCGCAGGCATCGCCACCTTCAACGCGCTCAAGAAATGCGGCGCAGAGGCTGGCGATACGGTGGCCATCCTGGGCATCGGCGGCCTGGGGCACATGGCGCTTCAGTACGCACGAAGGATGGGGTTCAAGGTCATCGCCATCGGACGAGGCCGCGACATCGCGGAAGACGCGCTGACGCTGGGGGCTCACCTCTACATCGACACCCGTGAGGAAGACGCGGCAGCCAGGCTCAAGAGCATGGGTGGCGCGCGCGCCATCGTCACGATGATCGACCACGCGGAGACGGTATCGGCGCTGCTGGCTGGCCTGGCGCCCGAAGGGCGGCTTGTCGTGCTCAACCCCGGCAAGGAGCCCCTGCTGGTGCCCGCCGGCCTGCTGGTCGGCGGGCAGCGCAGCATCCTGGGCTCGATCACCGGCACGCCTTACGACAACGAGAAGACCCTGAGTTTCAGCGTTCTGGCGGACGTGCGCCCCTGGATCGAAACCATGCCCCTGGAAGACGCCCAGGACGCCTACGTGCGGATGAAATCCGGCGACGTCAAGTTCCGCATGGTGCTGACCATGAATCAGTCCCACTGAGGCATGCGCCCAAAGTTTCAATTAATGCTTGCCAGATAGGCTCTGCGAGCCTTTTCCCGAACGATATCCACCGGAGGCTTCCATGTCTTTACGATCTCTCGCACCAAAACTCTTTGGCATCATCGCCGCCGTTTCCCTTTCAGCCTGCGCGGCACTTGGCACGCAGACCGAATCAGGGACAGTGGCGGCCCAAGGCGCTCATCCCGTCAGCTTCGAGCAAATCCGCAATGCGACCGTCAAGGTCAGCTATGGCGACACCACTTTCCTGATCGACCCGATGCTGGCGGAGAAGGAAACCTATCCCACCGCGCCGGGTGCCTTCAACGACCACCTGCGCAACCCGCGCGTCGATCTCCCCACCAGCATCGACAAGGTGATCGAAGCCGATGCGGTCATCGTCACCCACCTGCATTTCGACCATTGGGACGAAGCGGCAAAGAAGCACATCCCCAAGGACATACCCATCTTTGCGCAGAATCCCGAGGATGCCGAAAAAATCCGGGAGGCCGGATTCCGCGATGTCCGTGTATTCGGCGAGGGCACCGAGTTCAATGGCGTGCGCCTGACGAAAACCAGCGGCCAGCATGGCAGCGATGCCGCCATGGCCGTGCGCGGCCCACAGCTCGGCAAAGTGTCCGGCGTGGTGTTCCAGCGCCCTGGATTCAAAACGCTCTACCTCGCTGGCGATACGGTGTGGAACCGGCACGTTGAGACCGCACTGGCGACCTACAGGCCGGAAGTCATCGTCCTGAACACCGGCTACGTGCGCTTCAAGGGCCTGGACGGCGCCATCATCATGGGCAAGGAAGATCTCCTCAAAGCGAGCAGGGCCGCACCCACCGCCTACATCATTGCAAGCCATATGGATGCGCTGAGCCATGCCACCCAATCACGCAAGGAACTGGCCGAGTTCATCGCCGAGAAGCAACTCGACCCGAAGCGCGTGCTGATTCCCGAAGACGGGCAAAGCTATACGTTCTAGCCCCGCCCATCGGCATTCCCCAGGTTCATGAATGCCGCGACACGTTGCATGAACCATGCGAAACACCCCTTGTACAGCCGCTTGGCACAAGGCGGTGTTTCGCCACTTCTATTGACTGGATTCTTGATCTACCCCCGAGTCGCCCATGCCAAGTCCCCACGCCGTCGTATCGAACACCCCCACGCTTGAACTCTCCGAACGCGATCAACGCGGCAACATCATCCGGCTCACCGTGGCTCAGGCGTTGGCCGGAGCCAATTCGGTGGTGGTCTATGCCACGGGCGCGATCATTGGCCATATGCTGGCACCGAGCAAGGCGCTGGCTACGCTGCCGATTTCCATCTTCGTGGTCGGCATGGCCGCTTGCATCCTTCCGGCGGGAGCCATCGCCAGACGTCATGGCCGTCGTGCGGCTTTTCTTGCCGGCACAGGCGGAGGGGTGCTGACCGGGCTGCTGGCAGCGTTGGCAGTCATGCTGGGATCGTTCTGGCTGTTCTGCCTGGCCACCTTCTTTGGCGGCGCCTATGCGGCGGTGGTGTTGTCGTTCCGCTTCGCAGCAGCGGATGGTGTCGCCGCACCGCGGCGGGCACGGGCGTTGTCCTTCGTGATGGGAGGTGGCGTGGTGGCGGGGGTCGTGGGACCGCAGTTGGTCACCCACACCATGTACCTTTGGCCAGCGCATATGTTCGCAGCCACGTTCGTCGCCCAGGCGATCGTGGCGGCGCTATCGGCCATCGTCCTGTACGGCGTGCGCCTGCCCATGCCTTCCGCCGCGGAGGTCGCGGGAGGTCGGCCGCTGGGCACCATCGCGCGCCAACCGTTGTTCATCATCGCCGCCATTTGCGGCGCGGTTTCCTACATGCTGATGAACTTCCTGATGACGGCCGCGCCATTGGCGATGCAGATGTGCGGACACTCGCAGGAAAGCTCCAATCTGGGTCTGCAGTGGCACGTCATTGCCATGTATGCCCCTAGCTTTTTCACAGGGCGACTGATCACGCGCTTCGGCGCTGGTCGTGTCGTCGTTGCAGGCCTGCTGCTTACCGGGCTGTCCGCCGCCGTGGGGTTGCTGGGAGTCGATGTCGCCCATTTCTGGCTCACCCTGGTCCTACTGGGCATAGGCTGGAATTTTGGTTTCATCGGCGCCTCTGCTTTGGTGCTGGAATGCCATCGTCCTGAAGAAAAGACACGGGTGCAGTCTCTCAACGACTTCATCGTATTCGGCACCATGGCGGTGGGCTCTTTTGCCTCAGGCAGTCTTCTGGCGGCCTACGACTGGTACACCGTCTTGTGGGTGTCGTTCGTTCCGCTCGCGATAGCTCTGGTCGCTCTGTTTGCCGCGCCAAGCGGGAACAAGCACAACGCTGTTGGTCAAGGGTAGATGTGTGTGCGGCACCCTATGCAGACATGCACCCCGGCGACTGCCTTTGAATACCGAGTAAAGGCAGCGCTCTTTGATTTCAGGATACGAACTGAGGTTTTGCCATGCTAGGCCTAGACGCTCTGGAACTCGCGCGAATCCAATTCGCCTTCACCATTTCTTTCCACATCCTATTCCCGGCCATCACGATCGGCTTGGCCAGTTATCTCGCCGTTCTGGAAGGACTGTGGCTGAAGACGGGAACCCAGACCTATCGGGATCTCTATCACTTCTGGTCGAAGATATTCGCCGTCAACTTCGGCATGGGCGTTGTGTCTGGGCTGGTAATGGCCTATCAGTTCGGTACGAACTGGAGTGCCTTTTCGGATTTCGCAGGTTCCGTTACTGGCCCTCTGCTGGCATACGAGGTGCTGACCGCATTCTTCCTGGAAGCGGGCTTTCTGGGCGTCATGCTCTTCGGATGGAACCGCGTCGGACCCGGCTTGCATTTTTTCTCTACGATCATGGTGGCGATTGGCACACTGGTGTCGACCTTCTGGATTCTTTCCTCCAATAGCTGGATGCAGACCCCGCAGGGCTTCGAGCTGATGGATGGGCGTGTCATCCCAGTAGATTGGTTCGCGGTTGTATTCAACCCTTCGTTCCCGTACCGCTTGGCGCACATGTCGACGGCCGCATTCCTTGCCACGGCGTTCTTTGTCGGTGCGTCTGCGGCATGGCACCTGCTGCGCGGCAGCACGAACCCCGCCATCCGAAAGATGTTTTCCATGGCGCTGTGGATGGCTGTCTTCGTGGCGCCATTGCAGCTTCTGCTCGGCGACCTGCATGGACTCAACACACTGGAGCATCAACCCGCAAAGATTGCCGCCATCGAAGGGCACTGGTCCAATACCCCGGGGGAATCAACGCCACTGACGCTTTTTGGCTGGCCCGATATGCAGCGCGAGGAAACCCGCTTCAGTGTGAAAGTGCCATATCTCGGGAGCCTGATCCTTACCCATTCCTTGTCCAAACAGGTTCCGGCGCTCAAGGAGTTCAAGCCAGAGGATCGTCCAAACTCCACGATCGTATTCTGGTCGTTCCGAATCATGGTGGCCTTGGGCTTATTGATGATACTTGCAGGTCTTTGGAGTGTCTTTTTGCGCTGGAATAAAAAGCTGTATGAATCGCGAGCGTTCCTGCGTTTCTGCCTGTGGATGGGGCCGTCCGGGCTGATCGCGATTCTCGCGGGCTGGATCACAACCGAGGTCGGGCGCCAACCTTGGGTAGTCTACGGATTGATGCGGACCGCGGATGGCGTTTCCGCGCACAGCGCCAACCAGTTGGGATTGTCTCTGGCCTTGTTCGTGATCGTCTACTTTGCTGTGTTCGGAGCCGGCACAGGCTACGTTCTGCGCTTGGTACGCAAGGGGCCGGCGATGGGCGAAGGCGCGGGAGCGGAGCACGGGGGCCCCGGCACGTCACGCACGCCCGCACGACCGCTATCTGCTGCGGAAAACGGCCTGGAAGGCGATCCGATGAATGCCGAACACAACGGGAGGGCATGAAGATGGTGGGCGTCGATCTGTCGATCATATGGGCTGTGATCATCGTCTTTGGGGTGATGATGTACGTCGTCATGGATGGCTTTGATCTCGGCATTGGCATCCTCTTTCCATTCGTCCGGGACAAGGCCGAACGGGACGCGATGATGAACAGCGTCGCTCCGGTCTGGGATGGCAACGAAACCTGGCTGGTGCTGGGGGGCGCGGGTCTTTATGCAGCGTTCCCGCTGGCGTATTCGGTGATTCTCAGCGCCTTTTATCTTCCCTTGATGTTCATGCTGCTGGGACTTGTCTTTAGAGGCGTGGCTTTCGAGTTCCGCTTCAAGGCCAAGGACCACAAGCGCCATATTTGGGATAAAGCCTTCATTGGAGGATCTCTCATCGCCACCTTTTTTCAGGGCGTGACGCTAGGCGCATTTATCAATGGCGTTCCGGTTCAGAATCGCGCATTTGCCGGCGACTCGCTCGCCTGGCTTTCGCCGTTCCCCCTGTTTACCGGGGTGGCGCTGATCGCGGCATATGCTTTGCTTGGCTGCACATGGCTCATTCTGAAAACAGAGGGGCCTCTGCAACAAAAAATGCACCGGATTGCTCGACCGTTGGCCGTCCTGCTTCTGGCGGCGATCGGTATCGTGAGTCTGTGGACGCCACTTGCCGAGCCAAGCATCGCCGATCGATGGTTCAGCCTGCCCAACTTCTTTTGGTTCCTCCCCGTTCCGATCCTGGTGTTGACCGCCTTTTACTTTCTGCTTCGCTCGGCGTCGAGAGGTGATCACGCAAAGCCCTTCCTGCTGACCTTGGCCATGATCTTCCTGGGATTCACTGGCCTGATCATCAGCTTGTGGCCCAACATCGTTCCGGGGTCGCTCACCCTCTGGCAAGCCGCCGCTCCACCTCAAAGCCAGGGTTTCACGCTCGTGGGCGCGCTTTTCATCATTCCGATCATTCTGGTCTACACGGCGTGGAGCTACTACGTCTTCAGAGGCAAGGTAAAGCTGGGACAGGGGTATCACTGATGCCCAGATCCGAGGGAAAAAGACCCTTATGGCAGCGCGTGCTGTGGCTGATTGCCATCTGGTCGGCAAGCGTGCTGAGCCTGGGTGTTTTGTCCTACCTTCTGCGACAGGTTATGCAGGCCGTCGGTTTAAGCACGCCATAGCGGTAGAGAGCCGGCATTGGAGCGCAATGCTTCAGACTATGCCGGGCCACTCCAAAACGTCGCTCTGCCGATGGACAGTTGGCCGCCACGGCGCGGCGCGGAAGGCGGCGCGCTGAGCTGGACTACGGTGCCGCATCAACGGCGGTTTGTAGCGGCAAGCCTGCCGCCCGCCATTCCGGCACGCCGCCGGCCAGCGCTGTGGCCTGCACACCGAGGGTTTGCAGGATGGTGACGGCCTGCATCGACAACACGCAATAGGGGCCGCGGCAGTAGGCCACCACCTCTGTTCCTCGGGACAGTTCTCCGACGCGATCCGCCAGTTGCTCCAGCGGAATGTTGATCGCACCTGGCAGATGGGCCTGTGCGAACTCGCCACCGTCGCGGATATCCAGCAGCACGACCGCTCCTTCTTCCAGACGGTCAAGCAGGCTGTCAATGGAGACGGACTCCATCTCCTGCGGCCGCTGCCGACTGTCCGTAATGGCTTCGCGGATGCGGGCGTGCTGGAACGCCACATAGTCGTGCAATGCCGAGACGACGGCGGCCAGTGGCCCTGGCCCCAGGCGATACAGCATGTGCTTGCCATCCCGCCGGGTCTGGACACAGCCAGCACGCTTCAGGTGCTGGAGGTGCTGCGAAGCGTTCGCCACCGATATCCCGGTCAGCTCGGCCAGTTTCTCGACCGACCGCTCACCACGCACGATCTGCTCCAGCAGCGCCAGGCGATGCGGATGCCCCAAGGTCTTGGCGACCTCGGCCAATGGGTCGAGACGGCTGACGCCGTCGGGATGCAAATGCGGGTTCATTGACATCACCATACCATCACACTATCATTCAAGCAATTGATTGAATGATAGTGTGATGTGCTTATTTCCTTGTTCTTGGCCACCGAATCGGCTGGCACAAGGCCCCTTGGATCAGCCGTTCTGGAGTTTTGAATATGGGCACAGTGCTTACGCCTGCCACATGGGATTCGCTATGGACCTGCTTCGTGCTCGCCCTGGCGACCAGCAGCATTTCGGTTTCCATCACCCAGGGCGAGTTGTTCGCCCCCTTGCGCAACTGGGCGCAAAAAGTCGGCCATATGACCGGCCACTTGTTCCAGTGCTTCTTCTGCATCAGCCACTGGGTTGTGTTCCTGGGCATTGCCATCTTCCGCCCCACCATCACCAGCAGTGGCTTGGTGCTGGTGGATTGGATCGTCGCTGCGTTCTTCAGCCTGACGCTGTCCACGTTGGTCAGCGGGCTGATGTTCAAGGTGCTGCTCACCGGGATGGCCAAGAAGGTACGCGACAAGGAACTCAAGGAGATGTTTGCGCCCAAGTAACCGACCGCCGTAGCCGCATCCCGCGCCAGCAATTCAGGAGTTGGTTTCATGCTTCAGACATCCCCCAATGATGATTCGGCCAGCAGATATCTCCCCGGCTTCCAGTTGCAATGGCGCGGCCCGTGCCCGCAACCCGCCGGTTACGTCCATCCCTGCCGCGTCACCGCGGTTCTCTTCCAAGTGTCCCGCGCCGGCCGTGCCGGTGATTCTTTCGCAACTCAGGAGCCCCAACCCATGCTTCAAGAACTGACAAACGAGAATTTCGATACCGCGCTCGGTCAATCGCCCGGTCTATACGCGGTCCGCTTTTGGGCGGAATGGTGTGGTCCCTGCAGGGTGATGTCCCCGGTCTTCAAGGACGTGGCGCAGGACATGCAAGGCACCGCGCAGTTCGGTGAAGTCGATATCGATGGTTCGCCGGAATTGGCGGGCCGGTACGGCGTGCAGAGCATCCCGACCGTGTTGCTGTTCAAGGATGGGCAGGTGGTTGACCGGCTGACCGGCGCTGCCCCGAAGCCCAACGTCATCCGCTTCATCAACAACCATCTTCGTTGACCGTCGTGGCCCGGCCGCTCGCATCACCGCCCGGGCCGCCATACGCATGTAGATCCCGAGCACTCCCAAGAGAGAAGCACCAATGCCCCATGTCAGAGTGAAACCGTGGCAAGACGGCGATGAAGCCCCAGCCGAGCTTCTGCAAAGCATGCGGGCGCGTCGCCCGAATGGCGAGCTGATCGGCATTGACCGCGTACTGCTCAAAAGCTTCCCGCTCGCAATGGGCTGGAACGGCTTGCTCGGTCGCGTGCGAGCGGAGTTTGAGCTCCCGCTCGAATACCGTGAACTCATCATGTGTCGCGTGGCGGTGCTCAACCGAGCCGAATTCGAGTGGAATGTTCACCAGCCCGCCTACCTGCAAGCCGGAGGCACGCAGCAGAAATGCGATGTCCTGCGTGCCGATGGTATTTCCTCGCTATTCGATAACAAGGAGCGAGCGCTGCTCGAACTGACGGACCAATCCACCCGCAATGTCGAAGTGGATGAAGTTGTCATCGAGAAGCTCAAGGAACTCTTTGGGGAGCAGCAGACTGTCGAAGCCGTTGCGACGGTCGCTGCATACAACATGGTGTCCCGCTTTCTGGTCGCTCTCGCAATCTGAGTGCTTCGGTCAGCCACTTATATGGATCACTTATTACAGCCATGAAAACACATCGCCAACTCATCATTCTCGGCTCCGGTCCCGCTGGCTGGACCGCCGCGGTCTACGCCGCCCGCGCCAACCTGAAGCCCCTGGTGATCACCGGCCTGCAGCAGGGCGGCCAACTGATGACCACCACCGAGGTGGACAACTGGCCCGGCGATGCCCACGGCCTTATGGGCCCGGACCTGATGGCGCGTATGCAGGCCCATGCCGAGCGCTTCGACACCGAGGTGGTGTTTGACCATATCCATACCGCCGACCTGTCGCAGCGGCCGTTCCGACTGGTCGGCGACAGCGCCGAGTACACTTGCGACGCGCTGGTCATCGCCACCGGCGCCACCGCCAAGTACCTGGGCATCCCGTCCGAGGAGTCGTTCAAGGGCCGCGGCGTGTCCGCCTGCGCCACCTGCGACGGATTCTTCTACAAGGACCAGGACGTGGTTGTGGTCGGCGGCGGTAACACCGCCGTGGAAGAGGCGCTGTACCTGTCCAACATCGCCCGCAAGGTCTACCTGGTGCATCGCCGCGACACCCTGCGCGCGGAGAAGATCATGCAGGACAAGCTGTTCGCCAAGGTCGAGGCCGGCAGGATCGAGACCGTCTGGCACCATCAGGTGGACGAGGTGCTTGGCAATGACGCCGGCGTCACCGGCGTGCGGGTGAAGTCGGTGATCGACGGCAGCACTCGGGACATCGAGGCCCATGGCTTCTTCGTCGCCATCGGCCACCATCCCAACACCAGCCTGTTCGACGGCCAGCTGGCGATGAACAACGGCTACCTGGAGATCCGCGCCGGCCTGGGCGGCAACGCCACCCAGACCTCGGTGGAAGGCGTGTTCGCCGCCGGCGACGTCGCCGACCAGCACTACCGACAAGCCATCACCTCGGCTGGCTTCGGTTGCATGGCGGCACTCGATGCAGAGCGTTTTCTGAGCCCGGCATAGAGGCATCGGGAACGTCCGGTAGAACCGCCTGGCTATGGGAGGCGGCTCTGCCGGAGCCGTTTGCTCAGCGCAACGGAACGAGAAGCTCGGCGACCAGGCCGCCGTTGTCTCTGGGCATCATCTCCAGCCGCCCGCCGAAGCGTTCGACGATGGCGCGGACGATCGAAATACCCAAGCCAGCACCGTCGCTGCGCTGACGCCCCTGGTCGCCGCGCCAAAAGCGTTGTCCGATTTGCGTGGTCTGCTCCGCGCTCAGGCCTGGACCACGGTCCGCCACTTCCAGCAGGCAGGCCCGCGCCGAGGCATCGAAGCGTACCCGCAACTCGACGGCGCTGTCCGGTGGCGAGTAACGCAATGCGTTGTCCACCAGGTTGCGGATCGCGATCTCCAGCATGGATCGTGGAATGGGGCTGCCCGCGTCACTACCCTCGGTCAGCAGCGTCAGCCGCCCGCCAGCATCGTCGCCGCTACGCTCGATGATGCCGTGGACTACATCCATGACCGAAGCGCACTCGTCACCGTCATGGATCGGTGCTTCGGCGCGTGCCAGCACCATCATCTGGTCCAACGTGCGCCGCAGGCGCTTCACGCCTTGGTCCGCACTGTCCAGCGAAGACCCGACGTCTTCTCCCTCGCTGACCCGCGCCACTTGAAGATGGGTGTCGATCACCGTCAACGGGGTGCGCAGCTCGTGTGCTGCAGCATCCGTGAATGCCCGTTGGTTCGAGAGCGCCCGCGCCAAGCGCCGCAGAAGGCCGTTCATGGCGTCCAGCACCGGTCGCAGTTCCGACGGCGAATGATCCACCGCGATCGGTGACGTGTCGTCCGCGTGCTTGTCGCGTAGTTGCTGCGACAGGGCTTTCAAGGGCGCCAGCCCCCGCCCGATACCGATCCAAAGTGCAACCAGCCCCCCCAGAAAGGCAATCAGAAATGGCACGCCAGCGGCGTACAGCAGATCGTTGATCAAGGTGTCCCGCTGATCGACGCGATCTGCCGTAGTGATCTGGTAGCCATTGGCACGCAGGACATACACCCGCCACTGGTGCCCCAATACTTCCCGAGTGCTGAAGCCGGCCGGTAGGGACTCGAACTCCGAATGCGGCCCAGTGGTCGTTCTTGCCAGAACCTCACCTTGCAGCGACCGGATTTCGCATGCAATGCCTTCCTTGCCGCTGACGCGCACCGCCTCGGTGAAGCCGGATGGGGCGGCGTTCGGGGCCAGCGCCGCACGTTCGAGCAGCCCCGAAACCATGCGCGCGGACATGGCCAGGCGTCCATCGAGGGTCCGGTCGAGATTGGAATGAACACCGCGCATCATCAGGGCGGCGGCGACCACCCACAGCAGGATCAGCGAGAGGCTCGCGATCAACACCGCCCGAAGACGCAGGCTCATGATGAAGGCCTCCATCCCAGGCGGTAGCCCAGCCCGCGCGAGGTCTCGATCGCTTCGGCTCCCAGCTTGCGCCGGATGTTGTGGATATGCACGTTGATGGCGTTGCTGCTGACTTCCTCGCAGAGCCCGTAGATGCGTTCATTGAGGAAGTCCGGCGACACCCAGCGGCCATCCGCACTGGCGAGGTGTGCGAGAAGATCGACCTCCCGGCGCGACAACGTGACGGACTCGCCATGAAGCCAAGCCAGCCCGCTCTCCGGCTCCAGGCGCAAGGGGCCGGCGACGATGACCTGGGCGGCGCGGCCCTGAGTTCGCCTGACCAGCGCATGCAGTCTGGCCGCGAGTTCGCGCAGATCGAATGGCTTGACCACGTAGTCGTCCGCCCCGCCGTGCAGGCCCTTCAGCCGGTGCTCGATCGCGTCGCGCGCGGTGAGAATTAACACGGGAAGATGAGGTTCAAACGCCCGCATGCTGGCCAGCAGGTCCATGCCATCGCGGTCGGGAAGGCCGAGATCGAGCACCAGGGCGTGGAAGGTGTTTTCCTTCTGCATGGCCTCCGCTTCGTGCGCGGTACAGGCGTGATGAACCTCAATGCCGTGCTTGCGCAGGCCTGCCACGATCCCCTTGCCGATCAGCTCATCATCCTCGACCAGTAACACCCGCATTGCTGCTCCATTTCACTCTCACCGAAATAGCATGTTAGGCCAAGAGTTACGGGTGTGTCAGCGAATGAAATGGGTGCCCGTCCACTTTAGTTTCGCTTAATCGGACAGCCGCATCATTCCAAGTGACCTTGCTTGGAGGATTCGATTTGTCCCTATACCGGCGCGTACTCGCGGCCTTGTTGATATGTTGCTCTGCGATCGGCGTTGCGTGGGCGAATTCCAGCCTGCTCCCTTGGGCCAGCAATGATCCGCAGTTTCTGGACGTCGCCGAGGTGCTCCAGCTTCGCCCGGTACAACAGCAGGGCGATGCCTTTTCGATGGAAGGACGTATCGCCGATGACTACTACGTCTATCGGCACTCCATCAAGTTGGTCGATGGACAGGGCCAAGAAATCGACCTGAGTCTGCCTGCTGGAACGCCCAAGCATGATGAATTTTTTGGCGACACCGAAATCTATACGGGCGATGCGCTCCGCCTTCGCTGGCCGTCAACGGTTTCCGGCCCGCTGACGCTGCACTGGCAAGGGTGTGCCGAGGCGGGCATCTGCTATCCGCCCCAAACAATCGCGGTGACGCTTCCCGCCGTAGCGAGCATTCCGTCTCCACCTGCGAACGGCACAACCTTGTCGCCGGCGGCTGATGTCGCCAGCCCTCAAGCGTCATCGCCGACGATGCCGACCGCCAAACCGGACGATGCCGGTGCCGCGTTGGATATGGCCGAGGATCAGGCTGCGGCGCAGAAGCTCGCGACGCTCGGGCCGGTGGCCGGAACCCTGTTGTTCTTCGGTTTCGGCTTGCTGCTGGCGTTCACCCCCTGCACACTGCCGATGATCCCCATCGTCTCGACGCTGGTCGTCGGCAGCCAGGCCAATCCGCGGCGCGCGCTGCTCCTGTCCTCGGCCTATGTCTTGGCGATGGCGGGAACCTATGCGGCCGTGGGCGTGGCGGCCGGACTCGCCGGCGCCAACCTCCAGGCCACGTTGCAATCCCCGTGGCTGTTGGGCGCCTTCGCCGCGCTGTTCCTCATCCTGGCAAGCTCGCTGTTCGGCCTGTTCGAGTTGCGCCTGCCGGCGGCCCTGGTCAATCGCGTCGAATCGGCTGGAAGAGGGAAGACCGGCGGGCGCATCGCCGGGGCCGCGGCACTGGGCTTTCTGTCGGCGTTGCTCGTGGGGCCGTGCATGACCGCGCCCCTGGCGGGTGCGCTGCTGTATATCGGACAGACCGGCAGCGCCTTGTATGGCGGGCTTGCACTGTTCGCGCTGGGCATGGGAATGGGCCTGCCGCTGCTGGCCATCGCCGTGTTCGGTGCCCGGGTCCTCCCGCGGCCCGGCGCGTGGATGGAGCGGGTGCGGATCATCTTCGGCTACGTCATGGTTGGCATGGCGGTCATGATGCTGGCCCGGTTCCTGCCCGGCACGGCGAGCCTGGTGCTGTGGGGTGCGTGGATCTTGTCCATCGCGGTCGGCCTGGTTGCCTGGGGCCAGGCCGTCGCGGCCCGGCATCGGCTGGCCTGGACGCTGCGTTCCGTGGCCGTGTTCGCCGGGCTGTGGTCCGTATTGATGCTCGTCGGTGCCGCGTCAGGCGGAGAGTCTGCCTTGCAGCCTCTGGCGCATCTGCGCGGAGCCGCCGCCGCGCCCGCCGCTGCCGAGATGACCTACGTTCAGGCGAAATCCGCCGCGGACGTGGATGCCCGCATCGCCGAGGCCGGCGCGCGCGGCCAATGGACGTTGATCGACTTCTATGCCGACTGGTGCGTGAGTTGCCACGTGATCGAGCGCAATGTCTTCGGCAATCCGGCCGTGGCCGCCCGTCTGGCACAGGTGCAGATCGTGCGCCCGGATGTGACCCGCAACGACGCGGAAGATCAGGCGCTGCTCAGGCATTGGCAGGTGCAAGGGCCGCCCACGCTGATTCTGGTCGGGCCTGATGGCCAGGAACGTCGGGCACAGCGCGTCGTCGGCGAAATCCACGCAGGTGGCTTCCTGGAACGGCTCGACGCCGCGGGGGCGCCATGATCGGGATTGGCCCGTTTTCCATCGACGTGGTGATCGTCGCCGTCTCCGCCTTGCTGGCCTGGACCGTGGCACGCATGCTGGCGCGCCGGTTGCCCGACTCGCCCTACAAAGCCGCAGGCAGCCTGCTTCTCGATGCGCTGCTCGTAGGTTTGATCGCTGCCAGGCTCGGCTACATCGCGCGCTGGTGGAAGGACTATGCCCAGGCTCCCTGGTCAATGATCTCGATCGGTGATGGGGGATTCCTATGGTGGGCCGGCCTACTGGCGGCATTGCTGTTCGCCGGTTGGCGCACGCGCTCGATCCGGGCGCTGCGGATGCCAGTCTTCGCAGGTGTCTTTGCCGGGATCGTGGCGTGGGGGGCTGCGGGCGGCGTGGTCGAGCTGCTGCGGCGTTCCGCACCTCCCTTGCCAGATGTGCAACTGGCCATGCTCGACGGACAACCGATTGCCCTGAATTCGTATGCCGGTCGGCCTGTCGTCGTCAATTTGTGGGCGACCTGGTGCCCCCCGTGCCGAAGGGAAATGCCGGTACTACAGCAAGCGCAGTCAGTTTTTCCGGGGATCGCCTTCGTCATGGTCAACCAAGGCGAGCAGGCCTCGGTCATCCAGAGTTTTCTCGAACAAGAAGGACTGGTGTTCAACCACGTGCTGCGTGACCCGGCATCCGACACGATGCGGGTGATGGGCGCGCGCGGGCTGCCCACCACGCTCTTTTTCGATAGCGATGGGCGCTTGGTGGATACGCATATGGGCGAGCTGACCATGGCCAGCCTCAAGAACACCATCACGCGCCGCTACGCGCAAGAGTCCAGCCCCAACAGCACAAACCAGGAGTAACAGCCCCATGTTCCAACACCACACACGCTATCGAATCCCTCTCGGGCTCTGCTTCATGCTGATGGTGGGTTGCAGCCAGGCGGAGAACGCCAATACGCCACCCGCTAATACTCCGCCCGCCAATCTGCCCCCCGCCGTCAAGGCGCTGGAGGATCAGGGCCTGACCGTGATGACGGAGTTCGACGCGGGTAAAGAAGTGCGCGCCTTTGCCGCAGTCGCGGGCGACCAGCCGATCGCGGCCTACCTCACCAAGGACGGCCATGTCATCGTCGGCACGCGGCTGGACGCCAAGGGCGATCGGATCGACGATGCCAAGCTACAGGAGCTGGTCGCCAAGCCCATGGGAGACCGCGCGTGGGCGCAGTTGGAGTCATCCACCTGGGTGCTCGATGGCAAGGCCGACGCCCCTCGCGTGATCTACACGTTCAGCGACGCCAACTGCCCGTACTGCCATCGTTTCTGGGAAGCCGCCCGGCCCTGGGTGGATGCCGGCAAGGTTCAGTTGCGCCACGTGCTGGTCGGCATCATCAGCCAGGACAGTCCGAACAAGGCGGCCGCCATCCTTGGTGCGCCTGACCGCTCCGCGGCGCTGCTGGAGAACGAGAACAAGTTCGACCGGGGCGGCATCACGCCGGCCAAGACCGTCCCGGCCGACGTGCGCAAGATTCTGGAAGACCACCAGATGCTCATGCTGACGCTGGGGTTCCGCGGAACGCCGGGGATCGTCGTCCGCGATGAGAGCGGTGCACTCAAGAAGTACAACGGCATGCCCCGCCCAGAGGCCATGGCCGAGGTGCTCGGTCCTCGCTGATGACGCGGCCGAAGGTGAGAAAGGCAACCTGCAACAGGACGGTGGCGCCATGCTGATCGGGGCGCTGCTGGGGGTGCTCATCGGCGCGCTATTGGGCCTGACCGGCGCCGGCGGCGGCATCCTGGCCGTGCCGGCCCTGGTCTTCGGATTGGGCATGGCCATGCGGCAGGCCGCTCCCGTGGCGCTGATCGCGGTGGGGGCTGCCGCAGCAGTCGGGGCGCTGCAAGGCCTTCGCCAAGGCATTGTTCGCTACAAGGCTGCGGCCGTCCTCGCGGCATCGGGGGTCGTCGCATCTCCCTTGGGAATACGCCTGGCCCACCATTTGCCGGACACCTGGCTTGCCGCAATATTCGCCGCCGTCATGGTGATCGTGGCCCACCGCATGTTCCGCTCGTCGCAAGGCCACGCCTCGGAGCCCGGGGCAACCGCGCCTCCTGGCAAGGCGTGCCAGGTTTCCGCCGAGACAGGCCGCTTCGTCTGGACCTCGCGGATGTTTCTGACACTCGTCGCGATCGGCGCTGTGTCTGGCGTGTCCACAGGCATGCTGGGAGTGGGCGGCGGCTTCATCATCGTGCCCGCACTGACCTACTTCAGCGAGCTGCGCGTGCATAGCATCGTGGCGACGTCGTTGATGGTGATCGCGCTGATATCTGCGGCAACCGTCTCGATGGCCTGGGCACAAGGGTTCACCATGACCCAAGGTGCCTGGGCGTTCTCGCTCGCGGCGGTTGGCGGCATGGGGATCGGGCGACTGGTCGCGCCGCGCATCCCAGCAAGGGAGCTGCAGCGCGGATTCGCCCTGACATGCGTGCTGGTCGCGGCCTTGATGGTCGTCCGCAATTTTTCGTAGGCACACGCGCCACCTGGAGACGGCTCCGGTGGCGGTTGACTTTGGTATGGGAACATCATGCAGACATTGAAAGTGGATATCGCGATCATCGGCGCGGGCACCGCGGGGATCACGGCATTTCATGCAGCGAGGGCCGCGGGCAAGAACGTAGTCCTCATCGATCGCGGGCCGTTGGGGACAACCTGCGCCCGCGTGGGCTGCATGCCGTCCAAGGCAGCTCTGCATGCGGGCATGCGGTGGTCGACCGCGAAAGGCCTGCCCGAAGGCAGCGCACTGTTGCAACCACATGGCCCGCAAGCATTGTGGCTCCACGCTAGGCAAACGCGGGACGCGCTGGCCAGCGGTGCTGCGCAACGGACGCGCAACGCGGCAGGAGACCAGCTGATCATGGCCGAGGCGCGCTTCATTGCTCCCGGTGTCTTGCAGGCCGGCCCCTATGTTGTCGAGGCCGACGCCGTGATCGTGGCAACCGGCTCCCGCCCCATCATCCCGCGCTTCCTGGAGGGCGTGTCCGACCGCATCCTGACCACCGATTCCCTGTTCGAGCAGGACGTGCTGCCCAAGCGCATGGGTATTCTGGGCCTGGGCGCGATCGGTCTAGAACTGGGCCTCGCGCTGTCGCGCCTGGATGTTCAGGTGATCGCGGCCGACCAGCGCGAGACCATTGGCGGAATCCTCGATCCAGAGGTGCAAGCTGCCGCCCGCCAGAGGTTCAGCCAGGAGCTTCCGATGTGGCTGGGCGGGTCGGTCGAGATCGACGACGCAGGCGAGCAGATACGCATGCGCCAGGGCGATCACAGCGCCTGCGTCGATCGCCTTCTGGTCGTGACCGGGCGCACTCCCAACACTGAAGCACTGCACCTCGGTGCTGCGGGGATTGCTCTGGATGAACATGGACGTCCACACGTCGACCCGCAGACCATGCGCGCAGCGGACGTGCCTGTGTACTTCGCCGGCGATGTCCAACCCGACCGACCGCTGATGCACGAGGCGGCGGACGAGGGGCAAATGGCCGCGCACGCCGCACTGGCCGGCCTGCACGGTCAAGCCTGGTCGGTACCCGCGCGCCGGGTGCCGATCGCGATCCTGTTCACCGACCCGGACGTGTGTTCGGTCGGCCTTTCGCATGAGGCTGCACAGCAGCGCGGCGCCATCATCGGCGTGGCGCAAGGCGGGGGCAACGGGCGCTCCAAAATACTGGACGCCCAAGACAACCTACTGCGCATCTACGTCGCCCCGGACAGCGGCGCCGTGCTCGGGGCCAGCATGCTGCTCACGCAGGGCGAACACCTGGCGCACTTGCTGGCTTGGGCAATCCAGGCGAAGCAGAGTGTCAATGATCTACTGGCAATGCCGTTCTACCACCCCTCCATCGAGGAGATGCTGCAAAGCGCATTGAAGTCGGCATTGCAGCAGCTAAACCCGTAACCGAACCTCTTTCCTCGCTATCACGCCTGAACCATCATGAGCCAAGACATCCAGAACCAAGCATTGAAAGTGATTCTGCATGCGCCGACTCCGCCAGCACTGGAGCGCGCGCGCAAGAATGCAGTCAATCTCCTGCGCGACGCGCCCGAGACCGAACTACGCATCGTCCTTAACGCAGAGGCTGTCGAGTCCGCGCTCGATCAGGCACACACAGACGTGGATACGCACACCTGGGTGTGCCCCACGACACTGACGCGAATCGGAAGAGAGAACCGACCGCCGCTTCAAGTGATGGAGGGTCCAGCCGTCATCGAGATAGCGCGCATGCAACGAGCGGGATGGGTCTATATCAGATCGTAGCAACAGGCCGCCAACGCGGCAGAAGGGGGAAAGGGCATGGAACTGCGCCATCTTCGCTACTTTGTCGTCTTGGCTGAGGAACTGCATTTCACACATGCAGCCGAGCGTCTGCACATCGAGCAGCCACCACTGTCCCGAGCCATCAAAGAGCTTGAGGATGAATTAGGTGCAACGCTCTTCGACAGGGATCGGAGAGGAACACGCCTGACTCCAGCCGGATCGGCGTTCTTGCAAGACGTGCGGAGAGTATTCTCGGCTTTGGAACAGAGCCGGGAGAACGTCAGGGCGATTGCTGCGGGCTTACAAGGCAGCCTACGCATCGCCATATCTGATGGCACTGTTGACCCGCGCCTGTCCGCCTACCTCGCCCACTGTCGCGAAGAAGAACCTGAGATAGAAATCCGGCTGAGCGAAGTTCCTCTGTCGGAGCAGTTGCGTGGGCTGCGATCGGTTGACTTCACGATCGGCTTTGCCCATACCGCAGAGGTTGGCGATGAAATCATCGCGGAGCCAATATGGCATGACCCGCTGATCTTGGCAGTACCCGCGCGACATCCACTTCTTGCTCATAAGGAGGTGCCACTTACAAAGCTTGCTTCCTATCCGCTCGTGCTGTGCGATCCGCAAGTATGCGAAGGCTACAGCCGCGAGCTGACACGGCTGCTGCGGCTACTGGAGCAAGAACCGAACGTCGTCGAGCACGCATCCTCATTGGACATGATGCTCACTTTGGTAGGCGCTGGATATGGGCTTGGTTTCACCACGGCGGCGAGGCTCGCGGTCAGCCACCGTGCAGATGTCGTTGCCCGTCCTTTAGCGGCGGATTCGGCCGTGATCACCACCTATCTGCTTCGGCCACACAGCGACACTTCATGCCCAGCATTGGAGCGCTTCATTACTCGACTGCGCTCCCAGGCGGACGGATAGAAGTCCATTTCCGGTACGGCGTTAGCCTGCGTCGGCATGAAGATTGCGTTCCGTTGCAGCCATCAGCTCGGTGCCACTCATCTTGAGTGCCGCGGCAACTTTCAGGATCACGGACAGCGAAGGCAAGTGCTCCCCGCGCTCGATCTTGCCCATGTGCGAACGCTCAATACCGGCCAGTGCCGCCAGCTCCTCCTGAGCAACACCCTGATCCATACGAAACGCGCGCACGGCCTTGCCGAATGCCAAGGCTGGCTCGGCTTCATATCTGGTGGTGCCTGGGGGACGGCCTCGTTGAACAGTACGCTTCTGCATTAACAGAAGCGTCGAACAGTCACGAGAATTTAACCACGTTAAATTTAACTCACAAGTATCATATGGGGCTGTTTTCTTAATCAATTCTCTTCTTGGGGGCTCTTATGCACGACGCCACGAGTCGATTCCCCCGTCTCAGACTTGCCGTAGCACCGGGCGTACCGTCATCGCATCTTTCAGCGCTTCTCGCGCTTCAACGCGCGGAAGAGCCAGAGGTCGCCGTCTCGTTTTTTGAGGTTGCACGTGACGTTCTGCTTCAGGGGCTTCGTGAAAGCCGCTACGACGCAGGGATGTCGCTTGAGGGGGCCAGCGACCCAGCCCTCAAGACGCAACCTTTGTGGGCCGAGAGCATGGCCGTCGCCGTGCCGCCGCGGTTCCATTTACTCGACAGGGCAAAGCTCACCATCGCCGATCTCCAGGGCTACCCGATCTATCGCTGGCAGGCCGAGGCTTGCCCTCTGCTAGATGAGAGGCTGATCTCCCTAATGCCGTTGGACCAGGAGAACATCCAGCGGGTGACTTCATTCGAGATGCTGGCGCTATGGGTTGCGGCTGGCTACGGCGTCGGGGTATCCGCGCGAGCGCGCATTGACCATGGTCAGGGATGGGGGATCACCATGCGGCCGCTCTCTGACGGTCCCTATGAGATGGTCACGTACCTGCACCGGCCCCACGCGCAAGCCGACTCCGTTTCGGAGCGCTTCGAGCAGAGAGCGCTGCAAATCACCGGGGCTGGTGCCACGTAACAACGCCCCTTTGGCCGGGGCCATTTCCCCGGCCAAAGGATGATGCACGGGGATCAGGCCCCCTCAAGCACCACCGCGTTGTCCACCAGCCTACGGACGCTCTGCCGCACATCTTCGGGGATAGGCTGCAGGGCAAAGGCCTCGGGCGCATCCTCACGGCGCTTGTAGTCGCCCATGATGACCCGGATGATCGCGGGCACGTTGGTCGGCGTGACCACATCAATGGCCGCGCGATCCCCCAGGTCCGGGTGCGGCTGGGTCAGCATGCGGTACAGGTCCCACGAGTCCGCATGCGGGCACTGGTTCATGAGCGTCTGGGCCAGCCTGTGCTTGAGCGGCACCAGTTGCCAGTCGGGAACACGCTGCCCTCGGTTGCCCAGGCTGATGGACAGCAGCTTACCCGCCTTCAGTTCCCGGTTGATCTGGTCTTTGGACTTGCCGGCCAGCTTGCCGAACAGCGGGACAGGCAGATTGTTCGGCGATTCGTACATGGCCAGCATTTCTTCGCGCTCGCGCTGGATGGCGGACACTTCCGGTTCCGGGGCATGCGTGGGAGGCGGCGGCACCTGCGACAGCCGCTGGAACGTGATTCCGCCGCTGTTCGAGGTCACGACGATGGGCGTTGCGACCACTGGCGGGACGCTAGGGACAACGGGCTCGGACACCGTGGAGGCCGCACCCACCGCTTCGTCCGCTTCCGCCATCGCCGGCACCCCATCGATGCGGATGGTCAGGTGCGCGCTCGCGGCTTCCACTTGGCCCTGTTCAAGCAGGTCCAGGCGGTCAGCCCAGTCTTGCATCATCCGGCGACGCGGTTCCACGTACTTGGCGTGGTTGTAGGCCGAGCTGACCTTGTTCGGATCGGAGTGCGAAAGCTGCGCGTCCACCCAAATCTTCGGGTAGCCGATCTCGTTGAGCGCCGTCGAGATGGTGCCGCGGATGCCGTGGCCGGTCAGGCGCCCCTCATACCCCATGAGCTGCACGGCCTTGTTGAGGGTGTTCTCGCTGATGCGCTTCTTGAGTTCGCTGCGGTGCGACAGCAGGTACTTCTGCGCCGGCCGCATCACGCCCAGGAGATAGCGCACGATCTCGATGGCCTGCAGGGACAGAGGCACGATGTAGGGCGGCACGTCCTGCGGCCGCTTGCCAGCCTTGCGCATTTCGTCCTGGAGCTGCTTGACCACCTGCGGCGGGATGATCCACAAGCCGCGGTCGAGGTCAAACTGTTCTGGTTCGGCCAACCGCAACTCGCCCGTGCGCACCCCCGTCAGGAACAGCAGCCGGACGCCAAGCTGAGTCTGCCAGCCCCGAGGGTTGTAGCACCGCAGCTTCTGAAGAAACTCGGGCATCTCGGGCAGGTGGAGGTAGGGGTTATGGGCCACCGGGGGCTTGGGTTCGGCCACCACATCCAGGTCCGCGGCCGGGTTGACTTCCAGCCCCTCGGCGATCACCAGGGCATAGCGGAACAACTGGTTGAACCAAGTGCGGACCTTCTCGGCGGTGGTGAACGCCTTGCGTTTCTCGATCGCCGCCAGAACGCCCAGGAGCTGGGGGCGGCGAATGTCGTAGACCGACATCTTCCCCAGGGTGGGCAGCACGTCCTTGTTGAAGATGCGCAGGATCTGCGAGAGCGTGCTCTGGCGGCCCTCCTTGAGTTCCTTGCGGCGATGCTCGACCCAGGCATCGAAGACGTTCTTGAAGGTATATTCGCCTGCCAGCCTGGCCGCGTGCCGACGCTGATCGCGTTCGATTTGGGGATCGATCCCCCTGGCGAGCAGGGCTTGGGCCTTGTCTCTCTCGGCGCGGGCCTCGCGCAGGCTGAGGGCGGGATAGCCGCCGAGGGACAAGCGCTTCTGCTTGCCCAGCCAGTAGTAGCGGAAGATCCACGACTTGCCGCCTGCGGCAGAGACCATCAGGCCCAAGCAGTCGTTGTCGGAGATGGTGTAGCGCTTGCCGGTGGTCCTTGCCTGCCGGACGGTCAGATCAGAGAGTGCCATTTCGAGGCTCCTAAGTTATGACTTAGGCTCTATGCTCGTCATGGTTCCCGCTCAGCCCCAGCAACTATCCGGTAGCCGCCCCACCCGTATTCTTGTGCCTCAATTGGTCACTCAAAAACGGTAGCTGTGGGTGGATTTCCGTGGCGCTCGCTGGAATGAAAAAAGGGGCCGAAGCCCCTCTTTTCAACGACTTACAGACGTCAGTAGAAGTCTGTAGATCATAACTTGGAGCGGGACATCAGCTTCGAAATGCCGTGCAAGAGGATCAGCACGCCCAGCACGATACGGAGAATGGCTTTGCCCAGGTCTTGCGTTCCTTGCGTGCGACTCATCGCGATGGCTCCTTGCGGTTTGATGCAGGCGCATGTGACCTGCACAACTACCTTAGATCGTGCCAGCGTGAAGGTAAAGGCGCAGCGCCAACGGGAAGCGCCGGCCTGGACTCAGTCCGCGTCCGCCTTCTGGGTGCCCGATCGCGCGGGCGGCGGCGCGGTGGGCGGCGCCGCATGCATCGGCACACCGGTCGTCGTCATCATGCCCACCTTGCGCGCGTGTTCCGGCAGCACTTCGGCCAGGAAATCGAGGAAACGGCGCAGTGCCGGCGTAACGCCCTGCCGGGACGGAAACACCGCGTGCAGCACGCCCATCGGCAGGTCCCACTGGGGCAGCACCACTGCGAGGTCGCCGCGCTCGACATCGTCGCGGCAGTACATGCGCGGGAGCATGGCGACGCCCACGCCGGCGATGGCCGCCTCGCGCAGGATCGCGAACTCGTCGGACACCAGACGCGGGTCGTATCCGATATGGACGGGCTCGCCCGCCTTGTCGAACAACGTCCAGACATGGCGCCCTTCGTGCGGTTTCTGCGCCACCCCGGGCATGCCTTCCAGCGCCTGCGGCGTGCGCGGGCGGCCAATGCTGTCCAGCAGCGCGGGGCTGGCCACCAGCTTCATGTCGCTCCGGCCAAAGGTGCGCACGGCCAGGCTGGAATCGTCCAGCACATTGCGCACGCGCAGGGCCAGGTCATAGCCCTCGCCGATCACGTCAACCCGGCGGTTCGTGGCATCGATCTCCAGCTGGACACCAGGATTGGCGCGCATGAAGTGGCCGATATTGGGCGCCAACAGGATCTGGACGATGGCCACGGGACAACTGATCCGCAGATGACCGCCCGGCTGCTCGCGCGCCTGATCGATCACTTCACGCGCCGCCTCTGCGGCCTGCAGCATGTCGCGGCAATGGGCGTAGTAAGACTCGCCAAGCGGCGTCACACGCACCTGACGCGTGGTCCGGCGCAGCAGCTGGACGCCCAGATCCCGCTCCAGCTGGGCGATGCGCCGGGACAGGCGCGATTTAGGCACCCCCGTGGCGCGACTGGCTGCGGAAAAGCTGCCGTGCTGCACCACCTGGGCAAACAGCGACAAATCGTTGAGATCCTGCATGGTGGGCGCTCCGTTGCATCGATAGAACAATCATTTGCATTTTGCCTCACTACCGGCATCAATGGCCAGACTATATCTTTCAGCCATCCCAACCGAACTAGTGGAGCCAGACAATGAACATCCTGCAGATCGATTCGAGCGTACTGGGCGACAACTCCGTCTCGCGCAACCTGACCGCCAGCATCGTGGCCGACCTCGTGGCCCAGAACCCCAGCGCCAAGGTCACCGTGCGCGACCTGGACCGTGAAGCGCCGGCCCACCTCGGCAACCACCTGCTGCCCGTGCTGGGCGGCCCGAAGGACGGCCTGAATGCCGCCCAGCAGGCCGAACTGGACATCACCGAGGCATACCTGGCCGAATTCCTGGCCGCCGACGTGCTCGTGATTGGCGCACCGCAATACAACTTCGGTATCCCGAGCCAGCTCAAGGCCTGGATCGACCGCATCGCGCAAGCCGGCCGTACGTTCCGCTACACCGAGAATGGTCCGGAAGGCCTGGCCAAGGGCAAGAAGGCCATCGTGGTGTCGTCGCGCGGCGGCGTGCGCCAGGACGGCGCGGCGCTGGACCTGCATGAAGTGACTGTCGACGTGGTGCTGCGCTTCCTGGGCATTACCGATATCTCGTTCGTCCGCGCCCACGGCCTGGCCATGGGTCCGGAAGCCCGCGAGGCTGGCCTGAGCACGGCCAAGACCGAAATCGCCGCCCTGAACGACGCGCTGCGCGCCGCCGCCTGAACTGCCTGATTGGTTCCAGCCGGTTGTCGACTGGAGCCGTCACCCCGCCTCCGTGAAGTACCGGCGCTGATCCCCGTGGCGCCGGCTGCTGTCTGAGACAGGTATCCCCATCAGGGGTACCTGTCATTTTTTTGCCTGTACGCAGCGTGCGGGCCGCTGTAGGCATCGACCTACAGGGATCGCGGAAGTCACCCGGCTCGCCCCCCGGCGCAGATGGGTCTATGATGGTTCGACTGTCTGGACAACCTGCCAGCCAGCCCTGCATCCGCCGTCATCCGGGAGTCTGCATGACCGCCGCCGCCTCAGCCCTGCTGCCTGCCACCGCCAGTCATCCGCCGCACGAACCCGCCCTGCTGAGCCAGTATCGCCATGTGCGCGCCGCCACCGAGGCGCTGGTGGCTGACCTGTCCGATGCCGACGCCACCGTGCAGTCGATGGACGACGCCAGCCCCGCCAAATGGCACCTGGCCCATACCACGTGGTTCTTCGAGGAGTTCGTGCTTGGCGCACGCATCCCCGACTACGAGCCGGTGGACCCGCAGTATCGCTACCTGTTCAATTCCTATTACGAAGCGGTCGGCGCGCGCCATCCCCGGCCACGGCGCGGGCTGCTGACCCGACCGTCGCTGGACGAGGTGCTGGCCTACCGCGAGGCCGTGGACGACAGCATGTTCACGCTGCTGATGTCGGCCCAGACCGACGACGAAGCCGCGCTGATCACGCTGGGCCTGCATCACGAGCAGCAGCACCAGGAACTGCTGCTGACCGACATCCTTCATCTGTTTGCCCAGAATCCGCTGCGCCCGGCGTACGCGCCGGCCTTGGCGGTGCCGGTGGTGGCCGATCCCCGCCCCGCGCCCGACTGGATCACGCTGCCCGGCGGCATCGTCACGGTGGGCCATGGCGACGACGACTTTGCGTTCGACTGTGAAACGCCGCGCCACCAGGTGCTGCTGCAGCCGTATGCGCTGTGCTCGCACCCCGTGAGCAACCGCCAGTGGTTCGAATTCATCGAGGACGGCGGCTACCAGACCGCCGGGCTGTGGTTGTCCGATGGCTGGCGCTGGGTCTGCGACAACCGCATCGAGGCGCCGCTGTACTGGGAAGACCGTGAGGGCACCTGGTGGCACATGACGCTGCGCGGCATGCAGCCGGTTGACCCGGAAAGCCCGGTCACGCATGTGAGCTTCTTCGAGGCCGACGCCTTCGCGCGCTGGGCCGAACGCCGCCTGCCGACCGAAGCCGAATGGGAACACGCGGCCCGCAACCTGCCCGCGACCGGCAATTTCATCGAAGGCCGCTCGCTGCGGCCGCTGCCGGACCGGCAGAACACGTCGGGCGTGCTGCGGCAGATGTTCGGCGATGTCTGGGAATGGACGGCCAGCGCCTTCTTGCCCTACCCGGGCTTCCGGCCCAGTGCTGGCGCGGTGGGCGAATACAACGGCAAGTTCATGAGCAGCCAGATGGTGCTGCGCGGCGGGTCGTGCGTCACCCCCGAATCGCACATCCGCGCCACCTATCGCAACTTCTTCTACCCGCACCAGCGTTGGCAATTCACCGGGGTGCGGCTGGCGGACGATGTTTGAGGGCTGACGCCACGCACTCAATGGCCTGCGTGGCCATGGGCGTCCGGCGGCGCGTCGTTCAACGCGTAGCTCGTGCTGCGTCCGCCGCCAACCGCCTTGCGCAGCGCCCCGCGCGCCACCAGATCGTTGATGTCGCGCAGCGCCGTATCTGCGGAGCATTTGGCAATGGCCGCCCACTTGCTGCTGGTGAGCTTGCCCTCGAAGCCGTCCAGCAGCCGGTTCAGCACCTTGACCTGCCGGGCGTTGAGCGCCTGCATGCCCCAATGACGCCAGAATCGTGCCTTGGCCAATACGTCGTCGAGCGTGGCGTGGGCCTGCTGCACGGCACGCAGCAACGTTTCGAAGAACCACGCGAGCCACGGGGTGACATCCATCGAATCCTTCTGGGTCCGCTCGAGGATGTCGTAGTACGCATTGCGCTCACGCTGGATCTGCGCTGACAGGCTGTAGAACCGCTGCAAACTGCCATCGGCACGGGCCAGCATCAAGTCGCCAATGGCGCGCGCGATACGCCCATTGCCGTCGTCGAACGGGTGCAGCGTCACAAACCAAAGATGGGCCAGGCCGGCCCGGACCAGCGGCGGCTCGACAGGCGGGCCATTGACCCAATCCAGGAATCGCGCGGTCTCCGCCGCCAGACGCCCGGCCGGCGGCGCTTCGAAATGGACGCGCTGCCGGTGCAGCGGTCCCGAGACCACTTGCATCGGGCCCGCAGCGTCGTCGCGCCATTGGGCGACGTTGATCGAGGACAGCCCGGAGTAGCCGGTAGGGAAAAGCGCCGCGTGCCAGCCAAACAAACGCGCCTGGCTGACGGGGGTCCGGCAATTGGCCGTGGCATCGAGCACCAGTTCGACCACGCCCTCGACGTGGCGATCTACCGGCGCCAGCGCGCCGATGTCGACGCCGAGTCTGCGCGCGATCGACGAGCGAACGGAATGCACGCTGAGATGCTCGCCCTCGATTTCACTCGTCTTGACCACGTCATCGGTCAGTGCGGCAAGACAGGCCTGGTCGCGCAGGCCCATGCCGACATCGGACAGCCGTCCCAGCAGCAGCCCCTGCGCGTGGCTGGCTTCGGCCATCGGCGTCGCCAGCGCACCGGCGTCGTATCGCCAAGTGGGCCAGTCGGGTGCCTGCCAGATGTAGGTGTATTCGCCGCGATTCATGCGGAGATTATGGTGGCTATTCCCCGCAAGAACAAGCTAATCACCGCAGAATTTGCGGTGATTAGGGGCCGCGATCGCCGTAAGTGCTTTATTCGCTGCAGTTTGTGAGCTGAACGACCACGATTTTCTGCGTCTATGTCGGCCCCTGAGTATGCATGCACAGGGCCGGAACGGCCTTCGAGCATTGCGATCCATGGTGGCCGTTAATTGCGTTTATGTGCCAAGCACAGCCGATGCCCTTCATCCCTCCCGCAGCCTCCGCCAAAGCGTGGTGGCGCTGATGCCCAGCTGGGCGCAGGCGGCGGCACGGTTGCCGCCGCACTCGGCCAGCACGCGGCGGATGTGTTCGGCCTGGCTTGCCCTGGCGACGCCGGCCAGCGATTGCGTCCCGGCAACACCCGCCAGCCCTGCTCCGCCCGGCTCGGGCATGTCCGTTGCCGGCGGCTGCAGGACGGCCATGTCGTGCCCCGAAAACAGTTCCGGGACAGCCGCCTGCAGTTCACGCTGCAGCGCGGCCGGGGCCAGGTCCGTCCCGGCGACGAGCACGGCGATGCGTTCTGTCACGTTTTCGAGTTCGCGGATGTTGCCCGGCCAGATATAGCGGGCCAGCCGCCCGCGCACTACGTCGGGCAGCGGCTCGGGCGTGTCGATGCCCAGCCGTTCCTGGGCACGCCGGTACAGCAGCGCGGCCAGCGCCGGCAGGTCGGCCGCGCGCTCGCGCAGCGGCGGCATTTCGATCCGCAGGATATTGAGCCGGTAGTAAAGATCCTGGCGGAACGTCCCTTCGCGCACCAGCGCGGCCAGGTCGCGGTGGGTGGCGGCGATCACGCGGACGTTGACCGGCACGGCTTCCAGACCGCCAATCGGCAGCACCTGCTTTTCCTGCAGCACGCGCAGCAGCCGCGTTTGCAAGGCTGGCGGCATGTCGCCCACTTCGTCCAGGAACAGCGTGCCGTTGTGGGCCGATTCGAACAGGCCGGCCTTGCCGCCGCGCCGGGCGCCCGTGAACGCCCCTTCCTCGTAGCCGAACAGTTCGGATTCGAGCAGTGCCTCCGGAAATGCCGCGCAGTTGACGGCAACGAACGGAAACGCGCGGCGCGGGCTGGCATCGTGCATGCCCTGTGCCAGCACCTCCTTGCCGGTGCCGCTTTCCCCGCTGACCAGCACCGTCGAATCGACCACCGCGTAGCGCCGCGCCAGCGCCCGCAGGTCGCTCATGGCGGGGGAATCGCCGGCCAGGTCGTCGAGGCTGTAGCGCACGCCCGCCGCGCGGGCCCGCGTACGCGAGCGCAGGTTGCGGTCGGCGCGATGGATCGCATTGGCGTCCTGGATCGTCAGCACCGCCCCCGAAGCGCCAGACTCGCCGACGATCGGAATGCGGTTGACCACCACCATCCGGTCGCCCAGCCGGTGGATCGCCTCCAGCTCGCGCGCGCCGCTCTGCATCACGCCATCGAGCGACAGGCCCGGTGCCAGCGTGGACAGCTTGCGCCCCACGGCCGCGCCGGCCGGCGTGCCCAGGAATCGCTCCATCGCCGGATTGAACGCCTGCACGCGCCCTTCGGCGTCCACGGCCGCCACGCCTTCGTTCAGGTGGGCCAGGATGGCATTGACGTAATCGCGCCGCGTGGATTCGATACGCCGCAGCCGCGCGGCCTCGATCGCATCCTCCAGCGCCAGCCGCACGGCGTTGCCGGAATACAGGAACACGCCCATCAGCCCGTACTTGTCGGCCAGGTCGGTCACCATGCCGGGCCCCACCACCACGCGGATGCCTTCTTCCTTCAGCGCCCGCACGCGCGCCGTGGCATCGTCTTCGGTCAGGTAGGTATAGCGGGGAATATCGAGCCCGAACGCACCCACGAAGTCGTCCACTTCGGCGTACGTGGACGCATGCGTGACAAGGGCCACCTTGGGCGAAATGCGTCGCGCGGTGGCCAGCGCACTCATGACGTCGAAGCCGGTGACCTTGACCAGCACCACGGGCACGTCCACGTGCTGGCGCAGGTAGGCGCCGTTGGAGCCCCCGGCCACCACCACATCGACGCGGTTCTCGCGCGCCTCGCGGTTGATGGCGCTGGCCGCCGACTCGAACGCCCGCCCGACGATGCGGAATTCCGCGCGGGCGGCGTACGCCGGAATCAGGTCGGCGAAGGCGCGCGACAGGCGGCTGATCCCCATCGCCCAGATGCGCGGACGCGCACCGGGAACGGCCGGGGAAGCCGGGTTCAGCGGGATCGGGGCAGGCAGCGACGACATGGCGGCAGGACGCAAGAGATCGGTTTGCCGATTGTGCGCGCCATCGCAAAGCATTTCAACTTTGAAATCCAAAGATTGCATGCCTGCAATGCACAAGCGCATTATTGTGATGCAAGCGGCCTTTCATGTGGGCGATGACTGGCCGTCGACATCACCTAAGCCACTGACGCATAAGGGTTTCTGCCTACCGGAATGCCGCCCGGGCGGCGCGGGGCTCGCGTTTCAGCGGGCTGGCACACCCCTTGCGCTAAAGAGCCGCCCTGCCTCCGAAGCAGGATTGAACCAACCCAGAGATCCAAGCCATGACTTTTTCCGCCAACGAACTTGCCCGCTCCGCGGGTGCCCGCTTCCGCCAGGCCCTGATCGACGAGACCCCGCTGCAGATTCCGGGCACGATCAACGCCAACCATGCGCTGCTGGCCAAGCGCGCCGGGTATCGCGCGATCTACCTGTCGGGCGGCGGCGTGGCCGCGGGCTCGCTGGGCCTGCCGGACCTGGGCATCTCCAATCTCGATGATGTGCTGACCGACATCCGCCGCATCACCGATGTCTGCGACACGCCGCTGCTGGTGGATGTTGACACCGGCTTCGGCTCGTCGGCCTTCAACGTGGCGCGCACCACGCGGTCGCTGATCAAGTTTGGCGCCGCGGCCATGCATATCGAAGACCAGGTCGGCGCCAAGCGCTGCGGCCATCGCCCGAACAAGGAGATCGTCGGCAAGGACGAAATGGTGGACCGCATCAAGGCCGCCGTGGATGCCCGTACCGATGAGCACTTCGTCATCATGGCCCGCACCGACGCGCTGGCCGTCGAAGGCCTGGACGCCGCCATCGAGCGCGCCGTGGCCTGCGCCGAAGCCGGCGCCGATGCCATCTTCCCGGAAGCCATGACCGACCTGGCGATGTACGCCAGGTTCGTGGACGCCGTGAAGGTGCCCGTGCTGGCCAACCTGACCGAATTCGGCGCCACCCCGTATTTCACGCTCGACGATCTGCGCGGCGTGGGCGTGGCCATGGCGCTGTACCCGCTGTCGGCGTTCCGCGCCGCCAACAAGGCCGCCGAAAACGTCTTTGCGGCCATCCGCCGCGACGGCACGCAGAAGAACGTCGTGGACACCATGCAAACGCGCGCCGAACTCTACGAGCGGATCGACTACCATGCCTACGAGCAGAAGCTCGACGCACTGTTCGCGCAAGGCAAGGCCCGGTAACGCCCCCGCACACGTACGCGTTATTCTTTGCGATGCGGTCTGTTGCGCTGCAATAGGACACCCCACCATGACCGCACGCACCCCAAACACTCGAAATCGAATCAAGGAGACCCAGATGTCCGAAGCCCAACCGCTGGCCACGCCGAAGCCCAAGAAATCCGTTGCCCTGTCGGGCGTTGCCGCCGGCAACACCGCCCTGTGCACCGTTGGCCGTAGCGGGAACGATCTCCACTACCGCGGCTACGACATCCTCGACATCGCCGATACGTGCGAATTCGAGGAAATCGCCCATCTGCTGGTGCACGGCAAGCTGCCGAACAAGGCCGAATTGGCCGCCTACAAGACCAAGCTGAAGGCCCTGCGCGGCCTGCCCGCCAACGTGAAGGCCGCCCTGGAATGGGTGCCGGCCAGCGCCCACCCGATGGACGTGATGCGCACCGGCGTGTCGGTGCTGGGCACCGTGCTGCCGGAAAAGGACGACCACAACACGCCGGGCGCGCGCGACATCGCCGACCGCCTGATGGCCAGCCTGGGATCGATGCTGCTGTATTGGTACCACTACAGCCACAACGGCCGCCGCATCGAGGTGGAAACCGACGACGAATCGATTGCCGCGCACTTCCTGCACCTGCTGCACGGCGAGCCCCCCAGCAAGCTGTGGGAGCGCGCGATGCAGACGTCGCTGATCCTGTACGCGGAGCACGAGTTCAACGCCTCGACGTTTGCCTGCCGCGTGGTGGCCGGCACCGGCTCCGACATGTATTCGGCCATCTGCGGCGGCATCGGCGCGCTGCGCGGCCCGAAGCACGGCGGTGCGAACGAAGTGGCGTTCGAGATCCAGAAACGCTACGACACCCCGGACGAGGCCGAGGCCGACATCCGCCGCCGCGTGGAAAACAAGGAAGTGGTGATCGGTTTCGGCCACCCGGTGTACACGATCGCCGACCCGCGCAACGTCGTGATCAAGGAAGTGGCACGCAAGCTGTCGAAGGACGCCGGTTCGATGAAGATGTTCAACATCGCCGAGCGCCTGGAAACGGTCATGGCCGACGCCAAGAAGATGTTCCCGAACCTGGACTGGTTCAGCGCCGTGAGCTACCACATGATGGGCGTGCCCACCGCGATGTTCACCCCGCTGTTCGTGATCGCCCGGACGTCGGGCTGGGCCGCGCACGTGATCGAGCAACGGATCGACAACAAGATCATCCGTCCGACGGCCAACTACACCGGCCCGGAAGACCTGAAGTTCGTGCCGATCGAGAAGCGCGCCTGATCCATTGCAACAACAACAGTGCCGCCACCCGGCCCGGCCACCCGCCGGGCGGTGGCAGGCACGCACAGTCCTCACGTCGCCATGAACACTGCCTACCGCAAACCGCTGCCCGGGACCCGTCTCGATTATTTCGACGCCCGCGCTGCCGTCAATGACATCTCCCCGGGCGCCTGGGACAAACTGCCGTACACGTCGCGCGTGCTGGCCGAAAACCTGGTGCGCCGCTGCGACCCCGCCACGCTGACCGATTCGCTCAGGCAGCTTGTCGAGCGCAAGCGTGACCTCGATTTCCCGTGGTTCCCGGCCCGCGTGGTCTGCCACGACATCCTGGGCCAGACTGCGCTGGTGGACCTGGCCGGCCTGCGCGATGCCATCGCCGACCAGGGCGGCGACCCGGCCAAGGTCAACCCCGTGGTGCCGGTGCAGCTGATCGTCGATCACTCGCTGGCCGTGGAATGTGGCGGCTTTGATCCCGACGCGTTCGCGAAGAACCGCGCCATCGAGGATCGCCGCAACGAAGACCGCTTCGATTTCATCAACTGGACCAAGAAGGCGTTCCGCAACGTCGACGTGATCCCGCCGGGCAACGGCATCATGCACCAGATCAATCTGGAAAAGATGTCGCCCGTGATCCATGCCGACCACGGCGTGGCCTACCCCGACACCTGCGTGGGCACCGACAGCCACACGCCGCACGTTGACGCGCTGGGCGTGATCGCTATCGGCGTGGGCGGCCTGGAGGCCGAGAACGTGATGCTGGGCCGCGCGTCGTGGATGCGCCTGCCCGACATCGTCGGCGTGGAACTGAGCGGCCGCCGCCAGCCCGGCATCACCGCCACCGACATCGTGCTGGCGCTGACCGAATTCCTGCGCAAGGAAAAGGTCGTCGGCGCCTATCTGGAATTCCGTGGCGAAGGTGCGTCGAGTCTGACGCTGGGCGACCGCGCCACGATCTCGAACATGGCGCCCGAATACGGCGCCACCGCCGCGATGTTCTTCATCGACGGGCAGACCACCGAATACCTGCGCCTGACCGGCCGCGACGAAGCGCAGGTCCAGCTCGTGGAGACCTACGCCAAAACCGCCGGGCTGTGGGCCGATGCGCTGAAGACGGCCGAATACGAGCGCGTTCTGCATTTCGACCTGTCCACCGTGGTCCGCAACATGGCCGGCCCGTCGAACCCGCACAAGCGCCTGCCGACGTCCGACCTGGCCGCGCGCGGCATTGCCGGCAAGTGGGAGGAAACGCCGGGCCAGATGCCCGACGGCGCGGTCATCATCGCCGCCATCACGAGCTGCACCAACACCAGCAACCCGCGCAACGTGATTGCCGCCGCGCTGCTGGCCCGCAACGCCAACGCGCGCGGCCTGACGCGCAAGCCGTGGGTCAAGTCGTCGCTGGCGCCGGGCTCGAAGGCGGTGGAACTGTACCTGCAGGAAGCCAACCTGCTGCCGGACCTGGAAAAGCTCGGCTTCGGCATCGTGGCGTTTGCCTGCACGACCTGCAACGGCATGTCGGGCGCGCTCGACCCGAAGATCCAGCAGGAGATCATCGACCGCGACCTGTACGCCACGGCCGTGCTGTCCGGCAACCGCAACTTCGACGGCCGTATCCACCCGTACGCCAGGCAGGCGTTCCTGGCGTCGCCGCCGCTGGTGGTGGCCTACGCCATCGCCGGCACGATCCGCTTCGATATCGAGCAGGATGCCCTGGGCACCGACGCGAGCGGCAAGCCGGTCTACCTGAAGGACATCTGGCCGAGCGACGAGGAAATCGACGCAATCGTGAAGCAGAGCGTGAAGCCCGAGCAGTTCCGCAAGGTCTACGAGCCGATGTTCGCGCTGCACGCCGAGAACGACACGTCGATCGATCCGCTGTACGACTGGCGCCCGCAAAGCACGTACATCCGCCGCCCGCCTTACTGGGAAGGCGCGCTGGCCGGCGAGCGCACGCTGCGCGGCATGCGCGCGCTGGCGGTGCTGGGCGACAACATCACCACCGACCACCTGTCGCCGTCCAACGCCATCCTGCGCAACAGCGCGGCCGGCGAGTACCTGGCAAAGATGGGCCTGCCGGAAGAAGACTTCAACTCGTACGCCACGCACCGCGGCGACCACCTGACCGCCCAGCGCGCCACGTTCGCCAACCCGACGCTGATCAACGAGATGGCCGTGGTCGATGGCGCGGTCAAGAAGGGATCGCTGGCCCGCATCGAGCCCGAAGGCAAGGTCGTGCGCATGTGGGAAGCCATCGAGACCTATATGGATCGCAAGCAGCCGCTGATCGTGGTGGCCGGGGCCGACTACGGCCAGGGCTCGTCGCGCGACTGGGCTGCCAAGGGCGTGCGGCTGGCCGGCGTGGAAGCCATCGTGGCCGAAGGCTTCGAGCGCATCCACCGCACCAACCTGATCGGCATGGGCGTGCTGCCGGTGGAATTCCTGCCCGGCACCAACCGTCTGACGCTGGGGATCGACGGCACCGAGACGTTCGACGTGGTAGGCGCACGCCGCCCGCGCGCCGAGCTGACGCTGGTGATCCATCGCAGGAACGGCGAAAAGGTGGAAGTGCCGGTGCTGTGCCGGCTGGACAGCGACGAGGAAGTGTCGATCTATGAAGCCGGCGGCGTGCTGCAGCGATTTGCCCAGGATTTCCTGGAATCGTCGCGCGCCGCAGCCTGATCGGTATTAGGAAAACTACGATGTCTCACGTACCTCAAATCAGGATTCCCGCCACGTACCTGCGTGGCGGCACCAGCAAGGGTGTGTTTTTCCGGCTGCAGGACCTGCCCGAATCGGCGCAGAAGCCCGGCGAAGCACGCGACCGCCTGCTGATGCGCGTGATCGGCAGCCCCGATCCGTACGGCAAGCAGATCGATGGCATGGGCGCCGCCACGTCCAGCACCAGCAAGACGGTGATCATCGCAAAGAGTTCGCGTCCGGACCACGACGTGGACTACCTGTTCGGCCAGGTGTCGATCGACCAGCCGTTCGTGGACTGGAGCGGCAACTGCGGCAACCTGTCGGCGGCCGTGGGCCCGTTCGCGGTCAGCAACGGATTTATCGAGGCCTCGCGGATTCCTGAAAATGGAACCGTGACCGTGAGGATCTGGCAGGCCAATATCGGCAAGACGATCATCGCGCATGTGCCGATCACCAACGGCGCGGTGCAGGAAACCGGCGATTTCGAGCTCGATGGCGTGACCTTCCCGGCAGCCGAAGTCCAGCTCGAGTTCATGGACCCGGCCGCCGAGGAAGGCGACGACGGCGGCGGTGCGATGTTTCCGACCGGCAACCTGATCGACGACCTGGACGTGCCCGGCGTGGGCACGCTCCGGGCCACGATGATCAACGCCGGCATCCCGACGATCTTCGTCGAGGCGGAAGCCATCGGCTACACCGGCACCGAGTTGCAGGACGCCATCAACGGCGACCCGAAGGCGCTGGCGATGTTCGAGACGATCCGGGCCTACGGCGCCAGGCGCATGGGCCTGATCCAGGATATCGACGAAGCGAAGAAGCGCCAGCACACGCCCAAGGTGGCGTTCGTGGCCCGGCCTGCCACCTATACCGCGTCGAGCGGCAAGACGGTGGAAGCCGGCAGCGTGGACCTGCTGGTGCGTGCGCTGTCGATGGGCAAGCTGCACCACGCGATGATGGGCACCGCGGCCGTGGCGATCGGCACGGCGGCTGCCGTGCCGGGCACGCTGGTGAACCTGGCGGCCGGCGGCGGCGAGCGCGAGGCCGTGCGCTTCGGCCATCCGTCGGGCACGCTGCGCGTGGGCGCGCAGGCCGCGCTGGTGGACGGCCAGTGGACCGTGCAGAAGGCCATCATGAGCCGCAGCGCACGCGTGCTGATGGAAGGCTGGGTGCGCGTGCCGGGAGACGCGTTCTAGCCGATCCCTTGTTCCATGCGATAGATCTGACGTGGCTCTCGGACTTTTCTGAAATTGTCGTCACCGGGCGGCATTCTTCCTGACAGGAGAATGCCGCTTTGTCTTATCCAGCATACGTTTTGCGCGGGTGCAAGGATTCTGTTGAAGTTGTCGACGCAACGCCGTGGCGTGGTTATAGTTCTGGCTCCGTTCGCGAACCATTGCGGCTTGCGGCGGTTCAACGAACCAATCAAAAGCGGCCCCTGCTGTTTCCACAAGAATCACGCACCAGGCCGGGAAAGAGGAGAATCATGCAACGACCTGCCAAGCTCACCACCCTTGCCACCCTGCTGCTGTCCGCCGCGCTGCTGACCGGCACCGCGCATGCGCAACTGGCCCCGTCGGCCAGCGCCTCCGCGCCCGCCGGCACCACGGCCGAAGCGCGCAAGGCCAACATCGTCATCATCGGCACCGGCGGCACCATCGCCGGCGCGGGTGCATCGGCCACCAACACCGCGGCGTACCAGTCCGCCGTGGTGCCCGTGGACAAGATCATTGCCTCGGTCCCCGAAATCTCGAAGGTCGCCAACGTCAAGGGCGAGCAGATTTTCCAGATCGGCTCCGAGAGCTTCAACAACGAACGCCTGCTGAAGCTGGGCAAGCGCGTGTCGGAACTGCTCAAGCAGCCTGACGTGGACGGCATCGTCATCACGCACGGCACCGACACGATCGAGGAAACCGCGTACTTCCTGAACCTGACGCTCAAGAGCGACAAGCCCGTGGTGGTGGTTGGCTCGATGCGTCCGGGCACGGCGCTGGGCGCCGACGGCGCGCTGAACCTCTACGATGCCGTGCTGGTGGCTTCGAGCCCGGCCTCCAAGGGCAAGGGCGCGCTGGTGGTGCTCAACGACGAAATCCACACCGGCCGGGACGTGACCAAGACCAACACGTTCAAGACCGAGACGTTCCGCTCGCCGTTCGGCCCGCTGGGCTACGTGGTGGAAGGCCGCACGCTGTACTACCGCACCCTGGCCCGCCCGCACACGCTGCAGACCGAGTTCGATATCGACAAGATCGACAAGCTGCCTGAAGTGGCCGTGGTCTACGCCTACGGCAACGTGAATCCGGCCAGCATCGACGCGGCCGTCAAGAACGGCGCCAAGGCCATCGTCTATGCCGCGACCGGCAACGGCAGCGTGGGCGACTACATGGTGGAGCCGCTCAAGGCCGCGCAGGCCAAGGGCGTGCAGGTGGTGCGGGCCTCGCGCACGGGCAGCGGCATCGTCGTGCGCAACGCCGAGCAGCCGGACGACAAGTACAACTGGATCGTCACCGACGACCAGCTGCCGCAGAAGGCGCGCATCCTGATGGCGCTGGCGCTGACCAAGACCAACGACCCGAAGGCCCTGCAGCAGATCTTCTGGAAGTACTGATCGCCGGCTCGGTTGACGAGCAAGGCCCCGGCCCCGCCGGGGCCGCCTGACTGCCTACAGCAGTGCCGTGCTCATCAGCGCCTTGGCGGCGAGCACGGCTTCTGCCTCGCTCTCGGCAAACACCGACACCTCGGTCACCACCTGGCGCTTGCCCCGGCGTACCACGTCCGCCACGGCACGCAGCGTCGCGGATTTTGCCGGTGCCAGATACTGGATCGACAGCGATCCGGTCGCCCCGCCCTTCACGACCTCCAGATCCACGGCAGTAAACGCCGCCGCCGCGCCGGCCACATCGATCAGCGTGGCGATGACGCCGCCGTGGACCATGTCGCCCACGGTGATGTTTTGCATGCTGAATGGCAGCAGCAGCTCCACATGATCTGGCGCTACTACATCGAAGCGAATCCCGAGCGCGCGCGCCACGGGCGATCCGCCCAGCACCGATTCGAGCATGGCGGCATTGCGGGGTTCGACTGACTTTGCGGACATGGACGGCCTCCCTGGCATCAACTGGACTGGAATCATGACCCGTCAAGGGTAGATGGCCGTCAAGCGGTCCACAATGACCTCAGGGGTAATTCCCAAGTGCCGAAGGCGCCGGGGCCGGGCGTTTATAATGTGCGGCCAGCCGCCATACGGCCTTTTCCGCAGCGCCCCGCTTCATGTCCGCCAATACCCCCGATCCGCTCCATTCGCCCGCCACTTCCGACCAGGACGAGGCCCAGACGCGCCTGAGCGACCGCCCGGACAGCCCCTGCATCGGCATCTGCTCGACATTGTTCGACGAGGTATGCCAGGGCTGCGGCCGCACCGCAGCCGAAGTCAGCAACTGGGTGTTCTATAGCGAAGAGGAAAAACAGGGGATCTGGGAGCGGATCACGCGCGAAGCCACGGCATGGCGATTCCGCCAGGAATAGGCCGGAAGAACGCGATTTGTACGTTTCCTGTCGCACTTTCACGATAGTGTTGATGGATTGATACGAGCCAAGGTCGGCCATTTTTGATCTCCCCAGAATGCGCGGGCGGAAAGTTCCGCGGCATCGGGAGATTGAGCATGGCAACACGTGCATTGCAGCGCCGACCATGGCGCACAGGATGGTCGCGCCACGTCGGATCGTTACTGCTCTGGCTATCTGTGGCTGCCAGCGGGCAAGCCCTGGCCGGCCAGGCGTGCGTCTATACAGAGGCGGATTACCAGGGCGACAAACGCTGCTTCAACATCGACACGCAGGTCGATGTGCCAGATGGCCTGGCCTTCAAGTCGGTCAAGCTCGATTGGGATACCGAGCTCGTCGTCTCATCCGGTCCGAAGTTCAGAGGTCAGCTTCGGCGCTTCACCGGGGACTATGCCCGGACGGTGGACGCTTCCGCCATGACCTTCAGCAGCTTCCTTGCGGTGCCCCGGGCGTGCGTCTACAAGCACGCCCGGTTCCAGGGTCGGGAGAATTGCTTTGCCCCGGGGGCGCTGGAGTGGACACTATCCGACAGTGTCGACAGTAATGCGTCGTCGTTGCTGATGGCGAAGGACCTCGCCTTCTACGCGTTCTCTGAACAATTAGGAAAAGGCGAGTCTTACGTCCGGTATTACGGCGCCAACTTCTTCAACGCGTTCAACGACAAGACGCGGTCGCTCCAGGTCGTCAGAACGCGGCTGAATTGCAGCATTGACTGTCCCGTTGGATTTTCGGAGGGATACAACCTTGCCGATATCGTCGGCAACACCCCGGACGGCAAGCATTACCCGTTGAGTCAGGTGGTAATGACCGTCGAGACCAGCTCGCGGCAGTACTTTCACGTCTACGTTGGCAACGCCCTGCGCATCAAGTTCAGCGGGCATACTGCCGACATCGAGGATGCGTATACGTTTCGCAACGTCGCCAAGTTCGACCTCGATGCCGAGGCGGCATTCGTTTCCATCGCCCTGGCCTACGAAGACCCAACGCACATCGATGTCCAGCTCGTGTCGTCCGACCGGATGCGAAAAGTGCTGCGGACATCGCCAATTGCTACCGTGCAGCGCCCGGCCGCCCCGCTCGGCACGACACTCGCGATCGAGAACGAAACCGGCGAGGCAGTGCGAATTGCCGCACTGTCATTCGCACAGGTCAAGCCGGAAGCGCGGCTGCAGCCGCCGACCGCGTGCTGGCGCAACGAGATGCTCGCCGTCGCCACGTTCTTCCTCGGTCAGTGCAGCGCCCCGTCCCCGGGCAAGGCCACGCAGGACCCGAATGCGGTCCGTTACTCGGCAGGGGCTCCGGCCCACACGGGTTTCAACGCAGTGACACCTGCGAGGCCCAGAACCGCAGTGCCCGAAACCAGGCTGGTGTCCTATACGGCCATGGGGCGCAATCCCATGGCAGTCTATGCAGCCTCGCGCGTCTGCCGCACGGAGGTCGAGCATATCGTGACACCCCGCATGCGACGCGGCGTGGACGATCCAGCCGATTGCGTCAGCCGGACGATGACGATCATCGCGCTGTTCCAGGCGCTGTTCGGGCCCCAGTGGGATTCGGAAAGATTCGAACAGGTCGTCTCCAGCATTCTGGCCCACGGCACCACCGGCTATGCATCCTCGAACCCAGAGCTTGAGAATGAACTGATCGCGGCGGTACGGGAGCGGGACGGCTCGACAACGCGCGACAATCGCCGCGAGACCGCGATGGCTGCGTATCGCGCTGCCGACCAGGTCTTCCAGGTGTCGCGCAATGGCACCATGGACATGGAGGTGGCGGCAGCCCGCATGCACGCAGCGGGCAACGGCCAACTCGTGCAGTCCAATACGGCGCCGGCTACGCTGGCCGAGGCGCAGACCGCGCCGCTGGGTCGGTATCAGATCGATTTGCGAAACTTCCAGCCGCAGACCGTCTTGCCAAGAGTCCTCAGGAACGGGCGCTGGGAACAGGACGCGCGGAACCCGTTCACCTTCGAGATTCACAACTGGGACAACATTCCGGTCATGCTGCGCCTGTCGAGCGTGCTGCAACGCTGGCGCGATGACTACCGCCGTTTCGCCAGCGACAACGCCATGTCCCCCGGCCAGGCTTCCCTTGCGCATACCGGGCGCAGGATGGCGGACAGCATGGTCACCTCCATCGCGGAAGGCGAACCTGCCATCTATGTACTGGTGCTATATCAGGGCTTCCCCGTCTCGGTCCTGCTAGGCAGCATCGACGAGGACGATCCCACCCAGGCGGATGTCGGCACCGTGGTCAGCGTGCCGCAGAATGTTCTCTATCGCCAGAACGGCGTACGCGGCGCGGCAAGCTTTGGATTGCAGGTGTACCTGAACTATTTGAGCGGCCGGGGGGTGACCGATGTATTCACGTCGGCCATCACGACACCGTCGGCGCTGGTCAAGCAACGCGCGGGGTTCAGGCTGATCGAGCCCATGGACGACGAAAGCGCCGGCTCGGACGATGACAGAAGGCGCCGCCGCTAGGCCGCGGCCCTGACACAGGAAGGCTGGCGGCAGGCAATGCCAGCCGGCCTTACCCACCCGCCAGCCGTTTCTCCATATCCTCGACTGCGTGGTTCGCCACGCGCTGGCGGGCCAGCTTGCGCCAGCTTTCTGCCAGGACCGGCAGCTCCGCCATCTCGGCCAGCGCGGCGATATTGAGCCGGTCGACGTAGAGCACGTGCAGCAGCCGTTGCAGGCTCCAGTCCGGACAGGGCCGCGCCACCAGCACCAGGCGATCGCCGGCGGCCAGATCGCCCTCCTCGATCACACGGTAGTACCAGCCCGTACGGCCGCTACCCTGCACGGCGCGCGACATGCCTGCAAACCCGAAGCGATGATTGAGCTTCCAGCATGGCTGGCGGGCCTGCGAGACCTCCACCAGTGCCGTGCCCAGCCGGAAGCGGTCGCCGATGCAGACATCGGCCTCCGTCAAACCCGTTGTACTCAGATTTTCGCCAAATGCGCCGGCGCGTTCGAGTACGTCGATGTTGCTACCGTGCCCGGCCAGTTCGCCGCGCCAGCCAGCATAGTGGTCGTGCGGATAGTGGTGGATCGCCTTTTCGGGCCCGCCATGGTGTTTCGGATCGCCCTGTTCGTCGATGTCCAGCCCGATGGTGGTCACACGTACCGGCCCGTCGATTGCCGTCTTGTCGATGCCGCTGGGCACGCCCTTGGGCCCGAACGGCCGGACGCGGCCTGCCAGCAGCGCATCGATGCGGACATCGATCCGCTCGTCGATATCGTGGGGACGCCCTCTGCTCACAGCCCCGCTTCCTCCATCCACCGCGCAAACATCAGTTCGCCGGCACTGGCCACCGTGGCACCAATCTCGGCCGTACGGCGGCGGATCGTGCGCGGATCGATGCCGGCCCTGGCCAGTTCAACGGTATGGCCGATCAGCCACGTCTCGATATCGCCGGGCTTCACCTCGGGGTGGAACTGCAGCGCCAGCACATGCTTGCCGATGGCGTAGGCCTGGTTCGGCGTGGCCGCCGTCGATGCCAGCAGTTCGGCGCCTTCCGGCAGGTCGAAGGTGTCGCCGTGCCAGTGCAGGACTTCCCAGTCGGCGTTGGCCAGCACCGCCAGCGGCGAACGGCGCCCGGCGTCGGTCGGCTGGATCTGGCCCCAGCCGATTTCGCGCGTACCCGGATAGACGCGCGCGCCCGATGCGGCGGCAATCAGCTGCGCGCCCAGGCAGGCGCCGATGATCGGCAGTTCGTCTGCCAGGCGCTGGCGGATCACGCCGATCTCGGCCTCCAGCCACGGGTAGGCTTCGGTCTCGTAAACGCCGATGGGGCCCCCAAGCACAACCAGCAGATCGGCCGGGTCGGTCTGCACCAGCGTCAGGTCGTCCACGCCCGCCTGGTAGATACGGATGTCATGGCCGCGGTCGCGCGCCACCTCGGCAATCACGCCCGCATGCTCGAAGGCAACATGCTGGATGACATCGGTACGCAACTGGCGCCTGGATTCGCTCATCGACTGACACTCCTGCTGGAAAATGGCTTGGATTTCAATGCGGCCCCATACGATACCGCACCGCATCATCGCTTGTCTTTCACAGGTTGCAACACGAGTGTGTCGAAGCTGTCACCACCCGGGTTGCGCCGGTGCCCGCCAATCGTGATGAACTGCACCGCCGCCCATTTATCGGTCCAGTCGCGATAGTGCGGCGACAGCGCATTGCCCGATTGCCCGGTCGATGACATGAACCGGGAGTCGGACAGGTCGGCAAGGTCGTAGATCGCGCGCAGGCTGGCCGCATGGGTATTCTCGAACGGCGCCGCTTCATCGCGCAGGTTGTGCCGGCCCACGTCCACCGTATAGGTGTCGCCGCCGGTGCGGACGCGGATATTGAACAGGTTGGCCAGGTACGGCACCTTGCCGAACGGCTTGTGCTCCGAACGCGCCGCATGGGCCTTGCCCCAGCGCCATTTGGCCGGGTCGTCGCCATAACGCTGATCCAGGTCGGCAATGGCGCGTTGCCAGGCCAGGCCAATGGTGACCGCGCACGTCTCGCGCGCCGTGGTGCGCGAGTTGTCGCACCAGAATGCGCCGAGACCCTTGGGATCGCGCATGGCATTGAGCATCGGCAACTGTACGTTGCGCTGGTCCCAGAGGCTGTTGAACATCGGATCGCCGACCTTGTCCTCGAACAGCAGCCGCGACAGTTCACGCAGCCAGGCCGTCACCACCAGCGGCTCCGCGCGATCGGCGGCCATCGTGCCATCCCACTTGCGCAACGCATCGAACAGCCGGCGCTCGCGTTCCGGACGGGCGGCATCGCTGGCCACGGGTGCGGCCAGCAGCAGCGGCAAGGCGTCGCGCACGGCCAGCGACACCACGTCCTTCTGGATCGTGCCGAAGGTCTCCGGCGTATGGTGCGGCTCGGCGTCCAGCAGCGTCTGGATGCGCTGGGCGCGGTACGGCACGCTCCATTCGCTGGTGATGTAGAACGGGTAGTCGTTGTCGACGATCTTCTGGTTGGCCGTCACGATCGTCCCCGACGGCGGATTGAAGCGCCGTGGCAGCTGGTCGAACGGAATGAAGCCCTGCCAGTCGTAGCGCGCGTCCCAGCCCGGCGCGGGCGCCAGCCCCATCAGGTCGTTGTCGGGCCGGCGGATCGGCACCAGTCCCGGCGCGATATAGCCGATATTGCCGTCCACATCGGCGTACACGATGTTCTGCTGCGGCGAATGGAACTCACGCAGCGCGCCGACAAAGCTCTTCCAGTCGGTGGCCATGCCCATCTTCAGGCTGGCCTGGAAGGTCCGGTCGTCCGGCCGCAGCGCCGTCCACTGGAACGACACCACATACTGCGCGCCCAGCGGCCTGGCCGCCGCGCTGATCGGCTCGGCCACGTCCGACATCACCGGGCCATGTCGCGTTGTCCGGACATTGAGCGTCAGGTCGGGCTGCCCCTTGATGCGGATGACCTCCTGGCGCGTCTCGAACTCGGCCCAGCCATCGGGCGTCTGGTAGCGATTCGGGTTCGCCGGGTCGATCCGCTCGATATACAGGTCCTGCACATCGGGCGCGGTATTGGTGAATCCCCAGGCGATGCGTCGGTTATGGCCCAGCACCACAAGCGGCGCGCCAGGCAGCGTGGCGCCGGTAAGATCCATCCCCGGGGCCTGCAGGTGCGCGAAGTACCAGAGCCCGGGCGCCTGCAGCCCCAGGTGCGGATCGTTCGCCAGCAACGGCTTGCCGCTGCGGGTGTGCGCACCGGACACCACCCAGTTGTTCGATCCCATGCCATCGACATAGCCGGCCGGCGCGCGCTCGGACAGTTGCGCCATGGCCGTGGCCACGGGCGCCAGCTTGCGATAGAAGCTGGCGTAGTCCATCGTCCGCAGCGGCTTGTCACCGGGGTACGGCGCCAGGATCTCGGCAATACGCGACGTGGGCAGTTGCTGGGCCAGGCCCATGCGCAGCACCTCCTGCCGCCAGTTGCCGCCCAGGTCCCAGGCCATCATGGTCTGCCAGCCCAGCGTGTCGGCCGGCTCCCAGTGCTCAGGCTTCGTGCCCAAAATCAGGAACTCGGGTGGCAGCGCCGCCTTGCGGGTATCGATATAGGCATTGACGCCATCGGCATAGGCCTGCAGCACCGCGCGTGTCTCCGGCGGGGTCTGGGCCAGCACGGCTTCGGCGTTGCGGCGCACGCCCATGGTGCGCAGGAAGCGGTCGGTATCGAGCGCGCTCGGGCCCAGGATCTCGGCCAGCCGGCCGGCCACGATGCGCTTGTTCATCTGCATCTGCCAGAGCCGGTCCTGCGCATGGACATAGCCCAGCGCGTAGTAGGCGTCCAGCGCGTTGGCGGCCTGGATATGGGGCACGGCGTTGCGGTCGCGCACCACCACCACGCGGTCGCGCAGTGCGGGCAGGTGCATCGTCCCGGCGGTATCGGGCTGCGAGGCCTGGCGATACCAGATATAGCCGCCGATGGCGCCCGTCAGCCCGATCAGCAGCACGCCCGCCAGTATCCAGCCCACCCGTTTGAACCAGCGCATTCGACGTATCTCCCCGTGGAAAGACGCAAGCATCGCAGATTTCCGCGCAGACAAGAATGCCCGGACTGGCCGGGCATTGCAGTGGCGTCGCTGGAAGGCCCCGTCAGGCGGGCTTCTTCAGTTGCAGCGATTTGTATTCGAGGAATTCCTCCAGCCCGAACTTGCCGCCTTCGCGGCCATTGCCCGACTGCTTGAAGCCCCCGAACGGCGCGTTCATATTGAACGGGCCGCCGTTGATATCCACCTGGCCGGTACGGATGCGGCGTGCCACCTTGATCGCCCGCGCCTCGTCGCCGGACCAGACACCGCCGCCCAGCCCATAGACGCTGTCGTTGGCGATGCGGATCGCATCTTCCTCGGTGTCATAGCAGATCACCGACAGCACCGGCCCGAAAATCTCTTCCTGGGCGACGGTCGCCTTCGGATCGACATTGCCCAGCACGGTGGGCTTGACGAAAAAGCCGCGCTCGAAGCCGGCCGGGGCTTCGGGGCCGCCCGCCACCAGTTCGGCGCCCTCTTCCAGCCCGCGACGGATATAGCCGGTCACGCGTTCCTTCTGCACCGCGGAAATCAGCGGTCCCAGCCGCGTGGTATCGGCCAGCGGGTCGCCCACGGTAAAGCCTTCCACCACCTTGGCGGCGATGGCCTTGACCTCGTCATAGCGGCTGCGCGGCACCAGCATGCGCGTATGCGCCGAGCAGGTCTGGCCCGAATTCAGGAAGCACGCGCTGATGGTGCCCTTGACGGCCGCCGGCAGGTCCGCGTCGTCCAGGATCACCGATGCCGACTTGCCGCCCAGTTCCAGTGCCACGCGCTTGACCGTGTGCGCAGCCAGTTCGGACACCCGCTTGCCGGCCCGGGTGGAGCCGGTAAACGACACCATGTCCACCTCCGGATGGCTGGCCAGCACCTCGCCCACCACCGGCCCGTAGCCGGTCACCAGGTTGAACACGCCCGGCGGCAGCCCGGCCGCCTCGATCACCTCGGCCAGCACGAAGGCATTGAGCGGTGCCACTTCCGACGGCTTGAGCACCACGGTACAGCCCGCCGCCAGCGCCGGCGCCACCTTCAGGGTGATCTGGTTCAATGGGTAGTTCCACGGGGTAATGGCCGCGACCACGCCCACGGGCTCGCGCACCACCAGCGAATTGCCTACCTGCTCCTCGAAGGTAAAGCCTTCCAGCAGCGTGGCGGCCTGGCCCCAGTTGTAGACCGGGCCGCCCACCTGGATGGCGCGCGCCAGCTTGATCGGCATGCCCACTTCGCCCGCGATCAGCTGCGCCAGTTCCTCGGTGCGGTCTTTCAGGCCTTCGGCAATCTTGCGGATATAGCGCGCACGCTCGGCCGGCGGCGTGGCGGCCCAGCCATCGAATGCGGCCCGGGCGGCCGCGATGGCGTCCTCGGCGTCACGCGCGTGTCCCTCGGGGATCTTGCCCATCACCGCCTCGGTGGCGGAATGGATCACTTCAATGCTGCCAGTGCCGTGGGGTGCCACCCACTTGCCGTTGATAAACAGTTTGTCTCGTTGTTGCATGGCCACAGCCCTCATCAGGTGGATCGGCAATTGCAAAATTTTTGTTACTTTTATGGAGCACCACATTGTAGGCCGGTTTGCGGATTCGGATTTTTATCGACGCGGGCTGGTCCGGACAACAAGATGGCGATAATCGGCCGTGCAGGCAATCGATCCGAGGGCTCTCGCCGCGGGCGGCCGATCCAGAACAAAAGGAGCGAGACATGGTCGACCCGATCTATCAGAAGACGGAGGCTGGTCAGGAGGAAATCCGCACCCGCGCCCGCAAGCTGGACCAGAAACTGCGGGCGCTGCTGCTGATCGTGAACGGAGAACGCAGCAAATCGACGCTGATGGCGCAAGTTGCCGGCATGGGGGTGGCCGAGGAGGCATTCGACACCCTGCTGGCGCTGGGGCTGATCGCGCCGATGTCCGACCCCGCCGGCCAGGCATCGGCTTCGTCCGGGGCGTCGGGGGCGTCGGGGACGTCTGCCTCGCGGTCCGGCAGGCAGGCCAGCGCCCGCAAACCCGCCGACACCAATCTGTTCGCCGCCTATTCTGGCTTTAATTCGGCGGCCGGCAAGGGGATCGACGACCGCGTGGATGAGCGCGACGTGCTGGCCGACACCACGATCGCGCCCGCGATGGCGCCCGTCGCCGCCGGCACCCCGGCCGGCGCCAGTGGCTACCAGCGCCTTTACCACTTCTATACCGACGTGATCGGCAACCACCTGGGACTGCGCGGCTACGTGCTGCAGGTGAAGGTGGAAAAGGCATCCACCGTGGTGGAACTGGCGGCGCTGCGCGACACGCTGGGCGCGGCGCTGCAAAAGTCCAAGGGCGAGATCACCGCGCACGCGATCATCGACCAGCTCGACGATCTGCTGGCGGAAATGGGCGTGGCACCGGCGGCGCCAAGGCGATCTCGCTGACCCGGCAATATCGCTGGACCGATCGATCTGGCCCCGATCGATCCGGCCTCGCTCGGCGCGGCAGTGCCCCGGCTACGCGCCGCCCTCCTGGCTCGATGCCTGCGCCGGGCTGCCCACCGAGTACCAATCCACCTTGCGCGTGATCGCCATGATGCCGGCCAGTATCACGAACAGCAGCAGCGAGCCCAGTACCAGCGCGTTGTCCTCCGACACCAGCAGCCCATACAGCGCCCCGTACAGCGCGGTCAGCAGCCCCGCGAAGCCCGCGCCGCGTTGCCAGCTGCGCAGTACGAAGGTGAGATAAAAGCCCAGCAGGCCGATGCAGGCTGCGCTTGCCGCCAGATAGGCCATCAGGAACGGCGCGTGCTCCGACAGGCTGACCAGCAGCAGGAAGAACATCGCCAGGGCCAGCCCGGCCAGCAGGTACTGGATCGGGTGGATGCGGAGCGTCTTGACCAGTTCGAACAGATACAGGCCGGCAAAGGTCAGCAGCACGAACAGCAGCCCGTATTTCACGGCCCGCTCGGCCTTGACGTAGATGTTCACGGGCTCCATCAGCGTGACCGAGGCCGCCTCCAGCGACATCCGGCTGCCCGCCCCGGGATTGCCGGCCAGCTGGTCGCGCACATGGGTATTGAATGCCGTGACGGACCATTCGGCGGTGAAGCCGTCGTCTCTCACCGTACGCTGGCGTGGGAGGAAATCGCCGTCGAAGCTGGGATGCGGCCACGCGGAGCGCATCGTGAACTGGTTATGGTCGGCCACGGGCACCAGCGCCATCGACCGCGCGCCAAGCACGGCCAGCGTCAGGCTGAACGGCACGGTGCGGGCATCGAGCGGCTTACCCGCGGCGCCGTCCACGTCGATCCGCGCGTGCAGGCCCTGCGGCAGGCTTTCGAGCCGCGCGCCCTGCTGCAGCGGAACGGGCTTGCCGTCGAGTTGCAGGACAGGCTGCGACACCAGGCCGCGCATGTCGCCAACGCCAAGCACCACATAGGGCTGGCCCATCTCGAAGCGGACATGGCCGACGGATTTCGCCAGGTCTTCGTCCGACGTCAGGTCCGGCAACGCGATCGTGCCCTGCCATTGCGTGGCCGTCTCATGGACGATCGTCTTGTGAATGCCGCGATATCGCTCGCCCGGCGTCACGTCGGCACGCACCTGCAGCGTCTTGGGAAACACCAGCAGCCGCCGGCTTTCCTCACGATTCTGCTGCGGCGCGTTGCCGGCCACCGCCACGGCCACCACCTCCTTGTAGGGCACGACGATGATGGGGCCCGTCAGGGTCTGGGGGCCGGCATAGCTCTGCCAGATGCTTTGCTCGGCGGCGTCGCGGTACTGGCTGCGTTCGCGCACGATGCCAAGCACCATCTGCAGCGCGAACCACAACAGCAGGATGACGCCAGTAATGATCGCGATTCGGTAAAACAGGGCCTTGTTCATGGGAGCCTTGCGAGTGGAGATGCCGCAAGACTAGCCAGCGCATGTGGGCGCAAGATGGGGCCGGTGGGTAGCCGGCGTGAAGTGGGCCCCAAGCGTGTGAAGTCGCCCGGTATCGGGGGGATCTGGCGCGGCCGGCCGCGAGCACCGCGTGCCGGCCGGCAACTCAGACCGCCACCGGCAGCGCCAGTTCGGCGCGCGCCCCGCCGCCCTCGCGGTTGATCACGGCAACCGTTCCCCGGTGCAGCAGGGCCACCTCCCGCACCAGGCACAGGCCCAGACCGGTACCGCGCTCGCGGCCATCGGGACGCGGCAGAGAATAGAAGCGTTCGAACAGCCGTGGCATGGCATAGTCGGGAATGCCCGGCCCGCGATCGTCGATCCGGAGCACGACGATTTGCCCGGGCCCGGACCCGGGCGCCAGCGATATATCGATGGCGGAACCCGCAGGCGCGAAATCGAGCGCGTTTTCCAGCAGATTGACGATGGCCTGGCGCAGCAGGAACACATCGCCCGTGATCGCCGGCACGGCGTCGGGCGGCTGCCATCGCAACTGCACGGCCCGTTGCCGTGCCCTGGGCTCCAGCGACTGCACGATCTGCCCGATTTCCAGCCCCAGCATCACCGGCTCGGGCTTTTCCAGGTGCTGGCGCTGCTCCACTTCGGCCAGCGTCAGCAGCTTGCGGATCAACAGGTCCAGCCGCTGCGCCTGGCCTAGGATATTGCTGACAAAACGCTGACGGTCGGCGGCCGGCATGTCCTCCTGCAACAGCTCGGCCGCGCCGCCGATGGCCGCCAGCGGGCTCTTCATTTCGTGGGTCAGCGTGTGGATGTAGTGCTCCACATACTGCTTGTCTTCCAGCCGCAGGCGCATGGTCTCCACGGCGCGGCCCAGTTCGGCAAGCTCACTGGCACCGCGCAGCGGCATCTCGGCACGCTCGCCGGCGGCCACCGCGCGGGCATAGCGCTGCAGCTTGCGCAGGCCGAACACCAGCCAGAGCGTACACAGCACGCCAATCGCGGCCGCGCCGCCAATCAGCAGCAGGCCATAGGTCAGGATCACACCCTGGCTGCGCGCGATAAACGGCGCCACGGCCTGGTTTGGCTTGGCCACGGTCAGCACGCCGATAATGCGCGTGCCATCGCGGATGGGCGCCGCCACATACATCACCGAACTGCTTTCATCGGCAGGGTCCGAGCGGGTACTGCGCGCGCCGTACTTGCCCTGCAGGGTCAGGTAGACGTCGTTCCAGCGCGAATAGTCGGCGCCCACCGCCTGGCCCGCCGTATCGAAGCGCACGATGCCGAGGTCGTCGGTGATGTAGATGCGGTAGCCCACCGCGTCCTTGTGCATGCCCCAGACGCTGGCATCCACCGGCTGCTGGCGCAGTTGCGCCAGACGTTGGGCGAACGCCCCATCGGCCATCTGGCCGGCTTTCAGGTCGTCGGCCGCCAGCACGGCCAGCACATGGGCGGTATCGACCAGCGTGTCCTCCATCGCCTGGCGCACCCCGGGCTTGACCTCCTGGACGAACACCCGCAGCGTCAGGAACGTCGCCAGGCCGACCACCAGGAAAAAGCCGAAGAATATCCGCAGACCGATGTGCATGGACGGGGAGCGGGATCTAGACGCCGGGCGCCTGGCGCACGTCCGGCGCTTCGAGCGAATAGCCCATGCCGCGATGGGTGCGGATCGGGTCGCCTGCCGGGTCCACGTCGCGCAATTTGGCGCGCAGCGTCTTGATATGGGTATCGACGGTGCGATCGACCGTGTCGAGCGCGTCGTGCCAGACCAGGTCCATCAACTGGGAACGCGCATAGATGCGCCCAGGATGCTGCACCAGCAGCGCAAGCAGCCGGTATTCGTATCGCGTGAGATCGAGCCACTGGCCTTGGTAGGCCACCCGCGCGCCTTCCGCGTCGTGCCGGAAGCCGCTGGACCGCCCGGCTCTGTCGGGCACCGGGATGGTCACCATCGGGGCTGCCGAGGCTGCCGGTTCGGCCTGAGGCCGGGCGCGACGTAGAATCACGCGCACCCTCGCCGCCAGCTCGCGGGGCGAGAACGGCTTGACCACATAGTCATCCGCGCCAATCTCCAGCCCCACGATGCGGTCGATTTCCTCATGGCGCGCGGTCAGGAAGATCACCGGCACATCGGAAAACGTACGCAGCGTGCGGCAGACCTCGAAGCCGTTGATGTCCGGCAGGCCGATGTCGAGCACGACCAGATCGGGCCGATCCGCGCGCAACCGGGCCAGCGCGTCGCCGCCCAGCGTGCAATGCTCCGCCAGCATGCCTTCCGTCCGCAGCGCGTACAGGATGGTATCGGCAATGGCGGATTCGTCTTCCACCACCAGGATTGACGGTTGTTTCATGGGTGGGCGCGGCAGGATGGACGGTGTGTATTATCCGCCATCGCGCTGCGCGGTGGTCGATTGCTCCGGCACGCCCAGCAACTGGCGGAGTCGGCCGAGAAAAGCGGGAATGTCGATCGGGCGGCGGCGATGCATGGCTGGCTCCGGAAAAGATGGAGCAGCCAGTGTCGTGGCGAACGGTGAAGGGACGGTGAGGCCGAAGTGAAGCGGTCGCCCGACGTGCTTCACCGACGTGCTTCACCACCACACTCGCGCCGCCGCCAAGCTCGACGCGTGCCTTCGGCGTGTGCCTGTTCGTCAGGCCATTTCACACGCCGCTTCGCCGGCCAGTGCGACTGCCGGCGCTTCGGCCACGGGGCTTTTCGCCATCGCGCTGTCGGCTTCGGAAGCGATGTCGCCCAGACCGATGGCGACCGTGATATTCGGTGTCCAGTTCTGGCGGTCGGTGCTGACCTCGGCAAACGTGGTCACGGTCGCGGTGTAGCCCTGCGCCCTGAGGTCGTCGGCCAGCCGCTGCGCGCGCGGTTCCAGCGCCGCCTGCGGATTCTCTTCATTGATGTCGAGCACCAGTGTGGTCTCGAATTCTTCCTTGCCCTTATGGATCGCCGTGTGCATGGCCTTGAGCTGCTTGTTCGCGAGCGCGACGAGCTTGCTGTACCGGGATTCTTCCTGACTGGCGCGCAGTGCCTTGGCGGCGTTGATGATTTCGGTGCGATCCACGAACATGATTGCCTTTCGAGGTGGAGGGATGGAAAACGCGGGCGCCGCACCGGCCTGACTGCGGGACGCAGCGTCTCCGGAAGGCGGCGACAACTGTATAAATATACAGTGTCTGTCAGCGAGCCGGCAAGACGTCGCGATGAAAAAAGCCGGCGCGCCTGATGGCGGGCCGGCTTTTCTGGCGAAATGACGATGCGGCGATGCCGCCGGAATTACGCCTCGATGCCTTGCGACTGCAGGTACTCGTCGTACGTACCCAGGTAGTCGGTGATCGTGCCGTCGGGGCGCACCTCGATCACGCGCGTGGCCAGGCCATTGATCAGTTCGCGGTCGTGCGACACGAAGATCAGCGTGCCCGCGAACTTGTCCAGTGCGATCTGCAGCGATTCGATCGACTCCATGTCCATGTGGTTGGTCGGCTCGTCCATGGCCAGCACGTTGTGGCGGCCCAGCATCAGCTTGCCCCAGATCATGCGGCCCTTTTCGCCACCAGACAGCACCTTGACGTTCTTCTTGATGTCGTCGGCCGAAAACAGCAGGCGGCCCAGCGTGCCGCGCAGCGACTGGTCGTCGTCGCCTGCCTGCGTCCACTGGCTCATCCAGTCCATCACGGTCACGTCGTTCGGGAATTCCTCGTACGTGTCCTGCGGCATGTAGCCCACGTTGGCGTTCTCGGCCCACTTGACCGTGCCACGATCCACTTCCACGCCGCGCTGCACGCCGGTTTGCACGACGTTGTTCAGCAGGCTGCGCAGCAGCGTGGTCTTGCCCGCGCCGTTTTCGCCGATGATGGCCACGCGCTCGCCGGCCTGGACGGCCATCGACAGGTTGTTGATGATCTTGCGGTCGTACGTCTTGGTGATGTCCTCGACTTCCACGGCCAGGTTGTGCAGCTTCTTCTCGAACTCGAAGCGCACGAACGGATTCTGGCGCGACGACGGCTTGATGTCCTCGACCTTGATCTTCTCGATCTGCTTCGCGCGCGACGTGGCCTGGCGGGCCTTCGACTTGTTGGCCGAGAAGCGGCGCACGAAATCCTGCAGTTCGGTGATGCGTTCCTTGGCGCGCGCATTGGCGGCCACCTGGCGCTCGCGCGCCTGCATCGACGCCTGCATGTAGTCGTCGTAGTTGCCCGGGTAGACCTTCAGCGTGCCGTAGTCCATGTCGGCCATGTGCGTGCACACCGAGTTCAGGAAGTGGCGATCGTGCGAAATGATGATCATGGTGGAGTTGCGCTCGTTGAGCACGTCTTCCAGCCAGCGGATCGTGTTGATGTCTAGGTTGTTGGTCGGTTCGTCCAGCAGCAGGACATCGGGGTTCGAGAACAGCGCCTGGGCCAGCAGCACGCGCAGCTTCCAGCCCGGGGCGATGTCGCTCATCGGGCCCTGGTGCTGGTCGGTCGGGATGCCCACGCCCAGCAGCAGTTCGCCGGCGCGCGCCTCGGCCGTATAGCCGTCGTACTCGGCGTACTTGGCTTCCAGTTCGGCGGCGCGCATGTAGTCTTCGTCGGTAGCCTCGGGGTTGGCGTAGATGGCGTCGCGCTCGCTGGCGGCGGCCCACATTTCCACGTGGCCCATCATCACCACGTCGAGCACGCGGTTGTCTTCATACGCGAACTGGTCCTGGCGCAGCTTGCCCAGGCGGATGCCCGGTTCCAGCATGACGGTGCCCGCCGACGGCTCAAGGTCGCCGCCGAGGATCTTCATGAAGGTGGACTTGCCGCAACCGTTCGCGCCAATCAGGCCGTAGCGGTTGCCCTCGCCGAACTTGACCGAGATGTTCTCGAACAACGGCTTGGGGCCGAACTGCATGGTGATGTTTGCGGTAGAAAGCACGTCTGAACCTTGTCTGGAATATGGGTGTGCCCTGTGGGCACCACCTGCTGGCAGCCGGATTGTGGCGGCACGCACCCGATTGGCGTGCCCGGCGCAGCGAAAATGAGGAAATAACCCGTGATTTTACCACTTGCGGGGGGCATTCGTCAGCCATGGCCACGGCTCCGGCATCGACCTGCCGTGGCCTGCCCGATGTTTGTTACAACGTCGGGTACCCGGCCAGGGCCAGGCTGAAGCCATCGCCACGGGCTTCCAGCCGCGCCTGGGCGCCCACCGGCAGCGTCAGCTTGCGCGGGCAGTGGCCGAACGGCAGGCCGGTCAGCACCGGGATATCGAGCTGTTCGCGCAGATAGTCGAATACGGCATCCATGTTGTAGCCGTTGTCGTAATCGGTGGTGCGGTAGTTCGAGAAATCCCCCAGCACGATGGCCTGCTGCCCCGCCAGTACGCCAGCCTGCAGCAGTTGCAGCAGCATGCGCTCCACCCGGTACGGCGGCTCGTTGATGTCCTCCAGGAACAGGATGCCGCCAGGCATCTTCGGCATGTAGGGCGTGCCCAGCAGGCTGCACAGCATCGCCAGGTTGCCGCCCCACAGCGTGCCCTCCGCCGTCGCTGCCGTCACCACCTGCGGCGCGGCCACCTCGATCTTGCAGGCCGGGTCGCGCAGGATGGCCTCGAAGTGCCGCCACATGAACGGATCGACGTGTTCCTCGCCAAAATCGGCCAGCAGCATCGGCCCGGCAAACGTGACGCCGCCGGTGGCAGCCAGGTAGGCCAGCTGGAAAGCCGTGAAATCGCTATGGCCGACGATCGGCGTGCCGCTGACGCGGGCCTGCTCGGCAATGCGCGCAAAATCGATCTTGTCCAGCAGCCGCGCCAGGCCGTAGCCGCCACGGACCGCCAGCGTCAGTTCACCGCGCCCGCCGGTGCCGATGGCGTGCAGGTCGGCAAGCCGTTCGGCGTCCGTGCCGCCAAAGCGCAGGTAGCGGCGCGCGAGGATATCGGGATTGTTGACGTGGTACCCGTGTTGCTTGAGCCAGGCGCAGCCGCGCGCGGCAATGGCCACGTCGTGCGGGTAGCCGGATGAGGCGATCAGTCGGACTTCGATGGGTTGGCGCATGCTTCGGATGTTGAGGGTACGACGCTCGGAAGCAGGAATTCTCGCCTAATCGGCTGCCGCTGGCGAGGGTGGCGAAGGTGGTGCGACCTGCCCTTCGGCAAGCGGCTGCTCCCCGGCGGCCCGCGCTGCCTGCTGCGCTGCCTTCTGGGCCGCCTTCTGGGCCCGGCGCCGTGCGCCAAAGAAATCGCGCAGCATCTGGCCACACTCATCGGCCATCACGCCGCGTGCCAGCGTGGTCTGGTGGTTCAGCGTGGCCTGCGCGAACAGGTCGACGACACTGCCCGCCGCACCGGTCTTGGGATCGGTGGCGCCAAACACCACGTGCTTGAGCCGCGCATGGAGAATGGCGCCACTGCACATCGCGCAGGGCTCCAGCGTCACGTACAGCTCGCACTCGGGCATGCGGTAGTTGCCCAGCACCTTGGCCGCCGCGCGCAGCGCCTGCATTTCGGCATGGGCGGACGGATCGACCGAACGGATCGGCAGGTTATGGCCGCGCGCGATGATCTGGTCGTTCCACACCACCACGGCGCCCACCGGCACCTCGCCGGCCGCCTCGGCCAGGCGCGCCTCTTCCAGCGCAGCCGTCATATAGAAACGGTCCCGCGTGGCTTCGTCCTGGAACTGGGGCGCGCCGGACATGGGCAGCTCAGTCCTGCGCCGGCAGCGCGAACGGCGCGCTGACTTCGGCCCAGCAGTTCGGCGTTTCGAACAGCACCAGCTTCGTCAGCTGCAGATGATGGCCGAAGCAGTCCTTGAACACGGGCGCCAGGATATCGAACGCTTCCTGCGCCAGGTTCTCGACGGTCGGGATGCTGTCGATCACCACGGTCTTGTGGTTGTCCATCGACTGCAGGAAGTTCAGCAGCGCGGTGTCGCCGCGATAGATCAGGAACGCATGGTCCCACTTCGACACCAGGTGCTCGTTGGCCAGCGTCTTGATATCGCCGAAATCCAGGATCATCCCGTCGTCGGACGCGCCTTCCTGGCGCAGCACCTCGCCGGACAGCGTCAGGTCCAGCCGATAGCGATGGCCGTGGATATTGCGGCACTGGCCGCCGTGGCTCGGGATGCGGTGGCCGGCATCGAATTCGAGCCGGCGGGTGATGGAAACTTGTTTGCTCATGTGTCAGCGAATGCCCAGCAGCTTGTGGGTCTGCAGCGACAGGCGCCAGCGTGGATGACGCTGGCAGAAGTCGACCGCGGCGGCCGTATTCTGCCGGGCCAGCGGGCCATCCATGGCCTGCACCAGGAAATAGCGGAAATCCAGTTGCTCGTATGCCGCGAAGTCCTGACCCGCCTGCGGCATCACCACCTTCAGTTCGTCGCCCTTCTTCACGACCAGTTCCGAACCCATCTTGGGGCTCACGCAAACCCAGTCGATGCCATCGGGCACTTCGATCGTGCCATTGGTCTCGATGGCAATCTCGAAGCCCTGCGCGTGCAGTGCGTCGATCAGCGGCGCGTCAAGCTGCAGCAGCGGCTCGCCGCCCGTGCAGACCACCAGCGGCGTGCCGCCGGCGCCCTGCGGCCATTCCGATGCCACTACCGCGGCCAGTTCCTCGGCCGTCTTGTACTTGCCGCCACGCGTGCCGTCGGTGCCCACGAAATCGGTATCGCAGAACTGGCACACGGCGCGGGCGCGATCTTCCTCGCGGCCGGTCCACAGGTTGCACCCCGAGAAGCGGCAAAACACCGCGGCGCGGCCGGCGTTGGCGCCCTCGCCCTGCAGCGTATAGAAGATTTCCTTGACGGCGTATGTCATGCGTATGCGACGGTTGGGGTGCGTGGGGAGTTCCTGCTCAAAAATTAGGCAAAAGCCGAGGCGCGAGCAACCGGCGATTGTATCAAGAACCTAGGGTTTCTGCTAAGTCCATCGAAATCCGCCGAACCAGCGCCTGCCTTGCAGGCACCTGCCACCTTTCTTGATTTCAAATCAAATATCTTCTGCAGATCGACGGCTTTTTCGGCAACAAAGGCGCTGGCACACTGCGCTCCACCCTTGAATACCGGAGCTTGCCATGCCCGTTGCCTTGCTGGCGCTGACAATCAGTGCCTTTGCCATCGGAACCACCGAATTCGTGATTGTCGGCCTGATCCCGACCATCGCCGCCGACCTGCACATCAGCGTGCCATCGGCGGGACTGCTGGTCAGCCTCTATGCGCTGGGCGTGGCCGTGGGCGCCCCGGTGCTGACCGCGCTGACCGGCCGCCTGCCGCGCAAGGCGCTGCTGCTGTCGCTGATGGCGCTGTTCACCGCCGGCAACCTGCTGGCCTGGCAGGCGCCGAGCTATGAATCGCTGGTGGCCGCGCGCGTGCTGACGGGCCTGGCGCACGGCGTGTTCTTTTCGATCGGATCGACCATCGCCACCAGCCTGGTGCCGCGCGAAAAGGCAGCCAGCGCCATCGCCATCATGTTTACGGGCCTGACGGTCGCACTGGTCACCGGCGTGCCGCTGGGTACGTTCATCGGGCAGCACTTCGGATGGCGCGAGACGTTCCTGGCGGTCTCCGCGCTCGGTGTGATCGCGTTTGTGGGCAGCCTGTTGTTCGTGCCATCGACGATCCGCCACGCCGCGCCGGCCTCGCTGCTGCAACAGGCACGCGTTCTGGCCGAGCCGCGCCTGTTGCTGGTCTATGCCAAGACAGCCATCGGCTATGGCGGATCGTTTATCCCCTTCACGTTCCTGGCGTCGATCCTGCAGGATGTGTCGGGCTTCAGCGCCAGCGCCGTGGGCCTGGTGATGCTGGTGTATGGCGTCTCGGTCGCCATCGGCAATATCTGGGGTGGCCGCCTGGCCGACCGCCATGGCCCGATCGCGGCGCTGCGCATCGTATTTCTACTATTGGCGGCCGTGCTGTTCGTGCTGACCTTCACCGCCCCGCATCGGTGGCTGGTGCTCGCCACGGTACTGGCCTGGGGCGCGGTGGCCTTCGGCAACGTGCCGGGACTGCAGGTCTATGTGGTCAAGCAGGCGGAGCACCACACGCCGCAGGCCGTGGACGTGGCGTCGGGACTCAATATCGCCGCTTTCAACCTGGGCATCGCCGGCGCGGCATGGGCGGGCGGGCTGGTCGTCGAGCACTTCGGCCTGATGCATACGCCGTGGATCGGCGCGATGGTGGTGCTGGTGGCCTGGGCCCTGACCGAGCTGAGCGGCCGGCTTGACCGTGCCGCAGGCATCGACGTGCGCGCCGGTGGCATGCCGGCCGGGGCCCTGCAGCACTGATCTCCACCCTCGATTACCACCATCGGGCCCGGTAGCCTGCGCATCCAAAGCAGAACGGGCCTCGCAGGCCCGTTTTCCGATGGCATTGCCGTTTAGCGCGGCGCGCCCAGGAAATCCATCTTGCCGATCTGCACGCCCTTGTGACGCAGGAGGTCGTAGGCCGTGGTCACATGGAAGTAGAAGTTCGGCAGCGCAAACCCGAGCGTGTAGCTCTTGCCATCGAACGTCACCGGGCCGTTGCGCAACTTCAGCTCCACCACGCGCGTTTCGCTGCCCTCAAGCTGCTCGGGGCGGATCGACTTCAGGAAGCCCACCGTCCGGGCGATACGCTCCTGCAGTTCGGGGAACGTGGTCTCGTTGTCCGGATACGACGGGATGTCGATCCCGGCCAGCCGTGCCGCGCAGCCCTTGGCCGAGTCGCTGGCCCGCTGCACCTGCGCCGGCAGCGCGTCCATGTCGGCAATCAGACGCGTCTGAAGCAGCTCGGCGGCGTCCATGCCCTGTGCCTGCGCGTGGGCAGCGCCTTTTTCAAGGATGGCGGACAGGTTCGTCAGGGCCCGGACAAACACCGGGATCGATACGTCGTACATCGAGAGGGCCATGGGGGGCTCCTTGCATGGGTCGTGGGATGTTGTCGTGTCACTGCGTGGTCCGGCGGCGCGTGGCGCGCGGTGTGCCGCGGGCTGACGCCTGCCGGTGTCGCAGGCCAGAGCATAGACCGGAACCGCCGGAGCCGCTGGCTAGCCGCCGAGCCCGGCCAGCCACGCATCCGCATCGTCGATGCCGAACTCGATCCACATCGGCAGATGATCGCTCATGCGATAGGTGCGCCAGTCCTTGAAGCTTCGCCCCGGCCGGGTCTGGCGTTCGGACGCGTAGGCATCGGCGTCGGCCAGCCGGTAGACGTGCTCGTACACGTCGAACACGCCGGCGTGGCCGGTCGGCGCCATGCGCGACAGCCGCCGGAAGTAGGCAATCTGGTCGTAGTGCCGGTTCTTGTCCACATTCGAGCCCGGCAAGGATTGAAGCGGCTCAGGCACGACGAACCCCGCCCGGGTGATCGCCTCCATCGTCACGTCGCGCCGGTTGAAGATATTGAAGTCGCCCAGCAGGATCAGGTTGCCCGGGTCGGCCTTCACGCCGGGCGCCGGCTGCGGCGCGGCCGACAGCTTTCCGGCCGCCCTGGCGACGGTCTTGCTGAAGGCGGTGATCTCCGCCAGCCGCCGCGCGTCGTCGGGCTTGCCGGTGCCGTAGTAAATATGGACCGTGGCCAGCGTCAGGTACGCCCATCCGGCCTGGAAGCCGGCCAGGTATGGCGAGCGCGCCAGCTGCACGGGGGCCGGCCCCGCCCTGCCCGCCCTGGGCAGCACCAGTTCCGCAGCCAGCCCGGTAAAGCGCACCTTGCGGCGGTCGTACAGATAGGCCATGCGCTCGGCATTGCCGGACGTGCCCAGCGTGACATCGGTCACCAGATAGCCCCACCACGGCCCGAGCATGCGCTGCAGCCGCTGCAACGGGTACAGGCCGTCCCTGACTTCCTGGATGGCGATCAGGTCGAAGCGGCTCAGCACCTCGGCGATGTAAAGGTAGGACTCTTCCGAACGGTAGCCGTACTTGCCGCTGTCGAACTCGCGGATATTCCATGTGGCCAGCAGCAGCGTATCGGTGGCCGTGCGCGCCGGGATCTGGCTCGCCAGCGCCTGGCGCAAGCGTGTCAGGCCTTCGATGGTGCGGGCACGCGCATGCGCGTCGGCGATATCGGCAAGGAAGTCGTAGTGGGTCATTGGAGGGCGCCACGTTGAAAGCCGGCCATCGTCGGGGCCGCCCCTGGCGGCTGCATTGGTCTGCATCAAGCGCGCGGCTGGATAACGCCAATTCCAGCGGACTACGATGCCGCGCCGCCTCCCATGATCCGCGTCAACGCCCACGGCTCCCCCCGGAAATACGATGGCTCGCATCGTTGACAACACAACGGCCATCAAGGGATAGACGCCATGAATCACGCTACAGGTACCACCGCAGGGAATCCTGAAGCTGGCCTTTCGCCAGCATCCGAGCGCGCGCAGCCGCCTAACTTCGCCGGGAACGACCGGGTGTTGTTCGGCATCGTGCTGGGTGTGCTGACGTTCTGGCTGTTCGCGCAGACCACGCTGAACATTGCGCCGGACATGGGCGCCACGCTGGGCCTGTCGCCCACCACGATGAACATCGCCGTGGCCATCACCGCGTTGTTCTCCGGCATCTTCATCGTCTTCATGGGCGGCATCGCCGACCGCGTGGGGCGCTACCGCATCCTGCAGCTCGGCTTTTGCCTGAGCATCGCGGGGTCGCTGCTGGTGGCGATCGCGCCGGCCGGCCCGCTGGCCATACCTTGCCTGCTGGCGGGCCGCGCGCTGCAAGGCCTGTCGGCGGCATGCATCATGCCGTCGAGCCTCGCGCTGATCAAGACATACTGGCCCGGCAAGGCACGCCAGCGGGCCATCAGCATCTGGTCGATCGGATCGTGGGGCGGCTCGGGCGTGTGCGCGATCTTTGGCGGAACCATCGCGGCCCAGTTCGGCTGGCGCTCGATCTTCTTCCTGTCGATCGCGGCGGCCGTGGCCGGCCTGCTGATGATCCGGGGCACGCCCGAAAGCCGGGCCGAGGACCGGCACGACGCGAAGATCGACCGCAAGGGTATCTTCACCTTCATGGTTGCGATGATCGCGCTGCAGGTGGTGGTCACGCAGGGTGCCCGGTTCGGCTGGACCAGCGTCAGCACGCTGTTGCTGGTGGCAGCCGTGGTGATCTTCGGTTTCGTGTTCCTGCGCCACGAGGCCCGCGCCGCGGACCCGTTCATCGACTTCCGCCTGTTCCGCAGCAGCACCTACACCGGCGCGACGATTTCCAACTTCATGCTCAACGGCGTGGCCGGCACGCTGATCGTGGTCATGCAGCTGGCGCAGCTGGGCGGCAACATGACCGCCCAGCAGGCCGGCGTGCTGACCATCGGCTTCGCCATCACGATCATTGCGTTTATCCGCGTCGGCGAAAAGCTGTTGCAGCGGTTTGGCGCCCGCAAGCCGATGCTGTGGGGCTGCGCGCTGACGGCCGCGTCGGTGATCTGCCTGGCGATGACGCAGCTGACGCTGGCCGACTACAAGATCGTCGCCACCATCGGCTTTGCCCTGCAGGGTATCGGCCTGGCGTTCTATGCCACCCCGTCCACCGATGCCGCGCTGTCCGCGTTGCCGCCGGACCAGGCGGGTTCCGGCGCCGGCATCTACAAGATGGCGTCGTCGCTGGGCGGCGCGTTCGGCGTGGCCATCTCGGCCACGATCTTCACGGCCGTGCGCACCCATGCCGAAGGCGCGCAGATGCTCGACGGGCTGATCGACTTCCAGGGCGCCCAGGACCAGGTGGCCGTGCGTACGGCGGCCATCCTGGCGCTGGCATTCAACCTCTGCATGGTCGTCGTGGCGGCCATTTCGATCATGGCAACCATCCCGCGCGCCAAACCCGGTGTGCCTGCCCGGTGATGGGCCGGCATCCGCGCACGGTGACGCCTGCAACTGCGCCTTTTATGTCTTCCGTACTGATGTCCTCATCAAGGAGGCCTGTTCCATGTCTGCATCCATCGTTCTCATCTGCGGCAACCTGTTCGACGGTCTCGGCGACACCCTGCAGGGACCCACCGAAATCCTGATCGAACACGACACGATTGCCGCCATCGGGCCGTCGGTGGCGCGGCCGCGCAATGCCCGCGTGATCGATCTGTCCCATCGCACGATCGCGCCGGGCTTTATCGACACGCACGTTCACCTGTTCCTGGATGGGATGAACCTGAAGCAGCAGATCCTGCAGTCCAGCGCCGGCAAGGCGCTGGCTGGCCTGAGCCTGGCCCGCCAGTACATGCGCTATGGCTTCACCACCCTGCGCGACCTCGGCACGTTCGACGATGGCTGGCCGGGGCTGGAACTGCGCAACGCAATCAACGCGGGCCGCCTGACCGGTCCCCGCCTGTTCGTGGCGCCGCATATGATCAGCGGATCGGGCGGCCATGGCGACATGCAGGGCGCGCTGCCGTGCCGCTGCCATCTGGGGCTGTCGAAAACGGCCGACTCGCCCACCGATATCCGCAAGCAGGTGCGTTGCCAGGCCGCGCATGGCGCCGACTGGATCAAGACCATGAACACCGGCGGCTATATGAGCTTTGGCGACGACCCTGCGCGCGTGACGTGGTTCGACGAAGAAATGGAGGCCGCAGCAGCCGCCGCCCATCAGCTGGGCCTTCCGGTTTCCGTGCACACGGGCGCCGCCGAAGGCTGCAAGCAGGCCCTGCGTGCCGGCGCGCGCAGCCTGGAACATTGCTACCTGATCGACGACGAGGGCATTGCGCTGGCCGAAGCGTCGGGCGCCTTCCTGGTGCCAACCATGCAGATGACGCTGGAAGACAAGGACATGCTGGCGGCCAACACGTTGCCGCCGCAGGCGGTCTGGAAGTTTTCGCGCGACCTGCCCGAAATCGAGCGGGCCCAGCGGCGCATGGCCGGCAGCCGCGCCCACATCGCACTGGGCACCGACTGCGGCATGTTCCCGTTCTCGCGCGGCATTCTGGAATTCCAGGCGATGGTGGCGGCCGGCCTGTCGCCGGCCCGGGCGCTGCGCGCGGGCACCAGCGTGGCCGCGGCCCTGCTCCAACGCTCCGACATCGGCGTGCTCGAAGTCGGACGCCAGGCCGACATCGTGGCGATGCCAGGCGATCCGCTGGCCGACATCGCGGCCACCGCGCAGGTGGACTTTGTCATGCGCGGCGGACGCATTTACCGATTTGGTGATCTCGACCTGCCGGGTTGAAAACGCCCACAGCCCCGGAATCGTCGAAACACCTGCCGGAGATCTTCGGAAGCATCCACGACATGCCGTCATTCCAACGTAGAATTCGCAAGCCGGCGCACAGCCCCGGCGCAATGTCATGTCATCTGGATGTACGTCGATCTCCTTACCCTTTACCTTCTGGCTATCGGAACGCTGCTCGCCAGTGCGGGCATGATGTTCTGGGAACACCTGGCCAATCCCCGGCACGGCAAGGCCCTGCGCATTCTGTCCGCGGCATTTGCGACGCTTGCCGTCGGCTGCGTGACGGTGCTCTTCCGGCGCGCCGTGCCCGGTGTGCTGGGATCGGCACTCGCCAACCTGGTAATGCTGTGCGGCTACCTGCTGATCCTCAATGGCGTGGCGGCGCTCAGTAGCCGGCGCTACCACATCACCGTCGGCGTCGTGCTGTGTGGCATGGCAGCCGTTTGGGCAGTATCCGGCACACGATGGCTGGATGCTGTGTGGAACTACGTCAGCGCGTTCCCCATTGCCATCATCAGCGCCATGACTGCACGCGAAATGCTGCGGTGTGAGGCGCTGAAGCCATTTTTGGCGCGTCACATCGTCGTGGCCGTGGCGGGCATCCACGCCCTGCTTTACGCCGGCCGTGCGTTTGCGCTGCCCTGGCTCGTGTCGGCGTACGGGCCTGCCATGCAAGGCATCGCGAGCAAGATCACCATGTACGAGGGGGTCCTGTATTCGGTGATCCTGCCGATGACGATCCTGAAGCTGATCCGCGAAGACAGCCACATGCAGTTGCTCAAAGAATCCCAGACTGACTACCTGACCCGCCTGGGCAACCGCCGGTGGTTTTTCGAACAGGGCCAACGCATTCTGGCGGCCGAAGACCACCGCCGACCGGTAGCCGTCCTGGCTTTCGACCTCGATCAGTTCAAGGCCATCAACGACCGCTACGGCCACCAGGCCGGCGACGAAGTGCTGAAATCGTTCGCGGAGATCGCCCGGGGCGTGATGGGCCCGGACATCCTGTTCGCACGCATCGGCGGCGAGGAATTCGCTGCATTGCTATATGGCGCAGACGCGCAGCGCGCCGGCACGCTCGGCGCGACCGTGGCGGCGCAGTTCGCCGAGAATATCGCCGGCCGTATCGGGGGCGTCGGCATTCCGGCCACAGTCAGCATCGGGCTGGCGCAATCCGAGCGGGAAACGCCAGTGCTGAGTGACGCATTGGTCGCCGCTGACCAGGCGTTGTACCGGGCCAAGGCGCTGGGTGGGAATCGTCTGGAAATCGCGCAAACCGAGGACCAGTCGGCGACGGTGTGACGCGGCCGGGGAAGGCCATGTGAGGCGGGGTCCGGCAGGCGGATACCTGCTGGCATCCGCCCGATGCGGGATCGGCACCGGCGCATCCGGCCCTGCCAGGCGCCGGATGGCCTAAGGCCGGGGGATTATTCCCATTCGATCGTTGCAGGCGGCTTGCCCGAAACGTCGTACACCACGCGATTCAGGCCGCGCACCTCGTTGATGATGCGGTTCGAGCAGCGGCCCAGCAGCGCGTACGGCAGATGCGCCCAGTGCGCGGTCATGAAGTCCGTGGTCTGCACGGCGCGCAGCGCCACCACGTAGTCGTACGTGCGGCCATCGCCCATCACGCCAACCGACTTCACCGGCAGGAACACGGCGAATGCCTGGCTGGTCAGGTCGTACCAGCTTTTGCCCACCTGATGCGGTTCGCACAGGCCGGCGGCGGCATCCTGCTCGGTGGCGATGGTCTTGCGCAGTTCCTCGATGAAGATCGCGTCGGCGCGGCGCAGCAGATCGGCGTACTCGCGCTTGACCTCGCCCAGGATACGCACACCGAGGCCCGGACCCGGGAACGGATGGCGGTAGACCATTTCTGGCGGCAGGCCCAGCGCCACGCCCAGTTCGCGCACTTCGTCCTTGAACAGGTCGCGCAGCGGTTCCAGCAGCTTCAGCCCCAGCGTTTCGGGCAGTCCGCCCACATTGTGGTGACTCTTGATCGTGGTTGCCTTCTTGGTCTTGGTGCCGCCCGATTCCACCACATCCGGGTAGATCGTGCCCTGCGCCAGCCACTTGGCGTTGGTCAGCTTCTTTGCTTCGGCCTGGAACACTTCCACGAACTCGCGGCCGATGATCTTGCGCTTCTGCTCCGGATCGGTCACGCCGGCCAAGTGGCCCAGGAACTGGTCCGATGCGTCGACATGGATGACCTTGGCATGCAGGCGGCCCGCGAACATGTCCATCACCATCTTGCCTTCGTCCAGGCGCAGCAGACCGTGATCGACAAACACGCAGGTCAGCTGGTCGCCGATCGCGCGATGGATCAGCGCAGCCGCCACCGACGAATCGACGCCGCCGGACAGGCCCAGGATCACCTCTTCGTCGCCCACCTGCTCGCGGATCTTGGCCACGGCCTCGGCGATGTGGTCCCCCATCACCCAATCCGGGTTCGCGCCGCAGATCTGCAGCACGAATCGATCGAGCATCTCGCGGCCCTTCGACGTGTGCGTGACTTCCGGGTGGAACTGCACTGCGTAGTAGCCGCGGGCCTCGTCGGCCATGCCGGCGATCGGGCAGCTCGGCGTCGATGCCATCAGCTTGAAGCCGTCGGGCAGCGCGGTCACCTTGTCGCCGTGGCTCATCCAGACCTTCAGCATGCCGTGGCCTTCGGGCGTGCTGAAATCCTCGATGCCCTTGAGCAGGTTCGTATGGCCATGGGCGCGGACTTCCGCGTAGCCAAACTCGCGCGAATCGCTCCATTCGACCTTGCCGCCCAGCTGCACGGCCATGGTCTGCATGCCGTAGCAGATGCCCAGTACCGGCACGCCCAGATCCCACACGGCCTGCGGTGCGCGCAGCTGGTGGTCTTCGTAGGTGCTGGCGTGGCTGCCCGACAGGATCACGCCCTTTGGCGCGAACTCGCGGACGAATTCATCGGTCACGTCGTTCGGATGGATTTCGCAGTAGACGTGCGCTTCGCGAACGCGGCGGGCGATCAGCTGCGTGACTTGCGAACCGAAATCAAGAATGAGGATTTTGTCGTGCATGATTGGCAGTGGGCAGTGCATCCGGATCGGGTTCGGTCATGACTTCGGTGCCCGGGCCATAGCCGGGCGGCGGCGTGATGACCGGCTCGCGCCGGTATTCGGGGGATGCGGGGGACGTCGCCGGGCGCGCCGGGCGGCCAATGCCGCTGTCGGCGACATCGGTCACGTCGGTAACGTCGGTCGGATAGGGAACGCCGGCGGCACGCGCGTCGCGGTCGGCCTTGGCCTGGTCGGCCAGCGCGCGTTCGCGCAGCCGCACCTTCTTGGCCGACGGAATCAGCACGATGGCGAAGAACAGCAGCATGGCCGCCATCGTCAGCAGCCAGACCTTGCCGGCCGGCTGGACGGGCATGTCCAGGAACAGCGTCCAGGCGGCCACCAGTATCGCGCTGGCCAGGTTGATCAACCCGGCGACGCGCGCCACGGGCACCGTCATATGTCCATTGAATGTGGCCGTGAACAGCAGCCATGACATGCCGAGCGTGGCCACGCCCAGCAGCTGCCCGAACAGGGCCGGCTCCGGCACCGGCAGTTGCAGCGCGGCGTACAGCGTGGTGAACGGCGACATCAGCAGCAGCAGGCCAAGCAGCAAGTCGAGCACCGCATCGAAAAACAGCACGGCTCGCAGCAATACCTTCATGGTCGCTCCTTATTGCGGCGCGGCCGCGCAGGCCCCGTCAACCTCGACAGAACCGGCGCGGCCGTGGTGCCCGTCAGGGCAGGCCAGATCGACATCAATCGATATGGTAGTTCGGCGCTTCCTTGGTGATCTGCACGTCATGGACATGCGATTCGCGCATGCCCGCTGCCGTGATCTGCACGAACTCGGCCGATTCGTGCCACTGCGGAATCGAGCTGGCGCCGCAGTAACCCATCGACGCGCGGATGCCGCCAGTCAGCTGGTGGATGATCGCCTGCACCGGTCCCTTGTACGCGACTCGGCCTTCGATGCCTTCCGGCACCAGCTTGTCGACGTTGGCGGTGTTGTCTTCCTGGAAGTAGCGGTCAGCCGCGCCGTCCTTCATCGCGCCAACCGAACCCATGCCACGGTAGCTCTTGAACGAGCGGCCCTGGAACAGGAATACCTCGCCCGGAGCTTCCTCGGTACCCGAGAACATGCCGCCCATCATCACGGTGTGGGCACCGGCCGCCAGGGCCTTGGCCACGTCGCCGGAATAGCGCACGCCGCCATCGGCGATCAGCGGCACGCCCGTGCCCTTGAGCGCCTCGGCCACGTTCGACACGGCCGTGATCTGCGGCACACCGACACCGGCCACGATACGTGTGGTGCAGATCGAGCCAGGGCCGATACCGACCTTGACGCCATCGGCGCCATGCTCGACCAGCGCCAGCGCGGCGGCGCCGGTGGCGATATTGCCGCCCACCACCTGCACCTGCGGGAAGTTCTGCTTGACCCACCGCACGCGGTCCAGCACGCCCTGGCTGTGGCCGTGCGCGGTATCCACCACGATCACGTCGACGCCGGCCTTGACCAGCAGTTCCACGCGTTCATCGTTGTCCGGGCCCACGCCCACTGCGGCGCCTACGCGCAGCTGGCCGTGCGCATCCTTGCTGGCCAGCGGATTGTCCACGGCCTTCTGGATGTCCTTTACCGTGATCAGGCCGCGCAGCTCGAACGCCGCGTTGACCACCAGCACGCGCTCAAGGCGGTGGCGGTTCATCAGGCGCTTGGCTTCTTCCAGCGGCGCGCCTTCGGCCACCGTCACGAGCTTGTCGCGCGGGGTCATCTTGGCACGCACGGGTGCGTCCAGTTCTTCTTCGAAACGCAGGTCGCGGTTGGTGATGATGCCGACGACGGTCTTGCCCTCGAGCACCGGGAAACCCGAAATGCCGTGCTGTTGCGACAGCGCAATCACATCGCGAACCTTCATGTCCGGCGAAATGGTGATCGGATCACGCAGCACACCCGATTCGTAGCGTTTTACACGCGCCACTTCACGGGCCTGGTCGGCGGGCTTCAGGTTCTTGTGAACGATACCGATACCGCCGGCCTGCGCCATGGCAATGGCCAGGCGCGCTTCCGTCACCGTATCCATGGCGGCGGACAGCAGCGGAATATTGAGTTCGATCGAACGGGTCAGTCGGGTGCGGAGGGAAACATCCCGGGGCAGGACGGCCGAATAGGCCGGGACGAGCAGCACGTCATCGAATGTGAGTGCTTTCTGGACAAGACGCATAGCGAATCCTCTAGGCGCAAAAGCAGATTATACAGGAATGCAGGATTTGCTGATGCGTTGTTGCAAGCCGTTTGCTATTCTCGGCCACCTTTTTCAAACAAGGCATCGGGAGACCATGGGAATCGGCGTACTGTGCGGGCTGCTGGCCGGCGCGTTCTGGGGAATGGTATTCATCGCCCCAAAGCTGCTGCCGGCATTTCCCCCCTGGGAACTGGCAATCGGCCGCTATCTGGCGTACGGCCTGGTGGCCCTGGTCGCCGCCCTGCCGCTGATGCGCCGCATTGCGCGCAAGCTGACACGCCCCGACTGCGTGGCCCTGTTACGGCAGGCCTTTACCGGCAACCTGCTTTACTACGTGCTGCTGGCGTTCGGCGTGCAACTGGCGGGCGTGGGCCCCACGTCGCTGATCATCGGCATCCTGCCGATCTCGGTCACGCTGATGGGCCGGCGCGACCATGGCGCCGTGCCGCTGCGCCGCCTGACGCTGCCGCTGCTGGTCGTGGCGGCCGGCATCGCCTGCATCAACGTGGACCTGTTCGGCGGTGGTGGCGGTGGTGGCGGTGCCCACGGCGCGGCCGTGGCGGACGCAACGATCCGCCCCGTGTGGCAGAAAATCGCCGGCGTGCTCTGTGCGGCTGGGGCGCTGGCCTGCTGGACGCTCTATGCCGTGGACAACGCGCGCTACCTGCAGCGGCACCCGCACTTCAGCGGCAACGAGTGGTCCGCGCTCTATGGGCTGTCCACCGGGCTGGTGTCGCTGATCCTGGCAATCGCCGGCTGGCTCGCGTTCGGTGACACGCTGACGGCCCCAGGCAGCGCCCGGGACTGGCAGTGGTTCTGGACCGTCAACGCGGCGGTTGCGCTGGGAGCGTCGCTAATTGGCAACAATCTCTGGAACATTTCGAGCCGCCGGTTGCCGCTTACGCTGTCCGGTCAGATGATCGTCTTCGAGACGCTGTTCGCGCTGGCATACGGGTTCGTGTTCGATCACCGCTGGCCGCGGCCGCTGGAAATCGCCGCCATTGTGTTGCTGATGGCTGGCGTAGCGTGGTCGGTCCGCTTGCATGCGACGGACAAGTCTCAGTAGACTAGCGGCCAATGCCGGGTGGGTCACACGAAAGTCAACCCCACTGGCGACTGATGCCAACACAACCTGCTCGACCCGCTCACGATTTCGCCATGAAACGATCGTCCGCGCTGTACCTGCTGATTGCCGCAAGCCTGGCCATTCCCGGCACCGCCTTCTCCCAGTGGCAATGGAAGGACGCCAACGGCCGCACGGTCTACAGCGATGTTCCGCCGTCGCCATCGGTGCCTGAACGGGCCATCCTGGCCGCGCCGGGCCGGGTAGCCGGCGCCTATCGCCCGCTGGAAACGGAAACCGCCAAGGCTGACGGCAACCCGGCGCCGACGGGCAGCGCGCGCATGCAGCAGGTCAGCGCCAAGGCCAAGGCCGACAAACCCGTCGATGCCGACGAGGCATTCCGCGAGCGCCGCGATGCCCGCATCAAGGCCGACCTGGAAGCTGCCGCCAAGGAACGCAGCCAGCTGGCGCGCGACGAACGGTGCCAGCAGTTGCGTAACTACGCCACCGGGCTGAGTGCCGGCGTGCGGGTGTCCCGATCCGGCGCCGACGGCGCCCCGATGCGCCTCAACGACGACGAGCGCACGGCCGAACTGGCGCGCACCAACGATTCGATCAACCAGCAGTGCAGCGGCTGACGGGCTGATGCCTTGAAGGCAGGAGGCCCTGTTCAGGCGCCCTGCCCGCCTCCGCCGCGCAGCCATTTCTGGCCCTCGCGCATCCCGGAGGCCCGGGTTTTCTGCACGCGCTTGCGCCGGGCGGTCTTGGGATCCGCCGTCAGGACACGGTAGATTTCCACCCGATCACCCTGGCGCACCACGGTATCCAGCGATTTCAGCTTGCCGTAGATTCCCACGCGCATCGTCGTGGGATCCACTTCCGGGTGCGCCTCGGTCAGCCCGCTGGATTGAATGGCGCCGACGATGGTCGTGCCCTCCGGGACGGCAACTTCCTTCAGGAACACCGCATCCGGACGGGCATAGCAGACCGAAACGCGGACGGTCGCCGATGCTTCAGCCTTGCTTGGCATAGACCACCTCGGCCCGTTTGACAAAGGCATCCACAAACGTGTTGGCGATCACGCTGAACGCCGGACCGATGATTTTTTCGAGAATGACGCTCGAAAATTCGTAATGCAGGTGAAATTCGATCTTGCAGGCATCGGCGCGCAACGGCGTGAATCGCCAGGAACCGTTGAAGGTCTTGAAAGGACCGTCCGCGAACGTCATATCGATACGAGTTGGACGCTCCTGGGTATTGCGCGTGTGGAAATACTGCTTGATGCCGCTGAAATGGATATGGATCTTGGCATCGAGCAGCGTGTCGGTTTGCTCGAAGACCTCCACGCCACCGCACCATGGCAGGAACTTGGGATAGTCCTCCACGCGCGTGACCAGGTCGTACATCTGTTCGGCCGAGAAGCCGAGCAGGACGGATTTATGGACGTCTGCCATGTATACGGGTTGCGGGCACCTCGGGACTGGGCCGGGCCGGAGCGGTTTGCTAAAATCAGGATTTTAGCCGACAGCCGCGAACACGGCACGCCTTGGCGCGCTCGGCCGCAGTCATGTTGCTGCGCACCCTCACTGCCGCCGCCCTGCCAGGCCGCGCCGGTCAAATTTAGGAAATCACCTCCCGCATGACGATCGCTGACAACAAGAAGGCCTTTTTCGACTACTTCATCGAAGAACGCTATGAAGCCGGGATCGTGCTGGAAGGCTGGGAAGTCAAGGCGATCCGGGCGAACCGCGTGCAGATCAAGGAAGGTTATGTTGTGGTGCGCAACGCCGAGATGTTCCTGATCGGCGCCCACATCAGCCCGCTGCAAAGCGCCTCCACGCACGTCACGCCCGATCCGGTACGCACCCGGAAGCTGCTGCTCAAGGCCGACGAGATCAGAAAACTGATCGGCAAGGTGGAGCAGCGCGGCTATACGCTGGTGCCGCTGAACCTGCACTACACGCGCGGCCGCATCAAGTGCGAAATCGGCCTAGGCAAGGGCAAGAAGCAGTTCGACAAGCGGGAGACCGAAAAGAACCGCGACTGGCAGCGCGAAAAGGCGCGCCTGATGAAAAGCGAGAAGGAATGAAGAACGGAGGCCTCGGCCTCCGTTTTCGTTTCGTTTTCGTTTTCGTTTTCGTTTTTCAGCGATGCCAGATGGCGTCAGAGCACCTTCTCGACCTTCTGGCCCTTCACGATCTGCAGCGCAGAAGCAATCATCGAGCTCATCTCGCCGAGATTGCCTGGCACGATCAGCGTATTACCCTGCTTGGCCAGGTTGCCAAAGGCGGCAACGTATTCCTCCGCCACCTTCAGGTTGACTGCCTCCGTACCGCCCTCCCCGCGAATGGCGTGGCCGATTTTCTCGATGGCCTGCGCATTGGCTTCCGCCACGGCCAGAATGGCTGCGGCCTCGCCCTGCGCCTTGTTGATGGCGGCCTGCCTTTCCCCTTCGGACTTCTGGATGGCGGCTTCACGCGCGCCCGAGGCCAGGTTGATCTGCTCCTGGCGCTTGCCCTCGGACGCGGCGATCAGCGCCCGCTTCTCGCGCTCCGCCGTGATCTGGGCCTGCATCGCGTGCAGGATTTCCTTCGGCGGCGTCAGGTCCTTGATCTCGTAGCGCAGCACCTTCACCCCCCAGTTGGCCGCCGCCTCGTCGAGGGCGTTGACCACGCTGTGATTGATGAATTCGCGCTCCTCGAACGTCTTGTCCAGTTCCAGCTTGCCGATGACTGACCGCAGCGTGGTCTGCGACAACTGCGTGATAGCCACCACGAAATTGCTCGATCCGTACGAAGCCTTCATCGGGTCAGTCACCTGGAAGTACAGCACCCCATCGACCTGCAACTGCGTGTTGTCCTTCGTGATACAGACCTGGCTCGGCACATCGAGCGGGATTTCCTTGAGGATGTGCTTGTAGGCCACGCGGTCGATAAACGGCACGACAATCGACAGGCCCGGCGTCAGCGTCGCGTGGTAGCGCCCCAGCCGCTCCAGTACCCAGGCGTGCTGCTGTGGCACGATCTTGATGGACTTCGCAATCAGTACGATGGCGGCAATGAGCAGAATCAGCGGAAACAGACCGAGCTGATAGGCAAGCATGTACGACTCCCGTCAAAAAGAAAAGACTGCAAGGCAGAGGCAAGCGCCAGGCTAGCGTGGCGACACGATAAGCGTGGCGCCGCGAACTTCGATGATTGTGTAGCGCCCCGGGGAGGGGTCGGTCCCGGGAGCCAGCTCCACGGTCCAGTCGGCGCCGCGATATGGCACGCGGGCGCGACGGAAGGCATCCCAGGCGGAGACTTCGACTTCCTGTCCGATATCGATGTTCACGTCAGGGTTGGTCGCGGCATCGCTACGGCGCAGCCGGCCGAAGCGTGTGCGCCGCATCGCCACGATGGCCACGATGGCAACCACTGCCGCGGTAACCGTCTGCACGGGTACCTCGGCACCCAGCAGCGCGGCAATGCCGCCGGCTGTCACGCCGCAGGCGACCATCAACAGATAAAACGTGCCGGTGGCCATTTCCGCGATCAACAGCACCACGGACGCGGCAAACCAAAAGTAGTACGACGTCATCCCGTTCCTTTCCAGCCAGCCAGACACCAGCCCGAAAAAACAAAACCCCCGCCAAACGCCTGCGGCGTCTGCGGGGGCAGTTGGAACACCTGACCGCAGGGCCGGTGCCACACGGCGCGCCGGCCCATCAGGCCGGACGCCGCTTGTTCGGGTACGTCGCTATTGTGACGCGAAATGCCTCAGGAAGCCAGTTGCTGCCAGGTTTCCACCACCGAATCAGGATTCAGCGAGATCGACTTGATCCCTTCCTTGGCCAGCCAGGCTGCAAAGTCCGGATGGTCCGAGGGGCCCTGGCCGCAAATGCCGACGTACTTGTCCAGGCGCAGCGCCGTGGAAATGGCGCGCTGCAGCATGAAACGCACGGCCGGATCGCGCTCGTCGAAGTCCTTGGCCAGCAGTTCCATGCCCGAATCGCGGTCCAGGCCCAGCGTCAGCTGGGTCAGGTCGTTCGAGCCGATCGAGAAACCGTCGAAGAATTGCAGGAACTCTTCGGCCAGAATCGCGTTGGACGGCACCTCGCACATCATGATGATGCGCAGACCATTCTCGCCACGCTTCAGGCCGTGCTTGGCCAGCAGTTCGATCACGCGCTCGGCCTGGCCCAGCGTCCGCACGAACGGCACCATGATCTCGACGTTGGTCAGGCCCATCTCGTCGCGCACGCGCTTCATGGCCTTGCATTCCATCTCGAACGCTTCGGCGAAGTCGTCGGCGATGTAGCGCGAAGCACCACGGAAGCCCAGCATCGGGTTTTCCTCGTCCGGCTCGTAGCGCGAACCGCCGATCAGCTTCTTGTACTCGTTCGACTTGAAGTCCGACAGACGCACGATCACAGGCTTCGGATAGAACGCGGCACCGATCGTGGCCATGCCTTCGGCCAGCTTGTCCACGTAGAAGGCACGCGGGCTGGCGTGGCCACGGGCCACCGATTCCACGGCCTTCTTCAGGTCGGCATCGACCTGCGGATAGTCGAGAATTGCCTTCGGGTGAACGCCGATGTTGTTGTTGATGATGAATTCCAGGCGAGCCAGGCCAACACCGTGGTTCGGGATCTGCGCAAAATCAAACGCCAGCTGCGGATTGCCGACGTTCATCATGATCTTGGTCTCGATCTCCGGCATTTCGCCGCGCATGACCTCGGTGACCTCGGTTTCGAGCAGACCGTCGTAGATGCGCCCTTCGTCGCCCTCGGCACACGACACCGTCACCAGCGTGCCGTCCTTCAGCACGTCGGTGGCATCGCCGCAACCGACCACGGCCGGCACACCCAGTTCACGCGCGATGATCGCGGCGTGGCAGGTACGGCCGCCACGGTTCGTGACGATCGCCGCGGCACGCTTCATCACCGGCTCCCAGTTCGGGTCGGTCATGTCGGCCACCAGCACGTCGCCAGGCTGCACACGTTCCATCTCGGACGGATCGTTGATCACGCGGACCGGGCCCGTGCCGATCTTCTGGCCGATTGCACGGCCGCTGGTCAGCACCGCGGACGTGCCTTTCAGCTTGAATCGCTGCTCGGCCTTGCCGGCCGACTGGCTCTTCACGGTTTCCGGACGCGCCTGGAGGATATAGATCTTGCCGTCCTTGCCGTCCTTGCCCCATTCGATGTCCATCGGGCGGCCATAGTGCTTCTCGATGATCATCGCGTAGCGGGCCAGCTCGTTCACATCGTCATCGCTGATCGAATAACGGTTGCGCAGCTCGGGCGGCACGTCCACGGTCTTCACACGGCCGGCTTCGCCTGGCTTGGTGAATTCCATCTTGATCAGCTTCGAGCCGATCGAACGGCGGATGATGGGGTACTTGCCGGCTTGCAGCGTCGGCTTGAAAACGTAGAACTCGTCCGGGTTCACGGCACCCTGCACCACCGTTTCGCCAAGACCATAGCTCGACGTGATGAACACCACGTCCGGGAAGCCCGACTCGGTATCGATCGTGAACATCACGCCCGAGGCAGCCAGGTCCGAACGGACCATGCGCTGGACGCCGGCCGACAGGGCCACCACGTCGTGGGCAAAGCCCTTGTGCACGCGGTAGGAAATGGCGCGGTCGTTGTACAGCGACGCGAACACGTGCTTGATCTTGTCGAGCACGTCGTCGATACCGCTGACGTTGAGGTACGACTCCTGCTGGCCTGCGAACGAAGCGTCGGGCAGATCTTCGGCGGTGGCCGACGAACGCACGGCGAACGATGCCTCGGCGCCTTCGCGCGCCGACACGCGTGCATAGTGCTCGCGGATTTCGGTCTCGAGACGCGGCTGGAACGGCGCCGAGGCCACCCAGTTGCGGATCTCGGCACCGGCTTCTGCCAGGGCCTTCACGTCGTCGACGTCAAGCGTCTTCAGGCGTTCCGAAATGCGAGCGGTCAGGTTGTTGTGTTCGAGGAAGTCGCGGAATGCCAGCGCGGTGGTGGCAAAACCGCCGGGGACGCGCACACCGGCACCGGCCAGCTGCGAGATCATCTCGCCAAGCGACGAATTCTTGCCGCCGACGGTCTCCACGTCCTGCATGCGCAGTTCTTCGAACGGGAGCACGTAGGCGCCGTTATTTACCTGGTTGGTCATAAAAGCCTCAAAACAAAGTAAGAAATCTTTTGCACCGACCGGTATGTTGTTGGAGTTCTGGCCCCGGCGGATCGCTTGGCTGAGCAATTCCGTGTGACATCGGACGCTTCCGATGCTGCAATGCACATTGTCGACAATTCGGCGCCAAATCGTTGCCTGGCTGGGATTGGCGGAATTGCTTAGCCAAAAGATCGCCGCTATTCTACCGTGCCGCACCGCACTTTCGCTCGGCGGCTGCTCCAAAATAATTGTTCAGACATGTCCCTGCCCGAAGCGCCTGACGCGTCGCAACCCGCGCCAGCCCTGACTTCCCAGTCTTCTTCATCCGCTGCCGGCGCCCAGCCTGGGGCTGCGACGGCACCTGTGGATCGCCCTGCCGTGCGTACGGTTTTCATTGTGTCGGATGGCACAGGCATCACGGCCGAGACGTTCAGCCACTCGATCCTGGCCCAGTTCGAGATGCGCTTCCGCAAGGTGCGCATGCCGTTCGTCGACACGCCCGAGAAGGCGCATGTGGCCGTCAGCAAGATCAACGAGGCGTTCTACAACGAGGGCGTGCCGCCCATCGTGTTCACCACGCTTGTCAACGCCGAGTCCAACAAGGCGATGCGCCGCGCCAAGGGCATGATTCTGGACATGTTCCAGACGTTCATCGAACCGCTGGAAAAAGAACTGGGACTGAAGTCCACGCATGCGATCGGCCGGTTTCACCAGAACGCCGATACCGAGGCGTACAAGAACCGCATCGAGGCAATCAACTTCTCGCTGGCGCATGATGACGGTCAGTCACACAAGAACCTCGAGGACGCCGATGTGATCCTGGTGGGCGTGTCGCGCAGCGGCAAGACGCCTACCAGCCTGTATCTGGCCATGCAGTACGGCCTCAAGGCGGCCAACTATCCGCTGATCCCCGACGATTTCGAGCGCGGACGTCTGCCTTCGGCGCTCTACGCGTTCAAGTCCAAGATTTTCGGGTTGTCGATCGACCCGCAGCGGCTGACCGAGATCCGCAACGAGCGCCGGCCGGGCAGCAAGTACGCGGCGGTTGAGAATTGTCGCTACGAGGTCAACGAGGCCGAGGCGATGATGCGCCGCGAAGGGATCAAGTGGCTGTCGTCGACCCACAAGTCGATTGAGGAAATCGCGACGACGATCCTGCAGGAAATCAAGGTCGACCGCGATAACTATTGAAACACACGATTTTTGAGAATCGTCTTCTTGGCGGGTGATGGCTGGAGGGGAAAGATGACGTCATCGAACGTTTTCTTTCATGAACCATGTCCATCACCATGTCAGCTGATCCGCTTTCCAGCCTCCCCGACGCGGCCGATCCCACCCGCGCTCGCCAGCACCGCTACCCGCCGCGCCACGACTGGCGCATGGCCGCCACCATCTTCACTGCAGTCTTCGTCGCCCTCGGCGGGATCTTCGCCATCCTCGATTACTCCGGGCGCCAATCCGACAAGACGACCGACAACATCTATTACCGCTTCGATATGGTGGATGAGCGGCTCGGCGTGATGGACCGCCAATCCCAGGCAACCGACAAGCGATTGGATGGCATCGACCGCCGGATCGACAGGCTTGAAGTGAAGGTTGACGAAGGCTTCGCCAAGGTCGACCGGCGCCTCGATAAGATGGACGAACGCTTCGACAAGATGGACGAGCGCTTCAACAACCTCGAAGTCGGGCTCGGCAGGAAGTTCGACCAGATCGACCGGAAATTCGCCCAGATTGACGGGAAGTTCGACCAGATTGACGGGAAGTTCGACCAGATCGACGGGAAGATCGGTCAGATCGCGGACCTCCTGCACCTCCTGGTCGAACAGAAGGCCACTTCAGGCGCCACGGAACCCAGCCAAAAACTGGGCAGCCGCCCTCGCTAACAGCGCTCGCTCAGCCTGTCCGCCGCTGGCGTACCGCTTCAAACAGGCAGATGGCGGTCGCTGCGGCGACGTTCAGCGATTCCAGGCCACCGGGTTGCGGAATGCCGACCTTGCGCGAGACGCGTGCCATCCACTCCTGGCTCACGCCCGCGCCCTCGTTGCCGACGACCCAACCTACCGGCTGGCGCAGGTCGGTATCGAACACGGTGGCGTCGGCATGCGAGGACGTCGCAAGCAGCGGCACGGCCAGCCGGGACGCGAGCATGTCGAGTGTGCAGTGCTCGACGATATTGAGATGGAAATTCGCACCCATGCCGGCACGCAGTGTCTTGACCGACCAGGCGAATGCACAGCCGGTGGTCAGGAACGCGTGAGGAATGCCAGCCGCCGCGGCACTGCGCAGGATCGAGCCGACGTTGCCCGCATCCTGGACGCCATCGAGGATGATGCAGTCTGTCGCAATCTGCGCTGGCAGATGACCCGCCGGCGTCTCGATCACGAACAGCAGGTCGATGCCGTTCGCCACATTGCTGATCTGGCTGAAGAGCGCATCGGCCAGCACGACGACGCGTTCGGGCTCGACCTGGTCGAGCAGGCGCCGTACTTCGGCATGGTCAACATGACGTTCGCCTACGACGCAAGAGACCGGCTGACCCAATGCGGCAACGTAGGCCTGCGCCAGATGCACGCCGTCCAGCACCGATTGCCCGGCCTTGCGACGTTGATGCGTAGACCCGATCAGGGCCTTCAGGTGCTTGAACAGCGCGTTATCGCGCGAAGTGACGTGCTTCAAGGGGGTGGTGTCTTAGAAAGGCGGCGCTTCCTGGGCCTGGGCCTGGGCCTAGGCCTGGGTCATGCCGTTGACGCGTTCCAGCGCCAGGCGGACCGGCGCGAACGACCGCCGATGATGCGGGGTGGGACCATGCCGATCCAGCGCAGCAAAATGCTGAGGCGTCGGATAGCCAAAATGCGAATCGAAGCCGTAATCGGGATACTGCGCGTGCAATTCCCGGAGATTGCGGTCACGCGCAACCTTTGCCAGGATCGACGCGGCCGAAATGGCACGCACCTTGGCGTCGCCCTTGACGATCGCTTCCACAGGAAAAGCCACCTGCGGGCAACGATTGCCGTCCACCTGGACCAGATCGGGAATCACGCCATTGGCGGCAAGCCCTTGAACGGCGCGCTGCATGGCCAGCATCGAGGCATGGAGGATATTGATCGAATCGATTTCCTCGACCGTTGCAAAGGCGATGTGCCAGCCCAACGCCCGCTCGCAGATCCTGTCGAACAAGACCTCCCGCTTTTCCGCGGTCAGGATCTTCGAATCGGCGAGCCCGCGGATCTGGCGGTCCGGATTCAGCACAACAGCCGCCGCGTAAACGGGCCCCGCCAGCGGGCCACGGCCTGCTTCGTCCACGCCACAAAGGCGCTGGACCACGGCGACCGTCTGCGTCAGTGCAAGCCCCATCTGGCCGACATTGACTGCCTTGATGCGCGGCATCACACAGCCCCCCGAGTGTGGAGCAGATCCGCCACCACACCGGCCGCCAGCTTCGACGTATCGCGCTTTAGCGTTTCATGCATGGTCGTGAAATGTTCACGCAGGAATGCAATATTGCCTTCGTCATTGAGCTGCAACAGCGTTTCGCGCGCCAGCGCCTCTGGCGTGGCATCGTCCTGCAACAGTTCGGGCACGACAAAGCGTCCCGACAGAATATTAGGCAGTCCGACGTACGGCAGATAGCCCTGTCGTTTCATGATTTGTGCAGTCAGCCAGGGCACCTTGTACGAGATCACCATCGGCTTTTTGTACAGCGCAGCCTCCAGCGTTGCCGTACCGCTCGCCAACAGGATCACATCGGCTGACTCCATCGCCAGATGTGACTGACCATCCACAATTGTCAGATCGATCTCGGGATGCTGCGCGTGCAGACCTTCCACAATGGCATGGAGTGCCGGCGAGGCGGCGGGCAACACGAATGCCAGATTCCCGTCCATACGGTGCATGCGCGCCATGGCCTCGAAGAAAGTGGCGCCGAGATTCCGGACTTCGGACTGTCGGCTGCCCGGCAGCACGGCCACGATACGCTTGTTTTCCGGGAGGCCCAGCTTGGTGCGGGCGCCGGCCACATCGGGCACCATCGGAATCACATCGGCAAGGGGATGACCGACGTATGTTGCCGGGATACCCGCCTTGGCGTAGATCTCCGGCTCGAACGGAAACAGACAGAGAATATGGTCTACCGCACGCGCGATGGTACGAATGCGACCGCCCCGCCACGCCCAGATCGACGGACTGACGAAATGGACGACCGGTATGCCGGCGCGCCGCAGCGGAACTTCGAGACCGAAGTTGAAATCCGGAGCGTCGACACCAATAAAGCACAGTGGCGGCTGGGCCAGCAGCTGGTCCCGAATGGCCCGACGCGTGGCCAGAATCTCGCGCAGCGACCCCAGGACTTCCACATAGCCGTTGACGGAGAGTGTTTCCATCGGCCAATGCGAGACAAACCCTTGCGCCATCATGCGGCGGCCACCGATCCCGGCATAGTCAACCGACTCGCCCAGCCGTGCGTGCAATCCTTCCAGCAACAGCGAAGCCAGCAGATCGCCAGATGCCTCGCCAGCAACCATGGCAATCGTGCCACGCTTGTTTTCATGAGCTTCCGCATCAGCGGGAAGCACGGCCTGCATGGCTGCCTCGACCATGTCCGGCTGACGTCTAGCGCACGATGCCGCGTTGGGTCGCGGCGAGGAACTCGACGAAGGCCTTTAGCGGCGCTGCCGTGGTGGCATCCGACTGGCCCAGCATGGTCGAAATCTCGTTGCGGGCATCGTCGAAGCTGAGATCCGACTTGTACAGCAGCTTGTAAGCCTGACGCAACGCCGCGATCTGGGCCGCATCGAAGCCGCGCCGACGCAGGCCCTCGACGTTGATGCCATGCGGCGTCGCCTTGTTGCCGCTCTTGTCGCTCGCGGCAATCACGAACGGCGGCACGTCCTGGACCAGTGCCGAAGCCCCACCCAGCATGGCATGCGCGCCAATACGCACGTACTGATGCACGCCGCTCATACCGCCAAGAATCGCCCAGTCGCCCACTTCCACGTGGCCGGCAATCTGCGCATTGCTCGAAAACACCGTGTGGTTGCCCACGCTGCAGTCGTGCGCGATATGCACGTACGCCATGATCCAGTTATCGCTGCCGATGCGGGTCAGGCCGCGATCCTGCACGGTGCCCGTGTGGATTGTCGTGAATTCGCGAATCGTGTTGCGATCGCCAATCTCGAGCCGGGTGGGCTCGTTGGCATACTTCATGTCCTGCGGCACTCCGCCCACCGAGGCATATGGCCCGATGCGGTTCCCCTCGCCGATCGTGGTATGCCCCTCGACCGTGGTATGCGAGCCGATCCGCGTGCCGCTGCCGATCCGCACATTCGGACCGACGATCGAGAACGGGCCGACTTCCACATCGGCGGCGAGTTCAGCCTTCGGGTCGATCAGTGCGGTGGGATGGATTTGCGTCATACGTACTGTCCTGTGCTGTCAGTTCTGCTCGGTAACGGGAAGATCAGGCCTCGGCCTGCTTGACCGTGCACATCAGCTCGGCTTCGCAGGCAACCTCGCCATCCACGGTGGCGCTGGCCTTGAACTTCCAGATGCCGCGAATGTAGCGTTCCACGGTCACGTTCAGGTGCAACTGATCGCCGGGATACACCACGCGCTTGAAGCGGGCGCCGTCGATGCCGACGAAGTAGTACAGCGCGCCTTCCTTGCGCTCCATGTCGGCGCCAAAGGTCAGCAGGCCGGCCGATTGCGCCAGCGCCTCCAGAATCATGACACCCGGCATCACCGGTTGTTCCGGAAAGTGGCCCATGAAGTACGGCTCGTTGATCGTCACGTTCTTCAGGGTCTTGATCCGCTTCTGCGGTTCAAACTCGAGCACGCGGTCGACCAGCAGGATCGGATACCGATGCGGCAGCAGCTTCAGGATCTTGCGGATGTCGATATCGGAGGCTGTCATGATGATTTCTCTTCGTCTTGTTTGCTATTAACCCCGGCGGACGTGCCGCGCAGCCGGCGCTCCAGTTGCACCACACGCTCGCGCAGCTTCGACAGGCCGCGCACGATGGCCGCGTTGCGTTCCCACTCGCCATGCGATGTGAATGGGAACACGCTGGTGAAATGCCCACCGGGTTTTGTAATCGATTTGGTAATCGAGGTACCGCCGGACACTGTGGTCCGGTCGGCGATATTCAAATGTCCGGAAAAATTGGCCGCGCCGCCAATCACGCAGAACCTGCCGATCTTCGTACTGCCCGAAATCGCGGCCGTGCCGGCAATCACGGTGTGCGCGCCAACATGGACGTTATGGGCGATCTGCACCTGGTTGTCGATCTTGCAACCGTCCTCGATGACGGTATCGGCCATGGCCCCGCGGTCCACGCAGGTGTTGGCGCCAATCTCCACATCGTTGCCCAGCACGGCCCGCCCCACCTGGGGGATCTTGACGTACTGGACCCCGCCCGGCCCGATATCGGGCGCAAAGCCAAAGCCATCGGCCCCGATCACCGCACCGCTGTGCAGGATGTTGCGCGCGCCCACCACGCAACGATGATAGACAGAAACATTGGCGTAGATGAGCGTATCTTCGCCGATCTGCGCGCCTGCGCCGATAAAGGCATTTGCCAGGACGCGGACCCTCTCGCCCAGCCGCGCTCCGGCCTCGATGACCACGTTCGGACCGATAAAGCACGACGCAGGCACGACCGCGTCGGGCGCTACCGTGGCACGCGGGTCGATGCCGGTACGCGGATCGGCATTGGCGACGCGATCGAAACGCTGGGCCACGCGCGCAAAGCAGACGTACGGATTGCGCGCCACCAACCAGTTTCGGCCGTCAGCCTGCCCATCCGCGCGAATGCGCTCCAGATCCGCGGGCGACACGATCACGGCACCGGCCTTCGAAGCCAGCGCCTGCGCCAGGTAGAGCGGATTGGAAAGAAACGACAGATCGCCGGGACCGGCCTGGTCGAGCGGTGCCAGACCGCCCACGGCCAGGTCGGGATCACCCACAACCTGCGCGCCGTTCTCGGTGGCGAGCTGACCCAGTGTGGGTGTCTGCATGGCGGTACTTCCTTGAAAAATCGTAAAGCGGCGCGCGAGCGCCCGCCGCTTACTTGCCGGAGCTGGCGTTCAGCGCCTTCATCACGTCGTCCGTGATGTCGATGCGCGGATTGACGTAGACCGCTTCCTGCACGATCAGGTCGTACTTGCGCTGCTCGGCCAGTTGACGGATCACGCGGTTGGCGCGCTCCAGCACCTGGGCCAGTTCTTCGTTACGACGCTGGTTCAGGTCTTCGCGGAATTCGCGCTGCTTGCGCTGGAATTCACGGTCGAGGTCGGCCACTTCGCGCTGACGGCGCTGGCGGTCGGCGTCGGCCAGCACGGCGGTGTCCTTGTCGAGCTTGTCGGCCATGGCCTTGATCTTCTGGGCCATGTCCTGCAGTTCGCGGTCGCGCTTGGAGAATTCCTGCTCGAGCTTGACCTGGGCGGCCTTGGCGGGCTGCGAGTCACGCAGGATACGCTCCGAGTTCACCGCGGCAATGCGCGCCTCCTGAGCCATCGCCGGGGCCGCCGCGCAAAGGGCCGCAGCGGCCAGCGCGGCCGCGCTCAGGGATTTGATCAGTGGAGTGTGGAGTTTCATCAAACAAATCCTTTTGGGGATCAGAACGCGGTACCAATCTGGAACTGGAACCGCTGAACCTTGTCGTTCTCGTCCTTCTTCAGCGGGAAGCCCATGCTGACCTTCAGCGGGCCGATCGGCGACAGCCACGACATACCAAAGCCGGTCGAGTACTTCAGGTCGCTAACCGTGATCGGCGCACCTTCCTGATAGACGTTACCGAAGTCGAAGAACGTAAACAGACGCAGCGTGCGGTCAACACCCGAACCCGGCAGCGGGAACACGAATTCCACGTTACCGATCATCTTCGAGGCACCACCCACCGGGTTGCCGTTCTGGTCCTTCGGACCCAGCGTGCTGGTCTGGTAGCCGCGGACCGAACCGATACCACCGGCGTAGAAGTACTTGAACACCGGGAACGGCGTATTGCCGTAGCCGTGGCCGTAGGCCACCTCACCGTTGAAGGCCAGCGTGAAGGCCTTCGAGATCGGATAGAAGTACTGCTGCTGGAAGCTGGCGCGATAGTACTGCGTATCGCCGCCCGGCACACCGATTTCCAGGTTGGCCTGAGTGTACGGACCCTTGGTCGGGATCAGCGCACTATCCCGGCGGTCACGCGCCCAGCCGACCGTAAACGGGAAGTTGTTGATCGGGTCGCCGCTTGCCTTGCCGATCTTCTGCAGCCAGGCTGTGTACTGGCTAGGCGTATTGACCGAGGTATAGACCTGGGTACGCTCGTAGCCAATGCCGAAGAACACCGTGTCGTTCTCGGAGAACGGCACGCCGAACTTGAAGCCGCCACCGGCCGACACGATCTTGTAGTCCTGGTCACCCGTGTAGTACAGCGGGCGGGACGTACGGTAGTAGATATCGGTCGAGCGGCTGATGCCGTCCACCGTGAAGTACGGATCGTACTGGGTCAGCGCGATCGTACGGAACGACTTGGCCGTGTTCACATCGAGGCCAAGGCTGGTACCGGAGCCGAACACGTTGTCCTGGCGCAGGCCGGCCTGCAGCACGAGCTTGTCGGTCGACGAGAAGCCGAGACCCAGGCTGATCTGGCCGGTAGGCTTTTCCGTCACATTTACGTTCACATCCACCTGGTCGGGCGCGCCGGGCACGTCCTCGGTCGTGATGTTCGTATCCGTGAAATAGCCGGTACGGTTGATACGGGCCTGCGATTGCTGGAGTTTCTCGCTATCGAACCACGAGCTTTCCATCTGGCGCATTTCGCGGCGCACCACTTCGTCGCGCGTCTTGCTGTTGCCCACCACGTTCACGCGACGCACATAGACGCGGCGACCCGGATCGACCATCAGGGTCAGCGCCACTTCGCGCTTTTCCTTGTCGATCTGCGGCTGCGGGTTGATCGTGGTGAACGCATAGCCGTACGTACCGAGCAGATCGGTGATGGCCTTGGTGCTGGCCGTCAGCTTTTCGGACGAGAAAATATCGCCCTTCTTCAGCTGCAGCAGCTTCTGCATTTCTTCCTGCTTGCCCAGCAGTTCGCCGGCCAGGTGGATATCCGACACCTTGAACTGCTCGCCTTCGGCGATATTCAGCGTCAGGTAGATATCCTTCTTGTCAGGCGTGATCGAGACCTGCGTCGACTCGATCTGGAATTCCAGATAGCCGCGATTCAGGTAGAACGAGCGCAGCGCTTCCAGGTCGGCCGTGAGCTTCTGCTTCGAATACAGGTCGTTCTTGGTGTACCACGACAGCCAGTTGGGCGTGGACAGCTGCATTTCGTCGCGCAGCGTGCTTTCCTTGAACGCCTTGTTGCCAACGATATTGATCTGGCGGATCTTCGCGACCGGACCTTCTTCCACGTTGAACACCACGGACACGCGATTGCGGTCCACCGGCGTCACGGTGGTCTGGACTTCGGCGGCGTAGTAGCCGCGGGCCACGTACTGGCGCTTCAGCTCCTGCTCTGCCTTGTCGATCAGCGCCTTGTCGTAGTAACGCGCTTCGGCCACGCCCACGGCCCGCAGGGACCGGCGCAGCGTGTCCTTGTCGAATTCCTTGATGCCGACGAATTCAAGCTGGGAAATCGCCGGGCGTTCCTCGACCTGCACCACCAGCACGCCGTCTTCGGCGCGGATCTGCACGTCCTTGAAAAACCCGGTATTGTAGAGCGCACGGATGGCGTCGGCGCCCTTGTCATCGGTGAAGGTTTCACCGACGCGCACGGGCAGGTAACCGAAGACGGTACCCGGCTCCACACGCTGCAGGCCTTCCACGCGAATATCCTTGACCACAAACGGATCTGCGGCCCAGCCCGCCGGGCTCCAGGCCGCAATAATGGCACTCGTCAGCAAGCCCAGCGAGATGCGCTTATTTCTGATCAAAGTCGATCCCCTCTTCCTCATCGATTTCATGCAGGGTGTGGCTCCAGCGCCGATTGCCGCTGCGCCTGACAATACCGGCACGACCGATCCTTCCCGACGGAGAAAATCCCCCCGGGATACGACCGCCCCCGTCCGACTGGCGCTTCCGGCTGCGCGAAACTAGCCGCGCGCAAGAAACAGTCGGCTGACGTCATTGAACAAAGCGAGTGAGGTCAGGAGCAAGATGCATGCGATGCCGACCTTCTGCAGCATCGCTTGCCAGTGGTCTGGTACAGGCCTGCCAGTCAAAAATTCCACGCAATAATACAGCAAATGCCCCCCATCCAGCACCGGAATAGGTAACAAATTCAGTACACCGAGGCTGACGCTAACCAATGCGAGGAAGCTCACGAACGGCTGCCAGCCCATGTTGGCGGCCCGGCCGGCATAGTCTGCAACGGTCAGCGGACCGCTCAGATTCTGCAGCGATGCCTGGCCGACGAGCATCTTGCCAAGCAGCTTCAAGGACAGCGTGCTGGTGTTCCAGACCTGATCGGCCGCACGGGCCAGGGCCTGGGTAAACGGGTAGCGCACGATTTCGGTCTGCACGGCCTGGTTCAGCGCGGCGCCCAGCTTGCCAACCAGCGGCGCGGGCTCGCCATCGGCACCAGCCTTGCCGCCCGGTGCGGCATCGAGCTTGACCGTCACGTCAATGCGCTGGCCGGCGCGCTCGATCCCAAGCGTGACGTCCTGGCCCGGGCGCGCCCGAACCCCGCGAATCAGTTCGCCGGCCTGGGTCAGCGGCTGGCCCTGCCAGGCCACCACCTTGTCGCCGGCGCGCAGACCCGCCCGTTGTGCCGCCGACTCGGCGACGATCTCGGTAATGGTGACCGGCCCGCCCTTCAGGGCCAGGCCCAGTGTGGCCAGCGGGTCCTGATCGGGGTTCCCGCCGGTATCGGGAAGCCGGCCCAGTGCGACGTCCCGCTCGGCACCATCGGCACCACGGACGTGCATGACGGCACGCGCCTCGCCAAAACCCTGGGCAAACACGGCCATGCGCAGATCGTTCCAGGACCGGACAGGCTCGGTCTGGCCATTCGCGCTCAGCGACAGCACGCGGTCGCCGTCCCGGACGCCGGCCTGCGCCGCCGCCGTATTGGACGCCGGCGCGGCCAGCACGGGGGCGGGCTCGCGCATGCCGCCGGCAAACAGCACCAGATAGAGGGCGATGGCCAGCGCGAAATTCGCCAGCGGGCCAGCGGCCACGATGACAAACCGCTTGCCCACGGGCTGGCGGTTGAATGCACGCGGCAAGTCGGCCGCATCGATGGCCGGATCCGCGTCCGGGTCGCGCTCCCGCTCGTCAAGCATCTTGACGTAGCCGCCCAGCGGGATGGCAGCCAGCGTCCATTCCGTGCGGTCACGCCCCTTGCTGACCCAGCGGGCGAGCGGACGGCCGAAACCGATCGAGAATCGCAAAACCTTGACCCCGCACGCACGCGCGGCCAGGTAATGGCCCATCTCGTGAACGAAGATCAGGATGCAGAGGGCGACAACGAACGCGATAACGGTTTGCATGGCAATCACCTCTTTCCAGATCCGGGCCTCACCGCGATCGTGATGACGATCAGCGGCCGGCCAGTTGTTTCAGCAGCGCCAGGGCGGCCTTGCGTGCCGCGGCATCGGCGGCCAGCACGCCGTCGAGCGACCCGGCTTCACCTTCGGCGGGCTGTTCCAGCACACCGGCCACGACCCGCGCGATGTCCGTGAACCGGATGCCGCCGGCCAGGAACGCGTCCACGGCCACCTCATTTGCGGCATTGAGCACGGCCGGGGCCACATCACCGGCGCGCAGTGCGTCAAAAGCCAGGCCCAGGCACGGAAAGCGCCCCAGGTCCGGCGTCTCGAAATGAAGCCCGCCAGCCACGGTCAGGTCCAGCGGGGTCACGCCCGAGTCGATCCGTTCCGGATAGGCCATGCCGTAGGCAATCGGCGTACGCATGTCTGGGTTGCCAAGCTGCGCCAGCACCGAACCGTCGGCATAGGCCACCATCGAATGGACAATGCTCTGCGGGTGAATCAGCACCTCGATTTTGTCCGCCGGCGCGCCAAACAGCCAGTGGGCTTCGATGACCTCGAGCCCCTTGTTCATCATCGTGGCCGAATCCACCGAAATCTTGCGACCCATCACCCACTTCGGGTGCGCGCAGGCCTGGTCGGGCGTGATGTCGTGCAGCGTCGACGGGTCGCGGGTGCGGAACGGGCCGCCCGATGCCGTCAGCAGCACCTTCGATACCCCTGCGCCATAGCGCGGGTCGCTGGTCGGCAGGCACTGGAAGATGGCATTGTGTTCGCTGTCGATCGGCAGCAGCGTGGCGCCGTGATGCTGCACCGCATCCATGAAGATGCTGCCCGACATCACCAGCGATTCCTTGTTGGCCAGCAGCACGCGCTTGCCCGCCCGCGCCGCGGCCAGCGACGAGCGCAGGCCCGCGGCGCCGACAATGGCAGCCATCACGGCATCGGTCTGTGCATCCGCGGCGATCGATTCGAGCGATTCCGGGCCGTAGCCGACTTCGGTCGCAATGCCGGCCGCACGCAGCTTGCCTTCGAGCTCGCGCGCCGCCTCGGCCGAACCCACCACCGCCCGTGCCGGACGGAACTCGGCGCACGCAGCGGCCAGCTTGTCCACCTGACGATGGGCGCTGAGCGCGTGCACCGTGTAGCGGTCGGGATGTCGGCGCACCACGTCCAGCGTGCTTTCGCCGATGGAACCCGTGGCGCCCAGAATCGTAATGCGTTGCATATAACCAGACGAATTCAGTTGTGATCAGACCCAGGACAGCAGCAGCGCCGCCAGCGGAAATACCGGGATCAGCGCGTCGATGCGGTCGAGAACGCCCCCGTGGCCCGGCAGCAGCCGGCTGCTGTCCTTGATGCCGACCTGGCGCTTGAGCAAGGACTCGAACAGGTCGCCCACCACGCTGGCCGCCACCAGCAGCGTGGTCAGCATGGCCAGCACGCCCAGGCCTACCTTGTCGGCGATCAGCGAATACCAGGTAGGCGCGAAGGCATGGCTAGCCGCCAGCCCCAGCGCGACGATCATCGCCAGCAACCAGCCGCCGATCGCACCTTCCCAGGACTTGCCCGGGCTGATGGTCGGCGCCAGCTTGCGCTTGCCGATGGCCTTGCCGACGAAATAGGCACCGATGTCAGCGGCCCAGACCAGCACGGCGGCGGTCAGCAGCACACCCACCCCGGCCACGCGCAGCGCCATGACCGCATGGCCGAACGCCGGCAGCATGATCAGTCCGAGCACGACGCCCAGTACGGTGAATCCGGGCGTTGCCTTCCGTACGCCGCGCGCCAGCAACACCAGCGCCACGCCCCAAGCCACCAGCGAAGCCTCGAGCAGCCAGTCGATGGCGAATCCGGACGGCGCAAGGTGCCACGCCAGCAACGCCACCAGGCATGCCACGGCATAGACATATGGCCACGGGCGCGGCAGGCCGATCAGGCGACCGAATTCCCAGCCGCCCAGCAGCACGATGACTGCCACCAGCACCGCCAGCGCCGTGGGGGGCGCCAGGAACAGGATCGGCAGGATCAACAGCAACAGGCATACGGCGGTGATAACGCGGGTCAGAAGCATGCGGCTGCGATTCCCGTTGATATGAAGGTACGACCGGCCTCAGGCCGTTCCCGACAGGCCCGGCGCCACGACCTGGGCACTGGTCCGGCCGAATCGGCGCTCTCGCTGGCGGTACGACGCAAAGGCCTTGTCGAGTTCCGCGGCGTCAAAATCGGGCCAGAACGTATCGGTGAAATAGAGCTCGGTATAGGCGAGCTGCCAAAGCAGGAAATTGCTGATGCGCTGCTCGCCGCCGGTACGGATGAACAGGTCCGGTTCCGGCGCATAGGCCATCGCCAGGTGCGGCGCCAGCAACGATTCGTCGATCGATTCCGCATCGAGCATCGGCGCGCGCGCCAGCATCTTGCGCATGGCCTGCAGCAGATCCCAGCGGCCGCCGTAGTTGGCGGCGATGGTCACGGTCAGGCCCGTGTTGCCTGCCGTACGCGCCTCGGCGTCCTTGATCATCTGCTGGATACGCGGGCTGAAGCGCGCCAGGTCGCCCACCACGCGCAGGCGGATGTTGTTCGCGTGCATCCGGACCACCTCGCGGCGCAAGGCGGTCATGAACAGGCGCATCAGGAACGAGACTTCGTCCGCAGGCCGGCGCCAGTTCTCGGAACTGAATGCGAACAGGGTCAGGTACTGGACGCCGCGTGCGGCGCAGGCCTGCACGATCTCGCGCACGGTATCCAGACCCCGAGTGTGGCCAGCCACGCGCGGCAGGTGACGCTTGGTCGCCCAGCGGCCGTTGCCATCCATGATGATGGCAACGTGTCGTGGCACATAGGTGGTATCGGGAACGCCGAGCGTCGAACTGATATGCTGCATGGATTCGCGGACGGGCTGGGACAACCCCGGCGGACGCGCCGCCGGGACGGCCTTACACCGTCAAGATCTCCTTCTCTTTCTCGGCGACGAGCCTGTCGATCTCGCCGACATACTTGTCCGTCAGCTTCTGGACGTCGTCCGTACCGCGGCGCTCGTCGTCTTCCGAAATGGTCTTGTCCTTGACGAGCTTCTTGAACTGCTCGTTGGCGTCGCGGCGCAGGTTGCGCACGGCTACCTTGGCGCCCTCGGCCTCGCTCTTCACCACCTTGATCAGCTCCTTGCGGCGCTCTTCGGTCAGCGGAGGCATCGGCACGCGGATCACGTCGCCCATCGTGGCGGGGTTCAGGCCCAGGTCGGCGTCGCGGATTGCCTTTTCCACGGCCTGCACCATCTTCTTTTCCCACGGTTGCACGGTAATCGTCCGGGCGTCGCCCAGGCCAATGTTGGCCACCTGGCTGATCGGCACCGGCGAGCCGTAGTAATCCACCTGGACGTGGTCGAGCAGGCCGGTGTGCGCACGGCCGGTACGAATTTTCGCCAGATCGGCCCTGAAGGCTTCGATCGACTTCTGCATCTTCTGCTCGGCGCTCTTCTTAGTGTCGGCGACGGTCATGATTACCTCCGGAAAACAGCCAGACAGGATCCCGTCAGGCGGGATCGAAAATGGAACATTCTACTCTCAGGCCAGACCGAATCCGCATTTTGATGCGGTCCGGACTGCTTAAACGTGCACTAGCGTACCTTCGTCCTCGCCCAGGATCACACGCTTCAGGGCACCCGGCTTGACGATCGAGAACACCTTGATCGGCAGCTTCTGGTCGCGGCACAGCGCGAACGCGGTGGCATCCATGACCTGCAGGTTGCGCGAAATGGCTTCGTCGAACGTGATCGTCGTGTAGCGGGTGGCGCTCGGGTCCTTCTTGGGATCGGCCGTGTAGACGCCGTCCACCTTGGTGGCCTTGAGCACGATTTCCGCGCCGATTTCCGAACCGCGCAGCGCGGCGGCCGTATCGGTGGTGAAGAACGGGTTGCCGGTGCCGGCGGCAAAGATGACGACCTTGCCTTCCTCCAGCTGGCGGATGGCACGCGGGCGGATATACGGTTCCACCACCTGGTCCATGCGCAGCGCCGATTGCACGCGGCCTTCGATATTGGCGTGGCGCATGGCGTCCTGCAGCGCCAGGGCGTTCATCATCGTGGCCAGCATGCCCATGTAGTCGGCCGTGGCACGGTCCATGCCGGCCGCACCGCCGGCAACGCCGCGGAAAATGTTGCCGCCGCCGATGACAACCGCCACCTGGACGCCCAGCTTCACGATTTCGGCTATGTCATTGACCATGCCTTCGATAGTGGCCCGGTTGATGCCGAAGGCATCGTCGCCCATCAGGGCTTCACCGGACAGTTTCAGAAGGACGCGCTTGTAGGCTGGCATGTTCACCCTCGGGCAGGTTCTAGTCGCTCGTTTGAACGGATGGATGGGCGCGGGCGGCACGACGCAACTGCGCACCGGCCGCGCATGAATTTGGACTGCTTGACAGCTGGAAAGCCGGTTTTCGCCGTCATCTGCCGGCATCACGCCGCTAAAGGCGCGCTTTTTGCAGGTGACTGCGAAAACTGACTGGCACGGCGCACATGGCAACCGTACTTGTGCAGAGGGGCACCTTGCGGCGCCCCTCGGCATTATACGGTGGCAGACCGGGCATCCCGCCAGGGAAACCCGCCCGGCCACCCGGACATCAGCCCTTCTGGGCGGCAGCCACCTGGGCAGCCACTTCAGCAGCGAAGTCGTCCTGCTTCTTCTCGATGCCTTCGCCCACCACGTACAGGGTGAAACCCTTCACATTGGTGTTTGCAGCCTTCAGCATCTGCTCGACCGTCTGCTTGTCGTTCTTCACGAACGGCTGATTCAGCAGCGACACTTCCTTCAGGTACTTCTGGACCGAACCTTCCACCATCTTGGCGGCGATTTCGGCCGGCTTGCCCGATTCGGCAGCCTTCTGCTCGGCAATGCTGCGCTCCTTGGCGATCAGCTCGGCCGGCACCTGTTCCGACGACAGCGACACCGGCTTCATGGCGGCCACGTGCATGGCAACGTCCTTGGCGGCGGTTTCGTCGCCGTCGAACTCGACCATCACGCCGATGCGGGTGCCGTGCAGGTACGAAGCCAGCTTGCCACCGTTGGCGTAGCGCACGAAGCGGCGGATCGTCATGTTCTCGCCGATCTTGCCGATCAGGGCCGAGCGCACGGCGTCAACCGTCGAACCGTCCATTTCCAGGGCCGACAGGGCTGCCACGTCGGCCGGAGCCTGCTTGGCGATCAGTTCGGCAACCTTGGCGGCAAAGCCCAGGAAGTCGTCGTTCTTCGACACGAAGTCGGTTTCGCAGTTCAGTTCGACCAGCGAGCCCGTGGTGCCGTCGATGTACGTGGCCACGATGCCTTCGGCGGTCACGCGCGAAGCGGCCTTGCTGGCCTTGTTGCCCAGCTTGACGCGCAGCAGTTCTTCAGCCTTGTCCAGGTCGCCGTCGGCCTCGGTCAGGGCCTTCTTGCATTCCATCATCGGCGCGTCGGTCTTCGCGCGCAGTTCTGCAACCATGCTTGCGGTAATTGCCGCCATTTGTCACTCCTTGATTGGTTGGCTTCATCCGCGGCGAATCATATCCACGGCGGATGACAACTGAATCTGTTTGCAAAAAGGGGGCGCCAGATGTGCCCCCTTTTCTTGGTTGCCGTCAGGCGGGCGCCGGCGGCCGGTGTGTCCCGGCCTCAGGCGCCAGCGGGCAATCAGCCTTCCTGGACTTCGACGAATTCGTCGTCGCCACGCACGGCTTCCACCACTTCCTGCACCGCGTTCGCACGGCCTTCCAGGATGGCGTCGGCCACGCCGCGCACGTACAGGGCAACGGCCTTGCTCGAGTCGTCGTTGCCCGGGATCACGTAGTCGATGCCTTCCGGCGAGTGGTTCGTGTCGACCACGCCGATCACGGGGATGCCCAGCTTGTTGGCTTCGGTCACGGCAATCTTGTGGTAGCCGACGTCCACCACGAAGATGGCGTCAGGAACGCCGCCCATGTCCTTGATGCCGCCGATGGACTTTTCCAGCTTTTCCATCTCGCGCTCGAACATCAGCGCTTCCTTCTTGCTCATGGTTTCCAGCGCGCCGGCTTCCTTGGCGGCTTCCATGTCCTTCAGGCGCTTGATCGAGATCTTGACGGTCTTGAAGTTCGTCATCATGCCGCCGAGCCAGCGGGCGTCGACGTACGGCATGCCAGCGCGGCCGGCTTCCTCAGCCAGGATCTCGCGCGATTGACGCTTGGTACCCACGAAAAGCACGGTGCCGCGGTTTGCTGCCAGCTGACGCACGTACTTCAGCGCGTCCTGGAACATCGGCAGGGTCTTTTCGAGGTTGATAATGTGGATCTTGTTGCGATGACCGAAGATGAAGGGGGCCATCTTCGGGTTCCAGAAGCGGGTCTGGTGGCCAAAGTGGCAACCGGCTTCCAGCATTTCGCGCATGGTCACGGACATGTGAATAACTCCAAAAGGGTTAGGTTCTGAAGTCCGCCCCGACATTCCTGAAAAGGAACACCCCGGATGAGCGGACCAGCGATTTACAAAAAACAGCGATCATTCCCGACCCGCAGCGGCCCGTTTCCGGCCCATCAGCAAGTCAGCCCGCGATTGTAGCAACAAAGCAGCCCTTCCCTCAAGCCCCTTCGCAAAGGCATGCGAACGAACCGCCCGGCGGCGCCGGCCCGGCCTGCTACCGTATTTCCCTGCTTTCTCGTCACGAAGGTGAGATAATCCCGCTTTGCGAACAGTAAAGGCGCAGCTGCGGCTGGGCCATCACATTTCAGGCGAAGCAGCATGAGCATCCATATCAATACCGCCGAAGACATCGCCCAAATGCGCGTGGCTTGCCGCCTTGCCTCCGAGGTCCTCGACTACATCACCCCTTTCGTCAAGGTTGGCGTCACCACCGGCGAACTCGACCGCCTGTGCCACGCCTACATGCGTGATGTACAAGGCACCGTGCCCGCCCCGCTGAACTACGCGCCGCCGGGCTACCCGCCCTTCCCCGGCGCCATCTGCACGTCGGTCAACGACGTGATCTGCCATGGCATCCCGGGCGACCGCGTGCTCAAGGCCGGCGACGTGGTCAACCTTGACATCACCGTCATCACCAAGGAAGGCTACTACGGCGATACCAGCCGCATGTTCGTGGTGGGCGAGGCATCGATCCTGGCCAAGCGCCTCGCGCAAATCACCTACGAGTGCATGTGGAAGGGCATCCAGCAAGTGCGCAATGGCGCACGTCTGGGCGATATCGGCCACGCCATCCAGACCCACGCCGAAGCCGCCGGCTACACCGTGGTGCGCGAATACTGCGGCCACGGCATCGGCAAGGTGTTCCACTCGGACCCGCAGATCCTGCATTACGGCCGCCCGAACACCGGCATGGAAATCAAGTCGGGCATGATTTTCACGGTCGAGCCGATGATCAACGCCGGCAAGCGCGATATCCGCACGATGCCCGATCACTGGACGGTCAAGACGCGCGACCGCAGCCTGTCGGCCCAGTGGGAGCACACGGTGCTGGTGACGGACACCGGCTACGAAGTGCTGACGCTGTCGGAAGGTTCGCCCGTACCGCCCGCGTTCATCACCGACACCGTGGCGGCCTGATCCCGCACCGAACGCCAGGGCGCCCACCAAGGCGCCCTTTCTTCTTCCAGCCGTGCCCACGCCCACCCTCGAACCGCCGCCCATGGACACCACGCCGGAACTGCTGCTCTGCCAGCGCATTCGCGACAGGCTCAAGGCCGACAAGCAGGCGCTGTTTGCCGAGTTCGACGCCAACAATCTGGTCACGCCTCTGGTGACGAAGCTGCGTCGCGCCGTCGATGCCGCGCTGATCGAGGCCTGGACCGCCCTGGAACTGCCGGCCTCCGCCGCGCTGGTGGCCGTGGGCGGGTATGGCCGTGGCGAGTTGTTCCCGTATTCCGATGTCGATGTGCTGTTGCTGCTGCCGGCCGAGCCCGACAGCGAGACGGCCGCCAAACTGGAACGCTTCATCGGCCTGTGCTGGGACCTGGGGCTGGAAATCGGCTCGTCGGTGCGTACCGTGGACGACTGCATCCGCGAATCGGCCGCCGACATCACCATCCGCACGTCGCTGCTTGAGGCGCGCCTGCTGACCGGCAGCAAGACGCTGCTCGCGTCGCTGCTGGCACGCTACCAGGCCGACATGGACGCGGCCGACTTCTTCCAGGCCAAGCTGCTGGAATTGCGCCAGCGCCATGCCAAGTACCAGGACACGCCCTACGCGCTGGAGCCGAACTGCAAGGAAAGCCCCGGCGGTTTGCGCGACCTGCAGGTCATCCTGTGGATGACCAAGGCGGCGAACCTGGGCGACAGCTGGAAGGAACTGTTCGAACGCGGCCTGCTGACCGAGCGCGAATCACAGGAACTGGCCCGCAACGAACGTCTGCTGCGCACCATCCGTGCGCGCCTGCACCTGCTGGCGGGCCGCCGGCAGGACGTGCTGGTCTTCGACCTGCAGACCGCGCTGGCCGAGTCCTTCGGCTATCGCCAGACGGCCCACAAGCGCGCCAGCGAACAGCTGATGCGGCGCTACTACTGGGCCGCCAAGGCGGTCACGCAGCTCAACAGCGTGCTGCTGCTGAACATCGAGGCGATGCTGTTCCCGAGCGAGTCCAAGGTCACGCGCGTGATCAACGACCGTTTCGTGGAGCGCCAGGGCATGCTGGAGATCACCAGCGACGACCTGTACGAGCAGAACCCGCACGCCATCCTGGAAACGTTCCTGCTGTACGAGCGCACGCCGGGCGTGAAGGGCCTGTCGCCGCGCACGCTGCGCGGGCTGTACAACGCGCGCACGGTGATGGATGCCAGCTGGCGCAACGACCCCGTCAACCGCAAGCTGTTTCTGGCCATCGTGCAGGAACCGCAGGGCATCACGCACGCGCTGCGGCTGATGAACCAGACCAGCGTGCTGGGCCGCTACCTGATCAACTTCCGCCGTATCGTCGGCCAGATGCAGCACGACCTGTTCCACGTGTACACCGTGGACCAGCACATCCTGATGGTGGTGCGCAACATGCGCCGCTTCGCGATTGTCGAGCACACGCACGAATTCCCGTTCTGCAGCCAGCTGATGGCCGGCTTCGAGCGGCCGTGGGTGCTGTGGGTGGCGGCGCTGTTCCACGATATCGCCAAGGGGCGCGGTGGCGACCACTCGAAGCTCGGCACCGTCGACGCGCGCCGCTTCTGCAAGCAGCACGGCATTGCGCGCGAGGACACCGACCTGATCGCCTGGCTGGTGGAAAACCACCTGACCATGAGCCATGTGGCCCAGAAGCAGGACCTGACCGACCCCGACGTGGTGAAGGGGTTCGCCCAGGTGGTGGGCAGCGAGCGTTACCTGACGGCGCTCTACCTGCTGACCGTTGCCGATATCCGCGGCACCAGCCCGAAGGTGTGGAATGCCTGGAAGGGCAAGCTGCTGGAAGACCTGTACCGCATCACGCTGCGCGTACTGGGCGGCGCCAAGATCGACCAGCATTCCCTCTGGGCGCAGAAGCGCGACGACACCATCGCGCAGTTGCGCCTGAAGGCGTTCGATCCCGAACTGGCCAAGCCGCTGTGGAGCCGGCTGGACATGTCGTTCTTCATGCGGCACGATGCGCGCGACATCGCCTGGGTGACGCGGCACCTGTTCAACAAGGTGAACAGCGTCGATCCGGTGGTCAAGGCCCGCGTGTCGCCCGCGGGCGAAGGGCTGCAGGTGGTGGTCTACGTGAAGGACCAGCCCGATCTGTTTGCGCGCATCTGCGGCTATTTCGAGCGCAAGGCGTTCTCGATCCAGGACGCCAAGATCGAGACCACGCGCGACGGCTACGCGCTGGACACCTTCCAGATCACGGACCCCGGCCTGGACGGCGGCTACCGCGACATTCTGGCGCTGGTGGAGCATGAACTGGCCGAGCGCGTGCGGCTGGAGTGCCCGCTGCCCGAGCCGACGCAGGGCCGGCTGTCGCGCCAGTCGCGCAGCTTCCCGATCAAGCCGCGCGTGGACTTGCGTCCCGACGAACGGGGCCAGTATTACCTGCTGTCGGTGTCGGCCAACGACCGCACCGGCCTGCTCTACGCGCTGGCCCGCGTACTGGCCAAATATCGCGTGTCCGTGCATTCGGCGCGCATCAACACGCTCGGCGAACGCGTGGAAGACGTGTTCCTGGTCGACGGCTCGCCGCTGGCCGCCGACAACCGATTGCAGATTCAAGTGGAACAGGATTTGCTCGACGCACTGGCCATCTGACTCCCCGATGGCCGGCGCGCGGGCGCTTGGAAAGATATGACAGATAGCAACAACCCCGGCCGCAAGACGCTGGGCATCAAGACCTCCACGACGGGCGCACCGCGCAAGGCGAACCGCCCGGTGCGTGTGTCGGACCTGAACCGCAAGCGCGTGCAGGATGTCGTGACCGGCATCAAGCAGGCCAAGGATCGCGCGGCCGAGAAAGACAAGCGCAAGCCGGCGCCGGCCGAAGGTGCACCGCGCCGGTTCGAGGGCGAGCGTACCGAGCGTCCGCGCCGCTTCGAGGGGCAAGGCTCCGACCGCCCGCGTCGGTTTGAAGGCGAAGGCTCGGACCGCCCCCGTCGCTTCGAAGGCCATGGGTCGGATCGTCCGCGCCGCTTTGAAGGCCAGGGCTCGGATCGCCCGCGTCGCTTCGAAGGCGAAGGCTCCGACCGCCCGCGTCGTTTCGAAGGCCAGGGCTCCGACCGCCCGCGTCGTTTCGAAGGCCAGGGCTCCGACCGCCCGCGCCGTTTTGAAGGCGAAGGCTCGGACCGTCCCCGTCGCTTCGAAGGTCAGGGCTCGGATCGCCCGCGTCGCTTCGAAGGCCAAGGCTCCGATCGTCCGCGCCGTTTTGAAGGCGAAGGCTCGGACCGTCCCCGTCGCTTCGAAGGCCAGGGCTCGGATCGCCCGCGTCGCTTCGAAGGCCAGGGCTCCGACCGCCCGCGCCGTTTTGAAGGCGAAGGCTCGGACCGTCCGCGTCGCTTCGAAGGCCAGGGCTCGGATCGTCCGCGTCGCTTCGAAGGCCAGGGCTCGGATCGCCCGCGTCGCTTCGAAGGCGAAGGGTCCGATCGTCCGCGCCGCTTCGAAGGCCAGGGCTCGGATCGTCCGCGTCGCTTCGAAGGCCAGGGCTCGGATCGCCCGCGTCGCTTCGAAGGCGAAGGGTCCGATCGTCCGCGCCGCTTCGAAGGCCAGGGCTCGGATCGTCCGCGTCGCTTCGAAGGCCAGGGCTCGGATCGCCCGCGTCGCTTCGAAGGACAGGGCACGGATCGTCCGCGTCGCTTCGAAGGCGAAGGTGGCCAGCGCCCGCGCCGCTTTGGCGACGATGCGCGGACGGACCGTCCGCGCCGCGATGATGGTGCGCCGCGCCGTGGCGATGCACCGGCACGCCGTTTCAGCGACACGTCGGACCGCGCCCGCCCGGTGCGCGGCGACCGCGGCGAACGGTTCGAACGCTCGGAACGCCCGGCCCCGCAGGCCCCGGCCGAGCCGCGTGAAGACGGCCTGGTCCGTCTGTCCAAGCGCATGTCCGAACTGGGCCTGTGCTCGCGCCGTGAAGCCGACGAATGGATTCCGCTGGGCTGGGTGCTGGTCGATGGCGAGCCCGTGACCGAACTCGGCTCCCGCATCCGCCCGGACGCCGAAATCGAAATCCGGCAGGAAGCGCGCTCTGAGCAAGGCGAGCGCGTGACGGTGCTGCTGAACAAGCCGGTCGGCTATGTCTCCGGCCAGGCCGAAGATGGCTACGAGCCGGCCGCCGTACTGTTCACGGCCGAGAACCAGTGGGAGCAAGACCCCACGCGCAAGCGTTTCGCGCCGTGGCAGCGCAAGAACCTGGCCCCGGCGGGCCGGCTCGATATCGACTCCACCGGCCTGCTGGTGCTCACGCAGGACGGCCGCGTGGCGCGGGCGCTGATTGGCGACGATTCCACCGTCGAAAAGGAATACCTGGTGCGCGTGGAGTGGGAATCGCCACAGGGTCTGGTCGACCGCAACATCAGCGCCGTCTTCCCCGAAGACCAGCTTGAGCGCCTGCGCTTTGGCCTGTCGCTGGACGGCGTGGCGCTGAAGCCCGCCAAGGTAAGCTGGCAGAACGAAGAGCAGTTGCGCTTCGTGCTGCGCGAAGGCCGCAAGCGCCAGATCCGCCGGATGTGCGAACAGGTGGGACTGAAGGTGGTGGGCCTCAAGCGCGTGCGCATGGGCCGTATCGCGCTGGGCGACCTGCCGCCGGGCCAGTGGCGCTTCCTGGGGCAGTTCGAGAAGTTCTGAGGCGGCTCGGGCAGCCTTGATTCGCCGGCCCCTATCCCGCAAGCGGGTGGGGGCTACACCCCTCACCCATGCACCGCCGGCAGCTTCCTTAGCGCGGCCTCGGCCTGCTCGTCGGCCGGCACATAGACCAGCAGCCGCGCGCCATTGCGCGGCGCGGTCCAGAAATTGGTCTGCGTCAGCTGGAAATCCCCGGTTTCCGGATGGGTGAAACGCTTGACGTGGTTCTGGATGCCGCGCACCTGGTATCTCTGCCAGAGCTGCTGGAAGGTCTCGGACACCGCCATATAGCGCGCCAGCTGCGCTTCCCACAGCGGATCGTCGACATGCTCGGCCATCGCCGCCCGATACATCGCCACCATGTTGCAGACCATGCTTTCCCAGTCGGGCACGGCCTTGCGCCAGCCCGGGTGCGTCAGTGCCAGATAGATGCAGTTGCGGTCTTCCGGCGGCAGGCTCGGGACATTCATCCCCAGCAGCCGGCAATAGGCGTCGTTGTGCGCCACGATGTCGAAGCGGGCGTTCTGCACCAGCGCCGGGATCGGGTCGAGCTGGTCAAGCATGCGCTGCGTGGTCACCGACACCGTTTCGCAAACCGACGTGCCGGCCAGGGCGGCGGGCCGCTGCAGGCCGGCAAGCGTGAACAGGTGCTCGGTCTCGGTCGGCGAGCATTGCAGCGCGGCGGCCACCGCATTGAGCACCTTCGGCGACACGCGGATCGGCCTGCCCTGCTCCAGCTTGGTGTACCAGGTGATGCCGATATCGGCCATCGCGGCCACTTCCTCGCGCCGCAGGCCCGGCGTGCGGCGTCGGCCGGCACGCGACAGGCCGATCCGTGCCGGATCGAGATTTTCGCGGCGGGCGCGCAGGAAGGCGCCTAATTCGGCCTCCCTGCCGGTGCCGGCATGGGCTGCGAACTCAGGCGCGTCGTTGTCCGTGGGCAGGCCGGTTCCCGGGTTCCACAGCGCACTCGGTTCCTGACGGGCGTTCATGATCGATCACTCCTGCGTAGCCTGACACTGTTTATACCAGTCTAACTGGACTCTTGTACCAGTCTGGATGCATGACCATACTCCCAGCCTCACGCCTTGTCGAGGTCCGCATGCCATGAAAGCCCCCGCACCTTCCATCCATACTTCCGCACCGGATTCCACACCGTCACTGGGCCGTACCGGCCTGTACGTGCTGCTGGCCGGTCAGTTGCTGCCGCAGATCGACTTTTCCATCGTCAACGTGGCGCTGCACCCCATTGAACATTCGCTGGGCGCCTCGCCGGCCGAACTGGAACTGATGGTGGCCGTCTACGGCGTGGCATTCGCCGTTTGCCTGGCCATGGGCGGCCGGCTGGGCGACAACTTCGGGCGCCGCCGCGTATTCAACGCCGGCGTGCTGCTGTTCGGCATTGCCTCGTTGCTGTGCGGCGTGGCCGGGTCGATGCTGGTGCTGCTGGGCGCCCGGTTGCTGCAGGGCGCGGCCGCCGCGCTGCTGGTGCCGCAGATCCTGGCCACCATCCACGTGGGCCTGCGCGGGCACGCGCACTCCCGCGCGCTGGCGCTGTTCGCGTCGGTGGGCGGTGTGGCCTTCATCATCGGGCAGGTGCTGGGCGGCTTCCTGGTGGATGCCGATATCGGCGGCCTGGGCTGGCGCAATGCGTTCCTGATCAACCTGCCCGTTTGCGCGGCCATCCTGTGGCTGTCGCCGCGCGTGATCCCGGAAACGCGGCGGGACAATCCGGCCGGTGTGGATGTCCCCGGCACGGCGCTGCTGGCGATGGTGATCCTGGCCGTGCTGCTGCCCGTGGCGATGGGGCCGATGTTCCACTGGTCCTGGCCCGTGCTGGCCACGCTGGCGGCGGCGGGCCCGCTGACGCTGTGGCTGTGGCAGGTTGAAAAGCGCCAGGAACGGCGCGGCGTGCATCCGCTGCTGCCGCCGTCGCTGTTACGGCTGCCGAGCGTGCGCTTCGGCTTTGTGGTGGCCATCCTGTTCTACGCGTGCTGGAGCGGCTTCATGTTCGTGCTGGCGCTGGCCCTGCAGGGCGGTGGCGGCATGACGCCGACGATGGCCGGCAACGCGTTCATTCCGCTGGGCGTGGCGTTCTCGGTGGCCTCGCTGCTGAGTCCGCGTGTGGTGGGGCTGTGGGGCCGTACGCGCGTGCTGCTGATCGGCTGCCTGATCCAGATGGCAGGCATGGCGGCGCTGGCCTGGACGCTGCGCCATGTCTGGCCGCATCCCGACCTGCTCACGCTGGCCGCGCCAACCATGCTGATCGGCATTGGCAACGCGCTGGTGGTGGGCTGCTTCTATCGCATCGGGCTGGCCGATATTCCGCCCGATCACGCCGGCGCAGGCAGCGCGGCGCTGGCCACGGTACAGCAGGCGTCGCTGGGCCTCGGTTCGGCGCTGCTGGGCACGGTGTTCGCCCAGCGCATCCACCACGGCGGCAGCTACCTCGATGCCACGCTCACGAGCCTGGCGGCCGAGCTGATCCTGATGACGATGCTGGTGGCGGCGGCCGCGATCTATCACGCCCGCCACGGCCAGCCGGTGCTGGCCACTGGTGCCGCATGACGGCCCCGCCCGCCGCCCCGCTCAGTCGTCGTAGTTGGGCGGCAGTTCGGGGAACAGGACTTCCGTGAAGCCGAAGCGCGTGAAATCCTTGACCCGCATCGGATACAGCACGCCGATCAGGTGATCGCACTCGTGCTGCACCACGCGCGCGTGAAAGCCATCCGCCACGCGCTCGATCGGGTTGCCGAGCATGTCGAAGCCCGAGTATTTCAGGCGGGTGTGGCGCGGCACCACGCCGCGCAGGCCGGGCACCGACAGGCAACCCTCCCAGCCGTCTTCCATGTCGTCGGACAGCGGCTCCAGCACCGGATTGATCAGCACGGTCTTGGGCACCGTCGGCGCATCGGGATAGCGCGGGTTGCGATCGAAGCCGAAGATCACCACCTGGAGGTCCACGCCGATCTGCGGCGCAGCCAGGCCGGCGCCGTTGGCATGCTCCATCGTGTCGAACATGTCGTCGACCAGCAGCCGCAGTTCCGGCGTGTTGAACTCGATCACCGGCCGCGCCTTCTGCAGCAGCCGCGCATCGCCCATCTTCAGAATCTCGCGGATCATTGCGGTTCTCCGTTGTCGGGGGCCTCGGCCCCGGCGTCGGCCAGCAGCTTGAGCATGCCGTCCTCGTCCAGCACCGGCACACCCAGCGCCTGCGCCTTTTCCAGCTTGCTGCCGGCTTCGGCGCCAGCCACGACGTAATCGGTTTTCTTCGATACCGAGCCCGCCACCTTGGCGCCGGCGGCTTCGAGCTTTTCCTTGGCGTCCTCGCGCGACAGCGTCGGCAGCGTGCCGGTCAGCACGATGGTCTTGCCGGCCAGCGGCAGCGGCGCCCGTGCCGTGGGTTCCGATTCGACCCAGTGTACGCCTGCGGCACGCAACTGCTCGATCACCTCGACGTTGTGCGGCTCGGCGAAGAAATTGGCAATCGATTGCGCCACCACCGGCCCCACATCGTTGACTTCCAGCAGCGCGGCCTCGTCGGCGGCCAGCAGGTTGTCGAGCTTGCCGAAGTGCTTGGCCAGGTCCTTGGCCGTGGCCTCGCCCACGTGGCGGATGCCCAGCGCAAAGATAAACCGGTTCAGCGTGGTCTCGCGCGACTTGTCGATGGCCGCCACCAGGTTCGTGGCGGACTTGTCGGCCATGCGGTCCAGCGCGGCCAGCTTGGCCACGCCGAGCTTGTAGAGATCGGCCGGCGTGCGGACGATGCCCATATCCACCAGCTGTTCGACGATCTTGTCGCCCAGGCCATCCACATCCATCGCGCGCCGTTGGGCAAAGTGGATCAGCGCCTGCTTGCGCTGCGCCGCGCAGATCAGGCCGCCCGTGCAACGGGCGATGGCCTCGCCCTCGAGCTTTTCCACATGCGACCCGCATACCGGGCACGCGGTGGGCATCACGAAGGCGCGGGCGTCGGCAGGCCGGCGCTCCAGCACCACGGCCACCACCTCGGGAATCACGTCGCCGGCACGGCGAACAATCACCGTATCGCCAATATGCACATCCTTGCGGCGGATCTCGTCCTCGTTATGCAGCGTGGCATTGGTGACGGTCACCCCGCCGACGAACACTGGCGCCAGCCGCGCCACGGGGGTGATGGCGCCGGTCCGGCCCACCTGCACCTCGATGTCCTCGACCGTGGTGGTCATCTCCTGCGCCGGAAACTTGTGCGCCAGTGCAAAGCGCGGGGCGCGCGAGACAAAGCCCAGCTGTTCCTGCTCGGCGATGGCATTGACCTTGTAGACCACGCCGTCGATGTCGTACGGCAACTGGTCGCGGCGCGCGCCGATATCGCGATAGAACGACAGCAGCCCCTGCGCGCCCTTGACCACGCGGCGTTCGTCGCAGACCGGCAAACCCAGCGCGGCGAAGCCGTCCATCATCACGCTGTGCGTGGCCGGACGGTCGGCGCCCTGCAGCTCGCCCAGGCCGTAGGCGAAGAAAGACAGCGGCCGCCTGGCCGTGATCCGCGGGTCCAGCTGGCGCAGGCTGCCTGCCGCCGCATTGCGCGGATTGACGAACGTCTTTTCGCCGGCCTCGGCCTGGCGCGCGTTGAGACGGTCGAAATCGGCGCGGTACATGAACACCTCGCCGCGCACTTCGAGCACGGCCGGGGCCTTGCCGCGCAGCTTCAGCGGAATGGCCTTGATGGTGCGCACATTGGCGGTCACATCCTCGCCGGTCTCGCCATCGCCGCGCGTGGCGGCCTGCACGAGTTTGCCGTCCTCGTAGCGCAGCGACATGGCCAGGCCGTCGAACTTCAGTTCGCACGCGTATTCGACGGCGCTTTCGGCCGCTTCGGCGGCACCGAACAGGTCATCGGCCGGCGCCGCCACGGCGGCCTTGCCCAGCCCCTGTGCGCAGCGGCGGTCGAAACTGACCACGTCCTCGTCCTCGAAGCCGTTGTTCAGAGACAGCATGGGCACGCGGTGGCGCACCGTGTCGAACGCGGCCAGCGGCGCCCCGCCCACGCGTTGCGTCGGCGAGTCATCGGTCAGCAGGTCGGGATGCTCGGTTTCCAGCGCCTGCAGCTCGCTGAACAGCGCGTCATATTCCGCATCGGGAATGGTCGGCGCATCGAGCACGTAATACTGGTAGCTGTGGCGCTCCAGTTCGGCGCGCAGCCACTGCACGCGCTCGGCGGGGGACGCATGGGCCGGCAACGGGGCGGCGGGCGCGGGGGCCGGAGCCCGCGCGCCTGGATGCTTGGCGGTCATGGGGGCTCCGTCGTTATACGCTGAACAGGCGCTGGGCCACCGGCGATCCGGCCGGCATGCCGCGCGCTTCGAGCTTTTCGTAGAGCTTTTCGAGCTGGTTGAAGATCGCCACGAACGACGCTTCTGTCAGCGGACGCATATTGTCGTCCACCAGCTGGGCGCCCATCCGCTGCGCCAGGCTGTAGCCGTACTCGCAAACCGTCTTGAACGGCTTGATCGTCTGCGCGGCCTGCGGCACGTCGAGCAGCAGCGTGATCTGGCGGCCCGCGTTCAGCGTCAGGTCGTCGCGCAGGAAGTTCGTGTCGCCGAACTGCAGCGTGAACAGCGGCTTCTGCACGCCATCGGCGCCCGGTTCGTAGCGGATGAACCGCGTGCCGTCGCGCGACAGCACCAGGCCGTCCTGCGTGGCCACGGTCTGCACATAGGCCGCCGACCAAGGCGCGCCGTCCGAAATCACGTTGACGCCCAGCTGCACGTCGGCACCGGCCGCAAAGCCGTCCAGTTCGCGTGCGTTGGCCACGGTCTCGGTCATGTCGGGCAGGTCGGCCGATGCATCCAGCGCCTCGGCCAGTGCTTCCACCGCGTTGACGAATTCGGAGAATTCCAGCGCATTGAGCGGGCCGCTGCGGTTGGCCAGCTGCACGGCCACCTGCAGGTCTTCGTACTGGTGACCGGCGGTGACCGGCTCCCAGGCATTGGCTTCGACGCGCAGCCCTTCGATATGCACCTGCTTCGTGCCAGCGCGGCGCAGACGGCCCGTCAGCGGCAGGATGCGATCACCGGACGCCTTGCGCTCCAGGTGCATCGGCACGATGCAGTCGATCAGCGGATCGATGACGGCGGCGGCGGGCTGGCCGTCCGGGACGGATACGGTGGCGGGGGCCGCCGGGGCCGCCTTTGCGACGGGTTCATCGGCGACCTGGCCGCCGGCTTCGCGCCCGGCGTCCGCCAGTGCGTCGGCATGGGTCCCGGCATGGGCTTCCGCGTGCGCTTCGGCGTGGGTTTCGGCGTCAGCATCGGCATGCCCGGCAGCCGGGGCAGCTGCCACGGCCACCTCGTCGGCCACGATGTCGTCGGCATCTGCCGAACTGGCGGCGGCATGGGCGGCGGCGGTGGCCATGGCAACGTCGGCCGGCGCGTCACGCTTCAGGCCCTTGCCGGCCTCGCCCAGCGTCGGCTCGCGCCGGCTCACGTGCTCGGGCGGCGCTTCCTTGAGCTTGGCCTGCGTTTCGGGCTGCGTGGTCTTGCCCACCACCGGCTCGCGCATCGGTGGCAGGTCGTCCTCGGGCATCAGCGGCCGCACGCGGCGCGCCTTGTGGATCTGCCAGCGGTTATAGGCCACCAGCAACAGCAGCAATACAACACCCGCGATGATCAGTGCGTTCTGCAGTTCCATCTTAAGCGGCCTCCGCCATCGATACGGCTGCATCCATGTCCACTGCCACGATCCGCGAGACACCCTGCTCCTGCATCGTCACGCCAATCAGTTGGTGGGCCATCTCCATCGCAATCTTGTTGTGGGAAATAAATACGAACTGTGTCTTGTCGGACATACGCGCCACCATGTTGGCGTAACGCTCGGTGTTGGCGTCGTCCAGCGGCGCGTCCACCTCGTCCAGCAAGCAGAACGGGGCCGGGTTCAGCTGGAACATCGCGAACACCAGCGCAATCGCCGTCAGGGCCTTTTCGCCACCGGACAGCAGGTGAATCGTCGAGTTCTTCTTGCCCGGCGGCTGCGCCATCACCTGCACGCCGGCATCCAGGATTTCCTCGCCCGTCATGATCAGCCTGGCCTGGCCACCCCCAAACAGCGCCGGGAACAGCTCGCCGAAGTGATGGTTGACCTGGTCGAACGTGCCCTGCAGCAGCGCCCGCGTTTCCTGGTCGATCTTGTTGATCGCGTCTTCGAGCGTGTTGATGGCGTCGGTCAGGTCGGCCGACTGCGCATCGAGGAACGTCTTGCGTTCGCGGGCGGCGGCCAGCTCGTCCAGCGCGGCCATGTTGACCGGGCCCAGTGCGTTGATGGCATTGTTCAGGCGCGTCACCTCGCCCTGCAGGTACGACGGCTTGAGGTCGCCGGTCAGCTTTTCGGCAAGCGCCACTTCGTCCACCTCGGCCGTGGCCAGCTGCTCGGTGAACTGCTCCTGGTTCAGGCGGGCGGCCTGTTCCTTGAGCTGGCATTCGGTGATGCGGTCGCGCAGCGGCTGCAGGCTGCGTTCGGCCGCCAGGCGCTGTTCGTCGAACTGGCGCAGCTGTGCCGACAGGGCATCGAGCTCGATGCGCGCGGCGGACAGCTTCTGCTCCTTCTCGGCGCGCACTTCCAGCGCTTCCTGCAGGCCGGTATTGGCAGTCTGCTCGTTGATCGTTTCAAGCTCGGCGCGGGCGTTTTCCAGCGATTCCGCCACGCGCTCGCGCTGGTCGGCGGCCATCTGGATATTGCGGCGCAGTTCGTCGATCCGGCCGGCCAGATTGCGCTCCGCAAACACCGCTTCCTGCGCGCCGCGCTCCAGGTCGCGCAACTGTTGCCGCGCGTGGGTCAGCTGGGTATCCAGGGCATCGAAGGCCATCTGCTGGTCTTCGTGCGCCGCCTGCAGTTCGGCCAGGCTTGTATCGTGCTGCTCGAAGCTGGCTTCGGATTCGGCACGGATGGCGCGCTGCTCGTCGATCTGCGCGTCGATTTCACCAAGTTCCTCGCGGATCTGGTTGCTACGCGCCGAAAACCGCTCCATGGCCTGCGACAGCTTCAGCACGTCCATCTGCAACGCATGCACGCGGCGCGTGGCCTGCTCGGCGCGCGCACGCGCCTCGATCAGCGTCGTGCTGGCATGCGTGTACGCGGTCTCGGCGCGCACGGCATTGGACCTGGCCTCGTCGGACAGCAGCATCTGCGCGCGCGACTGCTTCTGCAGGTTCTCGATCTCCTGCTCGCGGGCCAGCATGCCGGCCTGCTCGGAATCGGCCGCGTAGATCTGGATCGCGTTGCGGCCCACCAGATGGCCTTCGGCCACCACGAACTGGGCGCCTTCGGGCAGCGTGCCGCGTGCCGCCAGGGCCTGCGACATGTCGGTGGCCGTATAGATGTCGGCCAGCCAGTCCTGCATCACCGCGCGGATGCCCGGCTCGGTGATCTGCACCAGCGACATCAGTGGACGCAGCCCGGCCGGGGCTTCCACCGGACGCGCGGCGGGCGGCGGCGTGTAGAACGCAAGCTTGGACGGCGGGGCGTCGGACAGGAAACCCTTGACCCAGTCCAGGTTCGACACTTCCAGTGCCGCGAGCTTTTCGCGCAGCACCGATTCGAGCGCGTTTTCCCAGCCCGGCTCGATATGGACCTTCTTCCACAGGCGTGGCAGTTCGGCCAGGCCATGGCGCTCCAGCCAGGGCTGGACCTTGCCATCGGTCTGCACGCTTTCCTGCAGCTGGCGCAGCGCGGCCAGGCGGGCGTCCAGCGATGCAATCGCGGCCGTCTCGCGCTGCACGCGCTCCTGCGCCGCGCGGCGCTCGGCGTCCAGGCGCGGCACCGCTTCCTCGGCATCCATCAGCGACGCCTGGGCTTCGTCAAGCGTGGCTTCCTGCTCGGCCAGGTCCATGCGCAGCTCTTCAAGCCGCACTTCGTCGGGACGGTCGAGCCCTTGCTCCTCGGCCTTCAGGCGTTCCTTGCGCTGCTCCAGCTGCTGCAGCATCTGGTTGGCGTTGCGCTGGTGCGCGGCTTCGAGCTTCAGTGCCTGCTCGGCCTGCATGATGGCGCTGCGCTGGTCGTTGAGCTTCTGCTGGGCGTCGCGCCACTGGGCTTCCAGGGTGGGCAGCTCTTCGCTCTTCTGGGCCACGGCGTCCTGGGCCTCGACCGTGCGGGCCTCGGCCAGCGCCAGGTCTTCCTCGGCCTGCGCAATGTCGTCATTGGCCTGGTCGGCCTTGCCCTGCCACTGCTCGCGCTGGGCGGTCAGCGCGGCAATCTGCGCCTGCAGCCGGTTGCGCGACTCCACCACATAGCGGATTTCGGCTTCGAGCTTGCTGACTTCCGCGTTGGCCTCGTACAGGGCGCCCTGCGCGGCGTGCATGCCATCGGATGCGGCATAGTGCGCCGCGCGCATGGTTTCGAGTTCGGCCTCGACATGGCGCAATTGCGCGGTCTGGGCTTCCAGGTCGATCTGCGCCTGCTCGATGGCGCGGGCATGGCGTTCCTGCTCTGCCTGGGCTTCGCGCTTGCGCAACAGCCACAGCAGGTGCTGCTTTTCCTCGCCTTCGGACTGCAGTTGCCGGAAGCGTTGTGCCACCTCGGCCTGGCCTTCCAGCTTGTCGAGGTTGTTGCCCAGTTCGCGCAGGATGTCTTCCACGCGGGTCAGGTTCTCGCGCGTGTCGCCCAGCCGGTTTTCGGTCTCGCGGCGGCGCTCCTTGTACTTGGACACGCCGGCGGCTTCTTCCAGGAAGATCCGCATGTCGTCGGGCTTGGCCTCGATGATGCGCGAGATCATGCCCTGCCCGATGATGGCGTAGGCGCGCGGCCCCAGGCCGGTGCCCAGGAAGATGTCCTGGATGTCCTTGCGGCGCACCGGCTGGTTGTTGATGTAGTACGAAGACGTGCCGTCGCGGGTCAGCACACGCTTGACCGCCACTTCGGCGTACTGGCTCCACTGCCCGGCGGCACGCCCCTCGGCGTTGTCGAACACCAGTTCCACGCTGGCCCGGCCCGCCTGCTTGCGTGCGGTGGAGCCGTTGAAGATCACGTCCTGCATGGATTCGCCACGCAGTTCCGACGCGCGTGATTCGCCGAGCACCCAGCGCACCGCGTCGATGATGTTGGATTTACCGCAGCCGTTAGGACCTACGATGCCGACCAGTTGGCCCGGCACTTGAAAATTGGTGGGGTCGACGAAGGACTTGAAGCCCGCCAGTTTGATCGAGGACAGTCGCACGGTTGTCGTGTGGTTTGGGCGATACGAAATGGGAAATGCCGGGCCCACGCCGGAGCACACGGCAAGACGTGACGCCTGCGCCGCAAACTGCCCCCGGTGCCCGATAGATTGGCGCTCATCATACCATCGCCAATCCATTGACCGGCCGTTTTCGCCACCGTTGCGGCCCCCACGAAGCGGTCGTTGCCTGACTTGAAAAATCGTTGTACTTCCGAGACTTGCGGGCGATGCTGCATGCACTTTCTAGCCCCTGCCGTTGTTTCATGAAAACGTCACGCTGGCAAAGCCCCCGGAAACTTCTTAGGGTTAGTGCTAGTCTCTGGAGATGCCGGCGTGATCCCGGGGTCCCACTCCCCATGCGCCGGGCCCGCCGCTCCGCCATGCCTGCCGCTGTCCTCATGGCGCGCGCGGCCAGTCTGAAGCTTGATTGCCTGCAGCGCAGCAGTTTTGGAGGACTGAGCATGACCCCAACCCCACCGGTCGAGACGCCGGGTGACCTGCCGTGGTCCATCGCGGAGATCAACTACAACGCCATCGACGTCGCAAAGGTCCGAGACGATCGCACGCTCTTCTATCTGCTGACCGGCGCCTCGTTCATCGAGAGCGGGTCCGACACCTACGCCGGCAATCTGGCGCAGTACTACGCCGACGTGCCCGACGCGGCCGAGTGGCTGTCGCAGCACTGGGAATCCGAGGAACTGCAGCACGGCCTGGCGCTGCGCCGCTATGTCGAGCATGTCTGGCCCGAATTCGACTGGGAACGCGGGTACCGGCGGTTCTTTGACGAGTACAGCAAGACCTGTTCCGTCGACAATTTCGAGCGGACGCCGGCACTGGAAATGGCCGCGCGCTGCGTGGTGGAAACCGGCACTGCCACCTATTACCGGGCACTGGAACAAGCCAGCGACGAGCCCGTGCTGCGCAACCTGACGCGCCGCATCGCCAATGACGAAGTGCGTCACTACAAGCATTTCTTCCGTTATTTCAATGACTTGAGCAGCGACGAGCGGCTTGGCCGGGCCAAGGTACTGGCCGCCCTGGCGCGCCGGCTGCTGGAAATCAAGAACGAGGACGCCGAAATCGCCCTCCGGAACGTGCTGCGCATCGAGCAGAACCGCGAAGACGTGCCGGATCGCGAGGTGCGCGCCCTGAATTCGCGTTGCAGCGCCGTGATCCGGCGCCACCTGCCGATCGAGATGACGGTCAAGATGCTGTTGCGCCCCCTGCACCTGCATGCGCGCCTGGAAGACCTGGTGCGTCGGCCCATCGTCGCAATGGTGTCGCGGGTGATGCTGTATTGACGGGCGCCTGTACGAGGTACCTGCGCCCGCCCGCGCTTTCCGGTCATGTGCCCGGCGCGATATACTGCTGCGTTTCAACCGCCCCGCCGCCCTGCCACCGTGAATCCGCGCCTCGACCTGCTCCAGACCTACCCTTTCGAGAAACTGCGCGTGCTGGTGGCCGATGTGAAACCGGCCGACAAGCCGGCCATCAGTTTCGGCATTGGCGAGCCCAAGCATCCGACGCCGCAGTTCATCAAGGACGCGATGACCGCGTCGCTGTCCGGGCTGGCCACATACCCTGCCACGGCCGGTACCGACGCGCTGCGCCAGACCATCGCCGGCTGGCTGGAGCGCCGCTACCACCTGCCGAACGTCGATGCCGCCACCGAGGTGCTGCCGGTCAGCGGATCGCGCGAGGCGCTGTTTGCCTTCGCGCAGACCGTGATCGATGCCAGCCGGCCCGATCCGCTGGTGCTGTGCCCGAACCCGTTCTATCAGATCTATGAAGGCGCGGCCCTGCTGGCCGGCGCCCGCCCGGTTTTCGCCAACAGCGATCCGGCGCGCAATTTCGCCCCCGCGTTCGACCAGATCGACGCCGATGTCTGGCCGAAGGTGCAGCTGCTTTACGTATGCTCCCCGGGCAACCCCACGGGCGCCGTGCTGTCGCTGGATGACTGGAAGCAGCTGTTCGAACTGTCGGACCGCTACGGGTTCGTGATTGCGTCGGACGAGTGCTATTCCGAGATCTATTTCGACGAAGCCACGCCGCCGCTGGGCGCGCTGGAGGCCGCCCACAAGCTGGGTCGAGGCTTCGAGCGCCTGGTGATGTTCTCGAGCCTGTCCAAGCGATCTAACGTGCCGGGCCTGCGCTCGGGCTTCGTGGCCGGCGATGCGGCCATCCTGAAGAAATTCCTGCTGTACCGGACCTACCACGGTGCCGCGCTGAACCCGGCCGTGCAGGCCGCCAGCGTGGCCGCCTGGGGCGACGAGGCGCACGTGCGCGACAACCGCGCCGCCTATGTGCGCAAGTTTGCCGAGGTCACGCCGCTGCTGGCCCAGGTGCTGGACGTGGCGCTGCCCGACGCGGCGTTCTACCTGTGGGCCGATGTGTCGCGCACGGGCCTGAGCGACACCGAGTTCGCCGTTCGCCTGCTGGCCGAGCAGAACGTGGCCGTGCTGCCGGGCAGCTACCTGGCGCGCGACGCGCACGGTGCCAACCCCGGCAAGAACCGCGTGCGCATGGCGCTGGTGGCCACGCCCGACGAGTGCCTGGAAGGTGCGCGCCGGATTGTCGAATTCTGCAAGTCGCTGGGCTGACAGACCCGGCGCCACGCTTCACCTGCTTCACCGATCGAATGCCCTGGCGCCGGGGCACCTGCCACCGGCGCCGCCTCTTACACAAATCACCACTGAGAACACCATCATGACGCAAGCTCTGCAAGCCCTGATCGACCAGGCCTGGGAAGACCGCACCAGCCTGTCGCCGAAGTCCGCGCCGAACGATATCCGCGAAGCCGTGGCCAACGTGATCTCGCAGCTGGACGCCGGCACGCTGCGCGTGGCCGAGAAGCAAGGCCAGGACTGGATCGTCAACCAGTGGGTCAAGAAGGCCGTGCTGCTGTCGTTCCGTCTGGAAGACAACGCGCCGATGAGCGCCGGCGGCTTTGCCCAGTTCTACGACAAGGTGCCGACCAAGTTCGCCAACTGGAGCCAGGACGACTTCGCCAAGGCCGGCTTCCGCGTGGTGCCGCCGGCCGTGGCCCGCCGTGGCTCGTTCATCGCCAGGAACGCCGTGCTGATGCCGTCGTACGTGAACATCGGCGCCTACGTGGACGAAGGCACGATGGTCGACACCTGGGCCACCGTCGGTTCGTGCGCCCAGATCGGCAAGAACGTTCACCTGTCGGGTGGCGTGGGCATTGGCGGCGTGCTGGAGCCGCTGCAGGCCAACCCGGTCATCATCGAGGACAACTGCTTCATCGGCGCCCGTTCGGAAGTGGTGGAAGGCGTGATCGTTGAAGAAAATTCGGTGATCTCGATGGGCGTGTACCTGGGCCAGTCGACCAAGATCTACGACCGCGAAACGGGCGAGATCCACTATGGCCGCGTGCCGGCCGGTTCGGTGGTGGTGGCGGGCAACCTGCCGTCCAAGGATGGCAAGTACAGCCTGTACTGCGCCGTGATCGTGAAGAAGGTGGACGCGCAAACCCGCGCCAAGACCAGCCTGAACGACCTGCTGCGCGACTGATCCACGGATCTGTCGAGCCGCACCCAGCCGCCGGGCCCGTCCCGGCGGCGGATCACAGCCCCGCCGATGCCATCCTCTGCCAAGCGATTCATGGCCCTCGACCCCGCCACCGTCAGTACCGTGCTATCCCTGCTGCCCACCATCCTCGAACAGGCCAACAAGACCATCGAGAAGCTCAAGAAGGGCAAGCGCAAGGACGGCAGCGAAACCACGCAGCCCGACGCCGAGCCGCCGCGCGACCCGGCCGCGCGCATCGCGGAACTGGAAGCGGCCGCCATGCAGCAGGCCGAGGCGGTCAAGCTGCTGGCCGAGCAGCACGCGATCACGATCGAGGCGCTGCGCCGCGAGGCCGCGCGGCTGGACCGCCGGCTGCGCCTGATGACAGCCGTGGCCATGGCTGGCGTGGCATTTGGCCTGGGCGGGCTGATCATCGCGATCAACCTGCTGTTCCGTTAATTTCACCCCGATTCCGCGCACCATGACCGTCTTGCTCTACGGCATTCCCAACTGCGACACCGTCAAGAAGGCCCGCACCTGGCTGGAATCGAACGGTGTCGATTACACGTTCCACGATTTCAAGAAGCAAGGCGTCGACGAGAAGATGTTGCGCGCCTGGCTCAAGCACGTGCCGCTGGCCACGCTGCTGAACAAGAAAGGCACGACGTACCGCGCGCTGTCCGACGCCGACAAGGCCAAGGCGGACAACGAAGCCGGCGCCGTGGCCCTGATGCAGACCAGCCCGTCGCTGATCAAGCGCCCGGTACTGGATCGCGATGGCCAGGTCAGCGTGGGGTTTTCCGCCGACACGTACGCCTCGCTGTTCTGAAGACCCGCATTTCGCACCATTCGTCGCACCTGCCCGCACCATGAATCCGACCCTTGCCCTGACCGAAGACCTGATGCGCCGCCGCTCGGTCACCCCCGCCGACGAAGGCTGCCAGTCCGTGCTGGAAGCGCGCCTGAGCGCGCTTGGCTTTACCTGCGAGAACATCGTCAGCGGCCCTGACAGCTTCCGCGTGACCAACCTGTGGGCGGTCAGGCGCGGCACGCAGGGCACGGCGGGCAAGCTGCTGGCCTTTGCCGGCCACACCGACGTGGTGCCGACCGGCCCGCTCGACCAGTGGTCGTCCGACCCGTTCGAACCGACCCAGCGCGACGGCAAGCTCTACGGCCGTGGCGCGGCCGACATGAAGACGTCGATTGCCGGCTTCGTGGTGGCCTGCGAGGAATTCGTCGCCCGGCACCCCGACCACGCCGGTTCCATCGCGTTCCTGATCACCAGCGACGAGGAAGGCCCCGCGCACGACGGCACCGTGAAGGTGGTGGAAGCCCTGAAGGCACGTGGCGAACGGCTGGACTACTGCGTGGTGGGCGAACCGACCTCGGTCGATACGCTGGGCGACATGGTCAAGAACGGCCGCCGCGGGTCGCTGTCGGGCAAGCTCACGGTCAAGGGCGTGCAGGGCCACATCGCCTACCCGCACCTGGCACGCAACCCGATCCACCTGGCCGCGCCGGCGCTGACCGCGCTGGTGGCCGAGACGTGGGACCAGGGCAACGAGTATTTCCCGCCCACCACGTGGCAGATGTCGAATATCCATGCGGGCACCGGCGCCACCAACGTGATTCCGGGCCACGTGACCATCGACTTCAATTTCCGCTTCTCGACGGCCAGTACGCCGGACGGCCTGAAGCAGCGCGTGCATGCGATCCTGGACCAGCACGGCCTGGAATACACGCTGGACTGGACACTGGGCGGCGAGCCGTTCCTGACGCCGCGCGGCGATCTTTCCGACGCGCTGGCGGCCGCCATTGCCGCCCAGTGCGGGGTGACGACCGAGCTGTCGACCACGGGCGGCACGTCCGACGGCCGCTTCATCGCCAAGATCTGCCCGCAGGTCATTGAATTCGGCCCGCCGAACGCCAGCATCCACAAGATCGACGAACACGTGGAAGTGCGCTTCATCGAGCCGCTCAAGAACGTTTACCGTGGCGTGCTGGAACGCCTGATCGCCTGATCGGCTGATCGACTTACCATTGGAACGACCCACCGCCATGGCTACCCCCTCCCCCCTGAAGACGGTCCGCGACCTGCTGCGCCTGGCCGTTTCCCGATTTACGGCCGCCCGGCTGTCGTTCGGCCACGGCAGCGCCAACGCCTATGACGAAGCGGCCTACCTGGTGCTGCACACGCTGAACCTGCCGCTGGACACGCTCGATCCGTTCCTCGACGCGCGCCTGCTGCCCGAGGAAGTCGACGCCGTGCTCAAGGTGATAGACCGCCGCGTCACGGAACGCGTGCCGGCCGCGTACATCACGCACGAAGCGTTCATGCACGGCCTGCGCTTCTACGTGGATTCGCGCGTGATCGTGCCGCGCAGCTTTATCGGCGAATTGCTACAGGACGGCCTGGAGCCATGGCTGGGCGACATCGGGCAGATCGGCCCGGTGCTGGAACTTTGCACCGGCTCGGGCTGCCTGCCGATCATCGCCGCGCATGTCTGGCCCAATGCGCGCATCGACGCCGTGGACATTTCGCCGGACGCACTGGCCGTGGCCCGCCGCAACGTGGCGGACTACAAGATGGAACACCGCATCGCGCTGTTCGAGGGCGACCTGTACGCGCCGCTGCCTTCGGGCGCCACGTACGACGTGATTCTGACCAATCCGCCCTATGTCAACGAGCAGTCGATGCGCGAACTGCCGGCCGAGTACCTGGCCGAGCCGCGCCTGGCACTGGCCGGCGGCGACGACGGCATGGACGTGGTGCGCCGTATCGTCGCTGGCGCCAAAAAGCGCCTGAACCCGGGCGGCGTGCTGGTGGTGGAAATCGGCAACGAACACGACAACGTGGAAGCGGCCTTCCCCGATCTCGATATCGTCTGGCTGTCCGTTAGCGCGGGCGATGACCAGGTGTTTTTGGTGACGTACGACGCGTTGCCGGATTGAGTGCAAGCCAGGGCCCCAAACCCACCAAGATTTGGTGGGTGGTTTGGGGTCGAAATATATAAAAAGTTCGGCCAGCGCCAATTTGGTGTGGCGTATGGCGGTGCACTGTGCGTTTTGAGTGACGTAAACAGCATCGCCTAATAAAAAGTAGACGAGTAGCCCGAAAAACATAAAAATCCTTCGCCTGCCTAATAAAAAGTTGCGCCCCAAACATCACTTTAAGGGGTCGCCATGCACAGTATGCGATTGGTTGGATATGCCCGGCTGCGTGAACAGCTGAGGTAGGCCCACTTCACCGCGCGACCAGGTAGGTCTTTGCCCATCGTGGCGATGAAAGTATCCACTTCCCGCAGCTTGGCACACGGGTCCGGCCCGAAACGTTCGACGCCATCGAACATGCCGTCCAGGCGGTGTTTTTTGCTGAGGCCGACGACGCCGATACGCACCGCTAAACAAAAAAACGCCGCGACCCCGCGGCGTTTTTCTTAGGAAAACTCCTACCCGGATCAGCTTCCCGGCCCGACCGAATAGATCGTGCCGTTCGACGACACCTGATAGTAGTCGGCGCCGACGCCTACCCAGTGATACCCCTTCTTGGGCGCGGGCAGGTTGTAGTCCTTGTACTTGTCGATCACGTACTGCCGGTCGCGGAATTCTGCCGGCAGCTTTTCGCCCTTGTTCCACTTCTTGGGCGAGTAAGGCGACTGGGCGCCCATCGGCGCCGAGCCAGACTGGCCGGAGGACATGCCACCCTGCGACATGCCGCCTTGGGACCCGCCCGAGGACATACCGCCTTGGGACCCGCCCGAGGACATGCCGCCCTGAGACATGCCGCCTTGGGAACCAGAGCTCTGTCCCTTGTTCGACATGCCTTGGGGCTGCCTGCCGCTGGTGGCTGGCGGCATCGGAGTCGCATTGGGTGGCATCGCGCCTGCCTGGCCCGGGGATGGCATGGGGGTGGGACCCGACGGCTGGGTCTGGCCGGGCATCGGTTGTTGTTGCTGGGCCTGGGCGAGCGGCACGGACAGCAGGCCGGCGGCGACCAGTACAGCGGGTATTAACGTCTTTGTTTGCATCGTGATCTCCTCACAGACGGAACACGGCAGACTGTCCCAGAACCAGGGCAGTCCCAAGAAAGCTTAGTAGCAAATGCAGGGCCCGCATGACGGCCCGATGTCGACCGGGCGTCTCCCGGGCTGGCTTTCTCCAATGATTTCAACGATTTGGGACGCGCGTGCGGCGGATGCCCGGACTGAAGAAAACGCGCAGAGGGGCGTCGATCGCCGGTAGTTTTGGCATGCAGCCGTGTCATATCTTCCCGCGCGGCCCTCCTCGTGGTCCCCGCTTCACCGGTGCGATGCCCTGCTGCGCCGCGCCATAACATTTTCTTGAAGCGGCGCGCAAAGTCTCCTAGAAATTGGTCAGACCGCTTGACCATTTGTCCGCTGCCTGCCCGGGATACCCCATGCCGCTTCAGCAGATCGAACCGCGTCGCCTGTACCGCCAGATTGCCGACCAGCTGCGCCGGTTGATCGAAAGCGGGGAGTTCCCCGTTGGCGCGCGGCTGCCGCCCGAGCGCGACCTGGCGGTGCAACTGGGCGTGTCGCGTCCGTCGGTACGTGAGGCGCTGATTGCGCTGGAGGTGGAAGGCCTGGTCGAGGTCCGCATGGGATCGGGCATCTATGCCTGCGCGGCCGATGCCACGCCCCCCACCGTGCACGGGGGCGGCATCGTGGCGGCGACGCCGCTGGACGTGATCCGCGCCCGCCAGGTGATCGAAGGCGAAATGGCCGCCGGCGCCGCGCGCCACTGCACGCCGGCACTGCTGGAGGCGCTGGCCGAATCGATCGCGCTGATGGAAGAGGAAGCCGGCGGCGGCCATATCCCCGTGCGCGGCGACCGCATGTTTCATCTGCGCATTGCCGAGGTATCGGAAAACGCCGTGCTGCTGCGCCTGGTGGCCGAGCTCTTCGACGAGCGCCATAACCCGCTGTTCGCGCAGTTTGGCAACCATTTCGAGAATGCCGAAAGCTGGGCCGCCGCCATTGCCGAACACCGTGCCGTGGTGAACGCCATCGATTCCGGCTCGCCCGATGCGGCGCGGGCCGCGATGTGCGACCACCTGGAACTGTCGCATCACCGCTTCTATGCGGCGTGGCCGGGCCATGGCAAAGACGTGAAAGCCCACAGCGAGGAGTCGTGATGTCCCTGACCTGCCATATCCACGCCAGCGAAGACCTGCGCTTTACCGAAGTGGAACCGGCCGCCCCCGGCCCGCACGATGTGCTGGTGCGCCTGGGCGCGGCCGGCATCTGCGGGTCGGACCTGCACTACTACTTCCACGGCAAGGTCGGCGCGTTCGTCATCCAGGAACCGCTGACGCCGGGGCACGAAGCGTCCGGCATCGTCGAGGCGGTGGGCAGCGCCGTCACGCGCGTGGCGCCGGGCATGAAGGTGGCGATCAATCCGTCGCACGCGTGCGGCCAGTGCGACTACTGCCGCGCCGGCCGCGACAACCTGTGCCGCAACATGCGCTTCCTGGGCAGCGCCAGCGTGTTTCCGCATGTGCAGGGCATGTTCCGCCAGCACTTCCCGATGCATGAGCGGCAGTTGACGCCAGTGCACGCCGATATCTCGCTGGGCGAACTGGCCTTTGCCGAACCGCTGTCGGTGGCGCTGCACGGCGTGAACCGGGCCGGCGAACTGCTCGGCAAGACCGTGCTGGTGACCGGCGGGGGCACCATCGGCAGCCTGACCGTAATGGCCGCGCGACTGGCCGGCGCGGCGCAGATCATCGTGTGCGATATCGCCCAGCGGCCGCTCGACGTGGCGGCGGCGGTGGGCGCAGACCGCACCATCCTGACCACGCAGGTGCACGCCAGCGAACTGCAGGACATTGCCGACGTGAGCCTGGAGGCCGCCGGCAGCGTCGCCGCGCTGAGCACGTGCCTGACGGCCACGCGCCGGGGCGGCCGCATCGTACAGGTTGGCACCCTGCCGGCCGAAGGGCTGCACTTTCCCGCCAACAGCATCATGGCGCGCGAACTCGATTACGTGGGCGCGTTCCGCTTCGGCCGCGAATTCGACTGGGCGGTGCAGTACCTGACCAGCCGGCGGCTCGACGTGCGGCCGCTGCTGTCCGCCCAGTTGCCGCTGGCACAGGCGGTCGAGGCCTTCCAGCTGGCCGCCGACAAATCCCGCAGTACCAAGGTGCAGTTGACCGGATAAGGTTTTGCCCTCGCATGCCGACTGGTCACCTCTATAAGACCGGCGGATCTTTCACCGAAAAAGGAGACCCATGATGCTACGTCGCCGGCAGTTCTCGTCCACGCTCGGTGCGGCCCTGCTGTTCGCCGCCACCCTGACCACCCCCGCGCTGGCCCAGCAGGCTTCCCCGATCAAGCTCAAATGGGCGCACGTCTATGAAACCTCGGAGCCGTTCCACAAATGGTCGGTCTGGGCCGCCGACGAGATCAGGAAGCGCACCAACGGCAAGTATCAGATCGACGTGTTCCCGGCGTCGCAACTGGGCAAGGAGAACGATATCAACCAGGGCCTGGCGATGGGCACGGTGGACATCATCATCTCGGGCTCCAGCTTCGCGGCCAAGTCGTTCCCGCGCATCGGCGTGACGTACTACCCATACATCTTCCGGGGCCCCGACCACCTGCTGGCCTACACGAAGAGCGACATCTACAAGGAACTGACGGCGGGCTACGAGCAAAAGACCGGCAACCATATCGTGGCCACCACGTATTACGGCACGCGCCAGTCCACGTCGAACAAGCCGTTCTCGCACTGCGCCGAGATGAAGGGCCTGAAGATGCGCGTGCCTGACGTGCCGGCCTACCTGGCCATGCCCCGGGCTTGCGGCGTGAATACGTCGCCGATCGCGTTTGCCGAGGTCTACCTGGCGCTGCAGAACGGCACCGTGGAAGCCCAGGAAAATCCGCTGACCACCATCGAGGCGAAGAAGTTCTACGAGGTGCAGAAGTACATCGTGCTGACCGGCCATATCGTCGATCACCTGAACACGATTGTCTCGGGCGCGCTCTGGAAGAAGCTGTCCGAGCCCGAGCGCAAGATGTTCCTCGACGTGGCGCAGGAAGCCGCTGCCAGGGCCACGGCCGACGTGGTGGCGCGCGAAAAGGAACTCGTGGCGGTGTTCAAGCAAAAGGGCATCACGGTGACAGAGGTCAGCATCCCCGAGTATCGCGACGCCGTGCTCAAGAACGTCAGCGTCGAGTCGCAGGGCTATCGCAAGGCGGACTGGGAAAAGATCCAGGCGGTGAAGTAAGCCCGACTCGCAATCCCGCTCCCCTCTCCCGTACACGGGAGAGCGGAGAAAAACCACCACACGAACCGGAGACTTCCAATGGAACTGCGCTCCCAGGCCTTGCCCGACCGGTCCACGGACACCCCGCCCGCCGACGGCGCCCCGCACATGACTTCGGTCGAGGAAATCGTCCACACGTTCGAGGCCGCCGATGCGCAGCCGGTGGACCTGTCCGGCTACGCCGCCGAGGACTGGTTCACCGTGGGCCTGTTCTGGATCATGACGCTGCTGGTCTTCATGCAGTTCTTCACGCGCTACGTGATGAACGATTCGCTGGCCTGGACCGAGGAACTGGCCACCTACTGCCTGATCGGCGTGGTCTTCATCGGCGCGTCGATGTGCGTGCGCAAGAGCCGGCATATCCAGGTGGACCTGATCTATCGCTACCTGCCGCATGGCGCGGCGCGCGTGCTGTCCACGCTGGTCGACGTGCTGCGCACGGCGTTCCTGGGCTACGCCGCGTGGCTGGTCTGGAAGTACATCGGCATTGTGGGCGACGAGCCGATGACCACCATCGACTGGAACAAGAACCATGTGTACTGGGCGGCGCTGCTCGGCTTTGTGCTGATGCTGGGACGCTCGATCCAGGTGACCTGGCAAAACTGGCGAAACGGCTATTCGATTCTGGAACGCCCGGAAGCCTTCGAATCGTTTGACGACTAAGGAGCCCGGGCATGTGGATCCTGATTGCTTCGTTCTTGCTGCTGATGCTGGTGGGCATGCCGGTGGCCGTGTCGATGGCGCTGGCGTCGCTGTTCTATATCTGGGCCAGCGGCACAGTGCCCGACGTGATCCTGGCCCAGCGCATGATCGCCGGCGTGGAGAGTTTTCCGCTGCTGGCCGTGCCGTTCTTCATCCTGGCCGGCAACCTGATGAACGTGGCCGGCATCACGGGCCGCATCTACAACTTCGCGGTGGCGCTGGTGGGCTGGATGCGCGGCGGCCTGGGCCACGTCAACATCATCGGCTCGGTGATCTTCTCGGGCATGAGCGGCACGGCCATTGCCGATGCGGCCGGCCTGGGCACCATCGAGATCAAGGCGATGAAGGACCACGGCTACGAGACCGAATTCGCCGTGGGCGTGACGGCGGCATCGGCCACGCTGGGCCCGATCATCCCGCCGTCGCTGCCGTTCGTGATCTACGGCATGATGGCCAACGTGTCCATCGGCTCGCTGTTCCTGGCCGGCATCGTCCCTGGGCTGGTGCTGACGCTGTTCATGATGGCCACCGTGGCGTGGATCGCGCACCGGCGCGGCTGGGGCGGCGACACGGCGTTCTCGTGGAAGCTGCTCGGCTCGGCCACGGTGGAGATCATCGTGGTGCTGGCCTTCCCGATGGCGATCTGGCTGGCCGTGTCGGCCGGCATGTCGACCAACATGGCGGCGATGATTGCCCTGGTGGTGCTGCTGGCGCTGGACTGGTACTTCGACTTCTCGGCCGTGATGGCGCTGATGGCGCCCGTGATCCTGATCGGCGGCATGACGCTGGGCTGGTTCACGCCCACCGAGGCAGCCGTGGCCGCGGTCATCTGGGCCCTGTTCCTGGGCCTGGTGCGCTACCGGTCGATGACGATGCGGGCGCTGGCCCGCGCCACGCTCGATACGGTGGAAACCACCGCGTCGGTGCTGTTCATCGTCACGGCGGCGTCGATCTTCGCCTGGCTGCTGACCACGAGCCAGGCCGCGCAGGCGCTGACGGACGCCATCCTGGGCTTCACGCACAACAAGTGGGTATTCCTGCTGCTGGCCAACGTGCTGATCCTGATCGTCGGCTGCTTTATCGACACCACGGCGGCCATCACGATCCTGGTGCCGATCCTGCTGCCCATCGTGCTCAAGCTCGGCATCGACCCGATCCACTTCGGCCTGATCATGACGCTGAACCTGATGATCGGCCTGCTGCACCCGCCGCTGGGCATGGTGCTGTTCGTGCTGGCGCGCGTGGCCAGGCTGTCGGTGGAGCGCACCACGGTGGCCATCCTGCCGTGGCTGATCCCGCTGTTCCTGACCCTGATCGCCATCACCTACGTGCCCGAGATCACGTTGTGGCTGCCCAACCTGGTAGGCAGCAAATGACGACGATCACGCACGTTGAACTGCTGCAGGTCGATCTGCCACCCCCCGTTGCGCGCTCCGATGCGATCCAGTCGTTCGTTACCCAGGAAACGCCGATGGTGCGCGTGCGCTGCGACGACGGCAGCGAAGGCACGGGCTACAGCTATACGATCGGCACAGGCGGCTCGTCGGTCATGGCGCTGCTGCGCGACCACCTGGCGCCGCGGCTGATCGGCCGCGACCCGGCCCGCATCGAGCAGATCTGGCGCGACCTGCTGTTCAGCACCCACGCCACCTCGGTGGGCGCCATCACCAGCCTGGCACTGGCGGCCATCGACACGGCGCTGTGGGACTGGCGCTGCCGCCGCGACGGCCAGCCGCTGTGGCTCGCCGCCGGCGGTGCGCAGCAGCGCGTGCCGATGTACTCCACCGAAGGCGGCTGGCTGCACCTGTCGCCTGCCGAACTGGTCCAGGCCACGCTGGCGGCAAGGCAGGCGGGCTTCCAGGGGGTCAAGCTCAAGGTTGGCAAGCCGCATCTGGCCGAGGATCTCGACCGTCTTTACGCGGTGCGCGAAGCCGTGGGCAACCATTTCGCGCTGATGATCGACGCCAACCAGTGCTTCACGTCGGCCGAGGCCATCCGGCGCGCGCCCCACTATGAAGGCCTGGGCCTGTCATGGTTCGAGGAACCGCTGCCCGCCGACGACCTGTCCGGCCACGTCCGGCTTGCCGCCGCCACCCCCCTGCCGATTGCCGTGGGCGAATCGCTCTATTCCGCCGGCCAGTTTGCCGACTACCTGCGCCAGGGCGCCTGTTCGGTCGTGCAGGCCGATGTGGCGCGCGTGGGCGGCATCACGCCGTGGCTCAAGGTGGCGCACCTGGCCGAGGCCTGCAACGTCCCGATCTGCCCGCACTTCCTGATGGAGCTGCATGTGTCGCTCTGCGCGGCGGTGCCGAACGCCCCGTGGGTCGAGTACATCCCGCAGCTCGATGCCATCACGCACAGCCGCGTGGCGTTTGCCGATGGCCACGCCGTGCCGCCTGCGTCGCCGGGGCTTGGCATCGACTGGGACTGGGCCGCCATCGACCGCCGCGCCATGGCGCGCGCCACCGTTTCCTGACCTGGCTGACAGGACTGAGAACACAAACCCGCTTGAACCGATAAGGAGCCATCCATGTCGCAACGACTCACCGGCAAGATCGCGCTGGTCACGGCCGCCGGCCAGGGCATCGGCCGGGCCACGGCCGAAGCGTTCCTGCGCGAAGGCGCCCAGGTCATCGCCGCCGACATCAATCCCGAACCGCTGGCGGCGCTGGCTGCCCTGCCCGGCTGCCGGACGCTGCGGCTCGACGTCACCGATGGCGCGGCCGTGGACGCCGCCGCACGCGAGATCGGCCGCATCCACGTGCTGTTCAATGGCGCCGGCTTTGTCCACCACGGCACCATCCTGGACTGCGACGAGGCCGCCTTTGACTTTTCGATGAACCTGAACGTCCGCGCCATGTATCGCATGATGCGCGCGTTCCTGCCGGCCATGCTCGACGCGGGCGGCGGGTCGATCATCAACATGGCCTCGGTGGCCGGCAGCATCAAGGGCGCGCCCAACCGCTTTGTCTACGGCGCCTCGAAGGCTGCCGTGATCGGCATGACCAAGGCCGTGGCGGCCGACTACATCACGCGCGGCATCCGCTGCAATGCGATCTGTCCTGGCACCGTGGAATCGCCGTCGCTACGCCAGCGCATCGGCAACCAGGCCACCGCCAGCGGCCGCACGCTGGCGCAGGTGGAAGCCGATTTCATTGCCCGCCAGCCGATGGGCCGCATCGGCACGGCTGCCGAGATCGCCGCGCTGGCCGTGTATCTGGCATCGGACGAATCGGCCTTCACCACCGGCACCGCCCAGGTGATCGACGGCGGCTGGTCCAACTGACCCACGGGAGGCGCGCATGTCCGCACCGGCTGTCATCCGGATCCATCCCGCCGACGATATCGTCATCGCGTGCCGCCAGCTGTTGCCCGGCACGGTGCTGCACCAGGAGGGCGTCACCGTCGCCAGCCTGGTGCCGCCAGGCCACAAGGTGGCCGTGCGCGCCATTGCCGAAGGCGCGCCCGTGCGGCGCTACAACCAGATCATCGGCTTCGCGCGGCAGGCCATCGCGCCGGGCCAGCATGTGCATACCCACAACCTGGCCATGGGCGACTTCGCGCGCGACTACGCGGCCGGCACCGACGTCCACGACACGGCGAAGGCCACCGCCCCGGCCACGTTCGACGGCATCGTGCGGGTCGATGGCCGCATCGCCACGCGCAACTACATCGGCATCCTGACCTCGGTGAACTGCTCGGCCACGGTGGCACGTGCCATTGCGGACCATTTCCGGCGCGAAATCCACCCCGAGGCGCTGGCGCCCTACCCCAATGTGGACGGCGTGGTGGCGCTGACGCACGGCGCGGGCTGCGCCACCGACAGCGACGGCGAAAACCTGCGCGTGCTGCGCCGCACCCTGGCCGGCTACGCCCGGCATCCGAACTTTGCGGCGGTGCTGGTGGTGGGCCTGGGCTGCGAGACCAACCAGATCGATGCGCTGCTGGCCGAGCCAGGCCTGTCGGCGCTGGCCGAGGGGCCGCGCTTTCACAGCTTCAACATCCAGGACACCGGCGGCACGGCCAGGACCGTGGCGCGCGGCGTGGGCGTGGTGCAGGCGCTGCTGGAAGACGCCAACCGCGTCACGCGCCAGCCGGTACCGGCCAGCCACCTGATCGTGGGGCTGCAGTGCGGCGGCTCCGACGGCTATTCGGGCATTACCGCCAACCCGGCGCTTGGGGCGGCCGTGGACCTGCTCGTGGCGCAGGGCGGCACGGCGATCCTGTCGGAAACGCCCGAAATCTACGGCGCCGAGCACCTGCTGACGCGCCGCGCGGTGTCGGCGGCGGTGGCCGACCGGCTGATTGCCCGCATCCGCTGGTGGGAGGCCTATACCGCCCGCAACGCCGGCAGCATGGACAACAACCCGTCCGCCGGCAACAAGGCAGGCGGCCTGACCACCATCCTGGAAAAGTCGCTGGGCGCCGTGGCCAAGAGCGGCACCACCAATCTGGTGGATGTCTACGAATTTGCCGAACCGGTGCGCGCGCACGGGCTGGTCTTCATGGACACCCCGGGCTACGACCCCGTGTCGGCCACGGGCCAGGTGGCGGGCGGCGCCAACCTGATCTGCTTCACCACGGGCCGGGGGTCGGCCTATGGTTGCGCGCCGTCGCCGTCACTGAAGCTGTCCACCAACACTGCGCTGTGGCAGCGCCAGTCGGAGGATATCGACATCAACTGCGGCGACATCCTGGACGGCGAATCCACCATCGCCGACAAGGGCGCGGCCATCTTCCGGCTGATGCTGGAAACCGCCTCGGGCCGCCGCACCCGCAGCGAGCAGCACGGCTACGGCCAGAACGAATTCGTGCCCTGGGCGCTTGGCGCCGTGATGTAACCACCCCCCCGCATTGCCGGAGACCTGCATGAAGATCACCAACGCACGCGTTATCGTCTGCTGCCCGGGACGCAACTTCGTCACGCTCAAGATCGAAACCGACGAGGGGCTGACCGGCATCGGCGACGCCACGCTCAACGGGCGCGAACTGGCCGTGGCCAGCTATCTGGAAGACCACGTCGTCCCGTGCCTGATCGGGCGCGACGCGCACCAGATCGAGGACATCTGGCAATACCTGTACCGCGGCGCCTACTGGCGGCGCGGCCCGGTGACGATGAGTGCGATTGCCGCCGTGGACACGGCGCTGTGGGACATCAAGGCCAAGGCCGCCAATCTGCCGCTGTACCAGCTGCTGGGCGGCAAGAGCCGGACCGGGGTGATGGTCTACGGCCACGCCAACGGCAGTGACATCGGCCACACCGTGGAAGAGGTGCTGCGCTACAAGGAAATGGGCTACAAGGCGATTCGCGCGCAATCTGGCGTGCCGGGGCTGAACAAGGTGTACGGGGTGTCGCGCGACCGGCTGTTCTACGAGCCGGCCGATGCCAACCTGCCCTCCGAACACGACTGGAGCACCGAACGCTACCTGGATCACACGCCGAAGCTGTTCGACAAGGTGCGCGAAGCGGTGGGCCCCGACATCCACCTGCTGCACGACGTGCACCACCGGCTGACGCCGATCGAAGCGGGCCGGCTGGGCAAGTCGCTGGAGCCGTTCCGGCTGTTCTGGATGGAAGACGCAACGCCCGCCGAGGACCAGCGCGCGTTCCGGCTGATCCGCCAGCACACGGTCACGCCGCTGGCCGTGGGCGAGATTTTCAACAGCATCTGGGACTGCAAGGCCCTGCTGGAGGAACAGCTGATCGACTATATTCGAGCCACGGTCGTGCATGCCGGCGGCATCACCCATTTGCGCCGTATTGCCGACTTCGCGGCACTGCACCAGGTGCGCACGGGCTGCCACGGCGCGACGGACCTGTCCCCGGCCTGCATGGGCGCGGCACTGCATTTCGATATCTGGGTGCCCAACTTCGGCATCCAGGAATACATGCGCCATACCGAGGAGACCGATGCCGTCTTCCCGCACGCATACACGTTTCAGGACGGCATGATGTACCCCGGCGACGTACCGGGCCACGGCGTGGACATCGACGAGACGCTGGCCGCGAAGTACCCGTACCAGCGCGCCTACCTGCCGGTGAACCGGCTGGCGCACGACGGCACGCTGTGGCACTGGTAGCGCGGCGGGTGGCGATCGGCGTTGAGCGCAAGGCCTGACAAGGAGACCACGATGAGCGATATCGAACAGCTGCCGCGTCTGCATCCTGCCCGGCTCGGCGCGCTGCCGCCCGACGTGCGGCGTCCCGGCTATGCGCGCGACGCCCTGCGGGCGGGCATCGTTCACCTGGGGATCGGCGCCTTCCATCGCGGCCACCAGGCCGAGATCACTGAAGCCGCCATCGCGGCCATGGGGGAAGACGGACTGCGCTGGGGCATCATCGGCGTGTCGCTGCGCCGGCCCGACACGCGCGACGCGCTCAAGCCGCAGGAAGGCCTGTACACGCTGGCCCTGCGCAGCGCCACCGCCGAAACGCTGCAGGTCATCGGGGCCGTGCTTGGCGTGCTGGTGGCCGAGGAAGACCCCGAGATCGTGCTGGACCGCATCGCCCATCGCGACACCCGCATCGTCAGCCTGACCGTCACCGAGAAAGGCTATTGCCACGATCCCGCCACCGGCGAGTTGAACCGGGCCGACCGCGATATCGTCGAGGATCTGTCCGCCGTATCGCACCCCGTGACCGCCATCGGCTACCTGGCGCTGGGCCTGCAGCGGCGCATGCAGCGCGGCCTGGGCCCGGTCACGCTGCTGTCGTGCGACAACCTGGCCAGCAATGGCGATACGCTGCGCCGCGTGCTGCTGGCCTTCTGCGCCGAGATCGACCCGGCGCTGCACGACTGGGTGGCGGCGCGCTGCACGTTCCCCAACACGATGGTGGACCGCATCGTGCCCAAGACCACCATCGACGACGTGGCGCACGTCTCGTCGGCGCTGGGCCTGTACGACGCGTGGCCCGTGGTGGGCGAGCCGTTCTTCCAGTGGGTGATCGAGGACCGCTTCGCGGCGGGCCGCCCCGCATGGGAAGCCGGCGGCGCCCAGTTCGTCGCCGAGGCGCGCCCGTTCGAGGTACTCAAGCACCGGCTGGTCAACGGCAGCCAGTCGATGATGGCGTACCTGGGCGTGCTGGCCGGCTGGGCCACCACCGACCGCGTGATCGCCCAGCCTCCCGTGCATGCGTTCATTTCGGACACCATGGCGCGCGAAACCCAGCCCACGCTGCCGCCGCTGCCGGGGCTCGATGTGGACGCCTATCGCGCCAGCCTGCTGCCGCGCTTCACGAACCCGGCGCTGGGGCATCGCACCCGCCAGATCGCCATGGACGGGTCGCAGAAGATCCCGCAGCGGCTGCTGGCGCCGATCCGCGACCGCATTGCCGCCGGCCAGCCGTTTCCGCGCCTGGCGCTGGGTGTGGCCGCGTGGCTGCACTTCCTGCGCGGGTACGACGAGGCCGGCAACGCCTTCCCGATCGAAGACCCGCTGGCGCAGCCGCTGGCCGCCGCGATGGCCGACGCCGCGCGCCAGACCGAAAAACTGTTCGATGCCCGCACACGCGAGCAGACGCGCGTGCGGACCATCGCCGGCTTTGCGCCCGTGTTTGGCGACCTGGGGCAGTCGGCGGTGTTTGTAGACAGCGTGGCCACGCAGCTGGAACTGCTGTGCGCGCACGGCGTGACGGGTGCTCTCACGCGCGTCAACAGCACCGCCTAGCCCGACGCCAGCGCAGGCCACGCATGCGCTGGCGTCATGCCAGCATGCGCAGATATCGTTTCTCTCTCTTGCCGGGGCGCCCCTACCATCGGCCAGAGCCTGTCATAAAAGGGCTTCCCAGCGTTCTGCCAAACAGGGAGAGAGAGACATGCAAGCCAGCGCCCCCGCCTTTGCGGAGACCGCGCCCCAGATCGGGGCCAGTCAACGCCGCCGCGCCATCATCGCCACGGTGATCGGCAACGGCCTCGAATGGTTCGACTTCACGGTGTACAGCTTCTTCGCCGTGATCATCGCCAAACTGTTCTTCCCCACCGGAAACGACCTGTCATCGCTGCTGCTGGCCGTGGCCACGTTCGGCGTAGGGTTCTTCATGCGGCCCGTGGGCGGCATCATCCTGGGCGTCTACGCCGATCGTGTGGGCCGCAAGGCGGCGCTGTCGCTGACCATCCTGCTGATGGCCGCCGGCACCACGCTGATCGGCATCGCGCCCACCTATGACCAGATCGGCGTGTTCGCCCCGCTGCTCATCGTCATCGCGCGCCTGATGCAGGGTTTCTCGGCCGGCGGCGAGATGGGTGGCGCCACGGCGTTCCTGACCGAGTACGCGCCCGAGCGCCAGCGTGCCTACTATTCGAGCTGGATCCAGGCCAGCATCGGCGTGGCCGTGCTGCTGGGTGCCGCCGTGGGCACCTTCGTCACCGCGTCGCTGAGCCCCGAGGCGCTCAACAGCTGGGGCTGGCGCCTGCCGTTCCTGATCGGCATGATCATCGGCCCGGTCGGCTTCTATATCCGTCACAACCTTGAAGAGACGCCCACGTTCCAGGCGACCACCGACAAGACCGATTCGCCGCTGAAGGAAGTGCTGCGCGACTATCCGCGCCAGACCGCCGCCAGCTTCTCGATGGTGATCCTGTGGACGGTATGCACCTACGTGCTGCTGTTCTACATGCCGACCTACGCCATCAAGGTGCTCAAGGTGCCGCAATCGACCGGCTTCATCGCCGGCATGGCCGGGGGCATGGCGATCATGGTGTTCGCGCCCATCGTCGGCATGATGGCCGACCGGCTGGGCCGCCGCGGCCTGCTGTCGGGCGCCGCCGCGCTGATCTTCGTACTGGCCTGGCCGATGTTCGCCTACATCAACCACGCGCCGGGGCTGGCTTCGCTGCTGGTGTTCCAGATTGTCTTCGGCGTGCTGATTGCCGCCTACACGGGCCCGATCCTGGCCGCGTTTGCCGAACTGTTCCCGGCCAAGGTGCTGTCCACCGGCCTGTCGGTGGCCTACAACCTGGCCGTGACGATCTTCGGGGGCTTCGCCTCGTTCTTCATCACATGGCTGATCGCCAGCACGGGCAGCACCATGGCCCCGGCCATCTACGTGATGATCGCGGCGGCCATCAGCTTCTGCGGCACGCGCCTGGTGCGCGAGCCCGCCTACCTGCAATCGAAGTAATTGAAGATGACCCACATCCTGCTTCAGGGCGGCAACGTCCTCGACCCCGTGCACGGCGCGCTGCTGCCGCGCCATGATGTGCTGATCGACGGCGAACGCATCGTCGACGTCAGCGCCACGCCGATCCACGCGCCCCAGGCCCGCGTGATCGACGTCACCGGCAAGACCGTGATGCCGGGCCTGATCGACCTGCACGTGCACGTGCTGGCGTCGCTGGCCAACCTGGGCCTGAATGCGGTGCAGCCGAACGTGCTGGTGGCGTTCCGCGCCATGCCGATCATGCGCGGCATGCTGGAACGCGGCTTCACCAGCGTGCGCGATGCCGGCGGCGCCGACTGGGGCCTGTCGCAGGCCGTGGCCACGGGGCTGATCCCCGGCCCGCGCATCTTCCCGTCTGGCAAGGCGCTGTCGCAGACGGGCGGCCACGGCGACTTCCGCCCGCGCTCGGACACGCTGGAGCCGTGCTCGTGCGCGTTCCGGGCCGGCGCCATCGCCCGCGTGGCCGACGGCGTGGACGCCGTGCGGCTGGCCGTGCGCGAGGAAATCCAGAAAGGCGCCACGCAGATCAAGATCATGGCGTCGGGCGGCGTGGCATCGCCCACCGACCCCATCGGCAACACCCAGTACAGCGAAGACGAGATCCGCGCCATCGTGGCCGAGGCCGAGGCCGCGCAGACGTATGTGATGGCCCACGCCTACACGGGCCGGGCGATCACCCGCGCGATTCGCTGCGGCGTGCGCACCATCGAGCACGGCAACCTTGTCGATGCGGCGGCCGCCCGCGTGATGCGCGAGCACGGCGCCTACGTGGTGCCGACGCTGATCACCTACGACGCCCTGGCCCGCGACGGCGCGCGCCTGGGCCTGCCAGCCGACTCCGTGGCCAAGATCGAAACCGTGCGCCAGGCCGGCCGCGATTCGCTGGCCATCTACGCCGAAGCCGGCGTACCGATGGGCTTCGGCTCCGACCTGCTGGGCGAAATGCACCAGTACCAGTCCGAGGAATTCCGCATCCGCGCCGAACTCCTGGGCAACGCCGAGGCGGTACGCTCGGCCACGTCGATCGCCGCCGAGATCCTGCAGCGCGACGGCGAGCTTGGCGTGGTCAAGGCCGGCGCGATCGCCGACGTGCTGGTGGTCGATGGCGACCCGCTGCAGGACATCGAGGTACTGGCCGGCCCGGCGTCGCGCATCGAACTGGTGATGCAGGCGGGCAAGATCCATCACGCTTGAGGCCACGGCAGGCTAGCCCTCTCCCCGGACAACCCGCAGGCATCGATAGCCCCAACGGTTTGCTCCCCTCTCCCTTGCGGGAGAGGGGCCGGGGGAGAGGGCACGGCATTGCAAATCAAGCCCCTCGCCTCTCGAGACACCCCCGTCCTGCCACCCTCTGGCACAAGGCTTGCGACTATCATTGGCATCGTCACCTGCCCATGACAAGCCCCCGATGCGCATCACCCCCCTTCCCCCATTGCCCTGCCTGGTCGCGTTCGAATCCGCGATGCGGCACGGCAGTTTCACCAAGGCCGCGGCCGAACTTCATCTCACGCAAAGTGCCATCAGCCGCCAGGTGGCCCAGCTTGAGCGATTCCTGGGCAAGAAGCTGTTCGTGCGCGAGCCGCGTGCGTTGCGGCTGACCGTCAGCGGCCAGCAGTACGCCGAGCAGGTGCAGCGGCTGCTGGTGCGCTGCGCCGAAGCCACCGAAGACGTGATGAAACGCAAGGGCCAGGTCGAGCTGACCGTGGCCTGCTCCTCCGGCGTGGCCGTGCTCTGGCTCACGCCGCGCCTGGCAGCCTTCCGGGCGCGGCATCCGGATTTTCATGTGCGGCTGGTGGTCAACGACAGCCTGGCGTCGTTGTCGGGCACCGATTTCGATGTCGGCCTGTATTACCTGCGCGAAGGCGCGCCCAGCGGCATTGCCGCGCAGCGTCTCTACGACGAGGAAGTGTTTCCGGTCTGCGCGCCGTCGTACCTGGGCGGCCGGGCGCTGAAGGTGCCGGACCTGCCCAGGGAATCGCTGCTGGTGCTGGAGGATGCCCAGCGCATCTGGATGTCGTGGCCGGCCTGGTTCGCGCGCAACGGCTTGCGTGAAACCCGCTTCGAGCGCGAGCTGGTGGCCAATACCTACCCCGTGCTCGTGCAGATGGCCATCGAAGGCCAGGGCATCGTGCTGGCGTGGCGCCATATGATCGACCGATGCCTGGCGGCGGGCCTGCTGGTGCGCGCCTGCGACGCCAGTGCGTCGCTGGGCGGCGGGTACTACGTGGTCTGGCCGCGCGACCGGGCCGAACCGGCGGCGGCGCGTGCGTTCCGTCAATGGCTGATCGAGGAAAGCGACGCCGGGGCCTAGGTCCGGCCGGGCCTCGGCATGTCGGGGGACGGACGAACGACGCGCCTGACGGGGGCGGCTACGGGGCGGAAGCGAGCGCCTTGCGCACGGCGTCGGTCACCTGCGCCACCACGCCCTCGCGCCAGTCGTCGGTATCGCCATAGAACGCGTTCCATACCGTCTGCTTGATCAGGGCACGCTGGTTCTCGTCAGCCTCTGGATGCAAGTACAGCCAGTGATCGCCCCGCAGAGCGTCCAGCACTTCGGCCAGCGGCAGCGTGCCGAATTCGAGCGCAATGCCGGCATAGTCGATGGACGGCAGGGTCTGTGGCACCGCCTGCCACGCCAGGCCCGTCAGGTTGGCCGAGGTCGAGGAACCGTCGTAGATCGATGTGACGCTGCGGCCCCAGATGGCACGCGTCCTGGCCAGCGGCTCGGGCGCGTCCGGCCCCATGTAGATCGGTTCACCATAGCCCCACGGGCCCAGGCCGGTATGCACGTCGATCCAGCGCAGCACCGTGCGGCCCGCGCCAAACCGGGCCAGGATGCGCCGCAGCGTGTAATTGCTCCACGTGGCTTTGTGGCCGCCGAAGAACATGCCGGCGGCGTCCTGGTACTGGCCCGCGCTGACCGCAGCCTGATACCAGTCCATCCCCTTCTGGGCCACGGTCGTCATCAACGCCGTTTGTGCCTCGCAGGACGGCGGCCATTGTGCCGGCAGCAGCAGCGGCGCCACCTCGGCATAGGCCGGGTTCAGCGGCAGCGGCCGGTCGAAATCCATGAAATTGCGATTCAGATCGACGTTGTCCTCGTTGACGCGGCGCAGGTGCGAGAACCCATAGGGGTTCACGGCATGCACGAACATCAGCGCCCAGCCCGCGCGGCGGCAATCGGCATGCAGGGCGGTATCGTGCAGCATGGCCACCTGGGCGCCCGATCCGCAGTAGCCTTCGGCGCCGTGCGTGCCCGATGTCACCAGCAGCACGTGGGTCGCGTCGGATGCGCCCAGCCAGGCGACGTCCATGGCCAACGTCTCGCCGTCACGACCGACTTCGGTCGGATGGGGGAACTCGGTCAGCGTGGCGCCGCAACCATGGGCGGCATCTAGAAACTTCTGGCGGGCTTCGGCATAGCTGCGCGCGAACTGGCGCGCAACGGGCGACATCGGACTGGCAGGCATGGCGGGGAGTTGGCCTAGGCCGGGTGAAGGTACGCCCAATGTAACGCCAATCGGCCGTCCGATGCCAGCGTCTTGCATATTGGGTCTGGAACGGCCTTGGAACGGCTTCAGGACGGATTCCGGACCGATTCAGGAGCGATTCAGAACAGTTCGCCCGGCCCGCCGGGCTCGCCTTCCTTCGGCCAGGCGGAACGGAACGCATGCGGATGCATGACAATGCCGGCCGCCTCGATCTGCGCGGCGGACAGCACCAGATGTCTGGCCAGCCAGTCATGCAGGCTGCGCAGAAAACGTATGCGATCCTCGCGATTGGCGCTGGCCGTCAGCCATTCCAGCTTGGTGTGCGCGGTGTAGACATCGAGCAGGTTCAGCGCCTTGAGCTTGGGCGGCGTGGCGGCGCTGCGCTCGATCGCCAGCACGCGCTGCACCTGGGGATGCGTCAGCGGCCGGCCGGCCATGATCTGCTGGTACAGGTCTTCCAGCGCAGGAAACCGCACGGTCGGCTGCACGCGCGGCACGCCGGCCACCTTTTCCATCCGCAGCACCACATATCGCGTAGCGAAGTTGCGGCGCTGCAGCTCCAGTTCGGCCGCCGTGGGCTTGCGGCGCGGCAGATCGGCAAACGCGGCGTCCACGCGCTTGACCGCGTCGCGTTCGGTGTAGTCCGGCACCTGGTCGAGCATGCCCGGCACGGCAAGCGCGGCGCGCGCGCATTCCAGACCAAACGGGTATTCATGGCCATCGGGACCGCGCAGGATCCAGGCATGGCCTTCCGGAAAGCCATGGTGCCGGCCACCCAGGGCGCTGCGCGCGTGGCAGCGGGTGGCGGACGGATCGACAAAATCCTTGCGGACGGGAATCCAGCTCCCGGGCAGGGGTAGGGTCATGAGGCAGTGCGGGTGGGGAAATCGGCCGCTATTGTCCCACTGTTTCAGCGGCTGCTAAGTCATTTCGAGCGTATTGCCGCGCACCTCGATCCTGACCGGATCGCTTTTCTTCCATTGTTTTCGCGGGATGACGAGTTTCCACACCGCATCGCCGCCGGTGTCCCGGAAGAACGCCACCACGCCAACGTATTCGCTGCCGTCCTTCATCGGCTCGCTGATGCTGGCGGCTGCGCCCGGGCGCAGCACCACGTCCCCCGTGGCCAGCAGGTCCGGCTTCAGCCATTCCAGGTCATTGGCCTGCAGTTGCTCGTAGCTCGATTGCTCGAACCGCTGCGCGTCCTTGAGCTGATAGAACCGCACGACCGTCGACAGCGACTTGCCGGCGGCATCGGGATTCACGGACGCCCGGCCGGCGAGGTCGATGTTCATGGTCTTCACCTGGCTCGTGAACGCCCATTTCGCCGCGTCCACGGTGCCGTCCTTGACCGCCTGCCCCACGCCGCATCCAACCAGCCCGGCGCTGGCCAGCGCGACCATTGCACTGCGCTTCAGACATCGCATCGTGCCCTGCCTCCTATCCCATACGTTAAGAAATGGCTTGCGCGGGGCGCATGCCATGGTGCGTGGTTTGGTGACCCGTCCACGTTCCAAGCTGCACACGAGTCAGCCTGCCTGCAGCCGTAGCGGGCCGCTGCGCGTCTTTGACGGGCTCAAGCTGTATCGAGTAGCCCAGCCTGGCATCTCCGGCATTGAGCCGGGGCGCGGGCATCAGTGCGGGCCGCACGTGCATTTCCAGGCACGCCTGGACCGTGTATCCAAGATAGAAGCCCAGCAACGCCAGCACCGCGCGATGCATCGCCCCGCCCGGCAACAGCCCGAGCACCGCCTCGCCGGTCTGCGGCACCAGTACGACGCGGACGGTATTGGTCCGATCCACGAAGCCGCGCCCGAGCACGCAGTGGTCGCCAAGCGGCTGGGCGCGCTGCGCGTCCTGGTCGCGCGGGTCATCGAGGCGAACCCACACCGGGTGAAACTCCTCCACCTTGATACAGGCATCCGGCACCGCGTGCCGCAATACGCCGGCCAACCCCTCGGCCGTGCGTGTGCGCTGGCCGGCGAGGCCGAGCATCGACAACAGCTTTGGCGTTTCTACTATGCGTCGTACGTCCGGCTCGCCGATGCCAAGGCCCACCAGGCTCAACAGACATTGCGAAATCTTGTCGCGCCCCTCGCGCCGGAAACCAACCGGATACCGGTACTTGCTTGCCACACGGTAGAACTGGGTGACCATCCGGTGATGGAACAGGTCCAGAAACGCGGCCAGCGGCTCGGCGCCATCGCGACGCTGCGCGATTTCATCGACGAAATACGATGGCATGAACGCATCCACGCCGTATAGCCCGATAAAAGTCGTTCGCACTGTCGGCACGTCACCGAGCCCGCCGGCACCCTGCTCGACCGCCGCCATCTCGCGCCCCGGAAAGCCAAGCTGCGCCGCAGACCGGAACCGCACCGGATCATCGGCAAGCCGGTTCGTGGAGCCCAAAGGGGGATGATCGGGGGCCGCCAGCTCGATCAGTTCGCAAAAGCGTAGAAAATTCATCCGGGGCGCATTGGCCAGCAACGCAGCCAGCAGCCGTCCACCGGCCTTCGCGTGGGATTCGACCTCCCTCAAAATGGCGCTCCTTCGGCCTTGCTATCGGGCCAAACCAGCCGAGCGCCATCCGGCTGGGCGATGATTGCCAGGCGCGTATACAGGTTCAGCGTGGCGTAGAGCGACAGGAACGCATTCAGCATGTCGCCAAACAGCGCCAGATCGCCATCGCCCGCAAAGCGGGTCCGGTCAACCGTGACCGCGATTTCGACGCCACGCAGCAAACCGCCCTTGACCAGCTTGCGCAGCGGCCGGTGTTGCACGGCGGTGATCGCGCCGATCCGGCGCCGGTTCATTTCGCCATCGGTCCAGTCATAGAGCGCCAGCGACCCGCGCAGCATCTCGGCATCGAGCAGCGACAGGTAGTTCGGCGCCAGATGCGACAGCACGCGCCAGTGGAACCTGTCGCGCGTCGGCGGATAGACCGGCAAGGTCGGGGCGGTCAGGTTCCGGACCGCGCTGACGTGGGCGAAGCCGCTGCGCATGCGGCGGATGCCAGCCTGTCCAAGCGCCTTGCGCGGCAGCATGCCATTGGTGCCCGTCACCGACAGCGACAGCGTCTCCTCGGGCAGGCTGTCGTGCTGTTCCCACGCATGGCCGCCCAGCACGAGCCACGTATCGAAGCGGCCCGATGGCCCGCGTCGCACGCGGGTGTGGAAGTACCGTTCCGGCATCTCGTGACGCAACATGCCGCCGCGATGACGGAACGCAGCGAACGGCGCATACTCGAATCGCCCGCCCGTCGCCGCCTCGAAGCCCCGCACGGTGTCCACCGAATAGACTTCGACATGCCAGCCATGCCGCTCGGTGGCCCGCACGCGATACTCGGATTCCCGGTGGGTCACGGAAACGGGGTCCGCCTCCAGTTCGAACAGGTTGATGACCGGCGTGCAGTACAGCCGGAAGTTGTCGGCCGATACCCGCAGATCGGCGGGCAACGCCTTCTCCAGGACGACCTCGACGTCGAAGTGATCGACACCGGGCGGGATCGCCGTCATGTCCAGGCCGACCAGATCCACGAACATGAACTTCTCGGGAAACGTGAAATACTCCAGCAGCAGCTGGTAGCCGCCGAACGCATTGTCCGGCTTCGGCCAGAGCCGTTCGCCGGCACCCAATCCCGCCGGTTCGATGCGCAGCCGCGCCATGGGCTGCGCGGCTCCGGGCCGGTCTGCAGGAAACCCCGGGACGCGTACCTGGACCGCTACCGGCGGCGCCGTCAGCGCGGCCCGCATCGCCAACGCCAGCGGCCGGTCGGCATGCAGGTATATCCGCAGGCGCGGCACCGCGAACGGCTCCCGCGTGGCCGGCCCCTCAAACGCCATCCGCAACCGCACGACCGAGCGGCCGTCCTCGCGCGTATCGATCCCGGCATCGGTCAGCCGCAGCGGATACAGATCGACGGCCTGCGTGGTCCGGTAGATGCACTCGACCTGGCCCGTGCCGTCGCGGCCGTCCTCCACGGCAATCGGATCGGACAGCACCTCCAGCCCGGCAGGCAGCACTTCGTGGCGATGCAGCCCGGCCGGCTCTGGCGCCAGTTCCAGGATCGAAAGCGACGGGATCATCCGCAGGTAATGCGGCCACAGCATGCTGACCAGGCCCTCCGTCATCTCGGGCAATTCGTCGTCGAGCTTTTGCCGCAGCCGCCCCATCAGGAACGCGAATCCCTCGAACAGGCGCTCGACATGGGGATCGCGCTCCCCGACGCGATCGATGTTGAGCATGCGGGCGCGGTCCGGAAACGCCTGCGCGAACTCCTTGCCGGCATCACGCAGATAGCGCATCTCGGCTTCGTAGTAACGCAGGATGTCATTGTCTTGGGGGGAATGGCTCATCGTGTCAGCGTAGTCGTCATGCCAGGGTCAGGGTCCGTGCCGGGTCGATGGCGGTCAGCTCGCCCAGCAGCACGTCGATGCGATGCGCCAGCACGGGCTTGTTCGCGTCCTTGCGCAGAATGCGCGACTTGAGCAGCCGTAGCCGCTGCTGCTTGACGTCGAAGGCCAGCGCCGGTTCCCAGGCCGCCAGCTGGAACCGCTGCGCGTCCTGGTCCAGTACGGTCAGCAGGTGCGCGGCGATATCCGCCCGGTCAGCCCGTTCGGCAACCCTTGCCATGACCAACTGCCGGACAAAGCGTTCACGCTCGCCGCTGCGCGCCGGCAACCCCTGCAACCATGACAAGGCCGCTTCGATGCCCCGCTCCCCAGCCATGTCGATGGCCTGGGCCTCCATTTCGGTCCAGTCGGTCCTGGCCTCGGACACCACGGCGGGTGCGATCGGCCCACCGCGCTCCAGGTCACGTACCGTGGCATGGCGACCGATCCATTCCAGCGTGGCATCGTCCGCGAACGGCGTGCCATCGGCGAAAGACAGCTGGTCCAGCCCCGGCAGCCGCTCCAGCAACAAGGCACAGTCCGTGGCCAGCAGGTCTCGCACGGCCGCGTATGGCCCGGCGGCCTGCTCCTGGGCAACAAACGCGTAGCACTGCAGATCCAGCCAGCAATGGTTCGCGCCTTCCGCGAAGGCCTGCTCCACGCGTTCGAGCAATTCCGGCCATTGCTTCTGCAGGGACAGCCGCTTCAGGTGCGCGCGCAACTCCGCGCGCGGTGCTGCCAGCCGGGTGCGACCGCCGGCATCGTGAGGGGGCACCTCGACCAGGACATCCCAGCGCACACACCGTATGAGCCGGTAAGCGGCCAGATATCCATCGGGCTGCTCGCGCAGGAAACGCGCCATCTGGCGAGCACGGTCCAACAGTTCCCGTGCCGACGTCACCGCGCCGTATGTCAGCGACTCGGGTGCCTCCACTGGCTTGACCAGCCGGTCGTCGCTTGCCGCCGGTAGCGGGTTTTCAATCCGGCTCTCGAAGCGCCGGCACAGACCGTCCAGCGCCGGACGGCCGGCATCGGACCATTGCGCGGTCCGCGCCTGGATCAAGGCCAGCGCAGAAAGCGTACGCGCCAGGGTGTCTCCGTTCAGTCCATGCACGCGATCCAGCCTGTCGGCGAACGTCGTGCCCGCCAGCCATTCGAGCGCCGCCTTGCGCGATTCCTCGCGGGTGGGCAGCAGCTGGTTGCCAAAGCGATCGATCAGCGCCGACAACAGCTCGAATCCTGCCGCTACGCCCTCCGCGCCATCGCGACGCATGCGACCGTACAGGTAGTAGACCGCCAGCCGTACATCCTTGGCATGGGTTTTCAGCAACCGCTCGGACAACTCCACGATCAGGGCGTCGTCGACGCCGGACAGCTTGGCCACCTCGTCCTTGATCGCAAGGAATTCGTCCTCATAGCCTGGGTCGTCGCCAACCGGCATCTCCGGGCGAATGTCCTGCAGCCATGGCCCCCATTCCGCCTGCGTGGAGGATACGAGCGCCAAGGGCGTGTCGGCGCCAAACAGCGCCTTGAGTAGTTGATTGAACATTACGGGGAGTCGGATTCGTCAGTGGGATGCCGTCGCACTGGCCTGCGCCAGCGAATGCCGCCCGGAATCGGCAAAGATCCGAGACGGCAGTACAAAGCCTCGCAAGGCCAGCAACTCAAGCGGCCCATGACCCGCCTCGGTCCGCATCTGGTAGCGGATGGGATACGCCATCGCGGCCGGCACCGGCGTATGGGCTTCGCGCGCGGTCAGGCTATCCGGGTCGGCAGTCACTGCCTGCTTGCCGGCAGCGCCAGTATCTGGCGCCCCCTGCCATGTCAGCTGGAACGTTGCGCTGTCGATGGGCTCGACATCCGCGCGCTCCAGCATCCTGATCCATCCCCAGCGCCCGTCGAATTCATAGTGCTTGTTCGTCCCGGCCGTCTCGGTCTGCCACTGCAGGCGCGTGCCCGGCGCCTGAAGATCGTTGGCCGGCCACCGTGTGGCATGCCACGCTTCGCGCTGGTTGAAATAGTGAAGCGTCTGGCCATCCACGGTCATCAGGGTGTCAGTCAGGCCCGGCGTCGGGATCGGCTTGAGCGCAAACTGAAACTGCGGTTCGCCTTGCACCAGCAGTCGGGCCCCAATCCGCTGCAGAGCGTTGATCCCCTTGAGGAAATTCGGATCGAATTTCAGCCCTTCCGCAGCCGCCGCGACCGGCACCCATTGGTCGCCCTGCAGTTCCAGCACGCCGGCAAGCTGACTGCCCAGGAAGGCATGGATCAACCCGTCCCGCGGCCGCAGAAAGCGCGCTAGTTCAGGCAGCGAAGCGTCATTCTCGGTCGACGCAAATGGATAGCGCCCTGCGAACGCCCTCCCCCAGGCCATCGCGATGTGTTGACGCCAGGCCTCGTTCAAACTGGCCTGGGCCGGCCGCAGGACAGCCTGTGCGGCCTGCGCAACCGGCCGCACGAACAGCGCCTCGCCCATGCCGGCCCATTCGGCGCCAAGGCTGGCGGCCATCAACTGCGCATAGGCCTGCGTGTCACCCAGTTCCGACCCCTTGCCCTGAAATAGCGCCTGCGCCAGCTGCCGCGCCTGGCCATCGCCATCGCCGCTTTGCGTGATCTGCTGCAGGCGCAGGCGCAACGCCGTCGCACGATCGAAGTATCGCTGCAGGCTCAGATCGCCACTGCCCACGGACATACTCGGCCCACCCGGCCCCGGCTGACCGGCAAGTCGCAACACCGGTCCAAACGCCGCATCAAGCGCCCGTTCGCTCCCTCGGCGCTCGCCCCCTCTGCCTTCCCGCCAAGGATGGCCTTGGTCTTGTCCACCAGCGCTTCGGCCAACGAAGCCTTCTGCACCCCGGCCCCGCCCTGGTACGCCAGCGACTTCATCAACGCAACCACGGGCGACTGACGCGCATCGGTCATCTGCTTGAGTTGGGCAATCGAGGCCGGCAACGTCGGGGCCGCCTCCCATTGCAACGCGTTCATGAAGGCCTGCCAGTGCTCGGCATAGTTGGAGAAGTATTGCGCAGTCAGCGCGACACGCATCGCATCGGCGGAGTCCCGCCCCTCCGTCTTGCCGAAGCCAGCCTGACCGTCTGCCCCATCGTCGGACAACACCCAGTCCGCGGCAATATCCCGCCGCTTGGCGGCCGCATCGATCGCGTCCGCGACATAACCTTCATACGCCTGTCGCGTAAAGACCCCCGGCACCACCGCCGACGATCGCAACAGTCCACGCGTATCGGTGCCGGCGGCAAGCTGCGCCAACGTCAGGTCCGGATACTTGCTGCCGACACCATCGAGGATGCCCCGGTAGAGCGTGTCCTGCGCATTGGTCTGCCCGATGACGGCCAGCAAGGTCCTGCGGGCGCCGGCGACCAGATCCTCTCGCGCGTCAATCTTCCAGGCTTCATTCGTTTTCAGGTGCCGCGCATAGAAGTTGGCCATGCGCTCGGCCATGTCCATCCTTTCACCCGGCGTCAGGCGCGCACCGGTGGTCCAGTGTGCCGCCATCTGCGCCGCAAGGAAATCGGGTTCGACGCGAGCGGGATTCGCCATCATCAGATACGCCTTGAGCGTGTCGCGACCCCCCATCGCCCAGCGAGTGGTCTGGTCGTCGAGTTGTGTAGTCCGAAGTTGGGACAGGTCCGCGAGAGAGGCCTCGAGGTCGTGCTGGATGGGAGTGATCAGAAGCTGGCGAGCGGCTTGGCTGTATGGCTTCCGTAGCGCACCAAGGATTTCGGCGTCGCGGTTGAGGGTGGCGCGGGCCAACCAACTCGAGTGCTTCGATATCCGCTGCTCGTAAAGATCAATTTGTTGTTGGAGCAAAACCAAAGATCTGAGCTTGTCCGCAGGGCTTGTGGAGCGATGAATGCCTTGCATCGCACCTGAGGCCATACTCAAACTTCTTGAACTTTGCATGCCTGAGACAATCATCACAGAAGTCCAGGCACAAATACCTGCGATCGCAATCGCAAGAAAAACGTCTGCTCGACGTACGCCTATTGGGCGAACACAAAATGCCCTTGACTGCGCACTAATCTCCCGCCATACCGGTGACAAGGAAGACGAACACCTCCAGCCGTTATCGGAATCCGCATGACTCGACCCAGGCGGCCGAGCCAGGGTGAACACCGCACCGCTCAAACGCCCTTTCATCCAGTCTGACGTTTGCCATACTTTGGAAACGTGCCCAAGCATTCCGCGCATCGAGCCGACGACAGCCGAAAGCTTGACAGCCCCCCATCGGTCGATGATGCGCCGCGCATAGATGGCGTCAAGTGCCTGCCGACGTTCCAGCGAATCCAGCGCACCGACAACCAGATGATTGGCCTCCTCGGTACTATCTTGCAACCGCCCGCGAAAATAGACGCCGGCAAGCTCCCATTGCCCCGACTGACCCGGCGCTACCGACGGACATAACAGAACAACCGGGAAGCTCCAACGAAATTCTTCCTCCATCGCAGCCAACCTGCGTAGCACATCACTCTCTTTGTCTAGACCGTCACCCTCGGCAACCACATATACCAGTGCATCGATCGGCCGACGCGGGCGCGCCGTCAGGATCTCCTTCCGCCACAGGATCGCATCAACACCGATTGGCGTTGCATGGACTAGAACCGTTTCCTTTGCATCGACAATGCCGACTGCATCTAGTCCCGGCGCAATTGTGTTGATGGTCTTGTCGTCGCCACACACGAGTAACCAAGGCGCGCGACGTCGCCAACCTCTTCCGTGCCTCCTTCGCAAGGCCCTTTGCACGGATCGAAGTTCCGTCCACGGTGTCGGCCCCGAAGCTTCGCCCCCTTTCGTTTTCGACGACGTCAAAATTTCTGGCCTGGGCGACAATACCGTTGACTTCAATCTGGCTATCAGAAGGACGACCGCTTGCAGATGCTTCAAGAAAATCAGCCCGACCAGAAAACCACTGAATAGGCATAGCTCGATGATCGCTATCTGTTCAGCTGGTTTTTCATAACGCAGCAAGACCGCCCCAGCCGTGAACGCTACAACGATATACAGAATGAATAAAGCGATGCCGAGATATAGCATCGCGAGCTTCCCTTGCGGTTTCTCCCTCATTTTTGATTCCTGCAAACGAGGGAGATAATGCCGCTCCCATGTTGAGCAACGATAAGTTGCGGTAGCGCCAGGCGCCCAGCGTTTTCCAATGCATGAATGGCGGCGAGCCAGGGACTAGCGTCACCGCAATCCCCCAGCATCGCGTCGAGATCCCTTAGCCTTACGCCGTCCCCAAGCATCTTATTGAGCTGATGGCATGCTTCTGTCGAAAGTCCTTGCATCCATATCGTCTCGACTTGGTCCACGGCAGTTTGTCCCCACTTCGCGGCCAGTTCCACAGTCCGAGGCATCGAATCCACCGTTCCACGTCCTGGTCGATGAATGCGCAACGCTGACTTAAGGTCCGCTGATCGGTCCGATGCATCCATGCGGCGAAGCAGCATCGCTGCGGCCCCTTCTGAATGCGCACATTCCATACCGTCGCTTATGGCGTCTCGAAGTTGAACCACAACAACGAGTTTCGCTTCATTCACTGCCATGCTGTCGAGCCATTGCTCCAGCTCCGATATGCCAAAGCTGCCCGCACAGGGTGTCACACGCACTATCAAGCCACGGGCATTTGACGACAATAGCGCTTCCAGCTCTCGGCAAGTCTCTTCAGGATCAACACGTGCAGCGAGCCGAAGCCGAACATCCAGTACGCATCCCGAAGGCAATGCGCAAAGACCACATGCGATTTCACGGACCAGGTCTACAAGGAGCCAGGCGCAGATTTCCCGATGGCGTACGTGTTCACCCAGTACGTTACTAGGGTAGAACGGACGATTCGGTATCCTCAGTGCGCGTGGCGCGGGAACGGCTCGGTCCGTCGTATCAGGGCCGGGTGCATGATCATGTGGATCGGCACCGAGATCGATGCGAACGGCGCGCGCCATCTCCTCCGTGGCGGTGCGCTGGGCATGACCGATCACCGCGAGGGGTCTGCTGGCTCGATCATGGCAAGCCTCCTCAATTTGGTCTCGCACTTCGTTTTCCACAATCGCCTGGCTGCAGGCAAGATGCCCTAGGCCGAGTCGCAGGGCCAAGGCCAACAGCCAGCAGGCGACCGCGTACCCGATGCCCCCTACCCATAGCATCCACTGCTCGGACTCTGCTTGCCACCAAAGAATGCCGGCAATACTAGTACCAACGGCGACAAATATGACAAGCAAGGCTCCCCATCGCAAAGCACATATTCGGGGCGGCTTCGGAACAACGACACGTGGCGGTACCCTAGCGAAATCAATAGGCATCAACTCACCAACAGCTTCAAAATCTCTCATTAAGGTTCAGACGATAAGCCTGCGAACAAATGGCCGAGCAGCAAAGCTCGTGTGGCATCCTTTCCTATTCCGAAAATCCGAACCGCCCACTGTATTTGACGCCTTCCGGCGGAGTGCTTGACCAACTCGGGAACGAAACGGCGCCTCCTGCCGCGCCTTCAATACGCAACTGTCCTTTCACCTCTACCGCGCCCGCGGGACTGGCCAAGATGACTCTGCCGTTGCGAACCTCGATGTACGCGCCAGTGCCATCCGATAGCCGGATGCCCTGCGACGCGGCAAGGGTCAACTTTCCCTCCGACGAAGTGATAGCAATATCCTTCAACGCCATCAGGTCCAAACCATCGCCTTGGGCTTGTATTTCCACCTTTCCTTTCGATGCGAATATTCGAATACCCAGCTTTGCAGCAAATAGAGATATCGCTTCGCCTGCGGCGACAGACATCCGCTTTAGGACACCTACGTCGAAACCGCCACCTGCTGTCAAGAAGACGTGTGCACGCGCGGCAATTTGCAGATCGCTACCGGTTGCCAGGCCTACCCCATGTGGAGCTGTCGCAACCAGACAGGCCTTCTGCAGGCCTAGCAGCCGTTTTTCGACCAGAGCACGCTGCCTGTCTACTTCAGCTGCCCAAGCCTTTGCAGCGTTTGCGGATTTCGAAAGCGATTGCAGGACCTCCGTGGCCTGCCTGAAGGTTTCCGCCACATCGTCCATGTCGAGTTGCTTGCCTTCCGCATTCGGCTGGTCTGCAGCGGTCAGATATAGACCCTTGCCACCACGCAACGCCCCGAACTCGGACGTCCTTAGTTCGAAGCCGGATCCTCTTTTCTGTCTTTCCCGGTCGACCAAATAGCCAAGATTCAGTTGCGTCCGCCATCCGTAAGGGGTCGACAGCTTGATCCCCTCATGCCCCTCCCAGTCCTCGAAGCGCAGCTTGTTGTTGCGCTGCGTCCGGATCACGTTGCGCGATTGCCAGCCGTCCCGGCCGATGATCAGGTCGGGCTTGTGGCTGTTGTGTAGCGCGTGGGCGATATAGGGCCGGTTCGGGTTGCCGTCGTGGAAGGCGATGGCGACCTCGGTGCCTTCCAGCAGCGGGAAGTGGAAGCCCGTCTGCACGGCGCCGGCGAACGGCTTGGCCAGCCGCAGCGGTACGCTTTCCTGGCCATTCGGCCATTCGTCGAAGTCGAGGTCGAAGCGGACGGTGTAATGGCCGTCCTGCGTCAGGTAGGCATATTTGTATTGGCCGGGCGAGGTGACGCGACCGCTCAGCGTGCCAGCGATGCGTGGCCATTTCGTGTCGTCGACCGGCAGACGGAAACGCCGGTCCGACGGAATCGCGTGATATGTGTTCCGATAAGCCTGATCGCGGGCGCCCGTGTGGATGACTTCGGTAATGACCTGGCCGTTCGGCGCATCCGGCAGCGTCGCATCCATGCGCAGGATGCGCGCCGGGCGCAACGCCAGCACGTTGCTTTCACCCTGATAGACGACCTGCCCGGCGATGGCCGCCTCGTGACGCAGCAGCGCCTCCCACTTCGCGCCAGCCATATCCAGATGATGGGTGCCGTGGACGTATGGCTCGCCATAAGTCGTCCGATCCTTGTATGCAATGTTGGCGTCGGCCTTGAGCCGCTCGTAGGCGTGCGCGGGGTTGTAGTCCGATGCCAGGACCGATCTGGCGACGGTTCTCGTATGGGTACGAATCGCAAAGACGGCTTCGGTGCCCGACTCCAGCCCGGCCGTCTCCCGATAGGGCACTCGCAGTTCCGGCTGATAGATGTAGTGATCGATGTCGTCCCCGAACACCACAATTTCGCCAAATTTCCCCGGCGCGAAGTAGCAGTACATGCCTTCCTGCTCCATCAGCAGGCGCACGTAGTCCCAATCGGACATCTGGTACTGCAGG
>NZ_JBYPSB010000011.1:0-177728 GCF_057815095.1 Cupriavidus sp. 86D6 | reverse complement strand
CGACGGAATTCCGCTCAGTTTCCGCCGTTGACGGCCGGTATGGCCAACGACGCAGATGGGTCGCGAGGCGCCGATTGAGCCGGGCCTGGCCGATGAATCACGGCCGACGACGCGAGTCAGCGCGCCCTTCGAAGACAGCCTACGCGGAGGTATTGGTCGGTAGCCTGGTGCGGTGTGTTTCGGCGTATGCCGCTGGCTTGGAGTCGCTCGGAGGCTGCCCCCTTAGTGCGCCATATCGGTTCAACTCAAGGCTGGAGTGATGGGCTTTCATGGCTGATTCTCACTCAAGCCATACCGGCATCAGGGGCTTACTCCGCCAAGACCCCCAAATATCTCATTGGGGCTATGTCTGGAAAACTCGGCCATACTGAACTCGCCGACAATAGCAATACTGCTGCCGGCGGGCCACGCTGGAGCACAGGTGGCCCCTTTTGCATGGCGATGCCGCGAGGCCGGTGGGTGCCCAGATTTAGACTCCTGCTAAGTGTCTCTTCAATAACTTAACCCCAACCGAAGCGGTATTGTTGTCTCACATTGAATCGTTAAGAATGGCACATCGAGCTGAATTGACCCCGTCTCGACTTCCCCCCGGCGCCCATCTGAACTTGGGCGCCTATTTTTTTGTGCGCTGCATGCGAACCAGCGAACTCGCGCCGATCGCCCTTGACCACTGCCCTGCCGTTTCTGTTGGTATAGCTGCATTGGATCTGCAAGCGCTAACATGGGAGACGAGATGACCCTGTCAGTCGGTCAACGTAGGCTCATCGCCCTAATGTCGCAGGGGCACAAATTACTCATCCTGCGGTCTCCCATTGGCGGACGCATCGTGGGGGCTAATCTTTGGGAGCCTGACCGTAACACAGTGGTGGAATCCATTCCCCTGTGGAGAGTCGAGAAGCTCATTGCTCAGGGTCGGCTCCGGCCGAACGCGCTGTCTGGCAACCCGCCCGTCGAATGGATTGTCATGTCGACACCTTCGAAACGCGCAGCCGCCCCGCCGCAAGCTGAGCCCCGCAGGCACGACGCCGCATTACCGATATAGCCAAGGCGCGAGACATGACGAGCCGGCAACCGATCATCCCAAGCGGCCAGTTGCACCACAACTACGGAGTTGGCCTCGATACGATACCCCCACGTCCTATCGACACCACTATTCCAAGCCGGGTCAGACTTTCCAGAGCCGGCTAAGTCTTCGGGGCTTCGACCTTCAGTTGGTCTGCACCAACCTCATGTGGATAAAGGAAAATCTGCCATTTCTGCCGTAACCCTTCAGCCGGCTTCGAAAGACTGGTTCAATCCAGCTTCCGGCCACTGGTGGCAATATTGCAGACTGACAGAGAAGGGTCGGGAACCGCCGATTGGAGGCGGATAGCAGTAGTTCGAGCAAATTCTGGACTATGCGGCGCCCGTTATCTCCGTGCGTGTGCGTCGGGCGCGTGACTCACGGTTAAGCTCCCGCGAGAGCTCTGCGTGCTCACGCATGCGTTAGGCTGTTTCCCTTGATGTTCACGAGATGGCAGTGGTGGAGCACCCGGTCAATGAGCGCGGCAGCCATCACTTCATCCCCGAAGACAGCGCTCTTCGAATCCCTTGTTGGAAGTCAGTACGGTGGAAGCATGTTCATAGCGTCGGCTGATGAGCTGGAAGGCTGGAAGAACAGCACAGCGCCGCCGTGCGTGATCGGCAGGTAGCCAATCTCGTCGACGACCAGCAACGCCGGATGGGTTAGCACCGTGAGACGACGAAGCAGTTGTCCCGTCGCCTGCGCTTCCTCAGGTGACGAGATCAAGTCGATCAAGGTCCCGTAGTAGACGCGACGGCCCCGCTTGGCTGCGGCGACGGCCAGGCTGATCGCGAGGTGGCTTTTGCCAACGCCAGGAGGGCCAAGCAGGACGACGTGCTCCGCGCAGTTATCGGCATGAGCAGCACCGACAAAAACCGCCCGGAGGCGGCGACCGCGGCTATGTTTCGTCCGGGCGCTTGCCCCTCGCCGGTTCCATCCCAAGCCATTCCAGGCCGATGGCAATCGGTACTACCACCGCTGCGGCTAATAGTAGTCCGATCACGCGCTCCAGTAGGTAAAACAGTTCAGCGACCTGGCCGCCACCGTAAAAGCTAAGTGCATGCCAGCCCTGCGCCCGGTGCCACAGCACCAACGCGCCGGCGAGCATGCCGAGTGGCCAGCGGAATGCCGCCAGTGCCCCCGTCCAGTTGTCCTTGTAGCGTCGTCCCATGGTGTCATCCTGCCCCTACGGGGCGTTTTCGTCCGGCTGCCGGACCGGTACGGGGCGCATGCGCCAGTTTGTACTTTGAAGCTATCGGCAGCGCTCGGGCGGCGCTGTACCCCTCTATTTCGGGGGCGACTTCTATCAGGCGTCTTGGTACGTGTCGTAGCCGCAAGCATCGCATTCATAGTCGGCCACAGTGTCCGGTGGCCGTTAGGGACACCAGGAGATTCGGGCGCCCTTGACTTGCAGCGATCGGCCGTATGCTGGAAAGAGCAATTTTCGCTACACCGCAACGATGCCCGCAATCCAGTTCGATCTCTTTCCGCGCAACATCGCCGTGCAGTACGACCCGTCAGCGCCGCCGTTGCTGGTCCTTGCCTGTTCTGGAAGAAAAGCCGCGGTCCGCGCCCCTGCCCTGCAGCTCTACCAAGGCGTGATGTACCAGACCTATCGCGCTCACGTTCAATGCGGCGCTGCGCCGGCCGTCGTGATCTTGTCCGCCAAGCATGGGTTCGTCGCCCCCGACGAGGCGCTGGACCCTTATGACCAGCTGATGACATCTGCACGGGCTGACGAGATTCTGGGGCGGCTGCATCAGTGCGTGGACCATGTGGCTTGGCCCAGCCGAGCCAGTATGGTGTTTCTGGCGGGCGGACAGCACTACCGGCGTGTGATGCGCGCCGCGATTGGCGTGGTTGGCACGCCGGGGCTTCCCATCGGCGAAGTCAGTGGAGGGATCGGCTATCAACGCTCCCAGCTTGCCGATTTTCTTGACAGCCAGGCCCCTACCCTTGCCGAACCAATTGGTGCCCTCCCAAATGGCACACCGATCTTCCGTCGACATGGTTGGATCGAGGTGGGCGCCACGACGCGCCTGGTCTACCGTGCCGCACCGCAGTTACCTGCGTGCAAGGCGCGGGTGATGTCTCTCTTCGCCGGGCCAAGCGGACCCACAGCCGAAGTGGAGGTCGAGTGCGAGACGCGCGGCCGCCCGAAACTGAGCACGCGATGGGTGAGCGTCGCGGATCTGCGGGAAGCGTTATGAGCGATGCTGACAATCAGCGTGCCCTGCTTCTAGAAGCACGGCGTCTTGCTGAAAATGTGGACGGCACCGCCGACCAATTGCTTGCCCTCGCACATGCCAGCTACCGGGCTTGGACGCGAAACCGACGACTGCATTTTCCCGATCCCCGCCGTCACACACTGCTGCTCGAAATCCTTCGTTACTGCGCTGAATCGCACCTACTGGAGTGCCCACCGTTCCAGCAAAGCCGGCTAGAGGTGGTGGAGGATGCAATGGATGCCAGCTATCCGCGCTATGCCCGCCTGCGCCGTGCACGCTCAGGCGGGAGGGTACCCCCGCATCTGCAAGCAGCAGGCGGCGCAAAGCGCCGATAGTTGTATGATGGAAGCAATAGTCAGTATATAAATTTCTATGGATAAACTCTGGTTCACCGAACCTGCTAAGGCCTACGCTGATTGGCAGGCCCGCGAAGCGGCCGGCGCAGACCGCCGACCCTTCTCAGAGCAATCGATTATCCAGCACCGTGCCATGTTCGATCGGTTCCACCGACACCTGGTCGGGCACGGTGCAACGCTGGCCAGCTTCGGTGCAGACCAGATCGACGCGTTCTGGCTCAGCCCAGAGGCGGCCACGTACACGCCGTCCACTCGCATGCGGTACCTGAAGCTGCTCGACCGGCTGTGCAGGCATCTGGTCGAGGCCGGCATACGAAAAACAAATCCAGCTTCCGAGCTAGTCCTAGCGGGCCGCTGGCCGGTAGACGATCCCGAAGTCCATTTCCTTCCCGAGGAGGTCGACCAGCGCCTCCATAACTTCGTAAGGCCGCATAGTGGGGACTTGCCCGAAATGCTGCAGAGACGCGCGATCGTTGCGCTCTTTCTCGGCACTGGCGTCACGGCCAGCGAGGGACGTGCCGCGCGCATTCCAGACCTACACCCGAATGCAACCCCGCCATATTTGCACGTACCAGCACGCCCTCCCAAGATCTCCCGCACCGTGCACCTAGAGCCCTTTGCCATCGCCCCTTTGACCGCTTGGCATGCTGTACGACAGGACTCGCCCGTAGATGGCGACCTGCTGTTCACGCTCAAGCGCACCGGAACGCCGATCACGGACATGAGCCTTGGCAAGATTGTGCGCGAGGCCCTTGCTGCCATCGGACAGGACGTCGAGAACATGAGCCCGAGGATCTTGCGGAACACGTTCTGCCGGCGCCTGCTGATCCGTGGCGTTGCGCCTGATGCAGTCACAGAGCGGCTTGGCCTGGCCAGCAATCGGACAGTTGTGCGCCTTGCCGCCACGATCGACGAAAATTAACCCCTCTTTCGCTTAGCACCGGCAGCACAGTGAAACAAGACAGTCCTCAGTCAAACCGCGCGCTCGCCGCCCTTGCCCGTCTACATGACGCCGCCAAGCTACAAGGCCTTGTCTGCCACGCGACGGCATGGCGCGGCGTTAGCGCCACGATTCTCCTTGAATGCGCTAGTGGGCATCGCTTTGAGCGCAGGGCCTACGGTGTCCTATACAAGGCGCCGGGTTGTCCAGAATGCAGCCGAGCCAGCATCGCAGCGAAGTTCGACAAGATCGTGGCGGATCGCGGCGGCCAGTGTTTGAACGACGGTGGATTTCTCGGTGGCGCGGCGAACCATAGAATCCGCTGCCAGCGTGGGCACGAATGGAATCCTGAAGGGCGAAGCGTGTTGGCAGGCTACTGGTGTCCCCGTTGCGCCGGCAAGCCAACGAAGCCCACGCCGCACCGGCAAGCCTCAAAGTACGGCTTGGACGACTTGCACGCCAAGGCGGCCGAGCACGGGGGAAAGTGTCTCGCGGCCGCCTGGAAGACCGGCCGCGACCATTACCCATTCGAATGCGCAGCTGGCCACCGTTGGGAAGCGATGGGCTACAAAGTTCTCAAGCAAGGGAACTGGTGCCGGGTGTGCACCGACGCCCGACTAGGCGCACAACGGACCGATGCAGACGGCCTGGCGCGCATTCACGAAGCAGCCAAAGCACACGCAGGCCAATGTCTGAGTACCGCTTACCATGGAACCAACGCCTCATACCGTTTCCGATGCGCGGTTGGGCACGAATGGGATGCGCTCGGTAACAACATCCTCCAGGGTGGCTGGTGCCGCCTTTGCCGCAACGAGGGACAAAAGCTGGGCATCGAGGCGATGCGTGCATTGGCACGGGAACGCGGCGGCATTTGCCTATCGGACGTCTATCTTCATGGGAAATCCAAACTCAGATGGGAATGCCATCGTGGCCACGTTTGGGACGCGACACCCTCCGGCGTGAAGGCGGGCCACTGGTGCCCGTCCTGCGCGATCCTGAACACGATCGCGGCAAAGGGCCAACGCAAGCGAAAGCGCTATGAGGCTGTGGGAAAAGCGCCAGACTAGCGATTTCCCCGTTGCAAAATGCGTGTCTTCTTCGCTAAGCTCTGGCGATCCGGCACGGTGCCGGCATTCTCGAAACAGGAGCTCCATGGCAACGAAGAAGACGGCCGCCCCGAAGACTGCGGCAAAGAAACCGGCAGCGCCGGCGAAGAAGGCTGCGCCCGCAGCGAAGAAGGCGGCCGCCGCACCCGTGGCAAAGCCGCTGAAGGACACGTTCAACAAGTCGAGCCTACTCGCGCACCTGGTTGCGCAGGCGGAACTGGAGAAGAAGACGGTGCAGACCGTACTCGCCCACCTCGAAAGCACGATTGCCAGCGCCATCCACAAGAAAGGGGCAGGCGAATTCACGTTCCCGGGCCTGTTCAAGGTGTCGGCCATCCAGGTGCCGGCAACCAAGAAGCGCTTTGGGCGCAACCCCTTCACTGGCCAGGACCAATGGTTCGCCGCAAAGCCGGCGTCGGTCAAGGTGAAGGTGCGCCCGCTGAAGAAGCTGAAGGACGCTGCCCTGTAGAACTCCACGCTGCCATTCAGCAGTGAGGCCTGGCAATGCCAGGCCTTTTCGTATCAAAAAACCGCCGCTTGGTGCGCTAAGAGAGAATCAAGCCCGATGCTGCTATTTTCGATGGCTATCGGTGCGCAACTTCTCACGTAGCAATACCTTCCCGACCACAGGCAGGTCAGCTGCAAGCTCGTTACATTTCCGATGCGCGAGGGCCAAATTGGAGAGCCGATCAGTCCCCCCATCTGCTTTCGACAGAAGGTGCTCGACCGATGTGTCGCTATCCTCCATCGGCAAGCCGCAATAGAAACAATCTGAGCCATCCCGCTCTTGCAAGCGGGTAACCCTCAGATCCTTCTTCCGTCTCTTCTTTCTTGCGTTTCGACTAATCCCTGAGCGAATTGACGGGGCCACGCCATTTCCCGTCACCCGGGTCAACTGGATGGTGAAACGGTCCTCGCTGACCATGACAGCGTCGCCTTGCTTGACCAATGCCTCCGCACGCCCTCGTGTGCAGCTATCGAGCGATCGTCCATGCTCGTCAAGTACCAACACTTCCGTGCCCGCCACCGCGCTGTTCCGATTCAATCTTTGGGCGGGCAGTTCAGCCCCATGCGCTTCAGATACGGTGCGTAGCATTGGAGTATATCTACACCGAGAGGCGTCACTGCCCATTGCTCTCCAGCCATGTGGTCTGCATGTATCCTGGTTATGAGTTTGCGGCTGCTCAACTGGCGCCACGGTTTCTTGTTGTCAAATGGCTCAGCGCGCCTGTTGTACACCATTGCCCAGAGCAATCGCTGGGAATCTGGGTGTAGCCCGCTAATCTTGTGGTTAGTCACGAAAGCTGTTCCGTTGCGTTATTTGAGTAGCCGTGCCGGCTGTCAGAACCGGTCGCTTCTAGGGCTGCACTGCGCCGACTCTGGCATGTCAGCGGTGCCGTCGATGCTGCTCCAATTATCGCCACGATAGAGAGGATCTTTCGCCGGAAACACGCATGATTTACCCGAGCTTTCAGGGTCTCTGCTCCATATCGACCGCTTGCCGAAAAAGAAAAAGCCCCGAGCGTCGACGACGCCGGGGCTTCTTGAAGGGGCTTAGCACAGCAAAAGCTGCGCCGGTTCACTACTGAGGCCTCCCCAAACGGCTCGCGCCGCGGCGGGAATATCCTCCAAAGGAACAGACCGTGCCAACACGTCCTTGAGGTCGTAGCTCAGCGTCAGCCCCAGGCGGTCCTTGAACGCGGTTCGCCGGGCGATCTCATCGTGCTCCAGCTTCTGCGCGTGAGAAAGGGTCAAGCAGCCGAAATGCGCGTACCAGCGATACCCTGCCGTTACCGAGCCCGGCCCGCCGTCTGCGTCGTGCATATCGAGAAGCCGATCGACCTCGAACTCCGCAATGAGCTGAGCGGCTTCAGCGTCCACGTCAAACTGCTGCGCCGTCTGCAAGTCCAACACTGCCCGCCCGTCTGCTGCGAAAGCAATGCTGGGTTGGCATGCACTCCCCTCCGTCAGTGCTTCGCGCATGGGATCGCGCAAGCCGGTCCAATCGGCGTCGGGTGCGGAGTCGTCCCACTCGTTGCCAACGTGGAGAAATCGAGCGATCGGCATAGCGGACTGTTGAACGTCGGGAACGTCCGGGACGTCGTAACGGATTCCGCGTACCCGAATATCGCGGAGGTCAGCCCAGGTCGCGAAAGGCTTCGCAACACCGTTGAGCGACTGCATTGCGTCGACCGCGATCATCATGTCTAGCGGAAGCAGCTGGAACTTCGGTCGCTCCCCGACACTAGCCGCCCGCCGCTGCTCGTCGTAATCCAACTGCAGCATGTAACGAGTTAACGCGCGCAGCATTGAGGGGTGGTACGTGTCCGGCATCACCCTGACGTAGCCACCTCGAATGGTGCGCCCGATCCAATGGCGCCGCGACCAGTCGTAGCGAGTCGCCCGAATGAAGCGATTGAGCTTCTGCAGGCCTGCGGCATAGGCGTACCGGTCGTCGTAGGCCACCATATTCGCGAGGCTCTTATCCTCGGCCATCTGGCAAACGTGACAGCCGAGGCGCGCACCGCATTTCCCTTGCCGCCGGCCACCACCACCGTCCAGTATCGCGTCAGCCACGACAGCACACGAAGTCCCGACAGAATGGGCGTAGATGCGCCGCATCTCTTCGAAATCAGAGTACCCGGGGCGAGCACCACCAGCATAAAGGGAGACGGCCTCCCAGATATCGTCATCGCTCCAATGCGCCACCGGGCTGATGACCAGGTCACCATCCTTGTTGCGCGAGGCTGCATTGTCAGAATCCCCGCGCAGGCGCATCCCAGCAGCACGCCGCGTGCTTTCATCGTATCGACTGCCAAGGCATGTCACAGGCTCCGCGAGGCCCTGTTGGCGAAACTGACGAAACAGCTTTCGCCGAAAGCTCCGCTGCGGCCCGATTTTGAGGTCGGTCGAGCAGTCGCCTTGCGCGCCAGGAAAACTCGGCAACGCACGGCCGGATAGCACCTTAACTTGAAATGTCGAAGCCAGCGACGGCGTAACGATGTGTGCCGAAACGGCGATACCGTGCGCCTTTCCAAATGCACGCATACGTATCAGTTCCGAACGATAGTGCCGGGCGACTTCAGGAGACTCCACGAGAGTGTCCCCCGTCGTCACGACAACTGTCGGTTTGCCGCCGGCGCTGTGATGCAGCAACGCAGCATGCAGCACCAGGGCTGCGACGACACTGCTGTCCTTTCCGCCGCTGTACGCAACAACGACCGGGTGGCCAGCGGTGAAAAGCGCGAGGATGACTGCAATGGCCTTGTCGGCCTTGCGTTCAATAGGTTCGAACGCGCCTTGCGGGAAGAGAGAGATGGATTCCATGAAGGTCCTTAGGTGGACCAACGCCCCAACGGGCGCTGGACCCGTTGGGTTGGACCCGCAGTCCTTTGGGATCGGCGGGCAGTGGGATGCAGACGACGGACGATGGTCCGCCGGAACTTCAAGCCACCTTGCGGTGCGGCGGCAACAGGCCAAACTTGGCCAAGGCCTTGAGATTGGTTTCGATGTAGGTCACCATGCCGTCGATCTTTACCGCGAGGTAATGATCGAAGCACGCAGCTTCCTGCGAAACCTCCACTTTCTTCGCAGCCTTGAACACCTCCAGCAGCGCATCACGTTCAACGTTGTCACCCTGCCATCCAAAGATGCGGATAAACGTGTGGATCTTCCGGCGCCGCGGCAGCAACTTCTCGGCCTCGTCGGCCGTGACAAATATCTTCGACATAATTCAGAGCCTAAGAACAGGGCTACGCCTGTGTGGATAACGGTTGCGGGTTGCCCAAAGGCACCCCTTCGGAAGGGGGGATATGAACCTCATGACGCCGGATTGAACGGAAGCGGCGAGAAGACATTCCCAGACATTTGAAACGAAAAGAAATGCCCGCTCCCTTTCGGGAAACGGGCATATAGTTAGTGGATGGCGCCGGGCGCTACTGCAACGCCAGCGCAACGACATCGATGACGCCGTCGGCATCGTCTACCAGGTCGGGCGTCTGCGAGATAAAGTACTCCCGCTGATACCCACCAACTCGCAGCACTTCGCGCTTCATCTTCATGAAGGCGCGCTTGCGCTCCGGATCGAGCGGACCGTCAGCTTCATCGGTGAACAGCGTCTGGAAAGGCTGCTGCGCGTCCTGCGCCCGATACAGGGCGATTCCGCGCGTCAGGCACTCATTGATCCATACTTTCTGTCCACCTGACATCACGCCGAATTCCTTTGTGGTGTCGTTGTCGGCGTCGATCACGTTGATGGAGAAGCCCTCGCGCAGCTCACCACTGGCCAGTGCCGTCTGCGTTTGAATCGCGATGGTGAATCGCGGTCCATAGCAAGCCAACAGCAAGTCATTGACGATCTGCGTGATGGCCGGGCCCGCGTCATCGATGGACAACGCGATGACGCCATCGTTGCCCAGTCCTTTGGCAAGCAACTTCCATTGCGCGATCTGGTCGGAGATCGCCTGCGCCTTCGCCTCTAGCGCAGGCATGCCAGCAAGCTCAGAGTCCAGACGCTCACGCTCCGCCACCAACATGCTCTCCTGCCGAATCAGTGCTTCGATCCGGCCGGCAAACGCCGCGACAGCCTCCCGGCTGGCGGCAATCTGGCGGTCCAGCTGGGCCAGCATGCCGGTCACATCCTCTGTGGCCAGCGATGCTAACTCCCGACGCACCGCTTCGAGCTGAGATTGCACGTCCGCAATATCGCGCTTGTGGCGCTCAATTCGGGACGCGTCCTCCTCGCTCAATGCTGTCAGATCGCGTTCGGCCTGCGCCAACCCTCGCCGCGAAGCATCCAGCAACGGCTTCTTCGCGGCCGTCGCCGTGAGGCGCTGCAACAGCTGTTGGTCACGCACGAGGTGGGCCTCCAGGGAGGAAAGCGCAGCGCGGGCGGTAGCACGTTCAGACATTGCGGCTTGCATCGACTGCATGTGCTCCTGCTTCTTCCGATAGCTCTCGCGCAGTGCCTTGACTGATACAACCTGATCACCGAGCTTGGCCTTGGCACTGCGAGCCTGCGCCAGCAGTGGACAGGCGGCGTGCATGGGATCGTCCCGGCATGGCACGGTATCAATGACATCAGCTTGCAGCTTCAACGAATCGGCTAGCTTCGCGCCGGCGATGCCTTGCTGTTCCAGCCCCTTGAGCTCTGTACTGAGCGCAGCATGCTCGACCTGGACGGCATCGAGCTTCTCCACGATCGCGCGCTGGCGGGCAACTTCATCCTGCCTCCGCCCAATGGCCAGTTGCACGATATCCCTCTCGCCCGCAGCCGCCTCAATGTCGGCCGCGTCTGCAAGTACCGCACGATGGCTTGCCGCTTGCCGATCCAGATCGTGCCGGCGCGCCAAAGCACGTCCGGCAGCAGCCTGTTCATCGTCGGTAAGCGATGCGGCACGCTTGTCCAACTCTCCCTTGCGCTGGTTCAGTTCCCGCAACCGCGCTTCGGTACCGGCATTGGCGGCCTGTTTCGCCGCCAGCGTCGCGCGCTCTTGTAACAGCTTCGCGCCATTGGTCGTTTCCGCATCACGCGCATTGCGTTCGGCATCGAGGGCCTCGCCCACCTGCCAGATCTCGCGGGCCACCACAACCGCACGATCGCGCTTCCCCGTAAGGGTCAGCACGTCGCGCTGCAGGGTGTCCAGCGAGCGGGTAAGCAGCTTGGCGACCTCGGCTGCCTTCGCAGACAAGTCTCGCAAGTGATCGATCCCGAGCAGCTCGGCGAGCAGCTTCTTGATCTCGCTTGGCTGATAGCTGGCCAGCGGACGCCGGTTCTGGGCAGAGAACACACTGGTGAAGAAAGCCTCGGGTGAACCCAAGACGGCTTCCAGACACCGGTTGTAGGTATCCGCTTTGCCGTCCGACAGCGTGCCGTCGGCCATTTGGAACGGCTTCCAGACGCCATCGGCTTCCTTCTCAAACAGGTAGTACTCAGCCTTGCGGCTCTTGCCGGGGTTGCGAAATGCAAACGCGGAACGGTATGTCTTGCCGCCGTGCTCCCATTCCAGGTCCTTCTCCGCGCGCGGAGCGCAGAGATGATCCCAGTATGAGAATGCGTCGGCCGACATCTTGCTCGCGTGACTCGGCATGATGGGAAATGGATGCAGGTTGTCCATGATCGTCGTCTTCCCCGCTCCATTGGGGCCGACAAGGGCGATCAGGCCTCCGGGCAGCGTCGACAGGTCGACCGTGATGCTATCCCGATGCATGCCGTCGCGGATCCCGTGGAACCCCGAAAGCGTCAGCTTCAGTGGGCGCATTCGGACACCTCCGAGCCGTCGAAGGAATGGAGATAGTCCGACGGCACTTCCATGGCATCCTCATCCCAGGTCGGAACGTCAGGAAGCGCTGGCGCGTCCTGCTCAGGCTTATCGGCGATAGCTCGCTCAACTGAGCGTCGCGCAGCCGAAAACTGCTTGGCTGCAAGCTTCATGACAGCGTCCCAGTCCTGCAGGCCCGTGAGAGCGCGCAGTTCCAGCTCGCTCCACTGCGACGCCAGGCCATTGGAGAACGACCAGATCAAGTCCTGCAGTTCCTTGGACGGCGCCACGGCAAAGAAGGTGTTTCCACCCGCTTCGCCCAAGGCCATCACCAGCATGTGGTCGCGCTTGGCGATCACGGCGCCGCGGCCCGGGCCGAACGGCTCATACATCATGCATTGCGTAAAGCCGTGTTGTTCGCAGAGGCGCTTGGCCATGGCCGAGCGGTTAATAAAGGTTTCCTCGACAAAGAGCCAGTCGGGACCGGCGTGGTAGAGAATCATCTTGCACTCCAAAGAAATGACGGAGTGCGCCCCGGACGGGATGCACCCGCCTGGGTAGTAGAAAAGAAATGGGTACTGCTGGGTCGATGCGTCAGGGACGCGGGTAAAACCAGTTTTCGACAACCTCGAAGGCTGTCGGAACATGGCTTTCGCAATGTTCTAGGGATTGGCGTATCGCTACGCAAAAAGATCGTCGGTCAGCCAATTCATCGGCGTGGCCGCGGTCGCGATGGGTGGTGCAGGTCCCGTTACCGAGACAGCAGGTGTCGCATCGGGCGCGGGAACATCTTCATCCAGTTCCAACTCCCCCAGTTTCGCAATGAAGGGCAGCGCAGCAGCTTCCACAGCCTGCACCTCCTGCGTAGCGGGAATGGCGTTTGGCGTCTCAGCAAGGCCTGTGAGCACTTGATCGGCGATCGCCTGTGCATCGAGGTTCTGCAGCATCGACAGACTGTCCAGCAACGGATTTGCATCGGTGCCGGTCAACTCGCACCATCGCCCCAGCTTCTCGGACAATGTTGCGGCCCGGCTGATGCCTTCGGCGCGGCTGCGAACCGCAGGCAGCACGCGCGCTTCGAGCTTGACCTCCGCACTGGCGCCAAAGAGCGCCTCGATGGCGTCGCGATCCACTAACTGGCGATGCTCCTCGTTGACCGTCCAGCGGACACGCACGAACTTGTGGGCAGCGTCGACGGCCGTCTCGGCAAGCTTCGCCATGTCCGGTGGACCGTCGAAGTCGATGCATACGGTCTCGCTCGCCGGCGTTTGCACTTGGGAAGCTGTAGCCTCCCCCGGTGCAACCCGCCATTGCAGATAGCCTTTCGCGCCGATCTCGCCGTAATGGAACCGTCCGATTGAGCCGGGATAGGCAACCACCCTGCCCTCACGTTCCCACTGCTGGGCACGATGAATATGACCGAGCATGAACCCATCGCAGTTAGCATCGAACAGCGCGCCAATGGTGAACTCATGGTCGAGTCCGGCCATCGGCACGCCGTGCTCCGTCTGACAGCCGTTGACGGTACCGTGCGAAACACCAATGGTACGGACGCCACGCGACCGCCATTGACGGTTCATCGCGCCTGCAGCCGCCAGATAGTCAGCCAGGTGGTCGCCAACCGCCGTCGCAGCGTTCGCCACGCCGGCAGCGGCCGCCAAGACGGCCTTGTTGACCGTCGGCACGCAGGTGAAGACGACTTCCGGCAAACCGTGCAGCGTCAGCAGGCGGTCCATTTCCGCATGGCTGAAAATCGCGCCATCGCTCGGAAAGAACGCCTCGCCAATGAGTGCGACCTGGTGAATCCGATCCGCGACGTACACGGGGCGACTTGCACCGATCAGTCGAAACAGATCCAGCGTGCCGGGCGGTTCGTGGCTAAAAGTGCCCTGCAACATTAGGACAGGCATGTGGGCAGACAACTGGTGGACCCGCCGTGCCAGCGCAGAGAGCGCCGGCGTGTGCGCATCAAGCCTGTGATCCGTCGAGTCACCCGATACGACGGCTACATGGCAGCGACTTGCGATCGCGTCCTCTACCGCAAAGCCAAAACAACGATCCGCCTCCGCCAAGTGGCCGGGTGAATAGTGCAAATCAGAGAAATGCGCTGCAAGCAGGCTTTCGCCTTCGTTGAGCATCATGGAACCTCCAAGGGAATGTGCCGGCATGCGGCAAGAAGGAAAAAGGGAAGCCCATAGGCTTCCCTCAACTGCCGGCACAAGGCTGGCGATGTTACGTAGCGACGTCAGCAGCGATGGCCGCCACCTGCTCGCGGAAAGCCATCGGATTACCCAGGGCGGTGCGCAGTTCATCCAAGAACCGTTGCACATCCTGATCGCGCTTGGACCAACCGCGCCCAAAGGTCGCCGTTGCGAAGGCCTTCAGTTGTCGGGTGCCATCCTCGCTATTGAGCCCAAGACGCTGCACAAGATCGAGATACTCGCTCTCCAGGTCCTGGTTACCCGATTCCGTACCGGTTGCGAGCGCCGGCCCAGGGGGCTGATCGACACCAACCTCCGACGATCCGACGTGCGGGTCATCAGTGGCACCGGCATCGACGTGCAGAGGAACTTCACCGTCTCCTTCGAGCATAGCGACCGCCTGTTCCGCCAACTCTAGAGCCGGCGGGCGCCGGTCCGAGCCATCGAGCAACGCCGCAATATCGATTTCGGCATCCAGGGTGATGAGCCATTGCATCTGGCGCACCGGCATGCCGGTGTCGTCAATACGACTGATCTCGATCTCCTGCTTGGACATCCAGAACTTGACGCCGACGAGCCTGCCGCCGCGGGCCATCGCTACGGTTTGCATGGCGGCATGCGCCTTCTGCAAAACGTAAATGGACGTGGTTGGCATTTCGATGAGGCCGAGGCCAGAGATATGCGGGATCGCGAAGAAGAAGCTGGCCGAGAGGCTGCAATGACCAGTCTGATACTGCGGACATTCTTGAGGGTCGCAGATGCCGTCCGGAATCGCTTCGTCCTGGCGCAGGATGATCTTGCGTCCGCCCCAAGCGCGCTTCGCCCGGTTGGCCCGCTCATCACGAACTGCCGGCGCGTACATCTTGCAGTAGCGCATGCCGTCGGGACCGTACTCGGAGAAGAATTGCCGACCGCTTTTAGTCCACGACACGAGTTGGTTCGGCATGTTGCTCAGCCAATCGTCAAACGCGAAGACAACGGGGAATCGCCAGAGGCGGTGTCCATTGCCATCGCCACGATCCTCACCGTAGCGCTGGACAATATTGTCGGCCACGGCAGGGTTGGCGAAGTCGGAGCCGCGGCAGGTGAACCACGGGACGTTTTTGGGAACCAAGGGTGTTTTGATGCCGGTCGCACGGGTGATCTCGGCACCAATGCGCTCGAAACTCTCGCCGCGGGCAAGAAGCGCATCGTGGATCTTTACGGCCTGTTCTCGGTCCCGGGCAGCCTTCGTCAGGACTTTGATGCCGGGCCGGATTTTGCCAATGATGGGCGGCCGCATGGGCCGCTCTTCTAGCAGGCTTCGGCGTCCGCCGGGCTCGCTGTAGGTGATGGGTGCATGCATGCGTTTCTCCTGTCCAGGAATTGAACGACTTTTGCCCGGATGGACGCAGCATGCTCCCGAAGGCGCAGGGCTGTGTCGGCCCCGCGCTGGGTCGTTACGCGATTAAGGAAGTCCGCGCGTGCGGCTTCCGGAAGACTGGCGACATATGCCGCCTCACAAAGGGAGCGCCAGGCCTGCGGCATGTCCCGGTATTCGGGACGGCGCAGATCCAGCGTGGCCGCGATGGCGGCGGAAATCTCGGCGTTCTGGTGGTGCATGAATTGCTCCTGGAATCGAGGTCTCTCATCCAGAAACAAAAAAAGCCCGCCCCGGTTTGCGCCGGCAGCGAGCTTTGATGGCAGGAACCCGAACTGCCACGCCCCTTCCGGGGGCGTGGCACTCAGGGAGCGGCGCACTAATGCGCGCGGCTCTATGTTGAGGACGTAAAGTCGCCCTCGTGCAGCATGGTCACGCTGCACAACAACCCTTTTCGCGAACCCACAGGTTCGGCCGCAGGTTCACGGATCGGCTCGACGTCTGCCGTTCTGCCTAGGAGGGGCCTTTGAGAGAGCTCCACATGGTCCCAGGCTCGAACGGTGTCCCAGCGTGCACTCATGAGAAGGCACAGCGAGGAACGCGTATTACGAGCTGATGAGGGGAAGTGTTCGGCGAAAACACTTAGCACAAGAGATATCCACACTGGTAGCCAACCAGTCGGCGCGTGCGCAAATGCACGACTTGAACAAAGAGATGGACTCGCCAGGAGTCAGAGTCGATGCGTCAATGACGCTAGGTGTGAAAGCATTGTGGCACAGGACTTTCTTTCAAAACTGGCGAATGCTCGCCTATTTCGCGTAGCTTTCAAAGTCATGTGGCGTCCGTTCTTGTCCGACAATTTCGATTGAGAGAGCATCCAAAGACATGGACAAATGGCCGAACAAGATCCACCCAAGAAGCCCATCACCGGGCTCAGGCCCATTGAGCGCCTGAACAGCGAGGAACGCCTTAGCCGACTAACACCGGCAACGGCGTCCGCCACCCAACACGAATACTGCTCCAAGTTCGCTCGCGACTTCTTGGACGCGCATTTTTACTATTGCTCGTCCAAGTTTGTCGTCGCGCGCGGCGGGAAGGTCAAGGCGCTCGATGAGGCGTTTCGAGATGCAGAGGGATGGTACGCCAAGGCATTGGAGTGGATTGGCAGCAAGGACCAGGTCGAGATTCCACTGTTCTACGAGAGCCGGGAAGTCCAGGTCTCGCACTCTTTTGCCGGCCGCCTGCTTCGCTTGCTCATGCAGTACGACAGGCTATTTGCCGAGACCCTCTACGGCGTGAACTGCGAATCCATCCCCGCTGAGGCGCGTGAGAACACCACCGCGGTCGCCGCCAAACGAATCAAAGCCATCCAGCAACTGTGCATACCGGACACCGACAGGTTCGCTCCGGATGGCACCCTCCTCAACTCTCCCCGGAACTAGACCCATGGACATGCGCGAGATCGAGCAATTGCATGCTCAGTACGCCCAACCCACCCTGACCATCGACATTTCGCACTCGCCGGCCCGCACGGCGCCCTCGCAGTTTCGACTGGGCAACGGGACGAGCGCCTCTGGCGCTGATGGCATCTCTGCCTCTACCGGCGGTGGCAAGTCCGTAACGCCGCGAGCCCTGTGGGCCGTCGTATTCGCGGTCGGCGCGGCCGCGATGTTTCTCATCGGTAGCTCGATGGGCAAGCGCGACGCCCGTGGCCAGAATGCGCAACCTTCGGCAGTCGTGAGCGCGCCCGAACCGACGCCCGCTGCGCCCATCGATGCGCAGTCGAGCTCCGCACCGCACGAGTGGCCAGTGCGCACTGACGCGGCCAGCGCGGCCGCCGCTGTGCCTAGATCCGCCACTGCGACGCCAGCGTCCGCTGCCGACACCGCGAAAATCACGTTACCCCCGCAGGAGCCGCCTAAGGTGTCCTCGCCCCCGCCAAAGGCCGCTGCCGCGTCGAGTTCCGCGCCGGCAAAGGCCGCTGCGCCCATTGGGCCTGCGCAGAGCCCCCGCCCTGCTGTCTCGCAGCAGCCCGCCTCCGCCCGCGATATCAAATTGTTCTAAGAGCGCCAATGACCAGTACTCCAACTTTCAGCGTCCTGCGCGCCGGCATGAGCATTCACGGCGACCTCGTATCCGAGGACGGCTTCACCTGCCTTGCCCTCGTTACCGGCAACGTCAGAGCGACCCACGGCCTTCTCCATATCGGCCGTGGGGGTGTCGTGCACGGGGACGTTGAGGGTGAGCACATCATCATCGACGGGACCGTTGAAGGCGACGTCAAGAGCCGTGCCTCCCTCAGGATCAACGGGCGGGTGATCGGTCGCATCTTCTATGCGGGCACCATCCGTCTCGGTGAAAACGTGACGCTCGAGGGCAGCTCCATTACGCGGGTACCTGCGGTGGGCTATGTGCCACCATCCCCCTCCAACGAGGGGGCCTCCTCGATCCGTATCGACGAGACAGAGACCCCCAGCCCGAGTCCTTGAGGAACATGTTCCTTTCAAAAATGGCGAAAGCGGCGGTCTGAGACCCTTCTTTCAAAAGCAAAAGGCCCGACAACACTGTTGTCGGGCCTTCTTGCTTAATGCACACGCCGCAGCGTCATCAATTCTGCTTGCGTGAAAACACCAGGGAATGTGATCCACGGAAAATCAATCGCGTTTCCGGGATCCCTGAACGACAGATAGGGAAAGTTTCCATCCAACTGTACACGGAAGATGCGGCGGAGGCGGTCTTTGCCTCTGACTTCGTAAAGCACTCCATGTATCAGGTCAAAGACAACTGCGCCCTGACTGAAGGTCGCGGAAGTACCCTGGTTCTGCTGGAATCGCAGGTCCATCCAGGTGTCGTAGCTGAGGGACGTCAGGCGATCGCGGGCCTCGACGAGCCACGCGGTGTAGAGGCCTGAGAACTGGTCCTTCTCCAGGCTGGAGATCTCAACGGTTTGGTGCACGAGTCGCTCCCGTACTCGCTGCACCCTGTTCCCCGCCGTGCTACGGCAAACGTATTCGCCCCGTAGCCTGGCAATCGCGGCATCGTCTCCGCGAAAAAGCCAACGCGGATATCGTGAGTAGAAATCAATATGGAACATGGCAACGAGTAAAAGAAAAAAGCCCCGGGCTGTGCCGGGGCTTTAAGACCTGAAACGACCACTCCAGTACAAGACAACGGCACTGGAGGGGATCGCTTGAAGGTGAATAGAAGAATCGCTCGACGTCGATCGCTTAGGCAAGTTCCGCGAGCTCAAGGGCTGCGTCCCATGCGCGCTGCTTGAGCGTTGCGCCGGCACCGAACCACGCCGAATCCAGACGGTTACCTGAAGAGCGTGCACGCTTTTGATGGTCCACGTACTCGGTGACACTGTTCACTAAGCCCCAGGCGGTGCCCGAAGCTGATTCCAGCGCTGCGCCACGACCTGCTCCATCGAAGAGGTTGAGCACGGATTTCAAACCACGCTCGTTCATCCTCGCGGGCGCGTACGCATCATCCTTGGCCCACGAATAGGTGAACAGCCGCTGGAGGAACCGCTCCGACTCGGCCTGGCTGACCTTACGGTCTGCGAGGCTATGGATGTTGGCCAGGAAGCTGTCCCACGACGAGATGGCAATGCCGAGCTCCTCCTTAACGGCGCGCGGGTCGAACTGGCTCCGATGCGGCACCTTCACCGCACCACGATTCCTGCCCAGGGCGATCTGCAGGGTGTTGTTGCACACCACGCGGACAGAGGTGAACTGCGCCGTGGTCGCGAGCGTGCCATCGCACGCCGTCGCGAGCAGCAGGTAACCACGGACTTCGTCGCCGCCCTTGAGCATCGCCGACTGCCCCGTGCGAGCGAGCGCCCACAGCTTGCGGCCCTCTTTCAATACACCGGCCGTCTCGAGCTGATAGCCGCCTACCTGAACAAGGTCGCGGTAGAACTCAAGGATTTCGGCGGGTTGCACAACCTGGTACCGCTGGGACACCGTCGACAGCGGCTTGCCGTTGTCGGAGCGGTACAGCACCTTCTGCTCGGGGAACGATTTGATCGGGTCGAGATCATGGGAGCCAACGCGGTACATCACGTTGGTCTCCTCGATGCGCCAGTTCATGCCGGCGGCTTCTGCCCAGACTTCGAGCGGCTGATGCTCGGCCAGATGGTTTCCGAGGCCATGCCAGGGAGTTGCGCCGGCGTAAGCCATGGTTTGAACGAGATGGGACATGGAAATGCTCCTAGTATGGAAAGCGCGACCGACAGCCTGCGCTGAGGATCGGGAATGAAAAGAAGGGAAGATGAGAATGACGACCGCGCATGGGCGCGTTCGAGGTAGGACGCTTGCCATCACCGCCAGCGGCGACGAATGACAACGCGCCGGGTGGCTACTGCAAGATGGTATGCATGGGAATCACAGAGAGACCCACGGAGCCGTCCATCAGGGAGCGGTCCCTGTGGGCGGTTTCAAGAGATGGCCGGCATGCCGGCGTTTGGGGTCGATGCGTCGATGACGCGGGTAAAACTCGGTTTGGACTGAACGGCTTTCAGTGCAAACAGAGCTTTGTCGGTGCCGATAAGGCTATCGCGAAAGCGGCGCAGCGCAGCCGCTGAATGCTCGGCATTTGCATAGCTGTTTCAAGAAAAGCCCCCAGCCAACATGGCCGGGGGTGACGGTTAAGCAAACGCAGGTACGGCGTTCGTGAGGCGTGCCCGCGCATAATCGAGCGTGCCGTCCTTTGCACGCAACGGCCGCGACACGCGCTTCACCGGATCATAGATACGGTATCGCGTGACGTTGCCGCGCCGCTCGTCGATGAGCTGAGAGAAGCCCGCATCGATGCAAAAGTCCACGTACTCGCGTCCGTTCATAGTCTGCCCGGTCTCGAGTCGGTAGGTCGTGCTTTCGGCCAGCGACTTCGCATCGGCAACCTGACGTTCCGCCCGCTTGCGTGCTTTGTCGATAGCATCGTTCGCTTCCCACTGTGCCTGCTCTGCTTCGGAGAATCCGCAGAGCTCGAACAGGCGCCGGCGACGTTCGGCCGCTGTGCATTGCAAGACGTCGACACCGATTTCGTCACGCAGCGCGCGCTTGGAGTCGGTGTTCCAGTCTTTGGGGCCATCGAAGATGTGAAGCACCGCCGCGACATTGCGCTCCATGACTGCCAGCGCAACGCGGTTTGCCCAGTCGAATCCATAGCCGGCGCGGTAGGCCGCCGCCGCCCTGGTCTGGCGATCAAACTCGCGCTGGCTGATCCTTCGCCCTTCGCGCTCTTCGGTCGCCTTCTGCACGGCTTGCTGGTATTGCCGCTCGCTGATCAGACGGTGGATCCTGGCCGCAAGCCGGGTGACAGGCCTGGCATCGCCGCCTTCAAGGGGCCGCGCTGTGGGCAAAGTCAGCGGGCTTAAGATTCCCGCCGCGAAGAGGGCGTCATCGACATGCACATAGGTTCCGTCACTCGGAACATTGCGCAGCGCAGCGATCAACTTGCCAACGTTGTGCGTCGTGATCTCCAGCTTCTCGCCACGCATTGTCTGGCAGAGCGCTTGCAGCACGCTGGGCGACAAGGCCCCGCGCAGCGCTGGCACTTCGATCAACGAGCGCATCCAGAACTCAGAACGCGCATGGTGAGGATTGTCGCGATAGGTGTTGATGAGGCAGTCGCGTACCTTCTCTCCACGCATCAACGCGTAGGCCACATGGACTTCGTGACGGCAGTTTGGACTCGCAGCGGGGTGGTACAGGGGGCCATTCGTGCCATAGCCAAACCGGCGGATGAACTCGCCGCAAACGAAGTCGGCAATGTCGAAAGGCCCCTGCTCCTCGAAGAGATCGACCGTGTGGAACAGCGGTCCCGCATCGTCCTGGGACATGTCGATGGCTTCAGCAGGAAAGTACGCCAGGCGGCCGGCGGCCACCACGGCGCCCCACGCGGCCCGGCTCATCTCGTGCGGACGCAGGATCTTGCCGCCCACACGAACGATGAACTGATCGACCTCATCGAGGATCATCGAAAGGATCGCCCGACGGGTACCGGCCGGCCGCACGGCAAAATTGCCGCTGGCAAGTCGCTCGACAGGAATCACGCCACGTTCCACATGGCGCACTGCGATATCTTCGACGCGCGGCACGGCCTTGCCGTCGCGATCGTCGTTCAGGTACTGCAGCACGCCGGCGAGCGTCGTGCGATGCTCGGCACGCTGGCCGATGTGAATAACATACATGGAAGGCTCCAGTACGGAGCATGCCCCTTCGGGGACATGCCCCGAGAGGGTTGGAAGGAATGGTGGTACCGGTTAGGCCGGCTCTGCCGCTCTGGCGTCGTGAATCGCCTGCAACAGTTCCTTCGAAGTGATGCGCCAGACGGCACCGCGGGCGCTGCCTACGGCAAGCGTGCGAACCGGTTCGAAGCAATCCGAATCGAGCAATGCCACCACTGTGGTCATTGGCAGGCGCCACAGGCCGACAACCACCTCATTGTCCGCAAGCGTTTCGCTGGGGACGTTGCTAGTAAAGGTCTCGTAGAGGTCGCCGGTCTTCGATTCGATCAGCGACAGCGCAGCGCGGTCGTTCACCGCGTACAGCTCTACCGCGATGCGCAGAAGGCCAGGCGAGCCGGCGAGGCCGGTTCCGTCGATGGTGATGGGCATGGATAGCTCCTAAAGACCCATCGCCTTGCGGGATGGGCCCGCAAGGGTTGAAGGTGAAGGGAAAGGTCAGACCAAGGACGCAGTACGCGGTGCAGCTTTGGCGCGACTGGCAACGACTCGTGCCGCCGCAACCTCCGCAAGGATTTCGGCGTCGGCAATGCGCCACACATCGCCGCGGTCAAAGCCGACCTGATTCCACCGGCCGGTTTGCACAAACTTGCCTGTCTCAAGCAAGGCAGCCTTGAGATCGGTCGGCAAGTTCCAATCGCCCGTAACGAGAATCTCGTCATCGGCGAGATTGGCGTCCGGCAGGTTCACCGACAGCACGCCATAGGGCATTTCGTCGTCGGCGCAGACCAGCGAGATCGCGGGTCGAAGATTGGTGGAATAGACACTGACGCACAGATGCACGCCAGCGGGATGACTGGCCAGGCCTGCGCCATAGACGGTACGGTTCATCGGGATACTCCTTTGGTGGGGAGACGTCCCGACGGGACGGCGCCCGTGTGGGGTGACAAAGAAAAAACGCATCCCAAGGGATGCGTTCAAGCGGTGAGCCGACGAATCGGCTCCTGAGAAGGGATTGGCTTCAGTCCTTGTGGACACGACGACCGTTGCGGTCTGCCCAAAGCAAGAACGCGGAAATCGCGCCAGTCAGGACGAGAAGTGCGACACCGAACATGGTTAATCTCCTTTGGAAAGGACTGCGCCTACAACGAATAATACCGCAGCGCACAGGAAAAAGCAGAAGAGCTCCCATGCGGCGTGCCAGGACCAGGCTGGCATCGACTTAAGGTAGCCTGCGAAGCCGATCAGCGCCGCCGCCGAGAGGGTATGCGCGAACCGGCCATACTGCTGGCGCTGGTCCTTATGCGGCTCGGTAATGGCCCGCCAAGCCTGATGCAAGAAGCCATCCCGGCGACGGGCGGTGGTTGCAAGTGCGTAACGATCGGCATCCTGATGCACTAGCGGATACTTGTATCCATTGTCATGCGCGACGATCTCAAAGCGTTCGCCGGCACTTTTGGCGCGTTCGATCGAAATCGAAAACCGGGCGGGGAGCGTAACGATTCCCTGCGCGCGGTCGATCTGCGCTTTCCCAGAGACCTCCTCGCCGGATGTCGCCGAAAACGTCACTTTAATCAGTGTCGACATCGGGCCTCCTAGCTGCGACGTCCGGCCACCACGCGGAGCGTAGCAACCAGGTTGGCATAGCCTTGCTCGCTGGCCAGTGATTCGACGCTGACTGCATTGTCGCGGCCACCGGTGAGGTCATTGCGGCCGCGGCATGTCCGGTAGGACATGAGCACACCACCTTCTGCGCCAGCAGGATGCTGGATCTCGATCAGCAACGAGTCGGTGTGCAACGCGAACACGTCGACGTCGCGACGACGCTGGCGATGCTCGCGGATCGTGAAATCACGTGGGCGCAACGCCATGTCGCCGGCGACACGGCGCAAAACGCGGCAAGCGTCTCGACGAATCGCCTGGCATGCCGCAGTGTTGGTCGACGGATGTCGACGGGTAAAGGATTTGGGGATTTTCATGGATATCCTGGATAAGGACGGGACATCCTTCCCCAACGGGACGGTTGTCCCAGCTGGGTTGGTAGTCCGGCGATGCCGGACGGGGTCGATGCGTCAGTGACGCGGGTGAAAACGGCTTGCCGAAGCCCGGAGGCTTGGGCAAGCCCTCTCGGGCCAGCACGCGGCGATGTCAGGTGACATCGAGCATTTTGCTGATCGCGCGAACGAGATCCCAGCCATGCTGTTGGGACAACGTTTTGCCGACCAGGAGCTTCTGCAGGGCTGTCGTCCGGCTTGGCGCCTCACCGGCATAGCCGATGTGATCGACATAGACGATCCAGCCTTCAGAGAACCCTCGCTGCAGATAGACGGCGAGACGATCGCGTGGGCCGAGTTCGGGCCACGGTCGATCCGGTTTCGGGCCATACAGGGCTTCGTTGCCATCGCCCGGAAAGTTGGCTGCATCGATCCATTCCGGCTCCAGCTCCGTGCTACGGAGGCTGGCATAGATCTGTTGGACAACCTCGTCAACCGTTTTGCCTTCGGTGAGGACAGGAGAGAATTTGGAAGGTGCGTCTGCCAGGGGCGGCATAAATTGCTCCGATGGACGCAGGGAGCCCCGCACGGGGTCTCCGTGCGGGGAAGGTGAAGGAATCTGGGGCTCCGACTGGAACCCGATTAGCGCGTCAGACGGTAACCGCCACCAGACGCCACGAGATAGAGCTGCTGCCCCGTGACGAACTGCTGGTCGGCATCCTGCGTGACGGCGATCTGGCTGCCATTTTCCTTGCGGACAATGACCTCCAGGCCGTTGCGGCGGTTCATGTGGCTGGCCACAGCTTGCGCTGCGACGGCCGACACCGTACCGGACATCGCGCCGGCAATGTAACGCCCATTGCCGCCGCCAATGACACGGGCACCGAGCAGGCCACCCACGACCGCCCCAACGATACCGGGGACACCGCTATTGGCCGACGTGTAGCCATCGCTATCGACGATCGTGACCTGGCGGACACGGACGACAGTGACGACTTCGACGGCACCAGTGCGCAGAGCTTCCGAACTGCGATAGGCATTCGGAGACGTCTGCTGGACAGCGCAGCCAGTGAAGATGACCGAGCAAAGGAAAAGCGAAACGATGCGCTTGAACATGATGGCCTCGATGAAAATAGGGCCAACATGCCCACGGGCAGGAAGGCCCGTAGGTGGGAGAAGAAAAAAGCTGTCCGGCTATACAACCGGAAGTGTCGATGCGTCTGAGACGCGGTAGGTGCGGAAATATTAACAGCGACTTTGCACGGCAGCAACAGTCAAACGGACCGCACAAATGAAAAAAGCCACTCCCTTTTGGGGAGCGGCTGTTCAAACGGATTGTCGCGGTTTGCGTTTGGCACGGGCTTTGGTCGCGCTCAGCTTATAGCCGAAGCGCTCCCAGGCAACCGGATCCAGCGGCAGCGGGCTGGTGCGCCCTGTGGCCAGACTTACGAATGCGCCGCAGTACTGCAGCGTCCCGGTGCGGAACAACGTCCACAGCAGGTTGTACGCCTGTACCGCAATCACCGGATTAATCACAAGCGATTGCTTCTGCAGCGCCTCGGCCATCGAGCAGGACGGCGCGGCGTCCGCCTTGTCCCCTTTCGGGTCCAGCAGCTCCGGATACAGGTCTCCCACATGGGGAAGCCGTTCCGCGGCTGGGCCGCCGACCTGGCCGAGGATCACCTGCCCACTGTCCGACTCGTTACCGCAGTCGAGATAGTAGCCACCCTCGCCACGTTGCATCGCGTCGAGGATCGCCTTGCGGGCGCTCCGCGTGTCGACACAACCGATCACCAGGTCGCAGTCAAAGCGGTCGTCATTCCCAATCCGACGTATCTCGGCGTCCCACCGCGTACCCATCAGGTTGTTCAGGCGATTCACAATGAGCGTCGCTTTGGGCTGGCCCACATCAACCGGGTAGAACCCCTGGCGGCCGACATTGGTCTCGCTGACGGTGTCGTCATCGTAGACCGTGCAGTCGATACCGCCCGGGTGTCCTAGCTCCAGCATGGCATGATGAAGCCGCGCGAGGTTAGGTAGCAAGGCGCTGCCGGTGCCGCCAGCGCCCACAACGGCTACTTGCCATGCACGGGTGGTCATCTCAGCGGGGATGCGATGGACGAAGGTCATGCCAGCACCTCCTCTCGCACCGCGTCATGCCATTCGCTTGGAACCCTCTCTACGTTCTCGAAGATTCCCTTGGCGCAGAGACGCAACGCGAGCGATGGCACAGCGGCATCGCAATTGCCCATCACGAACGCGAACTTCACGTCGTGCTGGTCATCGGCATTGTCCGTTGGCGAAAACCCCGCGGCATGGCGACCATGCGAATGGCAGTCCACCACCAGGACCTCGCCAGTTTCAAGCGACGGACGGTCGTAATTCAGGTGACCGCTGCTGTGGTCCAGGATTCGCACGGGGACCAGTCGGAATGCCCCTGTTGCGGCATTCCAGACGATCCAGGCGCCCGTTTCCTTGGGATGCTCAGCGCGTGCCATCGCGGCGAATTCGCCGATCAGGTCATCTGGAACTCGCCCGCAGCGTAGTTCGGTGGCTTCCACCACCTCGCCATAGGGGATTGCCGTGCGGAACTGGAAGGCACCGAGACGACGAACGACGCGCAGCCAGGGCCGCACGATTTCGAGGAAGACACCGTTGGCAGCAATGAGCAGACGCTCGCCGGGGTGTTCCATGGTGGCCAGCGCACCGAAGCGCGGGACCATCACGGACGGAAAAGACTGCTGCAGAGCAGCGTCAGCAGGATGCATGGTTACAACTCCTTTCTGCCGGCGATCAGATCGGCCAGCGTGAATTTCATGGGAACGAGGACTTGCTTGGGAAAGTCGGGAAACTGACCGTCCAGCATGTCCTTCCAGAAGGCATAGGCGCCGCGCTTGTACTTGACGCGCTTACCGCCGTGATTGGGATGGGTGAACGCTGAGTTGAAGAACCCGTCTTCCCATCCGGTAATCGAGGCCACGTCGATCTGCTTTGGCACATGTGCCGAGCCAATGCAGATCTTCCCGTGGTCCCACGTGTTGAAGTAAGGCGGCTCGAACAGCGCGCTTTCCGGTACCGGGCGCTCCTCCCCTTTCAGGGCGAAAACCTTGAAGCCGGATTGCGACGCCTGGAAGACCAACGCCGGGTGCGAAACGATGGCGCTACGCTCGCCCAACTCCTTGCATTTGAAAAACACGCGACGTCGGGTGGCTGGACACCACCACGTCACGGCACTCGGACTGATCGACAGCACGTTGGGTGTCAGGAACTCGCCCTTGGGAAGGGCATGCTCTGCTACCTCGCGAACTGCGTGGATCAGGGCCATGCGGTTCAGTGGCACGCCAGCGCCAATCACCGGACGCCCGGAGGCTTCCGCTTCGATGCGATGGGCCGTTGCATACGAAAACTGTCCCGGTCCCGTCCCATAAAGCAAAATGGCCCCCTGCAGGGCCACCTCATGCGACCGCGAAGCGGTCAGGATTGCGGCCATACGGCCTCCTTTCAAATGAAATGTTCAAGAACCCGATCCAGTAGCGCGATCAGCTTGAGGGTCTCGTGCAGAGCGCTGTACTGGGCTCGGATGGACTTGGGCTTGTCAGCGAACGGAATGAAGCATTGAAAATACGTGGCATAGCCGCCGTTGTTAGCGCACTCGAAGTGGTCGTCGAGCACTTCGCCAACGTAGTCGCTGTGCTGGTAGGCAATCGTCGCAGCGGAGTACGCCGGTTCTGCCCACTGTGCATTACGCATGAGGGATGCATCTCCCATCCGTTCCAACGCCAGATCCAGGTCCGCCAGTGCGCTACAGAATCCGCCGCGCCAGTCATCCTGGCCCTGGCGCGCGAGCTGTCGAAGCTTCCTGCGGCTCAGTAGCGTGAATGGCCAGTCAGGTCGCGCCCACTGCCACTTTGGAAGTACTTCATCAGGCGCGATCGCGGCCCGCACCACGGAAGGCAGATACCGATCAATGTCCGGATCGTCGCCGCCAAACCGTTCCTTGAGGTGCTCCCGCGCCTCTTCGTCATCGGTTAGCGTCTCGTAGTCCCAATGCCATCGACCAAACATATCCAGCAAATCATCGGGTGTGCGAACGTGCAGCGATTTGCAAGCGGCCGCCCGGATCAGATGGAACGTCATGTGCACCAGCGACGGATCGAGTTGACGCAACGCGTCGGCACGCTCTGCGGTGAGCGTATAGACGGTCTCCTCTTCCAGCCGGATCCCGAGATACAGCGACGAGCGGTCTTGCATGTCGAAGCCGAATTCGGATATCTCAACGTCGACAGCAGCCTGATCCACCAGGGCGAAGTCGAAACTGAGCACCTTCGTCGTGGGAACGCGCGTTGAAAGCCATCCATAGAACGCCTGAGAGAAGGCGTCGCCAGCACCAGACGCGTTCGAGACGTGGCTGGCCTTAAGCACGCCGGCTTTGAACTGCTCGACGACGAGGTCCTTGACGTCCACTTCATCGCCGAAGGTCAGAAGCGCACGGCTGGGGGTTGCCTCCGGGATGGCCGGGAGCGTCAGAAAATCATGGGGAGGTCGACGTTTGGCAACGGGATGCTGTCGCGCAGGCGTCCATGCGGGTTGTCCTGCATCGACCGCTGTAACAAACGACCGAGGGTCGAACAGCATTGTTGAGTCTCCTCAGAATGCAAAACAACCGCCCTCTCGGGCGGCTTCGTAGTGGACGAGAACTGGCCGGAGGCCAGTGCTTTCATCAGGTCAGACTTGCGCATATGCGCCCTTGGCGCCAGCGGCGCGGACGAACGTGTAGCGAGCGATGCCGCCCTTCACTTCCGGGCCGTCCACCGCGGCGGTGGTCAGCTCCGGGTACTGGGCAGAATAGACATCGCGCACCTGGTCGGGCGAGAACTGCGGGCCCACATCAGGTAACGTCATGCCGTTGTAGGAAAACTCACGGGTGAGCTGCGTAACTTCGAGTGCCATGGCAGTTCTCCTTTACAGCAGCGAAGCAAGGTCGGTACCGGTGGAAGCCGGTGCGCTCGAGCCAGCATTAGCCGTCGTCTGCGCTCCGCCACCGCTTTCTGCTTCGTCATCGTCACCGGCATCGCTGGTGGCGTCGGACGTCGAGGGCGACGCGGCCTTGGCCAGTGCCTTCGTCGCCTTTGACGATTGCGTGGACTTGGCGGCATCGAGAATCGACTTCGTTGCCTCGGCCTGCTCGGCAAGCGAGCGATGAGCTTCGGTTACGCTGGTGACGGCCGCCGCAAACTCGGCATCCAGTTCCGCCGGCGTAGCCGACAGGATCAGAGGCCGGGTCAGTGCGGGGTCAGCAGCGTCTTTGATGACGGGCATCACAACAACGGACATCGTGTCGCCTTGCATCGTCAGCGTGAGCACGACCTTGTCGCTCGCGCGAACGAGCGGGATCAATTGGGTGAACATGGTGAATCCTTTTGGGGGAATGAAATGACAGAGGGCGCCGACTGGCGCCCTCTGCAGATGGATAGGTGAGCGGATCAGTAGCCCAGAACCTTGGGCACCTTGCCGGTGTAGTCGAAGCCGTCAACCGCCAGCAGGCCGGCGATGACTTCGGGCTTCGATTTGTTGAACAGCTTGGCGAACCCATCGCCCAGCACCTTGCGGATACCCAACTCGTCGGCGAGAACCTTCATTTCCGACTTGGTGAGCATTTCCAGAAAATCCTGCGCTTGCTGGAGATTCCAGTGGTTGCGCAGATCCAGCTTGTGATATCGGCACAGTTCGCGGAGATTGCCCACCTCCACGCCATCGATGGCTGCCACGGTCAGGCCGATCGTCAGCTGCTGTCGCTTCTGTTCATCCAACGCGTGGATGGCCGTCAGGCAACCCTGCAGCGAGGACGACGACTTCTGCTCGGTCAGCTTCTCGAAGAACTTGCCCATCACGTCGCCGGCGATGTTGCGCGCCAGCCCGTTCAGGGCAACCGCCAGGAGATACGAGTTCGCCTGGTCGGCGTTCTGCGCGACTTCCTTGCGGAGGGCCTTGCGCCAGAGGGCGGTACGGTAAGCCTTCACCTTTTCACCCTCGCTGATCGACGTCACGGGCTTGTCGGCCGCGGTAGAGGACTGGTCGCCCTTCTTCGCAGGGGCCGCCTTGCCACCTGCGGCCGGCTTGGCTGCAGGCGCCTTGGTGGCATCCTTTTCGGCCTTGATACGCGCAGCAACCTTTTGCTGGTTGCAGACGGTATCGAAGCACTGGCCGCTGTAGACCTTACCCATGGAATCGGGCAGGCCACTGACAGCCGCGCCGAAGTTCTGGCAAGCGTGGCAGGCTTTCGCCTGTTCATCGCCGACGCCAGTCGGGCCCTCGACCTTCAACTGGATCCGGGTATGGTTGTCACCGGGGCGGATGATGCGCACGATGGGATACTCGTCCTTCAGCCCATAGGCAATGCCTTCGAGCTTTTTGCCGAGTTTCCCGTCGTAGCATGCACGGTTCGTGCAATTGCCGGTGGCAATGGCTTCGCCGAACATCTCGGTTTGCAACGATGAATTGTGCGGGCATGCCGCGCACTCCGTCTTGTCGAAGATGGCCGCTTCAAGGCTGCACGCGGCGGCCTCGATGGTCTTCTTCAGTTCCGCAACCGGCTTTTTCTCGCTCACGATGACCGGCAGAAGCTTGTCCTGCTTGTCTTTGGCGAGCGTGGCCAGGAGTTCGGCGTGACCGAGCTGGATGGTACGCGTGTTGAGCGCCTCCAGAACGGATTCGCTGCAGTTCATCAGCGCCAGGCGCTTGTCGAGCGTGGAGCGCGACCAGCCAAGCTGGCGGGCTGCTTCGTCGCGGTCGCCTTTCAGTTGACCGACAATTTCAGCTGCCGATGCCGCCTCCTCCGACGGCGCCATGTCGGCGCGCTGCACGTTTTCAATGAGTGCGTAGCGACGCGCTTCGGCGTCCGTTAGGACCTTGATATTGACAGGCATGTCGTACCCGTCGCCGTGGGCGGCCAGAGCAGCGCGGTAGCGGCGTTCGCCGGCTACGACTTCGTACTCATGGCCGTGCTCTTCGTCCTCGATGGGACGAATGAGGATTGGCTGGATGACACCATCCACGCGAATGGACTCGGTCAGTTCAGCCATTTCCGCAGCGTCGAAGTACTTGCGCGGGTTGCAGCCAGGACGGATCTTGCCGATAACGACAGTGGGGTTTTGCATTGTGGGTTCTCGCGGAAATGGGGAACCCGTTGCCGCACCGGGAACGTGGTTCCCGATGGGATGGAAGGATGGACCACCAGCGAAGCTGGCCGGCCACCGTACTGCAGAAGCTGGCACCAGGAGGTGCGGGGTCGATGCGTCTAGGACGCGGTAGGTTTGCAAAGAATACCGAAAAACCGCGATTCAGACAACACTACTCCGGCCCGATCTTCCCGGTCCTCGTTTGTGGCCATGCCACGAACACGGATCTGCATTCCCGGCAGGGCATCAATCGGAGACGCCAATTGCCGTAATACAATGAGTCCGTCCCTTAACGCACTCTAAAGCGACATGCCTTCCAACATCAAGAAACAGGCTACCCTCCTCTTCACCGCCATTGCCATGGTCGGACTTGCAGCATGCGGAGATGGCAAGCCGTCTGAATCCGACGCCAAGAAAGCCGTAGCAGCCAAGTTCGAGGGGTGCAAGTACATCAGCCTGACGGATTTCAAGCGACTCGGCGAGCCAGCGCAAGGGAACAAGGAAAATCTCTACTATGTTCAGACGACCTACGAACTGACTCTGAAGCTGGACAAGGAGCAAGTCGATCGCCTAAAGGCCGATCAAATGGGCGTACGGACCGAAATCCAACGTGCGTGCCCACAGGTGGCGGACGACAAGATCTACACCTTGATCACGAGGGGCGGCGACGGAAGCGGCAAGATTTCGTTCACCTTTGACCACCAAAACATGTGGCTCGTAAAGAACGATGCAGGGTGGCAACTTAGGGATGGCCTCTGAGACTAAATTCCAGCTGCGACAAACGCGCCTTGACGCCCGTCTGCGGACCGCTTCGGGGCGCGCGGGAACTGCGAGAGAATCGTAACTATCGCAATTGCTCGGTGTGCACTTCCTTTACGCGCAATGAGGGGAGCCACACTCCCGGACCGGGCGCGCGGACCACAGTGCCCTGCACCTTCACCTGGTGACCGGTCAGCGAACGGGCTTGGTCCAACGGCACACCGACCAGCTCCCAGTTCGCGTGAGCCTCAGTCTCCAGCATCACAATAGGGAACGGCTCGTTACCCTTAATGTGAATCTCGCCCACCAGCTCTTGCTTTTGCTCGGTCGCCGCTGTCGCACAAGCTGCGAGACCAAGGGCCATCAGTGCCGAAATCAGGATCTTTCGCATCAGATTCGAAGAGAAATGGGGCGGCCATGTGCCGCCCCTTGGCCATTATTGAATCACGACCGACAGCGTCGAGTTAGCCGGCACCTTGACCGTCTCGCTATACGTGCCATTCACCGCCTTGCGGACCACCGGAAGGCTGGCGTAGGGCTGGAGCGTCGCCGGCACAGATTGCGTCAGCGTGCGGCTGGCCACCAGCGCCTGCGGATCGATTACCGGCAGCGTGAAGCCACCTTCCGCGCGGGCCGGGAAGCCAAAGCTAGTCGGGCTTGGCGCCTTCATCAGCGCACCGGACGTCGCAGCAAAGCGGCGAAGCTGCTCACCCAGGCTGGACGTCGGCACGGTCGCCTTGATCGACGAGTCCAGTACAGCCACCGAGTCTGTACTGCTCACATTGTTCAGCAGGTGCTTGTAGAAGCCAAGACCAAGCTGTCGGTCCAGGAAGCCACCGAGCGAGCCGGACACCGAATAGCTGTCGCAGGCAGCGCCGAACGGATCCCACGTCAGCAGGCTGCAGTTGTACGAGCCGACCTTGTAGTTGATGTAGTTGGGGAAGCGCACGTCGCGGATCGCGTTATAGGTCGGGTCGATCGACTGGCTCGCGAAGTCCTCCATCATCATCGCCGAGGCCTCTTCCAGCCACGTGCTGAAGGCATAGGCCGGGCCCTTCACCACGCCACGGCGGTAAAAGTTCTGCATGTGCATGCCTTCGTGCGCCATGGTCAGCAGCATCGCCTTCATCCCGTCAGGGCCGCCCAGGTAAAGCGTCTCCGAGTCCAGATACAAGGACACCGATTGGTTACTCAGCGGTTCGGCAGCCGCCGTCAGCGCATTGCGACCGTAGAAATATCCAACCATGCCGAACGGCTGGGTATTGTGGTCGAAGTTGAGGATCACAATGTCGATCGGCTGAGCGACTGCCCCGCTGATGAGATCACTGTACACATGCGGCCCCCAGACCGGGCCGCCGGTCTGCTTCAACATGTCATAGATCTTGCCGCTCGGCACAAATCCCGCGTACAGCGCATTGACGATGGCCGTGCTGACCTTGCTCGGGCTTGTCTCGGTGCTCTCGACCCAGAAGTTCACGGTCGTGCCATCCGACGCAGCATCGGTGCGGATCAGCGTCACGGTGCGCTGCGTGTTGTCCTCGTGATAGAAGGTGCGGGTGTCACCTGGCGTGTACGCGGCAGCGCGCAGCGGCGTGGCGCCAAACGAGGAGCTGCTTGGAGCGGTGCCGCGGGCTCCAGCTTTCGCCGCCCATCCATCCCGGTTGAAGTCGGAGATACGACGCTTGACCTCGTTTGTACCGTCATCCCACTGGATGGCGCTCGCGGCCACCGTGGGCAGGTACGAGGAAGTCAGCGGGATCGTCGGCATGGTCTGGGCGGTGCCCGACTGGTTCGTGAACACCAGCGTCACATCCTGGCCCTTGAGCCCATCGATGCTGATTGGCATGTCGACCGCGCCAGCCGTGGCATTGATGTTCTGCCACACGCCGACGCCGGTGCCCGCATAGGTGTTCGCATCCACGGCGGCACAGTTCGAACAGGCCGGCGCTACGACGCTCGTCGGCTTGGCTACAGGATCGGCAGGCGTCTGGTTACCCGGGCCGGTTGGCGCCGTGGTGGCCGTCGTGGTGGATTGCGTGGCGGGCTCAGCGCCATCACCGCCGCCGCCGCATGCCGCCAGTACGGCGGACGTCAGCAGTGCCATTGCGAGAGACCCTGGGAACGACAAAGTGCGCTGGTTGCGCATGAGTGTTTTTCCTTGTTTCGTTGGCCGCGACGCTTCATTTCGCGGCATCTGAATATCGGCGGAATTGCCGAGTCCAACACCCCGCTCACGGGGGATAACCCTTAGTCACCGAACCGCCGGAGCCGGGGGCGTCGATGAAAAGCCCGCCCTACGGCTTCACAAAAAAAAAACGCCCTCACGAGGAGGGCGGGGAGGAACGGGTCCATCTTGAGAGAGCTTCCGTAGCGGGGCGCTACGGAAACCATCTTATGGTGGTTTATGGGTGGTGAATCCCCCGAAAGCTCAGCTATTTTGGGTGTCTTTCTCCGGCAACGGGCCGATAGGTCTGGCCAGCATGGTGGTTATCGCCCCGCTGACCTGCCAGCCGCCCATCTCCGTCTCGAAGACACCGTGGACGAGGCGATCAAGACAAATCATCTCGACGCCATCGGCGGCTTCCAAGGTGCCGAGGATCTTGGCGACGGTCGTTCTGCGCGTGCCGCGCCGTTTGACCGTTGCCACACCCTCGCCCAGAGCGATGCTGCATTCATTCGCCTTCATGCTGCCTCCTTGAGCAGTTGACGTTGGTCGCGGTTCTTGCGGCCGTGAAGCGCCGCCAGATCCTCAACAAAGGCATCGAGAAGCGTATCCATGTGCAGGAACGCCTCGTCTTCCAATTCCGGTGTCGCCCAATCCAACCCGGCTTCCATGGCGTCACGCTTGTGCGCCACCATCTGGTCCTGGTAGACATCGATGCTTCCCGGCAGGTGGAAATAGATCACCTTCAGCTGCCCTTTCCGGTTCCATCGCAGAGCACGTCGCATCGCCTGATACTCGATGCGCCACGTCCACGAGCGGTCGTAGAACAGCACGTAGTCGGCGTTGGGGAGGTTGTACCCTGCCCTGCCTGAGCCCTTCGTGCACAGCAGCCCCGTGGCCGTACCATTCACGAACCGCTTGTCCTTGTCGGCCACGCGCTTCGTAATCGGAATGCCCCCATGGAACGGCACCGTATCGACGCCACGGGCCTTCAATTGCCCGGCGATCAAATCGATCACGCCTGGATTCTCGGCAAACAGGATGGCCTGCTTCCCTTCCGCGGCGATCGCTTCCAACCGGTCAATCGCGGCCCGCTGCTTGCTGGTCAATTGCCCCAGCACCCCGACGCCGTCTACCCCATGCTGCGGGTAGTTGGCCGCGAAGTGCACGGCGCGAATCCGCGCCAGAACCGCGATCAGGTTGTTCGAGCGTCCGTCTGTACGACGGATATCCCGATACCAGTCCGCGAACTCGTCGGCTGTGCGCAAATACAGGGATAGGTGCGCCGGGTCCCAGTCCGTCTCAACCACCTCGACTGCCGGCGGATCAATCTGGATGTACCTGGCCACGTCGGGCTCGCAAACCAGGCGGCGCTTGACGTGGGGTGCCAGCATCTGGCGATATAGGGGCAGGTTCCCGATCTTGGGCACCTCCCGTTTCGCGCCGTCTTGCAAGCTTTCCGCAAACTCCCAGGTCACCCATTCCAGAACGACGAAGTCATCCCGGAAGCGGTCCACGCCACGTTGAGCATGTTGCGCGGTGGCCAGCCACTGGCGGTCCAGGTACCCACGGCGGTACCCGTAGGGCTGGGCCGCCGTGCCATCGCCGCCGGTGAACGCAATTAAGCCGAACACGTCACGCGGGTAGTTGGCTATCGGACTGCCGGTCAGGATGTAGCGACGCCGTGCCGAAAGCTGCCAGAGCGCGCGGCTCTGGTCGCTGTTCGGGTTGGACAACCGCTCCCCTTCGTCGGCGACCAAAAGTCCGATACGGCGTCGCAACCGATGGGCGTAGGTCACGCGCTTGGAGGCATTGCGGCAAACCGGCATGCGAAGGCGCTCGTAGGCAATGAGATTGATCTGCCCCAATTCCCCCAGGCTTTCCGGCGAGTCGATGACCTTGACGGCATCGGCCGGCAGGATCTGGGCCAGCTCCGCGCGCATTTCCGGCACCAACCGCGCCTCGACAACGATCAGCCCATGCTTGACCCCGGACAACAGGATCAAGGCCGCGGCGAGCCGCGACTTGCCGCACCCCTGTTCCCAGGCGGCTACGGCGCCGCACGGCTTTTGCAGCAACTCCACCAGATCATCCTGCTGGAATTCCCAGTTCAGCCAACGGTCAATACCGAGCGCCTGCATGCGCCGTCGCAGTGCGAGTGCCTGGCCTGGCCACCGGACCGCGAGGCCTTCGTGCACGGTTTCCCATGTCTGGGCCGATCGGCTCACCGCAAACCTGCTCATGAGCTCGTCGAGCGTCAACACGAACTCGGCGCCGCCAGCCTGAAACGCATAACGGCCGTCGGGCTGGCGGGCGAATGCTACCGTCTCGCCAGCCTTGATCACCGAGCTGCCCCATTTCAACGGATCCACAACGTGGCTTTTGAGCGCTACGCCGGAGATCGCGTCCGCCGCATTGACACCAGTCGTCCAGACTGTGTGCCGCAGGGGCATGGCCTGGCGCGCGCTGCGCCGGATCCGTTTCCCGAAATGCTCCAGGAACCCCGGCGCCAGTTGCGGCACGCCGCCGGCATCGCGAATCAGCCGAAGCAGGCTATCCAGCGCCGCCATCGGGTCATCCTGCACCATATAGGCTTCGAGATCGAGGCGTCCACTGCCGGCGTAGCGCATGCCGTTGGGCAACCGCTGGCCGTCCATCGGCACGATTCGACTGTCGAGCGCCCGGTTGAGCACCATCGCCTCGACGAAACCACACTCGAACCCGAGGACAATTCGCCGCCCGTCATGGGCAATGCGTACCCGTTTCTGCGAGGTCACTGGCCGCGTGATCGCCGGTCCGGCGTCGTCCAAAACCTGATGGTTCAGGCGCGGCTCATGGAAGTAGCGATCGTCTACGTTCAGATCCAGCGTCGGCAGCGGGACGGAGAAGTCGCCATGTGATTGGCGTACGACCCTGCCCATGCGGTAGCGACCGAATACGGCAATGGACGTGTGAACCGTGGCGCCCTCCTCCCGGAAAGCGGACACCGGCAGATCGAAGATACCGACCACGCGGCGCGCCGCCGTGCTATGCGCATCCCGGTGGTCCAGGACGTCGACAAACCGGTCGACGAAGGACGTGGGCAGCAGCGCCACCACGACTTGTGCCGCCTCAAGCGCCTGGGCCAGCGCGTACTCATGGCTGAGAGCACTGGTGTTGGGCCCGAACCTGCCCCACGTGGCGCAACCGAACGCCTGCAGGTGAGGCGATTCGAGGTGAATCGAGAACGGCGGATTGATGATCGCCACGTCAAAATGCCGTGGGTGGATCTCCTCCATCCCAGCCTGGCGGAAGCTGCCCTCGAAGCCAGCGGCCTCCACGGCTTGCTGAACGGCTGCGATCGCCGGTTCATGCACGTCGACGCCATAGATGGCGTGTAGCGCAGAATCGGCAAACTGCAGGAGCCGCGCCGACCCAACGGAATTGTCCAGCACCGCGACCTTACGGCCGGGTCGCCAGCCCTCCACGACGCCCCACATCAGCCGGGCAATCGCATCGGGCGTGAAGAACTGGGAGAGATGCCGTTGACGCGCGGCGTGCAATTCACCCATGTGGGCGATCTTGTCCGCCTGCGAACCGAGGCTGACGATGGCCCGCAAGGGCTCGTACCAATGAGTCATATAGGATTCCAGAAAAGAAAAAGCCCCGTCGATGACGGGGCAAGGAGAAGAGACCAGCGTGCTTAAGCGGCGACTGGCTCGGATAGATGCTGGGCCACGAACGCCAGGAGGCGCTCACCAAGACCCGCGGAGAAGCGCAATTCCCAGTACTCGTTGTATTGCAGGACATCCAGCCCGGGGAAGGTCCGCCGTTGCTGGGGGCCGAACGCTTCACCGTGGTCGAATTGCCGCAGGCATCCGGCCAGCGCAGGCTCACCCGCGTCTTGCGCAAACGCCGCGAGCGCGAGCAATGCTGCGCGGACTTCGGCGTGCGCCTCCACCGCTATACGCCGCATCGGACGCACCGCAGTCGCCACCGAAGGCGCCTTGAGCCGCAAGCGCGTGACCTTGGTAAAGCGCCGGACCGCATTGGGCAAATCCAGTTGCAGCGAGGCGGCGAGCGTCTCGGCCATCTGACGGCATGCCAGGGCCCGCCAGCAGTGTTCGTACCGCTCAGCGAGCAGCCGCCAGTACCTGTCCAGATCCGGCGTTTCTCCGGCACGGATCGCTTCCCAGATGTTCGGGTAGCCGTTGACCGGGATGCGGGTCTCGTCGATGCTGACCGGCGCCCCGGCGATGCCAAACTCGTTGCTCGCCCGATCGATCAGGCTTGCCACCAGGCGGCGTAGGAAACGACGAAACTCGCCGGGATGGTCAACATGCAACGGCACGACCACGGCCACGGCGCCCGCCTGCGCAGCCAGCGCGCTAACCCGTGCAAACGCGTCAGCGGAGGCCACCTGCGCTGCACGGAACGCCTCTACAAGCGCGTTGTACATCAGTGCCGCTCCTGCATGGCTTCCTGGCCGTACTCGCCAATGAACAGCATCAGCGCCTCCGCCAGCTCGTTGCAGAACTTGAACTCCCACTTGTCGTTGAACAAGGTGATGTCCAGGCCCGGCATGGCGATCTTCTCGCGCGAGACGTACTCCAGCTCGTACAGGTTGATGCCCGTTAGCTGCTTCGCGAGCAGCGCATTACCCGCTTTGCCCGCGAAAGTGGCGAGACCCATCAGGCAATCTGCCGTTGGCTGGGTGCTGTGATATCCGACCCTGCGTCGGCTCGACCTGTAGGACGTCTCGGTATAGACCGGCTTCTTGAGCACCACGCCGGCCGCCGTGCGCTTTACCTCGGCGTTACGATGCAGGCCAAAGTTGCGCACGATTCGCGACGCGGCCTGACGGTAGGCCGTTGCCGCCCCGCCATCACCTTTGTAGAAGGCAATGAGCGACGCCCAGAGCCTGTCGAGGTCGGGGATTTCCCCCTTCTTCAGGGCTTCGTGGATATCCAGGCCGGCACGCTCGTACTCGGCGCTATTGTCGATATCGAGCCGGGCGCCCAAGGGAGCAAACTCCCTGCGGGCCCGACTGACGATGTTACCGGCCAAAGATTGGCAGAACTTCTCGAGTTCGTTCTCTTGCCGGTACGCCGAACGCACGCCTACGGCGAAAAACGGTTCGTCGGTGCCGGTGCCGGCGAGCATGTCGCGCTCAAAGTTTTAGCGGCGTCCTGATAGGCCTGACGTGCCGCTTGCTGTGCGGCAATGAACTTTTCGATGATTTGGTTGTACATGACGGTCTCGGTAATAGGGAGACCGCCCCGTCGGGAAGGTCTCCCGAGGGAATGGAATGGAACTGCCGGAACTACGCCGCGCCGGCTACACGGCCAAGTCCAGCCAGTGTTGCGCAGACTGCCGGCTCACATCGGCCGCCGCTTCCTGGCGGACAGTTGCCTCGCCGCCATCCGGGAGCGTCTTGAGATCGGTCTCGTCGACGCCTTCGATGTCGTGGTCAACGATCACGACGTTCACATGGCCGTCGGTCTCGACATACGGAACCGTGCCACCGGAGAGGTGTACGATGACCGTGCACTTCTGAATCGGGTTCATGGCGCGCGCTCCTAGTGGATCGAGATTGCGCGGCCTGCCGGCATGGGCATAAAGCCCATGGCCCACCACATCGCAGCGGGATGGTCCGGAAATTCCGGAATCTCGTTGCGTTGGAAGATATCCGGCACCAGCGAAATCGCCGATGGGCGAGCCTGAACGGTCTCCCACCAGTGTCGCTGCAGTCGCAGCCAGGTCAGTTCTGCACGAGCGATGTGATCCCATTCGCAGGGCAGCTTCGACTCGTCGAACAGGTCTGCGCCTTTCGCGGTCATGATGGCCACCACCTCGTGGTAGCGGCCAAGCTCATGCGCAAAGCCGCGGCGCTCGAATCGTAGGATTGCGGGCTCGGGATAGCCGAAAATGCGCTGCAGCTGTCGAATGTAGACCGCGCACTCGCGGCGCGATCGCTCGCTGTAATCGTCGTGGCCGACTTGCGCGCAGGATTCCTCAGCGGGAACTGGCCCGACTTCGATGTCGATTGTCTTGGGATGGAACATAGCGTTTCCTTAATGGATACGGGAAACGCCCCACCGGGACGCTTCCCGGATGGGTATGGAGGGGCCGCGGCAGCCCGTGAAGGCTGCGCGCGGCGATGGTCAGGCCGGCTGGCCCGACAGATGCGAGAACCTTGCCAGCACCCACAGGACCGCAACCACCAGGGCGGCGATCATCAGTGTGGACAACTGCAGGTACAGCAGCGCAATGCTTCCGGTCGTGACGATGAAGAACAGCGCCGTGAAAAGAATCACGACCAATGCAACGATGGCACCGGCAGTTTCAGGGGCGTCGATGTGAGACCTGATGGCTCCAAAGAAATGGGAGCCATGACCCATGGGGGACATAGCCCCGATGGGTGAAAGAAGAAGATGGCCGGTACGCCGGCGAGGTCGATGCGCAGAAGCGCGGAGAATCGGACGAATCTTACCTCGCCTCTCGGCGACGTACAAGAAGAGGACGCCTAGCGCTTGGCGGCCGCTTGGCGGGCACGGCGGTTCGCCTCGCGCAGGCGATTGACAACGGCCCAACGGCGCTGCTCCACCTCTTCGGGATTCTCCAAATTGGAATAGTCCTGCACCGGTCCATCGCCCACAAACGGCACGTAATCGTCCGGAAGCCTGCCTTCGGCTTTAGCCTTCTCGCGTTGCAGCCGGCCCAGCCCGTCACTGCTCTCCGTAATGGCGACGTAGTCCCAGCGCGTCGGGACGGCATCTTCGGAGAACCAGACCTCGCCTTCGCCCTGCCCCACGATAGCCACCACATCGTAGACGCTCCCCACGGCAGAGGGGTTGGCCCGCACCTCGAACCGAAGAACTTCGGGCCTGGGGTTCCAGAAAACACGGTCCAGGTAGCGCTTGAAAATGAACGCATCCAGCCGCGCGATCTCGCCATACTGGGGCTCGCCTGGGGCGATGAACTGCGGCTCGTTCTTCGGGCGGGTGCCGAGTGATACCTCACGAGCGATCGGTGTAGTGGCTTGAGACATGGGATTTTGGTGAAAGGCGCGCGAAATTCTATCTCTTTCGAAGCCTACGCCCGGATTTATGCCTCGAAAATGATTGACGGCGAACTTCGCCCGCCGGCCGCCTTGACTTTGACGCAGGGCCGGTATCTTGGTCTTAGACCATTCCATACCTTGCTGCCATGCGATTCACACGATTCGGACGCCACGACCCCATCGACTTCAACACTCGCCGTCAGGCCGCCTTCGCCCGCAAGCAGCAACGTGAGCGCGATCGGTATCCGCTCTTCGCGGAACATGTCGCGGCCGAGCAGCACTCGGCGCAGGAAGAGCTGACGCGCCGCCAGCGCAGATCGGATCGCCTCGAGGCCACGACGCGCAGCATGCAGGCTCGGCTCTGGCGGCAAAAGCGCGCCGTCTACTTCTCCCTGAGCGCAGAGCTGCGGGCCGAAGTCCGGGCCAAGTGGCTCGCGTGGACGGGCCCCACCACCGCGTTCTACTTTGCCTACATCGTGGACAACGCCAGTGGCGAGGCCGCACGACGCGCCGAGGTGTCCCGCGCCCATTCACTGGAAATCCGACGCCGCGTTCTCGCGAGCATGCCAGAACAAGCCGCGCTGGAGATGCCATGACGCCCACCGTTGAACAGGAGCATGTCGTTGAGGCAGTCCGGGCGGGCGGACCCGTCAAGGTCAAGGCATACGCAGGCGCCGGCAAAACTTCGACCCTTCGCATGGCCGCAGAGGCTCGCGGCCGCGCGCGCGGGCTCTACCTCGCGTTCAACAAGGAAATCGCCAGCGAGGCGGCCCGCAAGTTTCCGCAGAATACCCGCTGCCGCACGGTCCACTCCCTGGCTTACGGCGGTACCAGTCCCGAGATCACGCGCAAGCTCAGGAATCCTGTTGAGCCGCCGCATCAGCTCGCCATGCGCTACGGCTTCGGCAAGCTGCGCTTGCCCACAACGATTGGCAAAGATCTGGAACTGAGCCCCAGCAAGGTCGCCCGGATGGTGATGGATGGCGCGGCCCGCTTCTGCCGCTCTGCTCAACCTGAACCACTCGCATGGCATATCCCGGTGGACGCCATCGTGAAGGAAGAGGAGGCCGAGCATCTGCGCCAAGCGCTTCTGCCGTCGGTCAAGCGGCTCTGGTCCGAATACCTGGACCCTTCCGCCCCGTCAGCCATTGCACACGACGTATATGTAAAGGTTTGGCAAAGCAGTCGCCCCCGTATCGGTGCGGATTTTATCCTGTTCGACGAGGCGCAAGATGCCGATGGCCTCATGCTTTCAGTGCTGCGCGGCCAGCAATGCCAGGTCATCTACGTGGGCGACCCTTACCAGCAGATCTACGAATGGCGCGGCGCCGTCAACGCCATGGACCATATCCGCGCGCCGGAGTGCGCTCTCACCGAGTCCTTCCGTTTCGGTCCCGCCATCGCGCAACTGGCCAGTCGTGTTCTTGCGCTGATGGACGAAGCCACGCCCGTGCGTGGCCAGGACCATGTCGCTTCCCGCATCCTGCACGAGCCGGTTCCGGGTCAGGATCGCTTTGACGCCATCCTTTGCCGCAAGAACGCCACGGTCCTGACCCACCTGGCCCAGGGCATTGGCCGAGGCGACCGGGTCGCGGTCCGCGCCAACGTCGACGAACTCCGGGCCTTCGCGGACGGGGCCGAGCAGCTCATGCGCGGCCAGCGCGTCGGCTTTCCGGCCACGCTTGCCCTTTTCGAGACCTGGGAAGAGGTGCAGGAGTACGCGGAGTCATTCGCGGGCCGGGATCTCAAGCCGCTCGTCTCGCTGATCGACAACGAGGGGGTGGACTACTTGCGGCTGATCCTCACCCGCGTATCCCCCGAGGACGAAGCCGACTATATCGTTTCGACGGTCCACCGTGCCAAAGGGCTCGAGTGGGATCGGGTGCAGCTTGCCGGCGACTTCAAGTTCAAGAACGGCGACGACGGGAAGCTGACCATGGCGGCCGAAGAGATGCGGCTGCTCTATGTCGCGATGACGCGCGCCAAGCACGCGCTCGACGTCAGCGAGGTCCGCCGCGACCTGTACACCATGTTCCGGGATGCCGGCGTCTAGGAGGACATATGATCACCGTGCGGATTGGCGGGAACGAGTTCCCACTCGACGAAGTACTGGACGACCCCGGCCGCTATGCGCGCCACCTCGAGCGCGCCAAAACGATCCAGGGCTTTGCCGAATGCGGCTGCGGCAGGCAGCATCCCAGGCCTAAACTGGTGATCCGCCGTCACCGGGACATCTTTTTGCTCGCGCGGTGGCCGGAACAGGCGCATCACCACGCACCTGCATGCCCCTTCAACCGGCAAACGCTGGCCAAGGCGGGTCCCACCGACAACCTCGATGCCTTCCGGGTCAAGGACGGCAATCACGACATCCGGCTCGGGGTCACGCTGACAGCGACCACTCGTACGCCGGCCGCGACCGTCCAGCGCTCTGCGCAAGGCCAGAGCAGCAAACCGCAGCGTCGCGCGGCCGGTCTGCTGGCGTTCCTGGAGTATGCCTGGGAGCAAGCCGGGCTGAACGTGTGGCCGGGCACCGGCTACCGCGGCTGGACGGCCTGCTGGTCCCAACTGACCACCGAACTGGCGGAATGCCGCATCAACGGCAAGCCTGCAAACGGTTTGCTTCACATCCTGCAGCGATGGGATCCCGGTCGGAAGGCCGAGATCCTTGCCGAATTCGATGCTTGGCAGGCCCGGCTCGCTCCTACGGCCGCAGGCAGCCCGCGCGGCATCGTGATCGGCCAGATTGAGTCGCACGAACCCTCGCAGTACGGCGGCAAACTGGTGTTGCGACAAAGCCGGCAGCGCTATTTCCTCAATACAGACCTCTATGCGGGCCTGCAGAGTTCATTTGGGAGTGCGTTGTCTGCCGTCGGCAAAGACGACCAGCGCTGCGTCGCCGTGCTTTTGGTCGAGATGTCGAAGGGCGGGTATCTGCGGGTGGTAGACGTGGCCGCGATGCTGGCCAACACCCACTTTCTGCCCTGCGACTCATCCTACGAGATCGCCATGGCGGATCGCCTGATCGCGGAACGGCGCGCGTTCCGCAAGCCCCTGCGGCATATCGGCCGGGCCGCCGCGCATCCAGACTTCGTCTTGACCGACGTGACGCCAGAGACCGTCATCGAGGTCCTCGGCATGACGGGCAACGCCGACTATGACGCCCGCATGACAGAGAAGCGGGTGCAATACCGCGCCGCCGGCATCCCCGTCATCGAGTGGGACGCCACGGCCAGCCCGCTCGCTGCCGTACAACTGCCTCCACCGGACCACCAGCACCAATGACTGGGCCTGATATCGCTTTGGCAGCGCTGTCTGATCGCGAATACGCCCGCGCGCTTGATCTCGTCCAGCGCTTTCGGGCGAGCTCCGTCGCGCTGCTGCAGCGGTATCTGGAAGTCGATTCCGATGTTGCCGAATCGTTGCTGCTACGCATGTCGCAGGAGACGACGCTCGTGCGCCGAATGCCTGATGGCCTTTTCCTGTTCGTTGGAGAAACCATCGGCCAGGAACTGGAGGCGTTACAGGGATTCGCCCGCGAAGTCCTCGCCGCGCTCCAGTCGGATCGAGTCGACGCTGACCACCTCCGCGCCGCAGCCGCCCGCTATGGCCTCACGCCGCCGTCTTGACTTCGTTACCGGTCCGATAGGCTGAGTGGGACGACGAATGCCTTCGACTGCCCGCGACCACCACTTCAAATCATATGGAAAACAACCGAGACAACACCCCGCCACTTCTCGTTGAAAGTGGCCGCCGCCTTATCGCCGCGAGAGCCAAGGGCGGCTATCTGGTCCATTTGGTGGATCTAGCCCAAGGCCGGGCGCTGTGCGGCCACCAGCCGCGCCATACGGCCACGCGCATGAAGCGCAGAGGCGGCTGGCTCCCGCATGGCGCCGTGCCGCCTACCTGCAGCAAATGCAAGGCCGCCCAACCGTCTGCGGCCGTTGCGCCGGAGCGCGATCCACTGACCATCGACATGTTCGAGGCCCAGGCATGAGCGAAAACACCACAATCGAATGGACTGACCACACCTGGAACCCGTGGGAAGGTTGCCAGAAGGTGGGCCCCGGCTGCGACCATTGCTATGCGGAAGCCCGCAACCAGCGGTTCGGCGGCGGCACCGCCCCGAATTGGGGTCTTGGCGCACCCCGACGCCGCACGTCCACGGGCAACTGGCGCAAGATGTTTCGGTGGAACGCCGCCCACGCGGCCTTCGCTGCCGTTCATGGCCGACGCCAACGCGTCTTCTGCGCGAGCCTCGCGGATGTGTTCGACAACGAAGTCCCAATCGGTTGGTTCATCGACATGCTCGAGGTATGGCGGCAGACGCCGAACCTCGACAAGCTGGTTCTCACCAAGCGCATCGGCAATGCCACGAAGCGGCTCGGGGAGGCGTTCAACACGCTGATGCTGCGCGATGACTGCGCCGACAACCCGCTCGTACCATGGCTGGCGACATGGATCGCAGGCAATGCGCCGGCGGACATCTGGCTGGGTGCAACAATCGTGAACCAGACCGAAGCGGACCGGGACATCCCAAAGCTACTTCGCACCCCGGCCAGGACCCGCTTCCTCTCGATGGAACCGCTGCTGGGCCATGTCGATGTCTTCTCGCCCATGACGTGCGAGCTTCTGCATACCTCCGGCAACGACTACGCGTCGGGGTCGATCGACTGGATCATTGCCGGCGGCGAGAGCGGTCGGAGCGCTCGGCCGATGAGCCCCGATTGGGCACGAAGCCTGCGCGACCAGTGCGCGGCCGCCGGCGTGCCTTTTCTGTTCAAGCAATGGGGCGAGTGGATACCGATGCTGGGGCAGGTCGATCGTGCTCCCGTTGGTGAAAAGACCACGACAACGGACGGCTGGGTGATGGGCTGGGCCGGAAAGAAGTCGGCGGGCCGCCTGCTCGACGATACGTTGCACGACGCCTTTCCGGTAACGGCGCTGGACGTTGGGGCCGCATGCGAGCGGGCGCTGGCTAGAGGGGGCCTCTGATGCAACAGCTGAATCTGTTTGGACACGTGGCCGCGGCATTCGCGGACGCGCCTGCCGACGGTATCGCCACGGCGCAGCTCTACGATGCCGTGGCCAGCGCAGCTGGTATCGACCTGGCTGAGGCTCGAGCGAAAGTGCCGGTCGGCACGGCTGGCGCCATGCACAGCCCCTTCAAGCGGGCCGTGCGCTGGCACCAGCAGACGCTGAAGTCCATGGGCATCGTAGAGCGGGTGGCCGACCGCGCCGGGTTCTGGAGACTGACTGAACCGGTAACGAAAGACCTGGATCGCGCCGCCAACGGCGTCCGGCTGGTCGCCTTCAGCACCACGCTTGGCGTGGCCGTGTGGGCACGCCATGAGGATGTGTTTCGGGGCCTCGGCGAGCCGATCGCACTGTGCGTCACCTCGCCGCCTTATCCTCTGAGACAGGCACGGGCCTACGGCAACCCGAATGAGGCGCAATATGTCGATTTCCTGTGTGAGGCTCTTGAACCCATCGTTGCCGGGTTGGTGCGCGGCGGCAGCATCGTCCTCAATGTGTCGAACGACATCTTCGAGCCGCGCAGTCCGGCCCGGTCTCTCTATATAGAGCGGCTGACGCTTGCCCTGCATGATCGCCTCGGCCTGTCGCTCATGGGCCGCGTGCCGTGGGTCAACTACAGCAAGCCGCCCGGTCCTACCCGATGGGCCTGCGTGGAAAGCGTGCAACTCACGTCGGCCTATGAGCCGGTGCTATGGTTCACCAACGATCCCGCCTGCGTGCGGGCCGATAATCGCCAAGTTCTCCAGGCTCACACGGAACGGCACCGGCAGCTGATGGCCGCGGGCGGCGAGGCCCGTGACGCGGTCTACGGAGATGGCGCCTACCGTATTCGTCAGCGCGCCTTTGGCACCGAGACGGCCGGACGGCTGCCTCGCAACGTCATCGAACGCGGTCATAGCTGCGCGGACACTCGCGCCTATCGCCGTGCCGCCCGGGATCTGGGCTTGCCGACCCACGGCGCCATGCAGCCGACCGACATCCCGGACTTCTTTACACGGTTCCTGTCGCGGCCAGGTGACCTGGTTGTCGATCCGTTCGGCGGCACGATCCGGACTGGACTCGCTGCCGAGCGCCTGGGCCGGCGATGGATCGCGACCGAATGGATCCTGCAGTACGTCCGAGGCGCCGCCGAGCTGTTCCGCCAGGCCGACGGCTTTCAGATGCATCCGGCCCTCCAATGGGCCACCCAACCGAAATATTGAACATGACGCAGTACGACGACAACAAAGAGCGCGAATACCCCGAACCCGAAACGATCCTCGCCATCCGAGGCGCCATCGCGACCGGCCAGATGGGGGGTCCCATGGGGCTACCCGGCCACTGGCTCAATGAGTTCTGGCAGATCGGCGCCGCGCTTCGCGACCATGCCGAAATCGTTCAGGCCTACGAATCCGCGGCTCGGCAGGAAGTCCTACTCGCTTCTGCCGGCTACCTCGACATGGCCGCCCCGTAGCATGGCCACCCGGTAGCCATCCGCTATTCGCACGCGCCATCACCACGGTTCGCTGGACGTAGCATCGGGGCAGGCATAATGCCGGCATTTCCTGACCCTGACTGATTCCCATGCCCAGCGGCCTTCTCCCCTGCGCACATTGCGACGGCTCCCCGCTCTATATTGCGGGACGACTCCAGGCCGTCGTTGTTTGTGAAGAATGCGGCATTTCCACACCGCCGGTCCCCATGGATTCGCCGGGAAGCGACACTGCGTTCGCCACCCTTACCGCGATCTGGAACAACCGGGTCGAACATCGCCGCGCCGATCAGGAAGCCATTTCCATGACGGCACGGCGCACGCTGACCAGCTCCGATATTCCTTATTTCCTGAATCTGATCGCCGCCAACACCTCGGATTGGGAGACCGTGGGCCCGAAGTTCGCTGCCATGGCGGCGGCACTGGCGCAACCCGGCTACGTGTTCAAGCACGTGGATCCGCCCGAGACGGTCGTGTCCCAAGCTGAGCGGTATCAAAAGCTTCTCAAGCGCGCCAAGATCATCTACATCGACGGCGCACCCATGGTTCGATTCGAGCCGGTTCCCGCTCTCTGCGCCGAGATCGCAGAAGAGGCGCTGGCCGACAAGGAATGGCCCCTGCTGGACCTGCACGAGTTCATCGGCAAAGCCATCGATGGCGTCCCGGATCAGTGGCAGCCATGAGGGCTTGACTTCGGTGATCGGCTGGCAAGCTGGAAGAGTGTCCAACAACCTCTTCCGTCCTTCCATGCTCCGAAAGCTCATCACTGTCCTCGCCGCCCTGGGCATTACCACCTCGGCTCTCGCCAAAGACGCTGCTCCGTGTCCGAACGTCCTCTCTGTGGGCGAGCCCGCCGTCCGTGTCGAGGCCGGGAATACACGCCTGCTCTGCTACCGCGCGTATGCCGTGCTCTACTCTGACAACACACGTACGGCGCTGTGGTCCGCAGAGCGCCTGTCGGCCGCCGCCGTAGAGGCTGCACGCAAGCTTCCGCGCGACAGCGAGTTCTATGAGGAAGACCGCCTCCCGGCATCGGCCCGTGCACGGCTTACTGACTACCTAAAATCTGGACTCGATCGTGGCCACCTATCGCCGAGCGCGGATTTCCCCGATAAATCCGCACAGGCGGAGAGTTTCAGCCTGGCCAACATCGTGCCTCAGCACAGCGTGTCGAACCGCCGGACGTGGAGCCACATCGAGACTTCGACGCGCAGGCTCGCGCGAGAGCATGGCACCGTCCATGTGGTGACCGGCCCGGCGTTCGCAAAGGACGCAGCGGCGCTTAATGGCCGGGTCCGGGTGCCGACCTATCTGTGGAAGGCCATCTACGTGCCAGGTGTGGGCGCGGCGGCCTATGTGGTTCGCAACGACGCGACGCCGGCATACAGCGCGATCAGCATCGATGAACTTGCGCACTTTACGGGCGTAGATCCTTTTCCGGCGCTCACTGGTGCGCAGCGATCGCAGCCCATTGAGCTTCCCGCGCCGACGCCTCATCCCGGCGAAAAGACCTCCCGCCGTGTGAAGTTCTCGTGGCTGGTGTCGGGTGAATCACTGGCAGACAAATCTCCCGCAGGCTCGATCCATCGACTTGTAGGCGACGCCGGCGCCCTGGCTACCTTGCTTCTGGCCTACGCACGGTAGCGCACCGGACAAGCAGTCGAAGGAACATGTTCCCTTCAAAAAGGACGAAAGGCACGCCCGTAGACGTGCCTTTCGCGTTCTTGATACCGGTTTTCTGGTCTACCGGTTGGCCCAGAGCCACATACCAAAGCCAAAATAGATCGACAGCGGGATGCTGGCTCCCGCCAGCGCGGCAAGCGCAAACCTGAGGCGTGATGGCCGGCCTCGCGCACCGGCGAGCTCTATGGCGCGCGACCGAACACTGTTCACCGTCCGCAGTACCGTCTGGTCCAGCAGCGTTTCGTCGAGGCCGGCCAACCACGCCATGTCCGAGTTGTGAATCTCGCCAACAAAAATCGAGATCTCGCTGGCGCCGAGCACTCGAGCCCGCTCCACAGCAAACTCCAGCATAAAGACGCTGCGCAACGGAATGTTGAGTTCCGGCTCAATCATCGCGAGCCAACGCCAATCCGGGTCGGGAAAAACGGGCCCTTTGCGGTCACCACCGCCCGTGCGCCGACGACAGTTCTCCACGAGGTACGAGTAAGGATCGGGAAATCCCGCAAGTCTGCGACGTTCCTCGGGCGACAAAGCATGGAAAGCCGCGGAGCCGCCGATGTCCTGCAGGCGACGAACACCGCCCGTTCCAAAGCGGTCAACCTCAGTTCGGCGCTCACGACGCATGCCGGCGGCCACCATGAACATTCGCATCGGCGTCAGCGCCGCCTTGAATTGCATCCGGAAGGCGTCGCGCAGCGGAATCTCGGTCCAGTCGTCCATCTCCACCTGGATGCCTCGATAGAGCTTCCCGAACTTCGTCTCGCCAAAGACTAGCTCGCCCGGGGCATCTTCGATGGCCTGCTCCACCAGGGCCTTGTATTGCCGGTTGGTACCGCCGGTCAGACCATGGAGAACGCCATAAACATGACACGTGACGCCCCGATATCGCACGACCGATGCGTCGATGCGTTGGGGGAGCTCCGTGGTGCCGGCGAGCAGCTGTGCGACTGGCACGTAATGCGGCGAGGCCGTGCCCGTCTGGTCACTGTGCACCGGCGCCACCGTTTACGGCATCCTTGAATCGCTGACCGGCCTTGAACTTCACGGTCTTGGCTGCCTCGACCCGGATTTCTTCGCCGGTGCGCGGATTGCGCGCAGTCCGCTCAGCTCGCTCTCCCTTGCTGAAAGCACCGAAGCCGACCAACGTGAGCGTGTCGCCTTTGGCCACGGCATCCATGATGGCATTGAGGGTGGCGTTCAGGGCGTGCTCTGCCTTGGCCCTGGACAGGCCCTCGACACCAGCAGCGATAGCGTCAATTAGTTCAGATTTGGTCATGCAAGTTTCTCCGTACTGGTCTTGGAAATTCCGATTCAACCATGCCCACATCGGCAAATCACCCGGAATGACGGTACAAAACCGCGAGCTTTCCGGGTTTTTATCATGAGCACGCTCAAGAAAACCGCTCAAAATCACGCGCTGTCAGTTGACGACTATTCGACGATGCTCCGAGTAATCGGAAGGCGAGACTCGTCGTCAAGAGAGGAAAGCAGTTTCGGATCACGGCAGGCATGCAAGATCGCATGTATGTCAGTCTTCGCAAGCCAATCACCGATCTGGCCGCCGGCCCTCATGAAAGCGACATTGTCGGCAACGCCAATGAACCCCAACAGATTAAATAGCTGGCTCGTAGTGTAGTTGTCCTGCCATTCCAGATCGCAGTCCCACATCGATAGCTCTGCTTCAGACTCCAACATCGCGTTCGCAACGTCACTCAGGAACAGCCCCACCTCTTCGACGCCCTGTCGCAAATGAGGTAGCTGCAAGTACGGATCCTCATTCAAGTATCCGGACACTTCAACCATCACTGTACCGTCCGTCAAGTCGGACGCCGAGAACTCCACCACGATACAGCCCCAGGCGGTACGTAGGCCGTGCCGAGGGAGTAGGGCACGATCAAGCTCCTCCTGAGCGCTCGCGTCGTCAGGATCTTCCATTAAGGCAGCGCGTGCTACCGTGCTCAGCGATTCAGGAAGTTTGATCAAAGGCCAACGCTCTATAGCGACCACGGAAATGCCTTCCTTCACAATCGCTACCAATTCCGCCTGTGTGTATTCCTTGTTTTCGTGCACGTGAACTCCTTCACTCAGTTGGCAACTCGTCGGTAAAGACTCTGGCGCGTTATTCCCAGCTCTGCAGCTGCCTTGCTCTTGTTCCCTCCATGCCGACGGAGAGCCGCCATAACATCTTCCTTCGAGACTTGTGGCCTATCGACCGCAGCCATGGCTGCGAACGTTGAAAGATAAGCACCACTTTTGGACGGCTTGCTATGGCCGGCGGCAAGCACGATCGCCTGAATAGCCTGTCGATGGGCCTCCAGATCAGGCGCCTCGCCGCCCTTAATGGGCGCAGGGACGCCGGCCAACTCCTCATACATCTGGTGCGCCCACCCATGACGCAAGCCATGACTAGTAACGCCCAACCCCTTCTTGTACACGCCGTGCTTGCGGAGCACTGAGTTGTAACGGCTTCTCCATCGCTTGATGTTGTAAGACGATGGGGTTGTCGAGCCGCTCAGCGGATCAACGAGCCTGGCGGCCTGCTCAAGCACCAGAAGTTGAAGCCGAATGGGCACCTCTCGTTTCCGCCCCCCTTTCGTACCGTCGACCACCCTTAGTGTGTCCAGATTCTTCAGCGCCGTAGCAATCTTGAGCGACCAGCTTTCCTCAACGCGTAGTCCGAATGCCGACTGCAGTTTCAGCTGGATAGCGACTCGTGGGTCGTCCTTCTCGATGTCGGCGATCACCGCCATAGCGTCTACGCCGTTCGCTTCCCACGACTTATCCTTCCTCGTCACATAGGAACGGACGAGTCCATGCGCCTCCCTGTCCGTGTAGTCTCCCAGGGGGCGAATCAGGTCGTGCTTTCCAAGCCACTGGCAGAGCGCCTTGAGGTGACTGAGCTTGTTCTCGATCGTCCCCCCGGTCTGCCCTTCTTCCACCCATCGATTTACCAGTGCCTGGACGTGCTTGTGCCGCAGCGAGTACGGGCTCTCAAGCATGAAGCCTCGCTCACGTAACTCCACAAACGAGCGGCACACTGTGTACATTCGCCTTTCCTGCGTCTTCAGCGACGCGCTTTTCAGACTCACTCTCGTCTGACTGAGGATCTTCCTCAGGTTGTCGGTTAATACCACCTCTAACTCCGACCTCATTCGAGTAGGCAGTTCGTATTTTGCTAACAATCCACGTACGTTGAATACCGCCATCTGGCGCATCGTTCCCTCCCATTTCCCACGTCCGGCGTTCTACATCCCCACAGTGTTCCCCGTAACACTGCGTGTCGTATCTAAGCCCCACTTTGCCCTTTATCCACCAGTGGTGGCCCTGCTCTTCCAGGTCCTTTAGCGATTCCATGGCTGGTCAGCCCTCACGTGGAAGAAACGTGCATGACTGTCCCGACCGAACCTATTGCGCTTCGCGCAATACGCTCGACGGGCTACCCGGTTGCTGAGGGGAACCGCTCCCCAGCATGAACGCCGCTTGGTGCAAGCACCACGCCACGCCGCCCGCGTAACTCTTGTTGCGCTGTTCTGTTCTACGGCCGCGCACGCCGTTCGTATGGTGTTGGAGCGTCCGGTTGATCAAATCAACCTACGTCCTGCCCTTCAGGTAGCGACATCTGAACCGCCGTGTATCGGGCTCAACGTTCGCTCACCCCGCTTCTCGCCGCTGGGCTAGTGGAATAGTTCGAGGTACCAATGTGTCCGGGTGTCCGGCTTGCACATGTCCTCATTTCAGCTCATTCCCCAAAACCGACCGCAAAGCCAATTGGTATCGCGGTGTACGGGGTACTCAGTGTGGTCCAGTATGTACTTGAGCCGATTGAAAAAAATGCCGCGACATTGTGCGGCTCAGACAGATGCACCCCGATCCCATGTGTAAGACGGATTCGGGGGGGATTTGCCGCATAGATGGCGGCGAGGTCGATGCGTCGGGGACGCGGTAGGTGCACCAAGAATAAACCAGGATGCGAATCTTGGGCAACGGTTCGCACGCCAAATCGACCAGCTTTCGGAACTTGACTTCGCATTTTCGCCGGTAGAGTTGGTGAAAGCGATGTGCCACGAAGTCGGTCCACGCCTGAGCATGTCCCGCCAAGTCCCTTCAAGTGCCACCCCTTGGTCCGAGTTCATGGGACTTGATGGCACCAAGTGCCACTTAGTGGTGACCAAGTGCCATCAACGGGGACTCGCAAAGACTTGCTCCGACCGCGACACATCGACGAGAACGGACCAATCCATCTGAAAGGTAGCTGACAATGAAGCAACAAATCGACCACATCAAGCACCCGACCATCGCAATCGACGTCGGATATGGCAACACCAAGACCGCCTGGGCGATGGGCTCCGAGATCGCGACGAACATGTTCCCGTCGCTTGCACCGCTCGCGGTGAACAGCTCTCTGAACGCATTTGGGGGCGGCGTCTTCAAGGGCCGCAATGTTCTGAGCGTCGAAGTGGATGGTGCGCGCTACGAGGTCGGGCCGGACGTCTCGATCAGCGGTGCGCATCATACGGGCCGCTCGTTATCCGAGGATTTCGCATCCACGCCGGGCTACGCCGCCCTACTTGCCGGCGCACTTCACTATGCCGGCGCAAGGGAGGTCGACCGGCTCGTGCTGGGACTTCCGGTCCATAACACACAGAAGTACGCGTCACACCTGAAGGACCGCTTCGCCGGCACGCACGATTTCGGGTGGGGCGACATCCATGTCGGCAGCGTGCTGCCGTTGCCGCAACCGCTCGGGACGCTCATTCATTACATTCAGCAAAGCGGCAAGCAGTACGATCCCGACAATGCCTACCTGGTCATCGATGTCGGCTATTTCACGACCGACTGGGTGGTGGCCCGGGGCTACACCGTCGACGATACGCGCAGCGGCGGCGTTCCTGGCGGCGCTGCCCGTGTCTATCAGCAGGTCGCGAGCCTGATCTCCGCTGACCGCGGCCAGCCCGATGCCGGCATCGAGCGCATCGACAAGGCGATTCGCGAGGCCAAGCCACTTGTGTATTTTGGGGAGAATCTCGACCTGGCTCCGTACCTGTCTGAAGCGATGGCGCTCACCCAGCAGCCAGTCAAGGAAGTGCAGACCCGCGTGGGCCGTACCGACGACTTGCGCGCCATCATCCTGACTGGCGGCGGTGCCCAACTCTATGCACCGGCGATCCGGGCAGCGTTTCCCCTTAACCCGATCCACATGATGGACTCGCCGTGCTTTGCGAATGTGCGGGGCTTCTACACCATCGGCGCGGCAGCGCGCCAAGCACAGCGCGCCGCGTAAGGGCTTCCATGGAAAAGCTCCAGATGACTGTGACCCTGGTCGAGTCCGACCTGATCACGTACCTGCAGCAGTTTCCGTCCGCTCGCGAACGGTCCTTCGTTCTGCGCATGCTGGCAAGACAAGGATTGCAGGCAATGGGCGTGGCGGTAGCTAACGGCACACCCCGGCTGCCCATACCTGGATTCGGGGTCGCGGGCTCGTCTGCCGTGCTCGAGGGCCAGCTTGCCATCGATGCTCGTTCGTCACCGGGTGACACAGCACCGTTGCAAGTCGCATCGGTGCCGGCATCGGTACCGGCCGCAACACCAGAGCCCGTCATCGCGCCTGTGATCCCGCCAGCCGTCACGGCGACAACGTTGGCAACGGCGAAGCAGGCGGACACTGATGCGCAGACTCGGGCAGATGCCGACACGCCTGCGGACCCGCTGGCCGGGATCGACGTTGCCGCACTCACTCAAGCTCTCGCCCGATACTAGCGCGACTTGACGCGCAACATTGCTGTGGCAATCTATAACAAACCGTTCAGGAGAAAACAGTCATGCGCTTCTTTGAGTTTCTTTCCACCAACCACGATATCAACCGCTTCGTTTTCGCAACCGTGATCTGCTACTGTGTGCTTGAGGCCTGCGTCGCCGTCTACCGCGGTATCAAGGCGCGCCGAACGGCGTAATCGATCGCCGCCACACAAACAAAAAAGCCCAGCGTGATCGCTGGGCTTTGTGTTTAATGAGGTCGGCACGCTTCAGTGAAGCGTGCAAGGAGCAAGACAGAAATCCACGGCGGAATCGAAGGACAGGTTGCTCTCCAGCAGCGTGAAGGTGTCCCTGCCGTCCTTTCGGTAGACGTGAAAAAACTGAGCTTCGGACTTCCATGCCTGGACGTCCCGATTGGCCGTACTACGCATGGCGTGGATGTGAAGCTTGTTGACGATGACAGTAAAGCCTTTCTGTGGCATTGCTTTCTCCAGAGGGGATCTGCCACCATTGATTTCGCCCCCTGTGGGCGAACCCACAGGGCAGAGATTTGAACGAACCGCCGTTACCGGCGGCTGAAATTAGGCGGCGATCGCCTGTTCAGACAATTGCCGCAGTTGATATGCAGTCCGCCACTCGTCACAGAAGTCTGTTCCGCGAACCCTCGGGCGATGCAGTACGACCTTAAAGCCTTCGCTGCGAAGGCGCTTTTGCAACCCAAGCGCATCGGCCATTCCCGGTGACTTTCCAGTCTTCACGTCGATCTCGTCGAAGTCAGCGAAGATGTGAACGGTGTGAACCCCAAGGCCATCTGGGACCACAAACTGACTCAGCAACACACGGTTCAGGCTGTACCAGGTCGGGATGCCAAAAAGCATGTATGCGGCGTACGCCGTTTCAAGCCCTTCCGCAATGCCGAGCTCGCCGTCGCGTGGCGGCATGAGCCGCACTGCTCCGCCGCGAGGCGAAAGCGCAGAAACGTCATTGCGCTTGTTGGGAAGAATCTCGCCATCGGCTGTTACCACAGTCGCCTTTGCGGGCTTGTGTGGGTCCAGCGTCGTGCGATGGACCGTCGCCATACGGCCGTCTGGCAGCGTGAACTGCGCAACGATCGTCGGATACTTTCCGATCAACTGCTTTTCGTGCCAGTACTCCTGCACGGCCAGCCGCAAGGATTGTGGCTTTGGAGCACGCAGCCCTGGGACTCGGGCAGCCAGATACTGCATGGCGTGGTCGCCCGGCGTGAGGCTAGCGGCACCGGTCCACTGCCTCTCGATCCGGCGCATTTTTGCCGCCGAGTCGAGCGGCTTACGGTCCGAAACGGGCCTGTTAGGCAAATCCAATGGCACCGGATTATTGATGCCGTTGAGCCTGCGCTTCATCTCGAAATACGACATGTTGGTATAGCGGCGGACCAACTCGAGGCCGTCGCCACCGCCAGGGCTACCGTTATTGCATTTCCGACACACCCAGTCGCCGCGATCACGGTTACGGGTGTAGGTAAAGCGATCCTTGCCTCCGCATATGGGGCAAGGACAAGGCCGACCGCTCCAGAATGCATCGGTCAGCACGCCGGCAGGCAGGTACTCTGCAACGAAGGCATCCCATTGACGGGATTCCCAACTCGCAACAATCACGCTCAGATCCTTCAATTTCATGGGATGGACTCCAGGGGAGTAGGTTTGTCGATGCCTGAGACAGGCGGAGGAACGCTTGCTCAAAAGACATCCCGGCTCTGCCAGAAGGTCGTTTCAGCATGACGTTTGATCGTGGGAAGGTTGTGTCGCGCCCCGCGGGGCGGGGGGAAGATGTGGCGCTACTGTTGCCGGCGTACCGGCAACAGTAGGGAGTGAACATGATGGATCAGCGGACGCCGCGAGGCGCCCTGCTACTTCAGCGCTTCAGCGAATCAGCGACGGAATGGGATACCGTCTAGCATCGGATTGCTCGCGAAGGGTATGTCGTCTTCGTCCAAGAATCCTGGCTGTGCACCACCGCCGCCGTACCCGCTGGACCTCGATGCTTCATGCGAGGTATCACCACGCGTGCGTGACCGGGATGATGCAGCTTCCTCAGGGCCGCTCTCGGCCGACGATTGACCACCACGTCCGCCAAGCATCTGCATCTGATCGGCAACGATCTCGGTGCTGTACTTGTCCTGGCCGGACTGGTCCTGCCACTTGCGTGTACGGATGCGACCCTCGATGTAGACCGACGATCCTTTCTTCAGATACTGACCCGCGATCTCGGCGAGCTTGCCGAAGAACGAGATGCGATGCCACTCCGTCGCTTCCTTGAACTCGCCGGACTGCTTGTCCTTGTAACGGTCCGTGGTTGCGATGCGAATGTTCGTCACGGCATCCCCGCTCGGCAGATATCGTGTTTCGGGATCGCTCCCGAGATTGCCAACGAGGATGACCTTGTTTACCGACGCCATGTTGATGCTTCCTTGTCAATGAATACGATTGATCGCCCACACCCACCGATCCCACAGCTTCTGCTCGCCCGTCTTTTTGTCGAGGATGGGATTGCCGGTCTGGTGATCGAAGGCGGGAACTTTCTCTTTACGGAGCCGCTTGATGCCTACCCGCTCGCCCACCTTGCAGCTGGCATCTGCCAGGACGTCTTTGAGGCCTTCGCCCTGTAGAGTCTTGATGCCTGCCTCGGTCTGCAACTTCACGGCGAAGGATCGGTAGGTCGGCTTGCCGCCGGGCTTGCGATTCGGGAACTCCATCTCGCCCCATTCCACGAGCGTTCCGACGGTGTAGGCAGCGCCAGACGGCTCTTCTGTCTTAACGGACACCGGGTCACGTGGAGCCGCGGACGGCAATCCAGCCACCCGGCGCTTGTCACCAGGCTCCTGTGTCGTTGCTGAGGACGTGCCAGGACGCTTAGAGCTGCGAACGACGGCTTCGGCGACGGACTGGGGGGTGTCCTTCGGCCCGCGATATGTCTGCACCTTATTCCAACGCGGTACCACTTCGGGGAGAAGCTTGTTGCCAAAGGCCGTGTGTTGGATGGTCCGATCGAACGCTGCGACAAAATGGACGACGTGGTCGCCCTCGTCTCGAAAAAGGTGCGGAATACCGTCAATGTGGATTTGGTATTCGTTGGGTGCGCCTGCACCTACGCTGACCGGTGCATCGTTCGTCGCAGCGCTCGGCGTAACCGACATGAACAGCGATGAAGCTGCGTGTCTGAGCAATTGAATGAAGGTCATATGATCCTATAGGAGTGAGCCGCAGCACTGCCTGCGCACCTCATCGAGGTCAGCTTTTAGGCGGGCATTGTTGAGAACGACGTCCTGCAGCACCTCGGGGCTCACGCCACAGAGTGCACAGACGTACGTATAGGGAAGCGCGCCACCCCAGTAACCGAAGATCCAGCCGAGCGTCATGGAGTACTCCTCCAAGTCGAGCGACGATTTGTTTCGGATGCGGTCACGGAGCAGATCAGCACAGTCGATTAACGACTCTGGCATGTTGTCGCCGCGGCGGCTATCGCAAGCCAGGCTAATGAGTGCATCGACCATCTTCTCCCGGACCGAATCGCTCCATAGCGAGGGGTCCGGCAGGGGGTCGACTTTCGGAGGGGGCACAACGATTGCAGCGGCTTCACCGAAGAAGTCGAGCTGCCATCCAGCGGCCAAAGCGTCCATCATGGTCTCCGAACGGGCGTCCGAAGACCCACCTGCCGGCGGGTATCGGATACCCGCGACAGGTGGAAGAGGCCGCCCTAAACAGCGGGCGGCTAGTGATTAGGAACGATCATGCGTTCCGGTACGACGGATTGGCGTCACCACGGCCGAGCGTGCGTACTGCTTCTCAGGCGGCGTCGTCGGCTCCACAGCTGCCGGCTTGGAGTCGGCAGCATTCTCAGGCGTCGCATCTTTCGGCGCTGCCGGTACGACCTTTTTCCCCTGCGTGGCCTTCTCCTTCAGGTAGAAGAACACAACAGCGGAAAAGAACATCGCAACGATGAACGACTGCGAAGCTACAAACAGGGCCAGGGACCATGCGAGAAGCTGAAGCGGACGCTTGATGAGATTTTTGGCAAAGGATTCCATGGTTTCTATCGAGAAACGTTTAAAGGGATTTCCTGGCTGAAGCCAGGCGATTTTTCGATGCTCGGACGAGCAAGGAATCCATAGACGCGCGCACGACCACAACGCGCTTAAGACATGCGACGCATGTCGTAAAGGCGCTATCGGTGTACGGGAAAAATAGGGAAATGGGCGGTGCGCTGATGCTTGCGCTATGTCGAGGCCAGTTGGCCACCGCGATATCGATGCGTCGAGGGACGCTGAAGGTAGTGTTGACTCTACACGCGATTTCGTTGCCTGACAAGGTTGGGCCCGTTCGTGGGCATCGCCTGCGAATCAGTGGTCTGTAGACCGAGCTTTCGTCGTTTTTGAAGGGAACATGTTCCTTCGCCGCGCTCTTACGCCAGGGTCCATAGGGGCGAAACCTGTATAGACAGGGCGTCCCTACTGAAGGGGCACTAGCCTTTAATTGCTTAAACCCGAGTCGATAAAAGAGGCACTGAAGCACCGCTGATTTGGGCTTGGGCGTTGAAAGCTATGTGGTTTTGCCGAGCTTTCGACCCTCACAAGCGCTCGACAACGGCATAAGCTTCTGTCCGGTCGCTGCATCTGTTTTTCGTCTCACTTGACATCGCTTTTCGAGTGGTAGGTTGAAGGAGGTGCGGCACATACGGGTCCGCATCACTCTCCTTTTCATGACGGAACAAAGATGGAAAACAAAGGGAACGAAGATAAAGACGGCCAGCCGCGATTTGATATCGTCAATCCGAGCGCCTCGCATTCCTTGCGCGAGCTCGCCATGGGCCAATTGGGACAATACGTCGACAGCGCCGCTATCGGCCGCATCGTCCAGGCCGCGCAAGAGATTGAAATCTCTCGGCGTCGGATCCTTAGCGAACACGCCTCGATCGGCTCGCGCATGTTCCAGATCTATCACGCGATCCTCACCTCGGTTCAGAAGCGCTTTGGTGAGGGAGAGCGTTCGCAGAGCGAGGCGGATGCCTTGCTGTATGCCTTCGCTGCGAAAGCGCTAAGGATTTCGCGAGGCTCGGCTATCAAGTACCTCCAAGCCTTCCATCACTTCTCCGACAATGCCGACGCCATCACTTTCCTGAATCTCGGCGAACTGACCATTCTGAAACGCGCAGACATCACTGATGAAGAAATCCAGCGCTTCATCGATGCGCGCAAATCAAACGAGACCTATTCGCGCAAAGACATCATTCCCTACATCGAGTGGTCGCGGAAGACTCACCAGGAACTGAACAGCGTCATGGCCACGCTGCAAGCAGCGGAAGACCAGCTGAACGAGAGCCTCGAGCGCCAAAGGGACCTCGAAGCCCAGATGCGTGTCATGCGTGAGCAGGCGAACACCTCGGAAGCGCAAAAGCTGGCGCAGAAGGAGCAACTCGATCGTTCCACGGCCGCTCTCAGCTCTCAAGCGAATGCCGTGGAGTCTCTGCAGGTCCTGGTGTCGCGCCTGACAGCGGAGAAGACCGCGCTGCAGAAAACCTTGACCGAGTCGAAGATTCGCGAAGTCGTCCGCGAGGTGCAGGTCGAAGTCGTGCCGCCGGAATACAAGAGCGTTGCGGACGCTGTCATCGAGGCCAATAAGCAACTGGACGAGGCAAAGGCGCAGTTGCGCGAAGCACAGCAACACCTCGGTGACTTGAACGTACAGATTCAGGCCAAGGAAACCCAGGTGGCGGACTCCCGCAGCACGGCGCTACGCATCGATGGGCTCTGCGCGGATCTCGATGAAGCCCTCAGCAAGTTCCGTGCAACGATCCAATCGATCAAGAAGAAGGAGCACGGTCCCGCCTTGATTTCACTGCGTCGTCGGATCGAATCCTTCCATAACGAACTCAACGGCCTGACCGGAGCCTGACATGCAAGCGAACTCTCCCCGCCCCATCTTCGAACGCTTCATTGTCCCGAGCTGGGTCCAGGACCGCGCCCTGTCGGCCAATCTGCGCATTAGCAACTATGTGGTGAATGCCATGGCGGTACGTCCAGACCTCGAACGGGTTTTCCGGGTGAGCCACAGTGACCTCTTTGCCCTGCGCAGCGACCAGACTCATGCTAATAAGGTCTTCTGCACACCTTTCCTTGCGTTCGCGCCGGCACTTTCCTCGGTGGCGGATTGGCGCTCGTTCATCGAAGGCGGGATGCCGACAATGACGATGCAACGATTGAAAGACTCGCTGCCGAACGATCTGTCCATCGTCGAGCGCCTTGCCCTCGAGAGCACCAATCGGTCCTATGTCACCGCGCTCTATGACTTGCTCAACATGTCGGTACTCGCGGCGCCGCTGGTGGGCATTTCCAACGAGCTCGCGGCGTATCTGCGCTCAATCCCGCAACACGAGATGGACGTCGCCATCTCCGAGCGCATGGTGCCGCTGTTCCACTGGCGATTTGCCGACGAGGTCTTTTGGCTCGAGACTCACGCCGGGAGGCTGACACGGGAGCTGATCGCTCATTTCTTGATGCAGGCGTCTCCGCTGCACACGGACAGGCTCCCACACTCGGAGCCTTGGGGGAACTTCCGCCTGGAGAACTTCGTACGCGAGGCGCTCCTCGAGGCGTTCCTGTATTTCGGTTGCCGTGCCAAGAGCGTGTCGTCTCTGTTTAACATCAGCATCGATGTTGTCCGCGAGGCGTACCGCAGGATCCACGACAAAGCGTCGCCTTCCGGGCAGCCGCCATCATCATTGACATGGTTCATCGAGACAGCGCCCCGCCGCGTCCAATCGACCTTCCAAATATGGCTCTTTCGCTCTGCCATTGCCAGCGAAGTTTCGACCCCGGAGAGCTTTGTCGCAACCATGGACATCAACAAAGCGTTCTTTGCAGACGATTGCAAAGTGCCTCCCGAGCGCTCTATGCACTTGGCGCGTTCCATGGCAATGAATGAGGAGTTGGCGGTTTGGCCGTGCCGGAAATGCGGGACACCATATCTGGCGTCCAACTCGTCGGCGAAGATTGAACTCTCCCACTCCTTTACGTGCCCTTGCTGCAACGGGACGCTGACGGCCACGCGCGGCGGGAACCGTCGCCGCAAGTAACGAAACCGCGCTCGACCGTGTGCCAAACTGGAGTAGAACCTTGAACGGCTATTTTGCAATTATTATCGTAACCCTGATTCCTACCTACGTGGCCTTCCGCTGGGCTCAGAGGGATGACCGCTCGAAGTTCGGTTGGAGTCTTGGATGCTTCGTCTTCTCTTACTTCGGACTGCTCGCCTACGCGCTCACCCGTCCAGGTCCACCCACGGTCGAACAGTACGCCAAGGCCAATCCCGGAAACGCAGCCGGGGGCATGTCTTGCAATCGCTGCGGGTCGCGGAGCATTCGACTGTGGCGTGAGCAGGCGTTCATCAAGGTGCGGCAACACCACATCTGCAATCATTGTGGGTCCACACTTTACCGCTCACGGTGATGACACCCCTCCAATCGGGGGTTCAGGACGGCAACGAAGGGACCGATACCACTTCGGTCCGCCTTCTTGTATCCTTGCGGACTTTGTCGGATTTGACACATTTACTATGCGTTTGCTCCTCGCCATCCTCCTGCCCTGGTTCCAGTTCTTCACAATTGGACGCCCTTTCGCAGGGATTATCTGCCTGGTCCTGCAGATCACGATCATCGGTTGGATTCCGGCCGCGATCTGGTCGACCTACGCGCTGAGCCAGTACAAGACCGACAAGAAAATTCAGGCCGCTTTGAACAATCGTGGCCGCTAGAGAGCCCGGCCTTACCGCCGGCCGCTCCACCGTCTGGACGATTACCCTCCCAATAATGAAAGTAAAGCTCGCATTGACACTTGCGTCGACCGCCGCACTATTCACGCTCGCCGCGTGCGGCAGCAAACAGGACGCGAACAAGGGCAACTTCAAGTCGGCGATACAAGACTATTACGACAAGACTCTAGGTGTCTGCCTCCTGGCGCCCGCTAAGGCGTTCCCGTACAAGATCGAGAAGAAAGATGGACTCCGTTTCCTCAGGAGCCCGGTACAGGCGGAAGCACTAGCGAAAGCCGGCCTATTGGCTCAAGCGGACACCGAGATGCCGAATCTGAATCCTTGGAACAAGACGCCTATACCTGCAACGGAGTACTCGCTCACGGAGTTGGGAAAAAAGTACCTAGTAAAAGGCGCTGGGGGAAACATTGAGAACTGGGACGGCTTCTGCATCGGCAAGGTCAAAGTGGTCGAGGTCGAGAATTTCACTCAACCGGCCGACATGCTTGGCTCCAAAGTCTCCCAGGTGAACTACACCTACGAGATTCCTGATGCACCGGATTTCGCCAAGCTCCCGGAGATGCGCGCCGCATATCCGGAACTCAAAGGCACGAGCGAAAAAGTCGGCGCGAGAGCTGTTCTAGTCGCCACTAGTGACGGGTGGATGCACGAACGTCTCTTCAAGAGGGGTATCGGCAACTGACCGACTGGGCTTGACTTGCGGATCACGCCCGTACGATGGAATCAAGCGGTTCAAATCGAATCGCGGTCCATCCTGAACAATAGAGGAAGAAGAAAATGCAAAAGACCAAGTTCGCACTCTCCATCGTTTCTGCTGCAGCACTCCTGACCCTGGCCGCTTGCGGTGGCGGTGGTGGTGACAGTGCACCGCCCGCGCAGCAGCCGGCAACGCCGACCCCGCCGCCCCCGCCCGCCGTCACGGTACAAGGCACCGCACCTGCGATTTCCGCAGACCCCCTTGCAGTCATCCTCGTGCCGCAGGGCTCGTCGACAACGAAGACTGTTGCCGGCACCATCTCTTCGGCCACCTTCGCGGCTCAGTTCCAGAAGTCCACGCCCGAAGGCGCGTACACACAGTTCGGCGTTGACGCAAACAGCTTGGTGACGCTCAATTCCGGAAAGGTTGTTGATGTAGCGGGCAACGGTGACTTCGCCATTGGCCGATGGACAGACGGTGGCAGCTCTGTTGGTACCATCAGCGTGAACCAGGGCACCCCGTATGTCGTTGGCAAACCGCTGAAGGTGCAACAGGTCCTCGGCATGGGGCAGACCCGCAGCTGTTCGCTGCTCGCCGCAACGAATCCTACGGCAGTATCTGGGAACTTCGCGCCCGGCAAAGTGAATGCCGCAACCGCTGTCATCGATCTGAACGGACCGACTTTGCAGTCGTTCAATATCGATCTCAACATCGGGTCGGACACCCACGCCACCGCGACCGTTACGGGGACTATCTTGAACGGCGTCTTCATCGCACAGAACGTGCTGCAACAAGTGCAGACGCTCGGCACCGATCAATCCAAGCCACTGTTGGCGTTCGGCTACGCGATTCAGACGCCTTCGAGCGGCGATGTAACTGGTGTGGCCGTGCTTCAGTGCCAGTAAGCGGCGATCTAAAAGGAAAGCCGGCATAAGCCGGCTTTTTTTACTTCTGTCAGCGATGTAGAGTCAACCTCCGCTACCGCCGCCGCCACTCGCGATGTTGTACAAAGGGACCATCGCTGTGCCGGGCGGACACGCATAGCCGTCAGATTGTCTGTATCCCATATTCCCGTACATATCGCTATACGGGACTGAGCCCGCCCGGTTGTCGGTGGAAACTGCACCGGAGCCTTGATAGACGCCAGGTGAGCCCGCTAAGGTGAAACACGCCATCGGAAACCGGTCCATACCTCCCTGTCCTCCATACGTCCACGTAATTGAATGCACGCCTGAGGAAGAACTACTAGCCATTCGCCACACACCAGATTGGCATGACAAAATTTTGCCGGCCGAATCGCTGCGAATCGCCCCTTGTGGATCGCCACACCCTTGTCCCTCGGAAACTTGTTGCCACTGTCCCGTCGACGGAACGAGGGCTCCGGCGGCATATAGGTATCCATTCGAAACGACCGACCCGGCGCTATTGATGTTGCCATTCGACGTAACTTGGCTACCTACAACAGTGCCTGCAGCCGCGACGTTGCCATTTGACTGCAAGTAATTCCCGTAGAGTCCATTCGCGTTAACGTTGCCGCCAGCGGACATACTGCCGGACGCAGACACATTGCCGGCTGCCGATACCGACCCATTCGACTGGAAATTCCCCACTCGATTCATCGCCTGGTTGTTCGCATCCATCGGCCCGGTCAGGTTGAGCGAGCCGTCACGCTTGTAGAACTGGTTCATCGACTGCGCCAGCAGTGAGCTCGATCCGGTCCGCATGGCCAGCACGCCGGAGGGCTTTGCGGCGACTGGGTTCGCGGTAGACCAGCTCGCAGACATTCCCGTGATGGTCGCAGGTGTCTCCGCGTACGACACGCCGGCATCCTGCCCGGCCTTCGCCACAGCAAGACCTAGCAGGTCGGTCCGGACGCGGCCAACAGCGTCCCGGTATCCCGTCGTCGAGTACACCAGGCCGGGGATCGAACATGCTGTGATGTCCGCCCCGCAGTTTGTCGGCGTCAGGTCCACTCGGAACGACAGCCCCAACGGGCTGATGTCGGTGTATCCGATCGGCAACAGGCCGAAATTGATCAGATCCTGCACCGTCGGATGCAGCGGATTTGGCACCCCGATGGTCTTGCCGCCCACCGTGAGGTTCGTTGGACCGGTCGGGCTTTTCGCGAGGTCCGTGAACGCCTCGAACGTGTAGGTATTCACGGCCGACGCGATGTTCGCCATATAGTTGCCCGTGCCGACCGACTGAACCTCCTCGATCTCGGCGTACGTCCACGGCACCGATGCCATGAGAGCAACGCTGCTCAGCGCTAGCCCCATGGCGTAGTTCGACATCAACATATTCCACTCTCCTATGCCAAAGCCCGGCCAAAGGCCGGGCTGTCTATGCGCACGTCAGGCCGCGATCAGGACATGTAAAGGTCGATCGTGTTGCTGTCGCTGGAGCACTTCACCTGGGTCATGTTCACACTGCCGCCCACGTCCTTGACGGTAGTGCCATTGACAACGATCTTGCCCGCACTGCTCTGGAAGGCCGATGCGATCTGCGTGCAGGCGGCGTCGGGCTGATTCGGGATGGTGTACTGCACGGAATCGTTTGCCGTCAGCAGTTTCCCCGGCACAATCGTCAGCGTGCCGCCGCCCGGCTGCACCGTGACCGTTCCGCTGTCCACGGTCATGGTGGTCAGGTCCTTGAATGTGCCGTTGTCAACGACCGCAGCCACCGTGACCGTGCCGTAACGGCCACGATAGTTCGTCTTGACCTTGCCCATCACCTTGTTCAGCTCAGTCGTGAACTGCTGGGCCTGCGAATCTGTCGAGTTGCCAGAGAAGAGCACCAGGATTGCAACGAGCGAGAAGGCCACCAGCAGCAGGTAGAAGCCATATTCGTCCAGGATGCCGCCATGCTGCCCGCGAAGGCGCGGGTTGCTACGGATTCGCTTCCATTGTTCGGCCCGGTTCAGTCGATTCAACGGTACCGCATTGTCGCCAGCCGCCGTTTCGCGACCCGCCGTGGTGGTGTGCAGGTTGTTTTCCATTGTTCAGCCTTGTTCGTCAGTTGGATGGGAGGGTGGAAGGATTGATGCTCTTCTGATGCGTCTTCATGCCGTGCACCTGCATGCTTTGCTTCAGCTCACGCGCCATGAACGCGGGCATGAAGGCCAGCGCCGTAATCAGGAGGATCAGCAGGATGGAGGATCGCCGGTTGAACCGCGAAGCCCGTTGCTCGAGCTCGCGCGGCGCAGTCTTCAGCAGCGTCACCGATACCGTATTCAGCATCTTGGACAGGTCGTCCTCATACTCCGCGATATCCTGAATGCGGTACGTGGTGTCGCGGTCGAAGAGGCCGGTATCGAACATCTTGCCGCCGGCGTTGGGCGACTCTTCAAGCGTCGCTTCGATACGCCGGATGTGCTGCGCAAGGTAGGGGTAGGCGTTGGCGCGCATCATCTCCAGCGCGTTGGTCAGGTTGTTCATGTCGCCGCCGAACCGCTGCGTCACGGCAGACATGGCGCCCAGGAACTGCGCACCCTGAAACCGGCGAAAGAAGTCGAAGATGATGACGTGCTTGTCCAACCACGCGCGATACGGGCCGGTGTAGTTGCGAAGCGCTCGCAGTACCCACCAGATGAGCCCCACCTCGCCAATGAGCACAAGCCAGCCCCACTCGCGCAGGAATGTCGTGCCCAGATGGAATGCCCGGGCAATCGGCCCGTAGCCATCGACCGGCAGGAGGTTCGCAAAGCTGCGATCCAGCATCGGGGCCACGATGAAAGCCATGACGCCGAGGTACACGTGCAGGATGATGAGCGTGATGCCCATGCTCGCGAGCAGCAACAGAATGTTGGACTTCGCCGCGCTAATGGCCCGGAGGTTGTCCGCCAGCCGGAACAGGCCGTCCTTTACGTCACCGCCCTGCTCCGCCACCGCCAGGATGGCCAGATCTTCGTCAGGCACCGTGCCCCGGAAGATCTCCGCCAGCCGTGATTCCTGCGTCTGCCCATCTAGACCTTCATAGCGGGCCAGCCATAGGGACGCCAGCAGGCCCAGCGGCTCACCGGCGCGGCGGGCCGCGTCCTTGGCAAAATGGTTCGAGATGGGCTCGCCCGGCATCTTCTCGATGCGCATGGCGAGGTCGTAGTAGTAGTCCGCACGCTTTGGCGAGAACTCCAGCTTTGCGAACCACAGTTTGTCCGGGAACCGCCCCGTCGCGCCGCCAATGCTCTCGGCGGCCGCGGCGTACTTCTTGCGCTTGAGCGCGGCCAGCGCGTCCTTCATTCGTTGCATCATGCTCGGGCTCCCGTCAGTCGCTTCACCTTGGCTTCATATGCATCCAGAGACAAAATGCGCTCGGCCTGGCGCGGATCGACCGTGCCAGCGAACACGTGATACATCGCCACTTCGAACACCGACTTGCCCGTGCTGTCGGGGATATCGAAGCCCGTCGTGCGCTTCTCTCGCTGGTGTGCTTGCAGCTCGATGGCACGAGCATCGCGGATATACATCAGGTCCAGTTCGTCGGGCTCGAACATTTCGGCCGCCATCACCCGGCCACGAATACCGTTGAGGTCGGGAAGATTCGCGCGCCGGCACTTATCGCAGCCCGCCTCACGGCGAACACGAATGCCCTCGACGTCGAACTGGAACATACGCTCGATCTGCTTTAGCTTCGCGACACCTAGAATGTCTTTGGCTTCCTCGCCGTGATGGCCGCATTCGCACGTCTTGGCGAGCAGCGCCTGATACACGTAGAGGTTCACGAAGCCGGGAGTTGCCAGCACACTGCGCGGAATCTGCAGTTCGCTGTCAGCCAGGCGGTCGGTAGCAGCTGTGGCCGAAGGCGCGTGCAGCGTCGTCATCGCGCGAAGGCCGGCGCCGGCAACGTCGCGGAACAGCCCGGCCGACTCGAAATCCCGTACCTCGCCGATCATCACGAAGTGGGGATTCATCCGCTTCAACTGCCGCTTGGCCACGATGAACGGATCCTCTTCGCGGTTCGAACCATCCAGTTGCCGCGCCACGGAGAAATGGTGCGTACCGTGGGCCATCAGTTCGACCGGGTCTTCGATCGACATCTTGTTCATCCAGGACGGCAGTCGCTGCATGACGGCGTGCGCCGTCGTCGTCTTCCCGGAGCCGACCGTGCCCACCAGCACGACCCCGCCGCCCATCTGCATCGTGCAGCGGTCGATGACATCCGCCTGTTGCTGGAAGAAGTGCAGGTCCTTGACGAAATCGACCTGAGTGGTCGTCGCGTTATCGGGATTCATCCGCATGACGGTCACGTGGCCGTCGGCACTCTGCATTGAGGCCCACCGGAATACCATCGGCACGCCGTCAACCACAGTCCGGATGCTCGTCTGCTGGGGCTGCACCCGGCTGAACACGCCATGGGAGCCGCCCTTCCCTTTTTGGAAGACGTGAGACAGCATGTCCAGCAGGTCAGTCGTGCGCAGACGGAACTCGGGGGGCAGGACCAGATGGCCATCGATGGCGAAACGGATCTGCGACAGCTCGCTGTTGTCCTTCACCTCGAAGTGGAGGTCGGATGCCTGTTCGCGCTTTGCGAACTGCGCTGCCGCCAGGAACGTCTGCCACAGGCCGCTCGCATTCCGAAGGCCCGTGGTCTGGATGCCATCCTGCCGCGCACTGCCTTCGACACCGCGCGACAACGCCGTCATCACCTGGGGCGTGGCCGTGTAGAACAGTGGGTCGGCCGCGTCCCAGCGGAGCTTCGCCTGGCGCAGGATCTCGTCCGTATAGTCCGAGTACCGCATATCGGCCAACAGGATGAACGCGAACTTGCCGCGCTGGCCGTCCGCCGCCGCCTCGATCAGGACCGGGCAAATCTGGTGCCGCAGCGACTGCGCCAACGATAGGTCGTCGTACAGCACCCGCGAGAACGGTGGCAGGTCATCGGTGGTTCGCACCTCCGTACAACCGACCTCGCTCATCTCAGGCGTTGAAAGGGAGGGTTCGGCGTGAATGGGCACCGCCGCTACAGGCGCCGCGCCCGGGCGAGCCGAACCGCCGCCGGATATGACCATGATGCCGCCTGAGGCCTCGGGCACCAGCCCTTTTCTGGAGCGTTCAAAGAGTCGCACGACTAACTCCTTAGCCCTGCGCCACTGCGGCAGGCGCGGCCGGCAATGCTGGTACTGCCGGCACCGGCGGCATCACCGGGGCCACGCCGTTGCTACCAGCACCTGAAAACGGCGCCGGCATCACCGGAGGCTGCGACGGCATCGCGGCGGGGATGCCGGCAGCGTGCGGGGGCAGCGGATTGCCGGCATTCATCATCGGCGTGCGCTGTACGGGCGGCTCCTCGACCAGAACTGCGTCATCGTCGGCACGCGCAGCGTTCAGGGTCTGTTTTCCCTTGGAGAGCTTCGTGCCCGACTCGGAGATCGACACCACGTTGTAGCCGCGCACGCTGCTGCCGACCTTTGCCGCATAGACCTGCTCGCCCCACTTCACATAGCTGCGCAGCGTGACCGGTAGCCCGACCTTGCTGCCGTCCACGCCAAAGATTGCCACGGTCCTCGGGGTGCCGCGGGCTTCACGCTGCTCGGCGGTAGGCGCCGGCGTGGTGACCACTGGCGCCGGATTCGTCTTGGCGAGCTCCTGGTCAGCTTTCTGCACGGCGATCTGCGCGTCCTTTTCCAGAAGCACCCGCGTCACAGTCTTGTCGCCTTCCGCATGGGCCAGCGAGGCGGCAACTGCAAGAAAAGTCATGGCGATGCGTTTCATTAGCTTTTTCCTCCATCGCGGGCGTACGCATCGCCCTTCACATTGAGTTCAAACTTCGATTTCTGGATGTCGGAGTCCGCGTCCAGGTTGATCGTCAGGGCGATCTCGTTGACCGAGACGTTCGGCGGGAAGGTGCCGATCTCCGCCGCATTGCGCAGCGGCCCCTCCATTTCCCACTTGGCGCCCTTGTAGACATACGGGACCGAGGCAATGCCCTCCCCGGGGATCGTGCCGAACAGTCCGATGTCCTGCAGCACCGCCTTGGATGCGGCAGGACGCAACAACTGGAGGGTCGATCCGAAGTCCGTGCGCAACGCCATCGACGACGGTAGCGTTTCGAGCAGCTTGCCCAGCGGCGCGTCCGGGCCGAATGGCACCATCGCCTGCACCGTGACTTCCTTGTCTTCCTTGGAGAAGGCGGGCGCGCTGAAGGCGTCCGGCAGCGCAGCCAGGAACGTCGCGTTCGTGACACCTCTTGGCGCGCCCTTCGCGCCGCCGAGTCCGTAGGTGAGCGAGCAAGATGCTTGCGGCGCCACGACAACTCCGCAATTGATCTTCGTGAGCTTCCACCCGCCGACAAACAACGGATCGACGTCGACGAACCACTTTGCAAAGCGCGGCACGGCTACTGCGGCGACCGCCGATGGCGCGCGCCCGCGAGCGAGGATGTCCTCGGCATAGCGCTGCGCCGGACTCTTCTGCGGAGGCGGCGGATGCTTGCGTGCCTCATAGGCCCGGTACTGCGCCATGCCGTACTTGTAGCTAACGGCGCCGACAACGATCAGCGCGGCGAGCGCCAGCAAACGCTTCTTCGTGGCGGCCGAACTCGGTTTGCGCAGCGCCGCGTGCTGGTCGGCTGCGTCGGCGAGCTGCTCAAGCGTCAGTTCCGAGAACGTGAGCGCCGACACATTGCCGAGCAACTGGGCCAGTTCGGGAAGGTTGCCGGCCAGCCGGAAGGTTCCCCCTGCGACCCGCGCGAACTCGACCGCAAGCTCCGACAGGGCTTGCTCGTCCTGAATGACGCGGTCGAACCCGACACGTGGCCTGCCCTTGAGGATGCCGCAGACCAGGTACCCGACCTGCTTCCCGGCGTGTTCGAGCCTGAACGCGAAGAACACGTTCGGCATCAGCCCCGGAATGCGGGCCACGGCGACAGCCGCCGAATAGAGCTTGTCCTTGACCTTTGTCTGCGCGTCTTCCGGTGCGAGATAGCCCATGTGCAGGGCCGCCCCGTCATGCCAGATGCGCGCGGCCTTCACTTCCTTCGCGACTTTCGCGGCGAGGTCAGGCGCCGGCGCGTTCCCGGTGAGGGTGCGCCATTGCATCCCGAAGGCGATCGCCTTGCCGTGGATCTCGAGGATCATCGGGCAACTCCTGCTACGCTGTCGGCACCGGATTTCGACAGGCGCGCGCGCAAGAAGGAGCGGAACTCAGCCCTCTCGGCAGCCGGCACGCGCTCATTCCCCTCGAGCCGATAGAGGTCGGGCCGCTCAGTGGTGGGCAGATTCAGCCGCCGGCGCAGGGAGTGCTCCAAGTCGGCGCGAAACTGATTGCAGAAGCCAATCGCATTCGGCATGAACATGCCATAGAGCACGGCGCCCCAAGCGAGCATCATCGCAAGGCCTTTGGCCATGCCGTACGCGAATGACTCGGGGGACGTCTGAGCGAGCGCCCACACCTTACGCACCACGGCCAGCGCTGTGGTCGTGTCGAGAAGAAGCCCACCAACCACGATCCAGAAAGCTAGGAACGGAATGGCACGCGTCATCGAACGCACGAAATTGAAGCCCATCTCGCAAAGGTTGGCGATCTGGCGCAGATAGTTTGCGGCCGAGAAGGCTGCGTGATGGCGCAACGAGGCGTATTCGACGTCTGAGATCACCCCGAGATCCATGCCGTGAACCTGAACCGTCCAGGTCCGGTCGGTCTTGGCCAGCATCCGTTGTTCCAGGGACAGGCCATAGATCGACAGGTATCCTTGTGCAACGATTGTGAGGATGGTGCACACCACAGCGGCGTAGACCGCATTGCCCGTGACCTGCCCGCGGATCTGCACGAGCACCATGGAGAGGCCCGGTAGACATGTCAGGATCGCGACAGCCGGGTAGCGGCGATACAACGCCAGCGCGTCAGAAAGAAGCGTTCGGATAGCGCGCATGATTACTTGCCCTCCCCGTGGTCCTGCACCATGACTGTGGCCAGCAGCAGCGTGAACGTGCGGGTCTTCGATACGGTTTGCGAACCGCCGAGAATCATCGGCAACGACTCACCCAGCGTTCGGCGCGTGTTGGCGGTATCGTCCTGGTCGAGCGCAGCCATCAGGACGGTCTGGCCGTTCCGGACGATGATGTCTTGCTTGGGAATGCCCTTGCCAATGATGTTGATCTGCTGCACCGACTGCTGGTTGTCGCCGGAGCCGGAGGTGAACTTCACCAACGGGCCATCCTGTTGCGACTGATCCAGAGCGATCGTCAGGTTCACGTCATCGCGCGAGGTCGCATCGGCGTAGGCGGCAAGCTTGAAGCCCACCGTGGCGGTGGACGTAGTGATGCCTGGCACGCCACCAGTCCCGCCCACCGTCGAGGCGGCAGGTGTCGTGTTGGAGACGTACGAGAAAGTCCGGCGGTTGTTGTATTGGAAGCCGTGGCGGTTGCGCATCGACACTGGAATGGTCAGACCCGATGTGACAGTCCCGTATTGCTTCAGCGCATTCACGATTGCCTGTGTGCCATTGAACCCGCCGGATGTGATGTTCAGGCCCACACTGCCTGCCGCCGACGACACCAACGTCGCCGGTGACAACGCGTTGACGGTAAAGCCCGGGATATTCTGCAAGGCCTTAGTGAGCACAACATTCCAGTCGATACCTGCCTCTCCCGAGTCCGAAACTGTCAGGTCGATCATCTGGAACTTGAGCGTCACCATCCGCGAGTAGATGGCGATTTGCTTGCGGATGATCTCGTCGGCCGCATCCACCGCTTCCTTGGTATCTCGCAACGTCAGCACACCCGTCGCAGGATTCAGTTCGGCACTGCCAACCATCGTCATCGCCGGCAGGATGCTTTTCTGCACGCCGTCAAGGTCGTTCTGCTCCTTGATCTCCGCCTTGGCAGCGGCGTCAATCTGCGTCGACTGACCAGTACCGCCACTGCCGCCAGCCGACGAGTTGCCCTGTGCGGATTGCTTGAACTCTGTTGTGAACGAGTTCGTGCCGCCCGCCATCGGGATTTGCCAGGTCTTCGTGACGAGCCGGTAGAAACGGACCAGCCCCTTCTCGGCGTTGTACTCCCAGTTGATACCCAGCCGCGTGGCAATCAGGTCGAGCATGTTCGCCAGCGGCATCTTTTCGCTGTTCTTGAACTCGACATTCAGTGGGGTCTCAAGCAGCGCCGTGGCCTGCGTCATGCCAACGCCGCCGGCCGCCGTCAGAGCAGATGGCAGCGGCGAGTTGAGCGCCGGTGCCGGGCCCAGGCCCTGCGACAGCGGATTCACCGCCCCGCCCTGCCCTTGCTGCGCCGTGCGCAGCTGCTGCTGGGCTTGCGCGGCGAACGTCCGGGGGAGCAGCAGGTTCGGCGGCAGGTAGACGTCGGATTCGATCTTGACCGGGATGCCGGTCGCCATCTGTACGCGCTGCGCCGCAACCGCCAGCGACATCGAGCGTTCGGGGAATACAACCAAGGTATCCACGTCCTTGCGAAGCGCGATAGGCAACGTCACATTGCGGGCCACCGGCACACGCTTGCCGGCCAGGAACGGTCGATTGACCTCCTGCTCCGCTTCCACGGCGGCACGGTCCCGGCGGATACGGGCGTACAGGTCTTCTGTAGACTGCGTGATCTGCATCGTGGTGTGGTCAGTGGTCTGACGGACGTCCTTGATCAGAGACGGTGAAACGCAGCCGGACAGCGTCGAGCACACCAGGGCAGCGCTCGTTACCGGGCGAATAATGCGATTCAGCTTCATGGGTACGCTCACTTCGTTGGGTCGCACTTCGTGGTGAGCTTCACCACACGGACGAGGTTGTTGGAGTAGAAGCACGGCTTCAGGCTGTAGTCGGTCATTTCCGTCGCCGAGAGCACCCGGCGAACCGCCGTCTTGAAGTCGGCGGTGAAGGCGTCAGCACCTTCGATCTGCACGTCCTGATCCGGCTCCCAGGGCGCGGTGGCCCAGCCCGCATCGCGGGCCCACTTCTCGATGAGCAGGCGATAGTTGCCATCGGCCGGCGAGACAGACCAGTCGTGCTGGCCGTTCGTCGTGGCTGGCGCCACCACAGGCGCCGGGACCGCAGGCACTGCAGCGACCGGCGATGCAACCGCTGCGGTCGCCGTGGCTGCCGATGTCGGCGCCAGCGCCGCAACGGTCGACGGATCGACCTTCGGCGCCTTGCGATCGGATAGCAGCTGCCAACCGCCGCCAGCCAAAGGCTTGCTCGGCTCGAAGTTGCCCGAGGCGTCGGCACCGAACGGTGAGGACGCAGGTACTGCCGCGTGCGCACAGGCAGCAACGGCTGCGGCGCCGGCAAGAAGAACCCGGCACATCCGGGACAACGATCGAGACTGGTGCATGGCTGTATTCCGTTTCAATTCGAATGGGTTACTTGGTCGTCGATTGCAGCTTCTGGTAGACGCGGTTCGCATACCTGAGTCGCTTGTCTGGCGAGCCGGCGTTGTAGCAACCGACCGCTGTCCAGGTCTCGCCATACCGGCCCAGGCAATCGGCGAGGATCCAGGTACCAACGTAGGCATTGGTGCAAGGATCGAAGAGGCTCTGGCGGGTGATCCCGAACTTCGCCAGGCGCGGCAGGTGCACCGAGTTGATCTGCATCAGCCCGATGTCTTCGCTGCCGTTGGTGTTGGTGTTGGTCACCCAAGAGCGCATGCCGGACTCGACTTGCGCGATGCCACGGACCAGTACGGGACTCACGCGATGGAAAGCCGCCGCATCGTCCAGGCAATCGGCGTGCACGAGGCCGGCGAACGCGGTGCCGGCGATCAGTAGCCCGATGCGCATCGCAATCATTGGACCGCCCGCTCGTAGAAGCGGACCTCCGGCAAGCGGTCCACCCGAACCACATTGCCGTCAGCAATGACGGTCAGGTGGTCCGATACACCGTTGAACTTGAAGTAGCGATCCTTCTGCTCTCCCCCGCCCTGGTGGTTGTCGCCGAACACGGAGATGCTGGCCATCGACTTGGCGAAGCTCAGATAGGTCGCACCATCCTTTTCGAAGACGCGTTCGAGGCCAGCGCTGTTGTCACGCGGGAACAGGAAATTGATGCCCGGCACACGGGCCACCTCCACGCGCTTCCCGCCGCTGCTCGCAGTGAAGCTGTCCACCGTCGGGAAGGACAGCACCCGCTCGGTATCGTCCCAGCGCGTACGCAGCTTGTCGCCGGCGCCGTCACGCACTTCCAGGTCCTTCGGCTCGGCCTCGAAGCGCACCTCGATGCGGCCGTTCTTGGCATCGCGGATCGCCAGTGCGTTGAAGGCCGAGGCGAGAGTCGGACCTTCCGGCAGTGCTGTGGCGGCAGGTGCCGCGTCAGCCACCGGCGCCGCCACTACAGGAGCCGTAGCCCGCAGCATGCCGCCCGCAGACGCCGTGTTACCGGGCTCTACCGAAAATGCCTTGGGCGGCGTGGCGCGCAGCGCGATATTCCGGCGACCGAAGTCCACCTCCGCATAGAGATTGCGCTGCTCGAGCACGCGCGCAAGTGCCTGGACCCAGTTCTCGCCCGCCCGCACTTCCAAAGCGACTTCGTCGGTCAGAGGAATGTCTTTTTGCGCGGTACCGCTCCACCCCGTCGGCGCGATAGACTTGACCATTTGCGCCAACGGCAATGAGGAGCGGCCCGCACGCACGAGCGGCAACTCGCTGTAGCTGCCGATGAGCGCCAACCGACCAGACACTGACCCGAGGCTGCGCGGGAGATCGCCGCTCGGATTCGCAGGCTCCGACGTAAAACCGTTCGCCCGCTTCCAGCGCGCGACTACAGGCTGACCATTGACCGTGTAGCGCAGCACGTCGGGGACGCCATCGACGACCCAATACGGACCGTTCTGGATAGCACCGTCCGCCTGTACGACTTGGCCGTGCCGAGGTTGGATGTAGGTGGAAAGGCCGTCGTTGAACACCATGGCCGGACGGTCCGCTGCGCGCGCGACGACCTGATAGTCGAAGTCGAGCGGATCGGTATCGGCCGCGTGAGCACACACCGCGATTAGCGCAAATGCGGAGAAGAGTAGCGGCCTGATCATTGGAATTGTGCGACGTGTTTCATGAAACGGGAGAAATAGGGCCCACCACGCTCTGGATTGGCGCTGTGGTACCAGGCGACGGCCTTCATGGCCGATCCACTGCGCTGGAGGTTCTCTGCCAGAATGTCTTCTGCCACGCGGATATTCGTAGCCGGGGCAAGCGCCTCCCACGGCGATGCGAATCGCTTGCCGTGGTAGCACCAGTTCACCTGCATGAGGCCCACATCGAAATCGCAACGATCATTCGCAAGCAGGCGATTGACAGCGGCATAGGCTTCCTCGCGCGTCGCAAAGAACATGCCGCGCCCCGCCACGTTGAGGGTCCACGGCCACGGACGGCCCCGGTACGACGACTCGTTCATGGCGATGCCAGCAGTGATCTTCGGATCCACGCGGCTGCCCATCTGGGCGAACGGCTCAGTCTTCGGCGCGCAGGCCCAGCCCCCGCGGCGTTCGGCGAGGGCTTCTTGGGACGCCTCGGTCAATACGGCCGGCCGGAGCCACCCTTCACGGGCGAAGAGTCGTGAAATCGGCGTGGACTTCTCGCCCAGCGTGACAACCGGGCCCTCGTCTGAGCCCGGCGCGATCTGTGCGCCGAGCAACCGGGCCGACCACCCCAGGAACGCATCGAGGCCGCAGTAGAGGACCGGCTTGCCCTCGAGCGAGTGCACGCGAACCTGCCCGGCATCCTTCACCACAATGGCATTGGGACTGATCACGGCTTCAATCGTCGCGGCGTGCGCGCCCGCCAAAGTCACGGCGCAGACCAGGAGAGTCGCCAGCGGCCTAATCACGGTAAGGCTCCAGGACAATGTCGTGCTTGACCTGAACCATCATCTTTTGGCCAGGCTCGGTGGTGATCGTCGGCCGAATGTTCTGGTTGCGGTTCAGGATCGTCTGTGCGGTTTGCGTGGCCACCTGACCCGCCGCGTTCCCGTATGCCACCAGGCCCGCCGGTCCGACCGTCGTCGTGGTCGGGTTGTCGTTGAAGCGCAACGACAGAGCGCCGATCACTAGCGCGCCACCGAAGATCTTGAGGAAGTGGTTGTTGACATCACCAGTGTTGCCAGCGGTTCCGTCGGGGTCCGCGCCCTGCATACCCATGAGCGGCACGGTCTTTCCGTTCGGCAGTTGCATGCGGACGAAGGCCGTCAGAATCCGCTCCTGACCCACCGCGATGTCCGCGCTGTACATGCCCACCAGGGTCGTGCCGGCCGGGATGATCTTGCAGGTGCCCTTGACCGTGTCGTAGACGTCCTGCGATACCGTCGCGCGAAACTCGCCCGGCTTGTCCGAGTTAAGGCCGCCCGCGAAGTTGGCGGGGATAATGAAGCCGCGGCTCAGCGTACAGCGCGGCAGCTTGCCATCGAATCCGGTTCTCAGCGTGTTCATGCTCCCGGCATCCCGCAGAAACTGGCGATCGGCCGAGGCCGGCTGCGGAGCGACGCCGTCAGGATTGACACCGGCTGCATTGGCAGCCGCAGCCTTCGCAGCGACCGCCTGCTGAATCGCGCGCATCTGCGCAGGGTCCGTCACGTCTGCGAGACCTGCAGGCTGCTTTACCTGCGCGACCTGCGATTTGCGCGTGCCGCTCTTGAATACCGATGAGGTGAAGAGGTCGTCTTCCGCGTTTTTCTTCGCGTCCACGGCCCCGCCCATGGACTTCGCCGGGGCGGTAAGGTCGCCGGCAGTCATGACCGGCGCTTTGGTGTCGGCTGGGATGGCTTGCTTGCGCTGCTTGTCGGATTCTTCGCGTGCCTTTTCTGCTTGCGCACGGATGGCGGCTTCGAGACTTTGCCCGTCGTCCGCACTGCCGGCGCGCTGCTTGATCTGGTCGGCGCGTGCCTGTTCCGCCTTAGCATCGAGCTGCTCATCTGACACCGTTTGGAAGTAGTATCCCAAGGCGCCGACCATCAGTGCCGCCACACCACCCAAGGCAAGCACGACGTTGCGCGGAAGCTTGCCCTTGACGGTGCGCTCCTGCGCTTCGGTCACGTCGGTGACGTTCTCCGCCTTCTGCTTGCCGCGCATCAGAAGAGCCCCAGGATGCGACGGCGGCCGCGTTCGATCTTCACTTCATCGTCGCCCGAGCGCAGCACGACCGTGTCGGCCAATCGTTGCACTACCAAATACCCGCCGCGCCGGATGGCATTGACGACCACGAAATCATTGCCGTCCTTGATGAACGCAACCGGCCAGTTCTGCAGTGCTGCGTTGGGCAGGCGCAGCCACAGCGCCTTGCCGTCGTCGAAGGCGGTTTCCGGCTTGAAGCTGGCACTTCCCGAGATGGCATACTCGAAATTGAGCTGGTCAGGCGAAACGCCAACGGCATCGGGACTGCGCGACACGTCCGGCTCGCTTGCCTTTGCTTCGTCCGAGGCGTCCGCACGTGCGTCATTGCGCGCCTTCACCTTGGCGGAGATTGACGTCGGCACCTTGAAGCGCACCTTCTGGTAGAAGATGCCGCCGAGGGGAGAGGATACGAGCGTGAATTCGTAGCTTCGCTTGTTGGTATTGACCGACAGCGTATTCACCAGGCCGGCCGCCTGCGGCTTGACGTACAGGTGATTGGCACCGTCCGTGTCGTAGTCCCAGCGGACGTTCTCGCCCCAGGCCGGGTCGCCGACGATTTGCTCGTCGTCCGGGAATTCGATCGTCGTGATCTTCAGCGGAGCACTAAGCACGCGGAAGATCTGGTCACGACTGTAGGTAAAGACAACCAGGCGAGAGTCGCCCGGCAAAGCGATGGGATCAACGCCGCCGTTAAACGGATTCGCCGGATTCATCGCATCGCTGAGGTCGCCAATACCGAGACCGGCCATGCCAGCGCCGGTGCGACGAGTCTTGTCGGCGGCGTGACTGTCCGGTGCGGAAAGCATCAAAGCCATGCAAAGCGCGATGGCCAGAGGGATGAACCGGGAGGGGGTACGAGCTTCCATGGGCGTATGCGCGACGATCAGGCCGCCGATTTCTGAATGCTGAAAAAGATCGGGTACACCCCGAACGGGTTGGTACCGAGAACAGCCTCCTTATCCGCAGGCTTGGTCTGGTACCGGAACGTGATGGTGTAGCGCTGCTTGCGCGGCTTGTAGCCGTCTTCCGTCGTCGTGGTGACAAACTCGACCACCACCGTGCTATCCGGCAGGCTCGCGATATTGGTGAACTTCGGCTCTCGCGTGAGCGTGGGCGAGGACATGACTTGCCGGAACGGCTCGTCCTCTTGTACCCACGCGTTGAATTGGTCCTTGGCGGCACCCAGCATCTGCTCACGTACGGAACGCAGGTTCGCAGCCATGCGCGACGCCTCGATCTGCGGCGTCAGGATGGGCTCGATCGTGAACCAGCGTTGCACCAGGTCCTTAAGCGCCGTCTGCACCTGGCGCTCGTCCGGACGAAAGGCCTCGAGTTCTCGGGTGATGGGCTTACCCGTGACATCGGACGACACACCGACTACCTTCACAACAGACGGGGGCGGCTCCCGCGTGAGTATCGCCGACACGGCAATGATGCCGAGGCCCACCGTTGCCAGCTTCCAATGATTGCGATCCACACTGATACGCGTGGTGCGGTCGAAGATCGCTTGCTCCGGGCTTTCATTGCCGTACATCCCCGGCGCAACGGTCAGGGGCTTGGCTTTGTCGGCGGGCTTTCGGAAGAAGGGCATGCTGCGGCGGTCCAGTGGGATGCCGCCAATTGAAACAGCGAATCGCGCTCGGTTTGTCTCGAAAGCTATGCCAATTTGCTGAGCTTTCCATCTTTTTGCGCGAGGCCTCCTTTCACGCTCTCGCATAAGTCATCGCGATCGATGAGCAGGCGGTGGAACGCGCATGTCGGGAAGGCAGTTGGCCTCGGGCAGGTGAATGAGGTATCGACAGCCTTGAAACGCGAATACTCGAGATTTGACCGTGCGATTCGCGGTTTTTGAAAGGAACATGTTCCTTCGGCGGCGCGGACGGTTAGTTCTCGGAGAACGTGGGACGAAAGCGATTTTGTCGAAAGCTATCGAAAATCGACCATCTTTCGCCGTCTCTCTTACCCAATTGCCCGCCAACAATAGCGGGCATGGAATCCCCCGCTAACAACCACCCTCTCTTGCAGCTGACGCAGCTGGCCGACAGCGCCGTCTCGATGTTCTTCGAGTCCCTAGCTCCGCTGCATGACGTCATCCATTCGGCGGACGTTGCCGAAGTCATGATCAACCGGTTCGACAGCATCTGGGTGGAACGTCGTGGGGTGCTAACGAAACTCGATATCGTCCTCGATCCCATCAAGGTCGAAGGCGCCGTCCGATCCCTCGCCTCCTCGGTGGAGAAGTCCGCAGTACGGGGAACAACCCAAGGCATCATCAATGCAGGCCACAAAGGTCTGCGGATCGCAGCGGTCATGCAGCCGACAGCGATCGACGGCCACGCGCTGAGCATTCGCCGACATCGCGAAACGAACCTGACGCTGGAGGATTACGCTAAATCCGGTGCGCTCTCACTGCGCAACGCTACCACTCACGCTGAGGAGCCAATCTTCCTCGGCAATGAGGAAGATGAGGCGCTCGTGCGCGCGCTCGAGCAGCTGATGGTCCGGCGCAAGAACATCATCGTTGCGGGCGGCACGTCTACGGGTAAGACCACGTTCCTCAACGCACTGGCCGGGTGCGTACCGGCCAGCGACCGAGTCCTCACGATCGAGGACACGATGGAACTGAAGCTGACCGTACCAAATCAAGTGCGCTTGCTCTCCAATAAGGACAAGGGCGTGACGACGCAGCACCTTGTCGCCCTCGCCTTGCGCTTTCGTCCCGACCGCATCTTCGTGGGCGAAGTCCGATTCGGCGAGGCGTTCGACATGCTCCAGGCCCTCAACACCGGCCACGACGGCGGCATGGCTTCCCTGCACGCCAGCAGCGCACGTTCTGCCCTTTCTCGCCTGGAAAGCATGGCGCTCCTCGGCATCCCGCCCGGATCAGGCTGGAAGCTCGACGACATGCGAAAGCTCATCGCGGACTGCATCCATTACGTCGTGCACCTCAGGCGCACCGGCGAGATGCGTCACGTCTCGGAAATCCTCGAGATCAACGGCTTCACCAACGGCGACTACGACATCAAACGCGTTTTTTAACCAACGGAGTCCTTCCCAAATGACAATGACCCTGAACCACCGTGTTCGCGCCACGGCACGCAAGTACGCGCCCTCTGCCCTGCTGATGGTCGGCATGATGGCCGTGGCCACCTCGGCGGTCGCCGCCGACGACGCCTTCCTGAACAATCTCGGCAACTTCATCTGCGGCATCGCGACGTTTATCAACACGAAGTATCTTTTCGTGGTCGGCCTGATCGTGATCGTCCTGGGCGCCTACGCGTACGCCAACGCGGAGTCTTCGCTCTCCAAGTTCATCTCGGGCGCCTGTGTGGGCGTGGGCCTCGCGGCCGCCGCCCCTTCGATCCTGAAGTCGCTCGGCCTGATCGCCTCCTGCACCGGGTTCTAACATGCGCAAGCACCACGTGAGCATCGGCTTGTCCATGCCGCGCCTGATTGCAGGCGCAGTACGGGGTCTGGCCATCGCCAACGGCACCATCGTCGCGCTTCTGATCTACGTGACATACCGGAGTGGCTGGCAGATCCCCGTGGCGGTCTTCGTATATGGACTGTGCAGCCACGCACTGCTCGCGTGGCTGACGAGCCGGGATCCGTGGTGGAACCAGATTCTGAATGTCTACAACCAGTACGGAGACCTATACGAGTCGCTGCCGTGGCATGGCAAGTCTCACGCGGTGTTCCGTCGCCCCTATGGCTTTGACAGCGATCTGCCATGCTGAAGCTGAAAAGACGGCCGCTGGCGGAAATCGCCCCCTGGCTCACCTCGATTACCCCCGAACTCATCCTGAATAAGGACGGCTCGCTGTTGGCCACCTATGAGTTTCGGGGTGTGGACGCCGATAGCGCGGACGCGAGCGACATCACCTCGGCCCGCGACCAGCTCGACCAGGCATGCCGTTCGTTCGACAACCGTATCACCGCATGGTGGCGCCTTACGCACCGGCGCACCAAGGGGTACGTAGACGGCGACTTCAGCAACGGAACAGACGCCCGTCTCGATGCGCTCAACCGCGCGCACATGACAACCGGCCGGTACTTCCGCAACGCGCATTCGCTGAGCATCGCCTATACGCCCGAAACGGGCGTGGCCAAGTTCTTCGAAAAAATCGGCCATCACATGACCGTGGGCGGGAAGCCGCTATTTGCCGCCTTGCTCGAAGCGACTAAGGATACCGTGCTTGCTCGCAGCGCGTTCGCCTTCGACATGGAAAAGATCCGCTCGGACACGCGGCGCTTCGAAGCCATGCTAGATGCATTCACCGGCGGTATTCCGCGCATCAAGCCGACCCGCCTTGCAATGCAGGACAGCTACGCGGCACTCCACCAGGTGGCCAATCCCAGTGTCCCGAAGCGCCGCATCCGGTTCCCCGTCACGATGCTGGACACCCATCTGAGCGAATCGGAGATCACAGTTGGCTCGGAGCGACTGCTGTTCGAGTCCGCCCACGGCAGACGCTATGCCGCGGTTGTTGCCGTCAAGGAATGGATGAGCTTCCAGGAGGCAGCGCTCGACAGTTTGCTGCAGGTCGATGCCGAGCTGGATATCTGCATCATGTACCGCTTCCTCGACACTGCTCGCGCGACAGCCTACATCGAGAAGGTACGTCGCTTCTACAAGATGGCGGCGGTCAACCTCCGGTCGATGGTCAAGCAATATGTGTCGAAGGAAGAAGACGACAACGACGAGGGCCGCGAGGAACTGGCCAAGGAAGCCGGCAAGGCACTCAAGCGCCTCACCGCTGAAGGCGTACAGCACGGGTTCGCCAACATCTCGATCGTCCTCTATGCCGACACCGAAGCCGAATGCGAAGATGCCGTCAGCGAAGTGGTTGGCACACTGACCAACGCCGGCTTTGGCGCTATTCGAGAAAAGACCAATCTGATGGCGGCTTGGAACAGCACGCTCCCGGGGCGCTGGGACCGGCAGCGGCGCCTGCAGTTTGTCGAGACGCCCGCCGTGTCGGACATTGCTCCGGTACGGTCGGTGCTCGAAGGCCCAACGCGCAACATCTGGCTGTCGGAGAAAACGGGCACGGAAGTACCCCCGCTCACGTGCCTTCCCACTCGCCACCGAACGGGCCAGCGTGTCGATATGCACCAGCCGGGAGGCAACGGTCACCTTTTTGTCATCGGCCCCATTGGTGCCGGCAAGTCAGTGATGCTGAATTTCCTGGTGTCTCAGGCCGACCGGCACAAGGCGCGGCGAATTCGCTTCGACAAAGACAGGTCGACCCGGATTCCAACCCTCTTGAGCGGCGGAGCATTCATCGACGTCACGGGAAAATTCCAGGCGAGTACACCGGTCAACCCCCTCTCACTGCTCGCCGATCCCGGCAGCTTCACCTACGTCGCGGAATGGCTCACCCTGGCACTGGAAGATGATGACTTTTCGCTGACGCCGCAGCAACGGCAGGACATCTTCGAGGCGGTGAAGCTCCTCGCCGGGTATCCGCGCGAGCGTTGGACACTGAGTGCCCTGTCCACCATGCTACACGCGGACTTGCGGGAACGGTTGCAAATCTGGCTGGTTGGCGGCCAGTACGGTCACTTCTTTGACCATGTCGAGGACGCCTTTGCGGTCAGCGACAACCTCTGCATCGAGTGCGGAGAACTGTTTCAGAAGTTTCCACGCGCGGCTGCTCTCTTCACCGACTATGCGTTCTACCGCATCAGCCAGTCGATGGACGGTATTCGCTACACCGTCATTGAGGTCGAGGAATGCGGCTTCTTCTTCCAGAACGAGCGCTTCTACAAACGCTTCGAGGACTGGATCACGACGATCCGGAAGCTCAATGGGTCCATCTGGGCCGCGACCCAATCCTTGCGGCAGATCGCTCGCGTGGCGAACTTCGAAATCCTGAAGGAGAACATCGCCAACTGGATCTATCTGCCCAACAGCCAGGCCAAGACGAGCCCCGAACTTTACAAGGAAAAGTTCGGCTTGACCGACGACCAGGTGCAGATGATCTCGGACGCCGTACCCAACCGTGACTACCTGTGGATCACGAACATCCAAACGCGAATGCTGCAGACGGCATTCAACGACGAGATGGTGGCGATGCTGCGCTCGGACGGCGTAGCGCAATCCATCTGCGACACCCATTACGCGTCGGGAGACCCCGACTGGCAAGACCGCTACGTGCGCGAAATGCTCGCTCGCGCAGCCTAAACAGGGAGAACCCAGAAATGAAAAAGTGGATCGCCAACATCGCCGTCGCCGCGTCCGTTCTCGGCGCTGCCCCGGCTCACGCCGCACTGCCCGTTACCGACTGGGTGGGACTTGTGCAGACGACGATCTCGGCCTTGCAGTCGATCAAGTCCGAGGTGTACGAGAACACCAACATCGTCTACCAGTACCAGATGATGGCCAATCAGCTACTGCAAGCGACGGGGCTCGACGCCGAAGCCATCATGGAGCAGTTCAACAGCATCAAGGACGAGATCGGCAAGTACGAGATCTACGGGACGACGCTCAAGGATCTGTATGGGACTGTGTCCGACAACGCCGACTACCTGAAGAAGATTCAGAGCATGGTGGTTTCCTCCGGCAAGACCAAGGAACAGTGGTTCGAGGATCAGCGGGCCCTACTGACCAACGGCGACAAGACGGCGAAGGCACTATTCACTCTGGGCGAGCAGATTTTCAAGAACACGCAGTCGGTGGCCAAGCGTCGGCAGAAGATCCAGTCGCAAATCAAGCTGTCGCCCACGGCACAGGCAGCGGCGCAGACCACCAACCAGATGCTCGATGTGCTTGCCAGCCAGAACTCCGACCTGCTGCAGCTGATGAGTGTGCGCGCGCAGGCCGATGCCGACCGGGACCAGCAGAGCGTCGCCAAGGAAACGCAGAGCGCCGAAGCGATCCGCTCGATGGCGGCCGCCCAGGATGAAGAACTCAAGAATCTCCGCGCACGCGTCTTCTCGCGCAAGCTGCAGTCGAACTGATCCGAAACTGAAATGCAGATCGCCCGCTTCATCGTCCTGTTGCTTACGACTTTCCTGTTGCACTCGCCGGCAGTTTTCGCACAAGCGTCGGCTCCACAAACGGGCACCGAAGCGGCACAGACAACGCCGGACAAGGCCGCCCCAAAGGGGTTGTTTTCCCAACCCGGTTCCATCGGCGAATCGCTTAAGAGTTGGCTCAGCCAGTTCGAGTCCTTCCGCACCGGCCTGATTGGCGGCGCTACGACGTTGAGCAAGAGCCTTACGCCTGATGCCGACAAGATCGCGTTCGGATTGGCAGTCATCACGTTGACGCTGGCGGGCATCCAGTTCGCCGCGACGTCGGACCCGGTATCGGCCTGGACGGAGGTGTTTGAGAAGCTGTTAATGCTAGGCATCTTCGCTTCGCTCTACACCGGATACGACAAGTTCGGGCCGGGCATCTACGAGTACTTCAAGCATCTCGCCGACAAGGTCGCGGGGACACAGGCCATGACGCCTGCGATGACACTCGCCGCCGTCGGTGCTGGTTTCATTGATTCCTACATTCAGTCAATGAAAGCCGCCAGCGGTATCTCTGACGTCTTGATGATCGCCTTCGCCGGACTAATGTTGATGGCAGCATTCGTCCTGTGTGCGATCGCGTCCCTGCTCTACACGTTCTTCATTTCGTTGGGAGAGATCGCGGCCGCCATTGGCATCGTGATCGGCCCGATTGCCGTGGCGTTGGGCTTCTCTGACTATAGCCGCCGCTACTTTACTTCGTGGCTCGATTTCATGATTGGCGCATCGATGTATTCGGTCGTCGCCGCCATCATGGCGCGGCTGGTCTCGAGCGCGCTGGTGTCGACGCTTTCCGAGCAGCAGAGCGCCGGCACCGCTACGCTTTCCGGCGCGACGTACGCGATGAGCGTCGCATTCTTCATGATTCTGGTTGCCTTCGAGCTTCCGAAACTCGCCGGCGCAATCTTCGGATCGGGCGGTGGGATCAGTGGCGGCGGCGCCATGCGAGTGGGTCTCAAGGCAGCGGGCGGCATCGGTAAATTCCTCGCAAAGGCCAAATGAGCGCACATACCCATACCCCGCTGTCGCCAGCAGAATTGCTGGCTGCCCATGAGAGCCGCATTGCACTCATCCGCCAGTACGCGAACGAGACGTCCGCGGAGACGTTCGATGCCAAATGGCTGAGCATCCTTTCCCGATGCGCGGACTGGTTTTCGAGCATGCCCTTGCGGCCGGGAGAACATGCAGAGCCAGGCGGCGCCTTTCGGGCGACCATCGAAGCGGCCTACTTTGGCATGCGGCTATCCGGTGCACAGAAGTTCGGTGCGGACCTCTCGTCCGAGCGGCGTCGAGCGCTGGAGCCGCAGTATCTCTACGCCCTGTTCCTCGCTGCGTGCTGCTCGCGGCTCGACGAGCCGTGCAGGCATTTCCAGTTCCATCGTGACTGTGATGGTGCCGAATGGGTTCCTGCCGCCCACGGCGCCTTCGGCCCATGGCTTGGAAGCAGCAGTTACAAGGTTTCTAGACGCGACGCTGCACAGCCTGTTGAGCGGATGCGCACCGCGCTGCTTGCGCGTGAGATTCTGGGCAGTGATCGACTCAGCGCCTTCGACTCTCAAGTACTGACTGACCTCTTCGGTGCCATCAATCCCGACCCGCGACCGACCGGCCTGGAAACCCTGCTGCATAAGGTCGTACGGCAATCGATCGATACCTTGACGCAATTCGAGGTAAAGGCTCGCAGAGCAGAGTTCGCGCCAGATCCGACACCAGCCCCGAACGCCGAAGTACTGGCGAAGGCTGGTCAGCCGTCCGCCATTCAGCCCATGGCCGCTGCGGCAGCGGTACCGACGATGACCGCCCACTTGGCGAGCGAAGGAGCAGTGGAACCGGAACAGGCGGTCGCGGAAGCCACCGCGGAGATCGGAGCGGTCACCGCCACCCCGTTGGACGCTTCCAGCACGCGGAACGTCGTACAGCTTGACGGTGCGCAATCCCTTCGGAAGGGACCATCCGGCGACGATCCCTTCAAGGCTGTGGCGGGTTCGTCCAATCTGATGCGGGAATTCTTCAAGGCGCTGGCCCAGGACGTGGCCGCCGGCAAGACCAAGGTTACGCGCATAGACGGCAAGGTCGCGATCAGCAAGCGCATGCTCGGCAACTATGGGCTCGCCTCCGACACCCTGGTCGAGCATCTTCGCAAAGGCAAGCACCTGTACAGGGCCGACGGCCAGAGCATCTTGCTGGTTGATGAGGTCGGCAACCTCATTGCGCCGGACGTCACGCCATGATGAACCACTACATCAACCATTTCCGGCCAATCTTCGAATTTCGCGCGGCGGTTGGCTGGGCTCTCGCGGGGTTGCTGATCCTGGTGAGCGGCATGCCGCACGCCGGCTACTTTGCCCTTCTCTGCCTGGGCGCACTGCTTTTCCGCACGGCGCAAGTCTGGCGGGCCCTCAGGTTTAGACTCGCCATCTCCACAAAGTGGTTGACAGTCGTCAAGATCGACCGCCTGCTGGAGGCGAGCCAGCGCCTTCGGTCCACCGACAAAGACGCGGACGCCATGTATCTCGGGACAGGCTACGAGTGGACCCAGAAGCACTGCCAGCTCGCGCACGACATTCTGCGCATGCCATCGACCGATATTCCCGGCCTGCCGAAATGGCTACCCAACGGCACCGTGCGCGCAATTGAAAAGGCGTTCTCTCCACTTGGCAGCATCCCTGACCGCTCCCCTCAAGGCAAGCCGTGGATTGCAGGGCTCGAGGCCAAGAAGCGGCCGGTGCCTTTTCACTACAAGGCGATGGGCGGTCACACCTCGATCAGCGGCACCACCGGCGCCGGCAAAACGCGCACATTCGAACTCATTTCGACCCAGGTGATTCATAACAAAAGTGATGTTTTGATCATTCTGGACCCAAAGAACGATCCCGAGTGGGTTGCACGATGCAAGCGCGAGTGCGAGCGCGTGGGTCGCAAGTTCCTGTATTGGAAACAGGCGGCGCCGTCACAGTCGATCCGGTTGAACCCGCTCGAGAACTGGTCGCAACCTTCGGAAATCCCAACCCGCATTGCGCAACTGATGGAAGAAGGCCCGTTCCGCCAGTTTGCGTTCCTGTTCATTGATCGCTCGGTCAAGGGCGAGCTTTACGTTGGCGACAAGCCAAACCTTCGCTCCATCCTGCAATACGCGCAGAACGGAATCAACAATCTTCTCGAGCGTGCGCTGCAACGCTTCTTTCCAGAAGCCGGCATGGCCGACTGGGATGCAGAGGTCGCAGGGTACATGCAGCAGGTCGGCCAGAAAGGTGGCACGCGACTCGACGCCATGGCGCGTTTGTACATTGACCGCTTCGCGAACGTCGGAAAGGGCCACGAATCGATCGATGGTTTGATCTCGACGTTCCAGCACGACCGCGATCATTACGGCCGCATCATCGCGTCCGCCCTGCCCCTTCTCCAAATGCTGGCCACCGGCGAGACAGGTCTGATGCTCGCGCCCAAGGCGGACGACTTCGACGACGACCGAGAAATCTGGGATATCGACAAGGTCATCAAGCAGAAGGCCGTGCTCTTCGTTGGCGCGGATTCCCTTTCCAATTCGATGGTGGCCCAGGCCGTCATGTCGATGTTGCTGGCAGACATCGCGTCCGTGGCTGGTGCCATTTACAACTTCTACGCCAAGCCCCCCGAAATCGTCCTGGTGGTCGACGAAGCCGCCGAAGCGATCAACGAGCAATTGCTGCAATTGCTCAACAAGGGCCGGGGCGCGGGCTTCAAGGCGTTCATTGCTTACCAGACGCGCTCGGATTTCACAGCCAAACTCGGAAACGTGGCCAAAATGCAGCAGGTTTTGGGGAATCTGAACAACCAGATGGTCTTACGCTTGGAAGACATCGACACGGCCCAATGGTTTGCCGAGAAGGCCGGAACGACGGCGATCCGCAACCTGGTGATATCGAGCAGCACGAGTACCGGCACCGAAGCGCACGTGGGTGAATTCAGTGGCTCTGTATCCCGGTCGGCTCAACTCGAAAAGGTCCCGCTGATTCCGCATGACCTGGTCATGCAACTGCCAAATCTCCAGTATTTCCTGCGAATCTCCGGCGGCGCTGTCTACCAAGGTCGTATTCCCATTATTCAGGACTAACCATCCATGCGCAGCAGTCTTTTCCGCGAAGTTATCAAGCAACACAATCTGTCGGCGAAGCTCTCGCCCGTCTTTACGCTGTCTCCGGACCTCGATGAGATCTGTGCACGCGTGGTCGATTACGTCGGTGTGAATTTCCGCGTGCGAGACGAGCCGCTGATCAAGGAGATGCTCACAGACGGCATCACCGCCTGGCGCGCAGCGCGCAAGCATGGTGACCCCTCGGTGGCGTTCATGAAGGGGCTCTTCTCACGGGCGCATGACCTGTACAACAAGCGGTACGCCGCTTTCAAAGGCGAAAAGTACAACGTCTGGTACCCCTTCCACGAATCCATCCCGGCATTCGAGCAACGGCAGACTGCAGGCTACGTCTGTCAGGTTGTCGACGAACCGGTGCCCGGCGAGATCTCCCAGCGGTGCGCGGCATTCCAGCTTGCCGCCAGGGTCCTCACAGGCTACGCCTTCTCACGCTACTTCGAGAGCTACGATGTCGCTGGCAACTTTGCACACTGACGCCCGCCGCGTCGCACAACGGCTTCGTCGAATCCCGCCGAGCGTGGCCGCCTGGTTGTGCAGCGTGGACCCCACGCTGGCCCTAAGCATGCAGGACTGGCTCACCTCGCCCGCCTGGGCGGATACGCCGCCGGAAGCGTTCACGGCCGCCGACGTCGTGCCCTGCTTTGCGCTGGTGAAGATCTCTGTTAGCAAGCCCGCTGTGTTCTGGGCCGCGCTGGTCGCGATTCCCAGTTTCCCGATCCTGCTGGCATTACGGTGGATCTGAGCCATGGCCAGTAGCCGTTTCGCATCCCATGTTCGTCTTTGGCTGATCATTTCGCCGCTGATGATCTGCACGCTAGCGCCATTCATCCAGGACCAATCCGCGTTCGAGATCAGTCGTGACGAGCGTGCGTCGGTGGAGCGCGTCCTCGGTCCGAGCAAGGCTGATATCGCGGTGACATCGGCGAACGCAAGGTTCCACGAATGGTTCATCGATTCCGGCGCAGTGAAGGCATCCTTTGCCGGTTCGGACGCCCCGAGTCCCTTCTCGGACGGCGGCGCATCAGCGTTCGGCCGCGGCTGGATGCAGCACTTCTGGCTGACACTCTATCGCGCGCTGTATCGCTCGGCCGTCGCGTATCACTGGCTCTTCGGCGCGACGGTGCTGATCCTGGCGATCGTCAACGATGGGTCGGTCTGCCGAAAGATCCGCGCGGCAAGCGCCGGATTCGCCAATCCCGTGTCTTTTCATGTCGCAGCTCACGGCCTGATGCTTAGCTTCGGCATAGGTGCGTCTGCGTTGCTGCTCCCGATTTCACTGCTCGCTAACTGGTGGACCTATGTGGTCTGCCTGGTGGGCTTGCTTTGCTGGCGCCTTGCGGCGTCGTTCCATGTCGGCAAATAGTCCGGCCACTCAATGACGACGAGGCCATGTGGATGGCCTTCCAAATGGAGAAATCATGACCACGACCGACCTGATCCCTGCCGATGAGACCATCCTGGATGCATCGGCAACGGCTTCCACTACGCCTAGCACGCTCGGCACCATCGACAGCACCGGTGACGTGGAGCACGAGCTCAACGAGATGGATGCTTCGGCCGATGCACTGCGCAACGAGGGCCTGCTATCGCCGGCTGATCACGAGCAGCGCAAGGCTGACGTCGAGCGGACGCGCAAGCTCTTTCGTGAACTACCGCCGGAGCAGCGCCAGGCGATCATCCGCCGGCGCCGTGAGCTGGGCCTGCAGATCCTCGATCGCGAACTCGCAGGGGCTGCCGTCGTATCTGTCGCCCTGAAGTTGAACCACACGCGCCTGCGCCCGCTGTTCGAACAATGGTGGCCGTACATGAACCGGATGTCGCTCAATCTCCAGCGCTTCGGCCAAGGCACATTCACCCGCGCGGAACTTTCCACGCTGGAGACGTATCTGGAACGCGAGTTGTCCAAACTCGAGGACTACGTCGACGAACAGTTTCGCGTGGCGAAGGCGTACCGCGAGCAACGCGAAACCGAAATGCGTACCGTCGGAGATATCGTCTTCGCGCCGACGATCCAGCGCCCTTCGCTCTCACTCGAGGTTCAGGCTTACTCGCGTTTCGCCGTTCGCGCGCTACAGGTTCTGGTCAAGTTTGATCAGACCATGGATCAGTTCGACTTCATGGTGTGGAACGGGATTCGAGACCAAACCGATGTCAACGAAGAGGTCTCGCGTTTCCTGCGTAAGTTCCAGCCGCTGGGCCTGCGTAGCTATACCGCCCATTTGAAACTGATGACGACGGTGCGCGGCATCTAGTGGTCGTGCAATTGCAGTGGCATCAAGTCCGCCCCCCTCAGCCGTGCCCGGTCTTGATGCCACCAAGTGGCACATTCATTTAAACGCATGCTCAGTCGTGGCCAGAGTCTGTCGGACCATGTCAGTTGCAATGGCAGTGCGTGGCAGATGCCTCAAGGACACTCATGGCACTTGCTGCCACATGCCAGCGCTTGCGCCCAGTCGAATGTACCGGGTCTGAGCAAGTCCGATCTTGCCGGTCAACGGCTGAGTCTGATCCAGCGCTATGTCCTTCGCCGCAGCACTCGAAAAACTGAATCCCTCGCAGCGCGAGGTGGTGAATTGCCGTGACCATTGCGTCGCCGTTGCGGTGCCCGGGGCCGGGAAGACGGCCACGATCGCAGCAAAGGCCGCCTTGCTGCTGAGCGACCCGAACATGACCGTCGGTGCCGTTACCTTCAGCAAAGATGCCGCGGTCGAGCTACGCGACCGGATACTGGCTTTAGCGGGGCCATCTGCCAAAAGGCGTCTAATCGCAGGCACCTTCCATTCCTTGGCCTACAAGCAACTTTCGTCGGCAGCTGGCAAGAGGCCTGACATTGCGACTGATGGTGAGCGCACCGCGATTCTGACGCATGTCATACAGGAGTCGAGCACGGAATGGAAGCTCGAGGACGCCATAGCCGCGATTGAACGCATCAAGTCTGAGCTAGGCGATCCGTTGCTTGAGACGCCGGAAGGCCAACTGTTCGTCGCCTATCAAGAAGCGCTGCAGAGAAATGGCCGGGTCGATTTTCACGACCTCCTTCGATACGCAGTAGACGGCATGAAGCGAGGCACAATTGCTCCCTACAAAATCGACGCTTTATTACTCGACGAATATCAGGATGTGGACCCGCATCAGGCTCTATGGACCGCACTGCATGCGAGAACTGGTGCCATTACGACTCTCGTTGCCGACGACGACCAGGCAATCTACGGCTTTCGTTCTGCGCTCGGGCTAAGGGGCATGGAAGCCTTCGCTAGAGAGTTCGATGCCCGACAGATTGTCCTGGGGATTAACTATCGCTCGCATTCTGAGATTTTGTCTGTTGCCGACAAGGTCATTCGGAACAACCGCGAGCGAATCGTAAAGGAGCTTGTATCAAACCGTGGCGCCGGCGGTACTGTGGACTTCGCACGGTACGACGACGAGTACAAAGAAGCCATTTCGGCGATGGAAGCAATGGCGGCGGCAGTGCGTGCTGGAAAGACTGCTGCGATCCTAGCCCGTACAAATCGCATTCTCGATCCAGTCGAGGCCGTTTGCCGATCACATGGGGTGAAGTACCACCGCGCGGCAGGACGCTCGATCCTGGATCGCCCCGAATCGGCCTTGATGGGCAACTTACTTGAATTGATCCAGGGAACGAGAACCAGCGGCTTAGACGCGATTCTTGGCTTCGCTGGCGTGGGTGCCGCTGATCTCCAAACGTTGTATCGCAAGTTCTCCGGTGCAAAGGAATGCGAAAAGATCAAGAAGAAGGATCTCTTGGACGCGGGACTGGGTGACGATGCCGTCGAGAAGTATTTGGAGCTGGCGAAGAAGATCTGTGAATGGCGATCGCTTTGCGATCGCCAGTTCCATGCGCTCGTACTCGACGGGGTAAGCGAGTGGATGCTGCGCTGGGTAAAATCGGATCAGGGTAAGCGCTCGATCACTACGACCTACGATGTGCTGGCCAGGTTGAACGGCACTTTCGTGGATCGATTGGAGTTCCTGCGTCGTCGCAACAACGAACCAGCTGAAGATGCCGTCGTGCTCACAACCTTCCATTCAAGCAAAGGGCTCGAATGGGATCACACAGCTCTCATCCGGCTCGAAGAAACGGTCATCCCCGACGAAGGCAGTCCGGAGGCAGAGGAGCGGCGACTGTTTTACGTGGCACTCACCCGCGCCCGACGAGTCATGCTCCTTTCCACCGCGAAAAAGCATCCAACTTCAAGATTTGTCATCGAATCTGGCCTGGCGTAGCTAAAGATTCGCGTCGACGTACCGTCAGAGCTTGACTCCAATCTGCGACCGCTAGTCTGGTCCTGTCTGCAACAAAATATAGCTGAGAAATGAAACACCTACCTCGTGCCCATCAGCGGGAAGCGATCCAAGACGTGGTCGGCGGATTTCAATCCCACGACCGCGGTCAACTCATCATGGCTTGCGGAACAGGAAAGACTCTGACAGCTTTGTGGGTCGCGGAGGCGATGAAGGTGAGGCTCACGGTGGTATTCCTCCCATCTATCTCGCTTTTGCTGCAGTACGCGTTATCCTGGCGGGGCAACCATTCGATGGCGGACTACCACGCCCTCTGCGTTTGTTCGGACACCTCTCTCTCACGTGGTTCTGTCGATGACCTCGGAGTCGCAAGCCTTAGCGATAGCGGGTTCGCGGTGACCACAGATTCCGGCGACATCGAATGCTTCATGCGAGGCGACGGAAGTCGTGTGGTCTTCTGCACCTATCAATCCGCCTGCGTGATTGCAGCAACACAGACAGAGAGCGACGTACCGACCTTTGATCTCGCTATATGCGACGAGGCGCACCGTTGCGCGGGTGACATCAGCTCGCCCTTCGCGATCGTTCTCGATGGGAAGAGGATTCGTGCCGACCGGAGACTGTTCGCAACGGCAACACCGAAGGACATGAACGCCCGGCGCAAGAGCAGTCCCAACTTCATCGGCATGGATAACGAAGCCGTCTTCGGCCCTCGCTTTCACACCCTTCCGTTCCGCAAAGCTATCGATCTTGGATTGCTTTGTGATTATCAAGTTGTGGTGGTTCTCTCCGACAACGAGGAACCCCGTTGGCCGGGCAAACTCCCCCACTTTTGGCCACTCAAATTCCCCCACCTGATGACTGCGTAGCAATGCGGTAGTTACCTCTCGCGGTACCGCCAGGAGCACATCCTGCTGGCAGGACGTAACTTTGATCCCTTTGTCATTGACAGGGGGCGAGGGGTGAACGTCTTGAAGCCACATCTGCAAACTACTGTCTTTACGCTGCTGGCCACCGGCAAGAGCCAGCGCGAGATCGAGCGCGTCACCGGCGTTGACCGCAAAACCATCCGCCGGCTTGCACAGCGTCAGGCAGAAGCAAATTCCCCCACCCCGGCCACCGGGGGCGTTGCGCAAATTCCTCCACCCCGGCCACCGGCGAATCGCCCCTCGTCCTGCGAGCCGCATCGGGAGTGGATCGAGGCGCAGTTGCGCCTGCGGCGCAATTACACCGCCATCTACCAGGACTTGGTCGATCAGTTCGGCTTCACCGGCGCCTACAACAGCGTCAAGCGCTTCGCCGGCCGCCTTGTGCAACGCGAGCCCGAGCAATTTGACCGACTGGAATTCGCTCCCGGAGAGGAAGCCCAGGTCGACTACGGCGAAGGCGCGCTTACGCGTGTGCCAGGCAGTGATCGGTACCGCCGCCCGCGGCTGTTCGTTATGACGCTGCGCTACTCGCGCCGCAGCTTCCGGCGCGTGGTCTGGAACTCCAGCCAACAGACCTGGGCGCAGTTGCACGAGCAGGCCTGGCGCTACCTTGGTGGGGCTGCCCGCTACGTTGTCCTGGACAATCTCAAGGAGGGTGTGATCAAGCCCGACTTGTACGAGCCCGAGCTCAATGCGCTCTACCGTGCCGTACTGGCCCATTACGGCGTGGTGGCCGACCCGGCACGAGTCCGGGATCCCAATCGCAAGGGCAGCGTCGAGAGCGCGATCCAGCATACCCAGGGCACCGCGCTTAAGGGTCGGCGCTTCGAGTCGATCGAGCAACAGAATGACTTCCTCGAACACTGGGAGACACGCTGGGCTGCCCAGCGCATCCACGGCAGCGCCTGCCGTCAGGTCCAGGCCATGTTCGAGGAGGAGCGCGCCCACCTCTTGCCGCTGCCACCCACCGGCTTCGCGTACTTCACCGAGTACGAACGCACGGTGGACGATGCCACCTGCGTGCGTATTGACCACAGCAGCTACGCGGCCCGCCCGGCGCCCATCGGCAGTCGAGTGCTGGTGCGCTTGTTTGAGCATCACCTCGAGATCCGTGATCGCGCCACGCTTACGCTGTTGCGCACCCATCCCCGTGCACAGCGCCGCGGCAGCGTCCTTCTGCCGCTCGAAGAGCGCCCGTACAACCCCACGCGCGAGACCCGCAGCATCCTCGCACAGGCCGAACAGATCGGGCCTGCCGCGCTGGCACTGTGCCAGCAATGGTTCGAGCACGACGGCCGTATCGGACACCGCCGTTTGCGCGGTGTCGTAGGGCTGGCCCGGCGCTATCCGCGGCGCATCGTTGAGCAGGCGTGTGAGCGCGCCCTGCGTGATGGCGTGCGGCACTACCCATCAATCCGGGCCCTGGCCGAGCAGCTTCTGCAGCAAGCCCTGGCTGCCCTCGATGCACCGGTGCAGGGTGAACTGGACCTGACCCAACACCATCACCTGATTCGGGACGGCGACGCGTATGCCGACCTGTTTGCCCTCGGCGCGCAAGCCAGCGCCGCCTTGTAACTCTCTCACGGGAGAATCCTATGAGTATGAGCATGACCGAAATCGAGCGTGCCTTGCGTGCGCTGCGACTGTCCGGCATCAGTGCCACACTGCAAACGCGCGTAGTACAAGCGCAGGCCTCTCAACAGCCCTTCCTAGAGACCTTCTCGCTGATCTTGCAGGACGAGTTAGACCGACGGCGCTCACGCTTGCTGGAGCGCCGCTACCAGCGAAGCGGGCTGGACGAGCGCGCAACACTGGTTGACTTCGACTGGCGCTTCAATCCGAAACTGCCACGCGCAGCCTGCTTCGAATTGCACACCTTGAAGTTCATCGCCGAAGGCCATAACGCGCTCATCGTCGGTAAGCCTGGCACCGGCAAGAGTCACATTGCCAAGGCAGTCGCCTACCAGGCTACCCTGGCCGGCCACACGGTGCGCTACCTCGAGGCCGACAGTGCCTTCGTGCAATACGCCCTTGGCAGTCCAGCCGAGCAGCGTCAGCACCTGCGCGGACTGCTCGAGGTGGACCTCCTCGTGCTCGATGATCTGTTCCTCGCGCGCCGTATCGGCGAGGGTGCAGGCGAACTCTTGCAGGCGCTGGTCCACCAGCGCTACAAGCTCAAGCGCAGCATCATGGTGACCTCCAACCGGGTTGTGCAGGACTGGGGCAAATACCTTGGTGACGCCACCATGGCCGCCACCATCCTCGATCGCTTGATGCACCGCGCCCATCTGCTGGAGTTCGAGGGGCGCAGCTACCGCTTGAAGGAGGCCGCCAACCGCCTCGCACTCTCGCCGCTTGGTATCCCTGCGTCGGCGGCCGACCAACCAGGCTGACTCGCCGTCTTCTATTACGCGCCATTTACCCTAAAATCATCCTGTCCTGCCTGGGGGAGTTTGAGTGGCCAAAGGTGGGGGAGTTTGATCCGGCCAGCGGGGACGAGGAACTAAGAACGATAGCCAAGCACGTTGGTGATACAAAGCGTGACAGGATGCGCGTCGTGGAAGCCGGACTGGTAGGCGTCGTCAAGGCGATAGACACTTTCAGTCTAAAGAAAGTGATCACGTTCCATCACACTTTGAATAACGCTTCGACCTTCCAGCAGGACCTGGCAACTGTCGCCCAAGCCATGCGATCGGCTGGCAAGACGAAGGCTAGCTTCACTGCGTCCTTCATCTCTGGAGACATGAGTGCTGCAAGACGTCGGGACATTCTTGCCAAATTCGGTTCGGCCGCGGGTGAACAACATCACGTGATGACGAACGCACGGTGCCTGACTGAAGGCATCGACGTGCCCAGCGTCGACGGTGTTGTCTTCGTCGACCCGCGAACCAGTGAGGTCGACATTGCACAGGCTCTCGGTCGCGCGCTGCGAATGAGTCCCGGTAAGACGATTGGCACTGTCGTTCTGCCAATCCTGCTCGGCAAAGGCGAATCGATAGAAGAAGTGGTCCAAAGCACCGACTTCCGCTCAATCTGGCGGGTTCTAAGCGCACTTCGCTCACACGATGAGGAGTTCGCCGCTTCACTCAACATCAGTCGATCCATAACGATCTCTGGCGGAACAACCAGTGGCGGTGACCCTTTGTCTAAGGTGTACTTCATTGGCAGTGAAGCGGTCCAGGAAATCTCCGACGTGCTTCGACCAGTGGTCGTCGACGAGCTGTCCGATAAGTGGGAAGCTGCCTTCGAACTAGCGCGCCAACGTGCCGAACGGCTCGGGTCTTGCAACGCGATGCTTGACGAGACCTGGCCACCCGAGGATCCAAAAGGCTTCCGACTTGGGGTGTGGCTCAAAATGCAGAGAGACGCCAAGAGCGGAAACGATTCTTGGATGTCACCCGAGCGGATTCGGAAGCTGGAATCGATCGGCATGGTATGGGATCTAGTGGAAGCCCGATGGCATGCATCCTGTGACGCTGTCCTGGCGTGGATAAGATCGAATGGGACGGCCTCCGTCCCACGCAAGACCATGTACAGCCGTGAGGGGTGGGCTACGGACCTATACGACTGGTCCGTCAAACAGCGGCGTCGCTATAAGCGAGGCGAACTCGCACCCGAGAAGGTCGAAAAGCTAACAAGGGGCGGCTTCTCTTGGGATCCGATGAGCGAGAAGTTCGAGCGAGGCTTCGCAGCGGCGTCAGAATTCTTTCGCGAGCATGGACACTGCAATGCGCCGACACCCACAATCATGCCCGACGGATTCAAGCTGTCTGCATGGATAGTGACGCAGCGGTTAAATAAAGCGCAGGGCACTTTGACCTCGGAGAGGATTAAGCGCCTGGAAGGTATCGGTATCCAGTGGAATAGATATTCTTCCCAATGGGATAGTTCATTCTCCATCCTTGAGCAATGGATCTCACAACACGGTCACGCCAATGTTCCGGCGAGAGCCGTTTGGTGTCCAGGCACTGCAGACGAGTTCAAGCTGGGGATGTGGCTAGGAGTGCAACGGAAGCTGCAAGCGAAAGGCCAACTGTCTCGTGAGCGGGCAGTCCGTCTGCAAGCGGCGGGGGTCCAGTGGAACGGCGTTTTGGTTCGTCACGATGGAAACTGGGACAGTGCTCTACAGCGGCTCAAAGAATTCATGCGACGTTTCGGAAGCCTACCGCCGGCAGACTACGCTTGCGGCGATGGCATGCTGTTGGGCAGCTGGCTAAAGAAACAGCGCGGAGAATGGCGAAGAGGCGTACTGAAACCAAATCGGGTTGACGCTCTCGCCGCTCTTGGCATTGCTCCAAAGTTGAAAGATTGTCGAATGCCTCAGGCCGGTCCAGTCGCCGAAATTCCGTCGGCCGCTCGGGAGTCCGGCCCGATGTTCTCGATACCAACCCGCTTACACCGCGTGGTTGCCGCTCCGTCAATCAGTGCTCACGGCCCGTTCGTCGCTGCCTGGCAGGGAAAACGCAACAGACGCCGGTTGTCGAGAAAAGACATTTCTTTTGCCGAATAGCTGACTTGAAAGGTATCGCCCCCCTCTGCGAGGCTACCGTCAGGATCCGGATTGAGTCGTGCTCACTTACGCCGAATTTGCCCGCTAAGGCAGCTGCGGGCAACTCGCGCGCGGGGTACCAGTTCTGCCGCTAAGGATTTGACACGCGCCATGGTTTCCTCGGTCGCCAATGGGCCAACAAGTATTTCAGCCTCGAGAAAAGCGTCAGGATTCAGACTGAGGTCGATATAAAGGCGATCAGGTATTGCGGTCAGAAAATTGATGCCGGACCGGCTCGCCTTGCCTCAGGCAGCGATTTGCTTCGTGCGGCTTCGAGTCACGTAGACGAGATCGTTTTTGAGCTCGAACGAGTCGATGATGCCGCATTCCTTGAGCTTGTTCAGGGCGGCCTTCAGTCGCATACGGAAGCCTGCGAGCGACTTTTCCTTGGTACCGCTCAGCTCCTTGTACTTCTCAACGGAGAGGGGTATCGGCTCGCGGTGCGTGGACAGGAAACTGTGGAGCCACAGTGCCAGTGGTGAACGCTGACCGATTTTCTTGCGGTCCGCCCACTCCATTAGCGTGAACGAATCCTGGGTGAACAGGCCCGCAATCTTGGGTTCGAGCCATACCTTCCATTTACTCAGCGTGACCCCGTTGGAATCGCGCCATTCAAAGGAACGTACGAGGGACCCTGCATAGCCAGCCTTGCCACCGTCTGCTAGTACCTTGACCTGGTTTGCCGAGAGGCGGTCAAAACATTCCTGAAGGTGTTTGTACTCTTGCCCGTTGATGGTCCAGCCGACCTCTTTTAGGAAGCTGTACGCCGTGAACTCAACGGGGTCGTCTTTTGAGAGAGGTCGCTGACGAGCCAGGTGGAATATCGTGAGTAGGACGCTCATATCATCTTGGCGCAATTCCTCGCCCTTGTAGATGATGTCGATGTTGGCCAGAGTTGTGACCTTCGTGCCCTTGTAATACTCCCGGTTGTTGTCCTTGGTAGCCGTAAAGAGCGCACCGCGAGCAAGCGGGTTCGGCAGAGCGCGTTTGCTTTCGTGCCAAGACGGCAGCTCGAGGGGGATTTGTGTGTTGATGACGCCGCGGGCCTTGCGCAAGGCTGCAGAAGAAAGAAGCTTCTCAGTGGCGTTCAAAAGGTCTTGGTTCTTGGATACGCGGCTTCCAGCGGCTTGCGCGCGACCACGTCCGCGTCCGGAAGACGGTTCACCTTCAGACTCGGGGACGAGTTGGAATTCTTCCTCTGGGTGTGAACGCGGATTCATAACCTCTCCTTGACTCGGTGCATTATGGGGTGGCGTATACGTGTGTCAAGGCGGCCCTATTGGTGATTCACCAATGATCGTTGATAGTTCGCCTATGGTTTTGAAAATATCTGTCAAAAAGAGACGTTGTGTTGGCACAGGCTTGCCCTTTGCGCAAGCGTATACGGATTAGTAAACCGATTACAACCCTGATTAGGGAACAGGTTAAGCCGATGTTTTTAAAGGAAAATTTCCTGTGGATAATTGGCGATCTGCTATTGGTAGTTCGCGTATACAACCGTTAGTCATTCGGCTGTGTTGCTAATAGTGAATCGGCGATTTGCTATTGATAGTTCGGCGATTCACCATGGCATGTGCATTCGGGGCCGCAAGATATCCACATTGCCAAGCGGCAGGCGACTCGCGGGGCTCTTTACGTGAGTTTCGCATCCGTAGCCGCAACGGCATCAGTCGGCATAACGTGAGTAATCACTTTCGCTGCATACGCTTTGTAGGCTAGAAAGAGCAACTGACAGCCGCTCGTCCCATTGCTCAACTATCAAAAGAGGGGTCAAAACCGCGAGCTTTCGGGCAGCGGCGCCCTGGACGCAGTAGGTGGAAGGCATATAGATGCAGAATGAAGCACAATTCGGCATGTCGTGGCGCGGGTCTATTGATAGTTCAGCTACGAGCGCCCTGTTGAAGTTGATAGTTCAGCGATGTACGCCGCTATGGGCGTCGCGACGATTCAGGGTGAGCTAGTTCGGTTGATAGTTCGCCAATGAGGGGCCCGAAAACTGTTGATAGTTCACCGATGGCCGGGATGGCGCTTCCGCCGCCCCACCCTATTCAACTTCCCGCTTTGTGTCTTAGCTGGTAGCTACTAAGTAGCTCAACCACGCTTGAACTTCTCTTCCAAGATCTGGACAGCACGTTCCAGGAGAGCACCGGCAGGCAGGTTCAGTTCATCAGCCAGTCTGTTGAAGCGCGCCACGGTGTCTGCCGTAGCCTTGATGTTGAGCTGCTGATTGCGGCCTGTCGTGAAGCGTCGCTGCTTGCGAGGGGCTGCGGCGGCCGCGGCCTCGACTTTCGCTGCGTCGCGGCTGAGAAAGCCGTTGTCCTTGGCGACTTGGGCAATGGATTCACGATTGACGCGCGGCTTGTCGTCACCGGTTCGTGGTGCGAAGTCCTCGATGGACAGATCCAGGGGATTAGCGCGGCTCATTGGGCCACCTCACTTTCCGATTGTTGCTTTGACTCCTTGAGTCGTTGAATCACCTCGGCAGCCAGGGCTTCAATATTCTCAAGCGCCTTATCGACGTTTGACACTTCGGACCTGCTCAAACCGCTAAGAGTTTGGCGATAGGAGAACATGGCCTTGAATGCCGCACGCTCGTTGAGCTCTACATTGAAGACTGGGATGTTGGCTTCCGCGAAAGTCTTGCGGATGTGCGAAGTGTCCCGGCTTTGGATGGCCACGGAAGTACGGGTGAACAAGACCGCGTAAGGGAGCCTATAGTCCGGCTTGTGCTTCTGAATGCCACGCTCATGGGCCCGGATAAGCCTGAACGCCCTTCCGGCTTGTTCGGCGTCTAACTGTGAGCCCTGCGTAGGGACAACGACGAAATCGGCCTCGCTGATTGCGTGAGCGACGATCGTTGCTGCGGTGCCTTCCAAGTCAACAAAGACGAAGGTCGATTCCCGAGCCGCTTCGTCGATCCGGTCTGCGATGTCCTCTTCCGTAACATCCGAGACGACCCGCATCGTCTTAGGGGCAGCTCCGCCCTTCTCCCATGTTTGGATGGGTCGATTCGGATCGGCATCGATGAGAGTGACCGTGGCGCCCTTCTCAGCTACGGTCGTGGCGAGCGCCAGACAGCTGGTGGTTTTCCCGGCGCCACCCTTCGGAGAGACAAACGCGATAACCGGCATAAACGCTCCTAGGAAAGATAGCTGGTAGCTACCCGATAGATGTTAGCTACTCGATACCTTGATGGTATCCGGCGTGCAGTATAGCCGATAGCTAACACGATAGCGAGTTGAAATCTGAGAGCTAGCTAGTAGCTACCGAGTATCGATGACGGTAATGAAAGATACCCAACGGCTACTTTGAGGAAACCGTGAAGCTACCAGAACGGTAGCCATTTAGTCTGTGGGCGGCCAAGTTAAACGGGCTGTGCCATATTGTGGTAGCGAAGCGATACCAAAGAGATACCCACAGCTAGTTGTCTCGGCCATAAGCGCAATGGCAGTAGCTGGTAGCTACCTGGAATCGATCAGATACTGTCAGCAAGGAATCTGCGATCAGGTTTCCATGATGCAATGAGCTTAGCTGGTAGCTATCGGATATCAGGGAAAGCGCGCGCAGGGTGGGTTGTGCCGGGATCCCCCAGCCGGGAACGCGCGGCGCGGTATCTGGTAGCTACCGGGAAGCGATCGGGCAAACACGGTTCGGCAGGCTTCCACGGATGCAGCGAGTAGCTGGTAGCTATCGGAAAGCTATCAGGAAAAGTAGGCGAGCGGGGTGTATGTTCAATTGAGGTCGCGGAGCCCCAGCCAGAAACATGTAGCGCGGTATCTGGTAGCTACCCGGAAGCTATCGAGCAAGCGCCGTGACTTCGCGCGGTTCCGCTGCGACACCCTTGCCAGCGATGCAATGAGAGTAGCTGGTAGCTATCGGAAAGCTATCAGGAAAAGAGGCGGGCGGGGCGCAGTGTTTCACTGGGAGGTTCGCGCCCCCAGCAAGAAACGCACTGCGCGGAACCTTGTGGCTACCTGGAAGCTATCGGATAGAGATCCGGAGGCTCGCAGAGCCGTATAACACGGGGCACTAGAACAGGGGCTATCTGGTAGCTACCGGCTAATGAAGTGAGAAGGTTCGGGATCTTTGGCCCCGGCGTTCAACGTAGAATATGGTGCGACTCCTTACAAGTCATTACGTCAAATGCGCGATCCATCCTCCACCGCCCGAGACCTGTTTGCGGCGCTGCGCGCCGCCGTCATCGACTCGGCGGGCGACCAGGATCCGAGCGTGGCGCTCGCGGTCACGGTGCATTCCATGCAGCCGCAGCCGCCCATCGCGGCCGACGGCAACCGGCGGTTGCGCTATACCTATCGGGACGCCACCAGTCGTGTAATCTTTACCTACAACGTGCGGGAGGACGACACCGGTCATCGCTTGCACGGCTTCCTGTCGGTGTGGATGTCGACGGGCAGGAATGCGGCTGGCACCAGATGCAGTATCTCGGAAAAGGCGAACAAGATGACCACGAAAATACCGGAGGCGGTCGGCCTGACGGTCGAGGATCTGATCCTAGCCCTGCAATCGGTCGCGGAGAAGGGCCATGGCAAGCTGCCGGCCCACACCCTGATGGGGGACCATACCGGCCCCATCCGCGGCATCGACGTGGTGCCGGGTTGGGGCCCCGCGGAGACGACCGTTGTCCTGGTGATGGCGGACGACGACAGCGACGAGCCTGGCACCACGCAGCGGATACTCCGCCAAAGCGTGACCGACGACGGCGGCGCTTATAAATGAGTGGCGATGGTTCCCTGAGGCCTCTATGCGCGGCTGACCGGCGCCGTCCCCGCGCCAAATCGGGCCGCTGGAGCCGTTTCGGGGCCCGTCCCATCTGAGGGGGGGCGATTTTGATGACCGAACCGCTATGCAAATTATTTTGCGGGCCGGCGGGGCCCTCGCCGGGGGCCCGGGCCATTTTCGCCATCATGATAACGGCGATCGACCAGGCGGTCCAGGCGCAGGACCCGACGCTGGCGTACTGGCAGGCCCGCCGCACCATGGCTTCGCTGCCCGCCATCTGGGAAAGCCCGCACCGCCTCGTGTATGCCTTCGCCCTCGAGGAGCCACATGGCGCCGTGACGTTTGCCTGCACACGCGACTTCAGCTTTTGCTCGACGGTCCGGTTTCACCTGGCCGCCCGACTGCTGGCGCATGGCGTCGAGCACGCGGCCCATGAGGGCGTGATCGGCGGCGCTTCACTCCCGGCGCCCGGCGCCTCCAAGCGCGGCGCGCGCGCAAGCCGCAAGGCGCACTGCACCGATGACAAAAAAATGCCCGCACCTTGACGGGACGGGCACATGGGGTGTTGCGAACGGGTCAATGTTCAGCACTGCAACGTTATCGGCGAGCCAAGCGAGGCGCTGCATCCCCCGGGAGCAGGGTGCAAAATGTGAGGACATTGTCGCAATGTGGAAAGGGGAGGCGGGTATGACCGACGAGAGACACTGGACCTATGCCGAACTGACGGCCGCCGCCGAGAAGGAAATCCGTTTCTTTGCCATGATGGCCGTGCCAACGCTCGACAACGGGGGTCGCCGCGACATTGCGATGCGCGCCTTCGGTGTGTACTTTTTCTGGGACAGCCTGACCAGCCTCCATCAGCGCGCGGGAGACAAGGAGCGGCTTCGGGGCCTGGTGGACGCTATCACCGCGTAGGCCCCGCGGGGCGCGGGGCGGAGCGGGAGACGGCGCGGCGCCAAAAAAAAGCCCGCCGCTAGGGTGGCGGCGGGCGCAAATCTTACGACGACGCAGGGTCAGACAGCGTCGCATGAGATTAATCCATAGCTTAGCGATTTCGGGATTAGGGGAAATGCGGTCAACTCGGGGCCACGGCACCCGTTTGGGCGATGCGCGCCACAGGGCGCTATGGCAACCTTCAGGGGCCGAGCAATCGGCCCTTTGCATTGATGAGCCACGACCACAGCCGGCCGTGGCTTTTTTTTTGGCCGCTATTTGCTCTCACCCAGTCTGCCACGTGCGATAAGAAGGCTTTTCGGACTGGCTGCCCTCTTGGCGGCTTTTTCATCATTACGCAACTATCGCGATAAGAAAAGTTATTCCGCCGGGAGCGCCCGGGGAGGGCGTTCGCAAGCTTCAGGCGCGTAATTTATATACTGAATGTTCTCCGAATAGCCGCCCGACGCCGCTTGCAAGCTTGATGTCATGAAGTTCATGAACTATCATCGAGCCAGATAAAGGAGTTCGGAAACCATGACCAAATACAAGTCGGCACTGTCGCATAGCGTTGCCCGCACCTCTGTCGCGCTGCCCGAGCCCGCCCGGCGCGACTTTGCGGACAAGCTGCTCGAGCGCGTCATGCAACTGGCGGGGGACGAAGCCAGTAGCCAGCACCTGACGGTGGCGCTGCTCGACCGCTTGATCCTGGGGGCTGCCGAGGCACTCTCCGATGACACCCCGGGAAGGGCGCAGGAAAGCCAGGATCCTTTGCAAGCCGCCCGCGATCGCGGCCGCCAGTACGCCCTGGCCGAGCTGCAGCGTCCGGAAAACCTCTCCTTGCGGGACGCCTCCACCTACGCCGGGCGGTCCGATCGCGCGATCAACGAGGCGCGCCTGAGCGGGCAGTTGTACGCGCTGGTGCCGCCCGGCAAGCAGCGGGGGCTGCGCTATCCGCAATGGCAGTTCGACGCCGAGGCTTCCCGACTGGCCGCTGTGCTGGCACCCTTTATCGAAGCCAGCGCCAGTGGCTGGATCGTGCACAATTTTATGCAGCGCCCGCTGGATGCGCTGGGCGGCGAGCGGCCGATGGACTGGGTGCTGGACGTCGCGCGACCCATCGAAACGGTGGTCGAAGCGGCGAAGGCCCGGTTTGCCGGCGAGCAGGGGGCTGCCTGATGGCGCTGCTGACGGCGGAGGCGCTGGGTTGCCCGGTGCCTCCTCCGGATCTGGCTGACCGCGTCATGCCCGTGAAGGAACTGCCTTGTCGATCGACCCCTGTCTGGAGAATCCATCGGGCCGTCTACGGGGCCATTCACTACAACCGCCGTTCGGCCGGCGGTCAGCCCTACCGCTTTGATGCGCCCCATGATGAATTCGGCGTGCTGTATGCCTCGCCAAGCTTCGGCGCCTGCATGGCCGAAGCGGTCATCCGGGACCGCTTTCACGGAAAAACGCTGCCCTTGTTGCTGGACGAGGAGGAACTCGCGCAACGCTGCGTGAGTCGACTGGACGTTGCGGGCAGCCGTCGCCTGAGACTGGCTGACCTGACCCGGCCGCACGTGCACCTCGGCATGGACAACCGCATTTTCTCGACCGCCGACTACCGCGGTCCGAACCTGTGGAGCGCGGCGATTCGGGACGCGTTCCCGGACCTCGACGGCCTGTACTTTACGTCGCGCTTTGCCAACGAGCCCAGCGTAGCGGTCTTCGACCGGGCGCGCCTCGTGCCGCGTGGCACGCCGATCCCCTTGCTCGAATTCCCGTTGTTGGCGGACTTCCTGGACGCCTACGGGATCGGCCTGGCGCCCGGTGGCGACTGCTGGGGCTGACGACCGGGCGGCACAGGCACGAAGGGGAGGGCGACGCGCGCTACACGGCAGGCAACTTGCCGGCAAGCGACCGCGCGACGTCTTCGAGCGCTTCGTGCGTGTAGCGCCGCGTCGTATTGATGTCGCGGTGCCGCAACGAGCGCTGCACATCGGTCACGGGCGCCCCCGCGCGCAGCAGGTGCGTCGCATGCGAGTGGCGCAGCCAGTGCGTCGACGCGCTGCGCAGGTTGGCCGCATCGTCGGCGTGGCCCGACGCCTCCAGCCGGTCGGCCGCGGCCGCGAACACCTCGCGCACGATGGCATAGACGCCCTGGCGCGTGCGCACGGGGCGGGCGAGCTTGCGCTGCAGCGCGAGCGCGTCGGTGAGCGGCGCCTGGCGCTGCCGGCCGCCCGCAATGGCGGGGATGACCGCCATGGTGTCGGTGGCGCGCGGCGCGGGCGACAGGCCCACCAGCTGCCGGAAACGCGCGAGTTCGGCCATCACGTTGTCGCACGGCACGAGCTGGTCGTTGCCGCCCTTGGCCTCGCGGATGCGCACGGTCCAGAACTCCCCGCTTTTTCCCCTCTGGCGTTCGAAATCCGGCCAGGTCAGCGCCGCCACCTCGGAGGCGCGCAAGCCGGTCTGGAACAGCAGGGCCAGCAGCAGCCGGTCGCGCGCCTTGTGCAACTGGGCCCAAAGCGTCGGCGCCGGGCGGGCCTCGATGGCATCGAACACGGCCGCCACCTGCTCGGCCTCGAGGAAGCGCCGCTGCGAGCCCGGCCCGCGTGCCGCCCGCGCCCGCGGCACCGCCTGGAATGGATTCACGCGCAGCGCCTGCACCCCGACCAGCCAGTCGAACAGGCCGCCCACGATAGTGGCGGTCTGCCGGCGCGAGGCTTCCGAGAGCGGCCCCCGCAACGGGCGCCAGGCCGGGCTGTCCTGCCGCGCGCGGCCGTCGCCCACCGCGTGCGGCGGCGGATCGGCGAGGAAGGCCAGGTAGCCGTTGGCGTCGGCCACCTGCCAGCTGGCCAGCGGCCGCCCCAGCGCATGGGCGTACCAGAGCAGGCGGTGCGCCTCGAGCGCGTACTGGGCGCGGGTGCTGGCGCGGAGGCCCAGGCCCGCCGCGTACTTGGTGTCGAGCCAGGTCCGCACCAGTTGGGCGTCGGTCTGGCCGGCGGGCAGCACCGGGCTGGCCAGGGCATTGGGCGGGGGCAGGGCAGGGAGGAGGGCGTTCATATGGGGTCGGTAGGGGCCAAAACACGAGAGCAAAGCGGCGGTCACGGCCCGCCACGCCTTGTGGGCGGCGGCTTCGCCACACGACCGGTGCAGTATAGCCAATTTCCCGATCTGTTTGTCATTATTGGGCTAATGACAAAACGTATTGGTAATGGATACTGTTAATCGTACTAAGAAAGGGTAGACTATCGACTATCCATTTGATAGTTCACCGATGCCCCGCACACCCACCGCCTTTGCCGACGCTGAACTGCTCGCCATCACCCGCGCGCTCCGGCAGCTCGACGTCGCCCACGCCGACAACCGCGCCTTCCTGCGGCGCGCCTTCGATGCGATCGACCGCATCACCGGGCGCACGTTCGGGGCGTCCGTCTATCGCCGGTTGCTGGCCGCCGCCGGCGTGGTGCGGTCGCCAAGCGGCCAGACCGTGGCGGCGGTGATCGCCGAGCGCAAGGCTGCGCCCACGGCAGCGGGGGAGGCCGAGCGCCGCGCGCTGCTCGACGACGGCCTGCGCGTCTTCCTGCACAAGGAAATCCGCGTCGCGCTGGACGAGACCGGCGCGGCCGCCCAACGCGTGGCCGCCGCCGCGCCGGCGACGGCGATACCGAAATCAGCAGCGGCGGCAGGAGAAGAGGGCAGTGGGCTGGCGGCGCTGCTGACTCAGCGCGTGGCCACGCTGGAGGAAGAAAACCGCCAGTTGCGGGAACGCGCGGGCACCGCGGAGGCAGTCAGCCGGGCGGCGCAGGCCGAGGCGGCCTCGGCGCAGGCGGCGCTCGCGGCCGCGCGGGCGGCCCTGGCCGACAAGGAAGCCGGCTTGGTCGCGGCGCTGCAGGCGGCCACGGACGAAATGGCGCGCATGGGCGAGCGCCAGGCGGCGGCCGAGCGCCGGCGGGCCCTGGAGACCGACGCCGTGCGGCAGGCCTACCGGGCCGAGCGCGATGCGCTGGCGGGGCGGGTGAGTTTTCTGGAGGAAGAACTCAAAACGGCGCGTGCCGGCGTGGACGCTTACCGTCAGGCGCTGCGCAGTAAAGGGGGGTGACGCCAAACCTCAAGGAGCGGAGAAAAGAAAAAAGCCCAGAAGCGCGGACGATCTGGGCTTTTTATCCGAGAGACTCGGTCGAACTGTGCGATTTAAGCGGCGTTCTCGCGTAGCTTTAGCGACCACTGCCACGATGCTCCCGTCCTTAGCCTCCCCGCGCGGAGGCTCTATTGGTGGCGGGCGTGGATCCGGGGTTTTGGAGTTGCGCACCGGGACGTCAGTAATGCTTTCATTTGACGGCCCTCCTTTCCTCTCAGCGAAGTTTCGTGGGAGAGCCGGAATATTACCACTTGGCGCTTTTAAATCAAAGCTCGCTTGCGGCACTTAAAGTGCGGACGGCGATCGTCGTACTTGATGTGTCCGATGCCTGGCGAAGAAAAGCGTGCGACCGCCGTTGGCGCGCGACGACGCGTGCGGGAGGCTTAGTCATTGCGCCGCGTCTTGTGCGATGAAGGCAATCAGCTAGATGAATCGTCCCTGGACACCATCGCGGCCGAACGCACGGTGCAACTGCACGCGTAGCTCCTCGAGGAGCGCGGCACGGCGCGCGGCGTCGAACTCGGGAGGGTCGATGAACCAGGCCGGCAGCGGCAAGGTGTCCTCTTGCGTCGCGACGCCCCAGGGCGGATTACCATGTGCATCCTGCAGCGGACGCTGGCCGCGCACACCGACCAGCGTTACGGCGAACTGGTGCGGCCCGGCCACGCCGAACCTATCAAGGCCTTCCAGCCACCGTGGCAGGAGCGTGGTTGCATCGCGATGTAGCCAAGGCAGCGCCAGCCCCGAGTTATCACCGAGTTGCGGATCCAGCATCCGGTACGCTTCGAGCGCGCCGCCGCGGAAGATCTGCACGTATGACAGCCACCCGGTTTCCCCCTCATGGCCCTTGCGGACCACGCCTTCAAGGTTGGGCTGAGGCGCGCGTCCAGTGTCCTCCGGGGGCGCAAAGTCGCGCGCCGCCGCGGCCGCTAACAGGTCGATCGGTGCCGGTGCGCCGAGCGGCCACAGGTGAATGAACGCCGCCGGACCCGGCTGGAGCGGTAACGGCAGCCGGCCCGCGTAGTAGCGTGCAACGCGGTCTTCCCGGAAGGCTTCCCACGCATGCGTTGCCTGGTCACGCCCCATAAAGGCTTGCCGTAGCCCGTGAATGTCGTATTCGGTATTCCGCGCATCTGTGCGCACCATGAAGCGGCGGCCACTGACCGTGCGATGCGGGCCGGCCCAGCTCTGTGGTACGCGAATGCCCGCAATCCAGCGGCCCCCATCGACCGGCACGCACTCGATGCGCACGCCGGCGAGTTGGGGCTCGAGACCGCTTTCGATCATCTGGCCTACACGCAGCCGGAACCTGTCGGCGTCGGCAAACTGAATGCCCGGTAACTCATCTATCACGCCGTCGGCGTCCTCCGCTACGCCCAAGAGCAGCCAGCCGCCGCGCGCGTTTGCCATGGCACAGACGTCCTCGATCAGGCCACGGCGGTGATCGGCGTTATCGGGATTGAAGTCGGATTTGAAGTCGAGCTCGACGGACTCGCGGGCACCGTTGTCGCGTAGAGCATGCAGCGTTTCCTGATTCAATGTGGTCAGCATTGGGGCTCACCCCTCATAGTCGAATTGTCGTCCACATGGTCCGGGTGAACCGCGGCGCTAGCGTAGGGCAACTGGCCGTGAGCGACTACGTAGCGGCAAAAACCGGCCCGTAGATGTTACGAGAAGTTCTTCGCGAAGTAGTCGATCACCTCGGCTGCCTGCGTGTTCTTGTGGGAGCGCTTTATCGCTTCGAAGTCCGTAGTCGGCAACAAGTGAATGATCTGGTCGTCCTTGTAGAGTGCAACGACCTCATTCTCGGCGATCCCCGTTTCTCGGATAGTTTTTACAGCGTCTATTGCTGCACCGATCATGACGTCGCACAACTGTACTGCTGGGCTCTTCTTCGAATCGACTTGCGCTACCTCCTTGAGCTTGAGCGGGAACTTCAGCCCAGCGATGTCTGACGCTCGGAATTCAATATCGACATCGTGAGCAATGAGTTTGGAGATCACTTCCCCGTAGCGCAGGAGGTTCTTCGAACGATCATGCTCAATCCGATATTCGGACGAGATCATTGACTCGAGCCGTGAGATCAAGGACTGCAATACGACAAAGGCGGCGTCCGTGGATACCTTGGGGTTCCGGATGGCATCAAGGCAGTCCGGGTAACCGTTTACCAGGGGACCGAGCACTTCCGGCATTTCATTCCATTTCGTCCGTCGTGCGGCAGCGACGAGATCGCGCACTGACTCGGAAGTCTTGGCTTTCATTGCTCGCTGAAAGGCTGCGAGTAGGGCGGCGAACTCGATTCGACCCAAAAGCCCGGGGCCGGCGTAATAGAGCATGGACGCCATGGAGAGGTTTCCGCCGTCCTCATATAGATCGAAGCCGTTATCGTAATAGAACGGCTCGACGGCGTAGTCGACGAACATGAGCAAGAGCAGGTAGCGCTTATCGCAGACGTATGTAATTGCCTTGGTCGAAGCGAGAATATCTCGCTGCAGTGCAAGGAGTCGCGGACGGTTGTTGTCCCTTCGCGCCAGGGAAGAGTACTTGAGCTCCGGGGCTTGTAGCTTCGGAAAGTGCTCCTTGATCAGTCTGGACGCCTCGTCATCGCTAATGCTGATCGCGGTTGCGCCCTGGTAGGGCTGCGGCGGATTGAGTAGGTCGAAGCCCGTGTACCCGCTCTCGTCGATCGAGATCCTCTCCATAATGTCCTTTTCCGTTCGGTATGCCGCGCTTCGCCGGCATGGCCTAAAAGAGGTGCATAAGGCATTTACACGGCAATTTTTCGAGCCAAGTCACCTTTTTGTCACTTTGCCAGATAGCGAGCCTATAGGGGAAGGACGTAAAAGAATCGTTTTAGGCCTTTTCAGGTGCGGATTTCGGACTATCATCCGCAGGGTGATTCGGGGAATGCTTTCGGCCTTGGATTCGGTTATAATGGTCGCAAGAGCGCGAAACCGGCTGCTTCCAGGGAGCGATAGCCGGCGTAGGAACACCGTAGGTGCCTTGGATCTTGCGTCGTGTGAGACCTCTTCCTTTCCCTAAAGGTCATTAGGGCGTGCCCTCAACGGGCACCGTTTCAGGCGAGTCCTCACCAGGCTCGCCTTTTGTTTTTTTGGGGCGCTCGTACATGAGTTTGCCATGCCTGTGTTTGTTCAGCGACTTGTGATCACAGTGCATGAAGTTCCAGAGAATACGTCCGTGCAAATGTTGGACGACAACTAGCATCTGACGCTTGCCTGAGAAGAGGCCGATGTAGGCGTGGCGCGACGTTTCGTCGTCGTATTGGATTTCCCACACTTCATACGGATCCCTCAATGTTGCGATAGCGAGTCGCACGTACCGTTCACGCGCATCTGCTCGCTTTTCCACAATATGAGGGAGCTGATCGCGGTGGGCCGCCACTTCCCCCATCGGGGAAGGAAGCATGACGACAACCGCGTCGTCCGAAAATCCAAGTTCGGCAACAAGAATGGACATGGCCTCGTCGAAATCGGCGCCTGCGGGCACCGCAGCGATTTCTCCAAGGCTATCGGCATTGTCCACATGGCGTAGGTCCACCCGGCCCAGATCAACCCATTTTGGTTGGTCCTTCTTCTCAACTGCCATGTATGTTGTTTTCCGATGCAGCTCTACTGTGGTACTCACGCGGGTGCCGGGGGGCACAAGCTATACCAAAAATGTCCCAACCTCGCCATAGTCATCTCGGCGCCGAAGGAAAGTGCCGACCTTACCCTTCGCAGCGTGGCTGCGATTTTGCCACATGCCGACGTCGCGCAGCCAAGAAAGAGTGCGGAGCAATGTGCCGGTACGAGTGGGCGATGCTCGTGGCGAACTGATCGGCCGATATGAGGTTTCTTGACATACGCACCTTTAGTCGACAACCGATCAAATGTTCCACATCGAAACGGTGCAAAATGCGGAAGGAGAAGTCGCAGACAGGGGCAAAAATGATTTGGCGACGTAGTAAGCAAAGACAAAAACCTTTGGTCACGAACGACGTCAGGGCAGTCGGTGTCGCGATGCGCGCGAGCAGCCAATGTTGGCATGGCACCTGCGGCGAGCGATGGAGTGAGGCGGCAAGCGCAGGGACGTACCAAGGGCTCTACCAGCAGAATGAGTCGTAGCCGTAAACTTGATTTGACTTCGGCCGATAACTGAGACGATTGGTTGACCGACATTGTGTCGGTACCAGTTATAACTCGGAGGACAGTACGTGTTCGGTTTTTTTGATAGCAAGTCCATTCGCCGTAGTGGCGCCATCCTTGTCGCTGGGCTGCTGCCCGCAATGAGCTACGCGGCAACCTCGACCATTGAAGTGAAGGTCGAGTCGACGTCCTTTGTGTCTGGGTCGCGCACGCTGCAACTCGAAGACGGTGTTCCGCAGACGGTGACGCTTGAGCGACCGGCGGCAGCAAAGTTCGATGGCCGTTGCCGTATTTTTGGTCTGATTGGGCCAGATGGCAGCATTCCGACGGTTGTCAAAATCGATATCACGGCCAATCGGGTAGATGACAAGAACGTCGTGACGAAAGCGAATATCCTCGCGCGCAAAGCGGGGGATGTACGGGAAACACTGGTATCTGCCAGCGGAGATCGCGCAGGCTGCCCGACGGTTTCGGGCGTTTCCACAGAGGTTTCGAGCATGCTTCGTGCAGGCGAGTCGGCGCTGGTCTTCGACGCTCAGGGCGACAAGCGCGACATCGAAGTGGTTCTATCCGTGAAATGAGATCGAGCTGAAGCGATCCGATTGGAGCGCAAAAAGGCGCTCCACGTCAATCGTCGTCCGCGCCAGGCCGTAACGCTGCGCACTCTCTGTCTCCACGCGTGGGGTGGCAGTCTTATACGCCTACGACTCACGTGTGATATCTCCATGTCCCACCGGTCAAGTGCTCGCAGCCAGCGGCGCTGGGCAGGCGACCGCGGACCTTTTTAAGTCGTTGCGATGGCGCCCCATCTCGAGGTCGGTGTACGCTGCCGTTACCGAAGGCGAACCAAATGATCCTTGTCCCCCTTCTTGATCTCAACGAGCGTGTCCAAGGCCTTCAACATCTCGCTGAAGCTCGTTGCCCCATGGTCCTTGAGTGAAAACGCGGGGTCCAGGCGCTTGATCATCGGCCACACGCTTGCTTTGTGGACCCAGATATCCCCGCTCGACTCTGACAACAGGCGGATGGACCGGACGAGGATGTCAGCGGCCGCACCCTGGACCGGTAATGCCACGATCTCGGGCTGCACGTTGACGTCGCGTTGCATCGGCTCTTCCACCAAGTTGTCGTAGTAGCGAAACTCGTGACAGGATTTGGCCCAATGCCTGTTGGTGTTCTTTCGATTCCCGATGCCAATCAACGTGCGGCCCGCTGCCTTGATCTTCTGAGCCAGCGGCATGAAGTCACTGTCGCCGCCGATAATCACAACGGTTTCGATGTGCCTGAAGCGGTTGATGTCTTCGGCGGCATCCAGGCACAGTTTGATATCCGCGCCGTTCTTTGCGGTAGGGCCCGGCGGGAACAGTTGGATCAGTTCGACGCACCCCTGGAGCAAGGCATCACGGTAGCGCCCGAAGAACTGCCAGTTGCAATATGCTCGGTTGATGGCGACCGTGCCAAATGATGAGCAAAGCTCTACCAGCGCCTGTACGTCGACGAGGGTATCTTGGGCTTTGAAGCGGACGTCAGCCTTGGTGTAGGAGCCTTCGCCATACTTGGCTTCGACCAGCGCCGCATGCAAGTTCTCAAAGTCCCAGTAAATCGCGACGGAGCGCCCGTTCCCATTGTCTTCGTAGTTCATGTGCCGGTCTCAGAATTGACTTTTGCGACGTCTGATGGAGGCACGATAGCTGATTTGGGCGGGATTGGGGCAGGCTGTGCGACGAGTTGTTCGGAGGGCATGAGTCGGAGGAGCGTCCTGGCAATCTCCGGATCTCGGCAATGTAACCACTCTTCCCAATCGCTTCTGGGCAACACGACAACGCCACGCTTCTCGCTATCCGGCTTATGGAAACGGCGTAGCAACGGGTGGCTATCGGCATTGAGTGTCGGCATGGTGAACGAGACCGCGCCATCGGGCCACGCGCGCCAGAGCCCCGCAATAGCGAACGGCTCACCGCCAGGAAGGCCGATCTTCCACCGCACGGCCTTGCCCGTCTCCCAATTCGGTTCGTAGAAAGCGGTCGCGCCTATGAGGCAAAGTTGGCCAGCCTTCCAGTGCTTTGCAAACGAGCTGAGTTTCCCGATTGTCTCGGTACGCGCATTTGCTGTCGGGAAGTAGCGGACGCCGGGCGGGAGCCTCCCCTTCGGGACCATACTGAACGAGCCCATGACGGCCTCGCGCGAGCCGTCCGCCGCCGCGCGCACGATGGGGGCCGGGTAGTCCGGCCAGGCGTCTGCCCGCCACTCTGCATCTGGCGGCTCAACGCCGAACACGTCACGCAGCAGCTGGCGCTGCAACGGGGCATAGTTCACGCACATCGCTCTCTCCCTAGTCCACTTTCTTACCGCGCCCGCGCACCACGTCCGCAGGGATCGGCGTTTCCATTTCCTCGCGCGTGATCGGCCGCATGCGCCACGCCTGGCGGTACTCGCGCATGTCGAAGTCGGCCCGCTCAAACCCGGAGAGGATCATGTCGTCGGCCGTTAGCTTCACTATTCGGGCGTCGTATAGCACGCCGAGCTCCGCCACGTCTTGGTGCTTGCTGTGGACCATGATGGCGTGCGGTATCACCCGATGGGCGTGCGCATCCATGCGGTCCTCGATTACCACCTGGCCGCGATACAGGCGCTGCCCGCCCCACCATCCCCGGTGCAGCCGGCGCCCCTCCTGACAGAGTTTCATGACTTCGAACAGCATACTGTATAAATATACAGTATCCCAGGCGCACGACAAGATAGAGATAGTAGATGCTTTACGGCTCGGTAAAGCTCACGTAAGATGTTGGCAACACATGGATAGTGGGGCGTTATGGCTACCGATAAAAAATATTTGCAGAGTGCGTACTCGTCGTTCGTCAACAGCGCCATTCAGCGCGTGGCGCGCTCGGGCGACCAGGTTTATCACTTCAACATTCCCTCGGAGGAACTGCGAGAAGCGTTTGGAGTGCAACGGCTTCGCCCGGAATCGCTCGCGGAAGTGCGCGGCTTTTTCGAACGGAAAGGCGCATCCGTTGACTATACGAAGGGCGAAGGCTTTGAGATCCATTTGGACCTCAATCGTGCTTCCTTGACGCCGAGCGAAGCCGAGCACCTGGCTATTGCGCTGGAAGTCGAGGCAGCGGGGTAATCGCTGGATCTTCGCACTGTTTGGGGGGCGCTTTGGCGCCCCTTTCTTATAGGTCGCGTTTGAAGCCGGGCAGAGTGGCGCCTGGCCGTTTGATCTTGAGCCACTGGAGGGACGGGCCCGCCACATAGAGGCTGCCCGCGCGCTTGGCCACGATTCCCTCGAGCTGAAGCGCCAGCACGGCCGCCCAGGCCGCGCGCCCGTCATCGAGGCCGCTCACGTAGAGCACGCTGGGCAGGCCTGCCACCAGGTCAGCCAGCCGCGCCTTGCGCTCCTCTATGGGCAGGCCGCGCACGTCCTGGCCAGCGTGCACCAACAGGTCGAAAGCACACAGCACGACCGGCGCCGCGCCGGCGTACCAGCGCCGCCGCATCGCGCGCTCGTGCAGCTGCAGAAAGTTGGATACGCCGCGCTCGAGGACGCTCACCTCGCCGTCAACGATATGGTGGCCAGCGGGTAGGCCGGCCAGCGCGGCCGGTATCTCAGGAAACCATGCTGCAGCATCGGCACCGCCTCGCGTGCGCACCTGGTCGCGCGTGGCCAGCACCCTGTACCCATCGTACTTAAACTGAAAGTGCCAGGCGCCGGTGCGCGGCAGGGCCTTGCTGGGCGTGGCCAGCATGGGCGATACGTTGGAGAGCTCGAGCTGCGACGCGCGCGGCATGGCAGGCTCCGTTCTGATACCCGGATGCCTCGATTCTGATATCAGAACGGGCCCGTTGGAACCTGCAGAAAGCAGTCATTTCTCTTGTCCCAACATCGCCATGCGGGTATGAAATCTGCCCGCCGACTATTGCATGGAGCCAGAACAGGTCCTTTGGGCAGTGTGGCCCACCGCCAGAAGGATTCGAATGTGGCTACCCGCCATCCCGGGATTTTTCAGCCGTGTCAGGCTTCGTTTAGCCGTCGCACTGGGCAACGCGGGCTCATCCGGTGCTGGCACTCGGTGTCCTTCGAGCACCCGAAGTCGTGCTGAACTGGCAGCACTTCGCCGCCTATGCCTGCCAGGCCGGCGAAGGATTGCCACGACAGCACGACCGGCACTTTCGCCACAGGACAGTTGAGTTTTGTGTATCTACTGGACATCTCCACGACTCCGTTACTTGGGAACGGACAGTGTGATGTCACGACTGCGGACGAAGTTGCGCGGTAGGGCGATGGAGTCGCAATGCAGGCAGTCGATGAAGGCGATTCGTCCCTCAGATGAAGCAACGAGCGCGAGGACTCAGCATTGTCTGGCCAAGCTACTGCCATCAGCGTTCGCGTTCGAATATTTCTGACAAGTCAGCTATTTAACATAAGCTTTGTTATGGCTACGACAGGTATGTTTTCATCTGTTGCGTCCTGAGCCTTGATTTGACGGGCCCTGGCGCAACGGCTGGGATGGTCTATGGTATAGATTCTCGGGCTTTGGGAAGCTTTTGCCATGATCGTCCAGTTGCGGCATCCGGCCGTCCCGCAGCGTCTGCACGGCACGACACTCGTGGATGCGTTGGGCTTGCCGCGGTACTGGGCCCATGTGTGGGCACAGTTGGCGCTCAGCGATCTGGCCGATCTGACCCAGCAGCACAAGCTGCGACATGTCGAGCGCCTCTACGCCTATGCCGACGACTTGTTCGGCGCTGGCGCCCTGGATGGCGCCTTGGCGGATCTGGACGAAGCTCGGCTGGGCACGATCCTCGAAGGCTGGTTTGTCTCGATCCGCAACCAGGCCATGCTGACCGCCTCGGATCAGGAACGGTGGCGCACCGGGCTGGCATTCGTCGTGGCGGTGTCGACCTGGCTGGCTCAGCAATCGACGGGTGAAGTCCGGCTGTCCCAACTCGATGCGCGCTGGCAGCGTCTCCAGTTGCTTTACGGCCAACTTCAGATCCAACGCCATCATCGCCCGAACATTCTGCGATCGTTGCCCGCAGCGGTTGTGCAATCCTTGTATGAGCACCTGGACCCGGAATCCGGTGCCAACCCCTTCAAGGGCATGCGCACGCGCTGGCGGGTCTTTACGGCCTTCGTGCTGATGTTGCATCAGGGGCTGCGCCGCGGCGAGTTGCTGCTGTTGACCGCCGACGCGGTCAAATCGGGCTTCGATGCGCGGCAGCAACGCGCCCGCTACTGGCTGAATGTGGGCGAGCATCGGCATGGCTCGGCTGATTCCCGGCATTCGCGGCCTGGCATCAAGACTGCCGATTCGATCCGGCAGGTTCCCGTCAGCGAACTGACGGCGAATCTGGTCCAGTGCTATGTCGACAACTACCGTGGGCGCCCCAACCACCCTTACCTGCTCAACGCGCAGACCGATACGCCGCTCTCCACGGAATCCCTGACCAAGCTCTTTGCCCGGGCCTCGGCCGCACTGCCGGCGCATGTCATTGCCGAATTGGAGGACCGCACCGGCAAGACCAGCATCACACCGCATGATCTGCGCCATACCTGTGCTGTGGTGCGGCTCAATCAGTTGCTGAGCCAGGGCGACTCGATGGATGAAGCGCTGCAGAAAATGCGCACCTTCTTCGGCTGGTCCCGGACCTCCGACATGCCCGCCCACTATGCCCGCGCCGTGTTCGAGGATCGCCTGTCGGCTATCTGGAACAACGTCTTCGACGACCGGATAGCGGTGCTGCGCGCCCTGCCATCGGGAGCCCGCGATGTCGGCGCCACGAATTGATACCGGTCACGGGGCCGTCAGCGAGACCGAGGCATGGCTGGCACCTCACGTACAGAAGCTGCCTGCGTTGCCGCCGTTGCTGCGGTACTACGATGACTTCGACGATGCTACGCGCGTGATCCATGACCCGGAAGGTGCTTCGATATTTACGGTCAGTTTTAATGGCATCAACCGCCATCTGGACTTCTCCGGGTATGGCCACAGTCATGCAGCTTTGCTGAAGCATCTATTCGTGTATCTGCTCAACGAAAATCTGCATATGTCCACTGCCGCCGGATATGTACTGGCAGCCAAGCAATTCAGTGACGCCGAGATATTGAGCCTGCTAAGAGCCGGTCCCGAGGGTTGTGTAGCCACCTGGAGCAACTTGCGTGGGTTAGGGAAAAAGGTGGATGCCTATGTGTTCGCCAAGTCCCTGCTGCGGCTGCTTTGCCACTATCGGCTGTGTGGATGGTCGCCCCAGTACCACGAGTTCCTCGGCATTGCCCTGCCCTTGCCCGCACGGGACAGCTACGCGGGTGTACGCACCGGCGAGGTCTTCCTGTCTGTCGAAGAGGAAGCGGTGATCGTGCGCTACCTGGATGACAGCGCACAGGCGTTGCGCGATGGCACGCGCCTAGACGATATGAAGCTGTGCGACACGGTAATGTTGCTGTGTGCCTACCAGTTCGGCATGCGGCCGATCCAGATTGCGCTGTTGACCATGCGTGACGTGCGGGTCTGGCAGGACGGCAGCGACGCGTTGCCGGCGGTACACCTGACCTTCCGCATGGCAAAGCAGCGGTACGGGGCAGTCATCAAGCCGCTGCCTCGTCGCGTGAAGCGGGAGTGGGCAGGCATCCTTGCGCAATGGGAACAGAATCAACGCCAGGCCGGCAATGCGGGCGGCGATCGCTTCTGCTCGGTGGGTTCTGCGCAGGAAGTCTCGCAGCGCATCGCGGACCTGACCGAACAACTGCTGGGCGTACGGGTCTCCGCCACAGATCTGCGGCACACGGCCGCGCAGCGGCTGGTGGACGCCGGTGCGAACCAGGAAGAGCTCGCCGCCTTCCTCGGGCACGCCAGTCTGACGACGGGGCTGGTGTATTACGACAGTTCGCCCAATCAGGCAGAACGCGTCAATCGCGCCATGGGCCTGTCGCCGATCTACCAGCAGGTCGCACGCATCGCCCATGCGCGCTTCATCAGCGCGGAAGAATTGGGTTCGCTCAAGGGAGAGCAGCAGATTGCGGGCGTGCCGCACGGCATCCCGATTGCAGGCATCGGCGGCTGCACGAGCGGACAACCCGCCTGCCCGTTCAATCCCGTGACCTCGTGCTACGGCTGTCATCGATTCATGCCGGTGCGTGATGTGGCCCTGCATCGCGAGGTGCTGGCAGGCCTGCGCGGTGTAGTGCGCTTCTTCCACGACGCCTCGCGTGCCGAGACGGAATCCCCTGCGTACCTGCAACTGCAACACACCATTGCTGGGGTGCAAGCGATATTGGCTGAACTGGAGGGCGCGGCAAAATGAATCCCGGTTACGGTGCCTACGTCGCGTTGGGGAAAAGCCTGGCGGAACAGCGTGGCCTGACCTGGTCGTTGCCGTGGGAGCCGGACGGTCGAGTCCGCAAAGGGCACGACTGGAATCTCAGCGCACTGGCGGGCGCTGTGCCCTCTCCCACGCGGTATCTGAACCATCTCGGCCGTGATGCCAAGACATTGCAAGCCATGGCGGCACGCTCGCCGGATTCGTCAGCCGCGCCGCTGTCGGCGGCCTGGCAGGATCTGATCAAGTCGGCCGCATTGGAGCAGTTGCTGGTCCGACGCAACACAACCGGACACATCGCCAACAACATCATTCGCCCCTTACGCGTGCTCGCAACGTGCTTGCCGGGCAAGGAGCCCTGGCAACTGACGACCGAAGACGCCAGCCTTGGCATCCAACTAGCGGGTAGCCTGCAAGCCTGCGGTAAATTGGGCGAGTTGGTTGAGGGTGTTCTGCGTAACCTGTTCGACGTCTATCGATTGGCCGACGCCGGGCCCATCGGCCAACGAGTGGTGCGGCCACAAGCTGCCTCGACCTCACGGCAGCGTGCGGCCTTCCTGAAGTCCGAAGACGAATTGCGGGAAAGCCTCGAGCAGCGCAAACGTGCCGAACGGCTACCGGAGCGGCGTGCCTTCTGGGAACTGGTGCGCATCGTGATGACCGAGACGCCTCGCAGCTTCGTCGATACGCTGCGCTTCCAGTGCTTGCGCGCCATGATCGTGACGGGACTGCGCATTGGCGAGATTACGTTGTTGCCCGCGGACTGGCAACGCACCCGTACCTACTATGACGAACGCGGCCAGTCGGCTGGGGTCCAGGGCGGCTACGCCGACGCCATGATGCTGCGCCACTTCGCTGAAAAGCAGCAGATCGAGACGAGCGATAGTCGAGCGTTGTTCGAAAAGGTGCAGTACGTCCCGGAAATGTTCCGCGACTTGCTAACGGAGTCACTGGAACGCAGCGCGGCACTGACGGCCCCCTTGCGCCGCACCCTGCGACAGCAAACCGAAACAGGGCGCCTGCTGCCTTGGTACGACGAACACGACATTGTGCCGGCCGCGCAACTGTACCCTCACCTGACGGGCAATCCCTTCTGGGCCGCCGTCGACAGTGAGTTGCGAGCGGCCCTGCTGGAACGCTACCGGGCCGACTTCGACGTTGCCCTGTTCGATGAAATACAGGATCACCAACGTGGTAGTCATGCGCAACAGCCTCGCCTCGATATGGCGGCATACGTTCACCTGAACCGTCTCGGCAAGGCCATGTTGGCGGAAGGCACGGTGCTGTCATTCCGGTATCCCGACGGCAGTGTGATCCCGCCCGGCACACGTATGCAGTGGGCTCGTACCTGTTTGCAGGTCGGCGAGCTCGAAGCCTATCTGCGCGCGTCGGTGCCGACCAAGCTCTCTGACACGGAGCCTCTGCTACTGATGTCTGGTGAGTTGCCAAGCTGGGAACTATTGTTCCTGTATCCCAAACGCTCGTTGGCGGAAGAGCGGGATGACGGCATCTGCGATGTGACGCGTGTCATGGCGGTGAATCGGCCAGACCCCAGCTTCATCGGCCATGCGCTCGGTGACCGCCCCTCCGGTGAACCGCTGTTCCACCGATATGGGCAGACGCCAGAGGACCGTGCGCTACGCCTGGAGTCGCACAAGCTGCGCCATCTCCAGAACACGGAACTGTTCCGGCTTGGCGTGGCGGACACGATCATCTCCAAGCGCTTCAACCGGCGAAGCGTGGCGCAAAGCTACGAGTATGACCATCGCAGCCTGGCGGAGCAGCTCGACCAGATTGAGCTACCGGTGGAGATCGAACTCTCCCTCGGAGAAAAAGCCACGACAGTGGCCAAGATGATCCAGGCCGGTAAGGCCACCGGGCCGATCGTGGCGGCGTTCCTGCGCATCCAGGCGGATGAGGGCGACGATGCCGCCTTCACCTATCTGAGAGCAGAAGCCGATGGCTTCCATGCCACGCCTTATGGCCACTGCCTGAACAGCTTCACGGTCGACCCATGCCCCAAGCACCTTGAATGCTTCACTGGCTGCCGGCATCTATCTGCCACCAACTTGCCCGAGAATCGCGCGTATCTCACCAGGCTGGAAGGGAAACTGGCGGCTGCGCTCGCGCATGCTGAAGCGCGTCCTTCCACGACACCGGGACGGGACAACCAGATTGCCCATGCGCGTGTGCGTCTCGATGGCGTGCGCAAGCTGCTAGCCAGCGCTACCGGCGAATCGCCCTTCCCTGATGGCCCAGATCTATCCAACCGACCGCTACCTGGAGTACTCGATGGGTGAGACTCTGACGACTACCCCTCCCCTCGACGACCCGGAACTCGTTCGCATCCTGGAGGATCTGCTGGCCCGCGACGAAACCATCACGGCGCGGGCCGTTGTACGCCACCACCCGGCACTGAAAGCAGCTTCGTCCATTACACGAAGTGCTGCACGTAGTCAGTTGCTTGCGCAATACCAGCAGCGGCAAGCCGAGTTCCGCCGCTGGCAGCGCCGCCTGCCACACCAGAGTTCGGCCAGCACTGCATCGGTGCTGGCCGAGAAAGATCTGCGCATTGCTGCGCTCGAACGACAGGTCGAACTGCTCACGGCGTCTCACCTGGCCATGATCCGCGTCGTAGGCGAACTGGGTGGATTCCAAAAGTGGGCAGCCTTCTATGAGCACTATGCCGAGGCCCGCCTCGAACTAGAGGCACTGGGTGCCATTCCTCGGGCAACCATCACGCCCATCAAGCCCGATCCTGAAAAGCCTCCCAAGGCATAAAAGCGCGCCGTGCTGGTGTTGCGTGGTGCGATCCCTAATTGCGCAACAAATCCTTGACCGAGTGTTGCGCAACATATGCAACGCATCAGCCTGTGGATAACTTCAATTTAAACCCCCAATATATCTATTATGTGGCGGTGTCGGCCCCTGCAACAGTCGGCCCCTATATACCAACTGTAGCTATCTGATAGCTACCAGATACCAGTCACCTTTGGCCTTGATGATGACGGCGGCTGTACTGTATATATATAAGGGGTATCCACTTAGCTCCAGAAGTCTGGACGCACTGGATGGATATACAGTGCTCGTATGCTACACCGTCTGAGCGCGGTGCACCACATCGGCATACGTCACAGGGGCTGTCACGACTGCCTGTTGGAGCAGCCGATAGAACAAAAGGCCGCGCGAGCCCGAGGTGCGGCGATTAAAGCGGAACACGAACTCGTCCAGGTAGGCGTCCAGATGCTCGGGCTGAACCGAGCCGTGGTGCGTGCCGAGAATCCAGCGTTTGACCAGCGAGGCGACCCGATGCAGGCGTCCCCTTGATTTCGGTGCAATTTACCGGGGTAGCCACCCCTAGCATTCACGCGGGTTTCCGGGCGGCGTCCGGGAAAATACCCCAGTAAATCAATAAGTTGCTGTCTACTGTCGCCGGTTGCATGCGATTGCCTCATAGCGCACTTACTGTGTCGGAACGTTGCGCCCCGGTCTCATTGCCGATAACCTCAGCGGTCCGTCTTACGCTTGGGAGAGCGCGATGGATCACTGGCAACTGGCGTATCTGGGCATGCGGCAGATTCCGCGCGAACTCAGCGAGTTCGAGCTTGCCACCTTCTTCACCTTCTCCGCGAAAGAGCGGGCCCTGATCGACGCGCGGCGCAGCCATTTGTACCGCTTGGCCTGTGCCGTTCACATCGGCTTTGTCCGCATGACGGGGCGCACCCTCGATGCCTACAAGCAAGTGCCCAAATTCCTCTGGGCCTTTGTGGGCGCGCAACTCGGCATCACGCCGCCGGACATGGGCACGCTGAGCGCGCTGTATGACGGGCGCACCGATACCTTGGTGGACCACCAGATGCTGGCCTATCAAGCCCTGGGGTTCAGCCCAATGGCAGAGCATCAGCGACGCTACGTGACGCGCTGGCTCAAGGAGCGGCTGGCAGGGCAACCGAGCCGCAGTGACCTGCTGCACGAGTTGAAGCGCTGGCTCTACGAGCATCGCATCCTGATTCCGCATGACCGAGCGCTGAAGCGGCTGATCAGCCAGGCCGGAGAGGCATTTGAGTCGGCCCTGGCTGACGCGCTGGTGCAGGCCTACGGCGAGGCCTCCCTCGATGCGTGGGGTGCCCTGCTACCGCGGCCAGAAAACGACCGGCCGAGCCTACAACAATGGCTGTGGGCTGTCCCGCTACGCAATTCGACCCATCAGATGGGCGAGTTGTTCGACAAGATCGACCGCCTGTACAAGCTGGGCATCCACAGCGGTTGGCCGGCGGCCTGCAATGAGGCGGTGGTGCGGCACTATGCGCGGCGCTGTGCCAACCGCCCGGCGTCGGTCAGCAAGCGGGTCGCGCAACAGTCCCGCCGCCTGGAATCGGCTTGCTTTTTACGCTATGCCTTATGCGCGGCCACGGATCAATTGTCGTCCATGCTGCGGCACTGGATTCGCAAATGCGTCAACGATGCCGGACGCCTAATTGACGCGGGCCGACCGGACCCAGGGACCAAGTTGCGGGAATTCGCTGCCGCGGTCAAAGCGCTGGTCGCAGACGAGACGCTGACACGGGATGCGCTCTGTCAGCAACTGAGCACTCTGGCTGACGAAGCAGCGGGTCAGCATCTATCGAGCCGTGCCAGCCTGATCCGTGCGCAACTCCTGTCGCGACACCGGCAGGCCCGAGCCATGCTGGGCAGATTGGTTCATCTGCCATTTGCGGCACAGTCGGCCCACCCGGTGATCGAGGCAATGGCGGTACTGCGCAAGCTCTATGCGCGCAGGGCCGACTGGCTCCCCGATCGGGTGATGGTTCGATTGGGACGCGCCTGGCAGCCAGCATTGGAGGGCTTGGATCGCAAGCGGGCCTTGGCCGCCTTCGAGTGGGGGACGCTGTTTGCCCTGCGGGTGGCGCTGCGCAATGGCTCGGTCTTCCTGGACCACAGCTTCGCCTTCCGCAGTCAGGTGGCCCTACTAATCCCCAAAGAAGATTGGCAAGCCCGGCGTAACCATTTCTACGGTCATCTCAAGCTGCCGCAGGACGCCAAGGCATTCCTCGATCCCGTGGTTGCACACCTGGATGCGGGGCTCGCTAGGTTACGCGATGCAGTCCAGCGTGGGGAGTTGAAGATCGATAGCGCGATCCATATCGATCCGCTCACGGCAAAGAAACCGGAAGCCTCCGTGGAGGCGCTGCGACGCGCGCTATTCGAGCGGCACCCCGGTGGGCAATTGCCCGAAATCCTGCTGGAGATTGACAGCAGCACCCACTTCAGCTGGCTCCTGCTGGGTCGGGAACCGCATTCGCGCAGCGAGCTGCTGATGGTCTACGCTGCAGTGCTGGCGCACGGCACCTCAATGTCGGCGGCGGACCTCGCACGGATGGTACCGGAGCTGTCGCCCAGCGCGATCCGGCAAATGATGCATCGCATCGCGGACGAGCGCAAACTGCGCCAGGCCGCCGATGCCGTCCTGATCTTCATGCATCAGCACCCGATCGCCCAGCACTGGGGACGCGCCGATCTGGCGTCGTCGGACATGATGTCGCTGGAGACCACGCGCACAGTCTGGCAGGCACGGGCTGATCCGCGCCGGCGCACGGCATCGCTCGGTATGTACACGCATGTCCGGGACCGCTGGGGCATCTTCTATGACCAGCCGATCCTACTAAACGAGCGGCAGGCCGGCGCCGCCATTGAGGGCGTCATCCGCCAGAGCGGATCGGAAGACGTGGCACAACTAGCGGTCGATACCCATGGCTACACCGATTTCGCCATGAGCCTGTCACGGCTGCTTGGCTTCGATCTCTGCCCGCGGCTTGCCCACCTGCGCGATCGCCGCCTGCATGTGCCCAAGGATCACGAGATACCGGCGGAATTGGCTGCAGTGGCGGACGCGGATGTCCGTCTGGTCTTGATCGAACGTGCCTGGGACGAGCTGGTCCGGATTGCGGCCTCGGTGCAAAGCGGGCAATGTACGGCAGTCCAGGCGCTGATGCGCTTCGGCGCAGCGGCGAAAGGTCAACCCGTCTATGAAGCTGGCGTACATCTCGGGCGGCTGTTTCGCACGATCTTCCTCATCGACTATTTCACCAATCCCCCGTTCCGCCATGAGATGCAGCATGCCTTGAACCGCGGCGAGGCGGTTCACACGGTGCAGCGGGCCATCCACTACGGCAAGATTCCCCTGGAATTGACCCGCCACGATGCGTCGCTGGCGGCGGTCTCGTCGGCCCTGACTTTGCTGTCCAATGCCGTGATGGCTTGGAACACGCTGCACATGCAACGGGCGCTGGACGCGATTGAGGCCATCGGCGGCGAGTCCATGCGCGCCGAGGACCTGCGACAGATTGCGCCGACTCGTCTGGAAGGCATCAATTTGCGTGGTACTTTCGATTTCCCGATTGCACGCTACGCGCACCGGCTGCTGCCGAGTGCGACAAGTCAGAACTCACCGGCATCATGGCGCACAGCTTGAGGCGAGAGCCGGTCGGCGCTTGTCGGCGCATGAAGCGCTATTCAGCTCGGGCGCGATGCTGACATTAGCTTGTCGCCTTTTCGCCAGTTACCGGTCACTCGTACATCGCATCCAAGGCCTCCTTGCCTTCGTCGCCTCAAGGGGGAGCCTAGCCTCACACACCTTGGATGACCTGATTTGGACGCCTGGACCTACGTAACTCCTCGCCAGTGCCAAGCTATTTCGCTGGAAAGCCAAAGCAGAAGGCCCGCCGCGGAGGTGAAAATTTGGCCCTCAGCCTGCCGGGGAACACCCACGCCGAGGAGCCCTAGTGCCCACGCTCCAACTGCAATGTACGCGGTCACAATGGTGGGACATTGCTGCAAGTTGAGCGGGATTCCACGCCACCGTCGCATCTGAGTGTAAGCATCGGTAAAATTTTCCACGTCTAATCTCAGGCCTCCTGCCTCTCCATCCCGCCAGCGAAGCCTTTCTTGGCGGGCCTTGGCGAGACCCAGGGCTCTGAGTCTCCGGGCCTTTTTTAAACGTGCCAACGCCCTCGCTCCCGAAGTTTGTTACAACCGGATACCACGCGCGTTCCCCGGTCGGCCACACTGACTCCGAAGAACAACGCTTGCTCACTTCGGAGGCCGAAATGGAAAACGCGAGCCAACAATCAAATCGTTTGCATCCGCTGATTGCTACTGCTGCGGGCGCCGTCATCGTCGTGAGCATGGTGGGTGTCGCAGCGATGACCGGTCTCCTGCCGCCAGCCCACGGCAGCGCTGGCACACCCTCTGCGACGTCTGCCGCGCTGGCGCCCACGGGACCCACGGCCGCAGTCGCGGCTCAGCCCGCGACGCCCGCCTCGCCCAGGCCGCGAATTTATCAAGTGTCTCATCCAGGTCGGACCGCCGCGCGCTACTCCTCCACGCCGGACTACAATCCCGGGCCGCACAACTATCCCGAGCGGCAACAAAGGAGAGCAGCTAGCCAAGACGTCGGCACAGTCGAAGCCATTACGCCGATCACGCAGCCCGGCCAAGGCACCGGCCTGGGCGCGGCCGGCGGCGCAGTAGCCGGTGGCCTGCTGGGCCACCAGATTGGCGGAGGGAATGGTCGGATCGTGGCAACGGTTCTCGGCGCCCTCGGCGGCGGCGTGGCGGGCAACATGGTAGAGCAGCGCGTGCGCGCCGACACGGAGTATCAGGTGCGCGTCCGTATGGAAGACGGTTCGAGTCGTGTCGTCACCTACCACCAGCAACCTGATGTCGGCGTGGGGCAGCGCGTGCGGGTAGGGAATGGAACGCTACTCGGCAGTGTATAAGCTCGTGGCCAGGTCAATTGCGGACCGTGCCAAAGATTCGTCGACTTCCATTGCACCTGCCATGCCCCGAAGGCAGCTCGAACGCGGAGAAAGCTGCCTTTGACACAACGTGGAATCGAAGGGCGGTAACGGGTCGGGTACGGCAGGCAGCCCTTCAATCATGGCCGTCGCCTGCGGCACGATTCCATCAATCCGTTGCATCGACCGGTTGAGTCCGCAGTCTGGTAGCGCCGACCGACGCCTCCCGTTGGCCGCCTGAAGTCGGTCATAAACCGTCGCTCATCTGAAGTTCCGGGGATGTCCATTTTCACAATGGCATTCCCATCTACCCGCCTCACATCCACAAGCAATACTTCGCAGCGAATTGATCCGATTCCCACATCACCACCCGGCTGAATTCAGGGGGACAGGACGGGCTCAAGATCTCGGGCTCGATGCCTGCCTCACTCTTCGCGATGAGCTGCCGGATCAAAGCGAAAGCCTGCGGACCAATCTTCGCACCGATGAATCTCCAATCGGAAGATCGATGCTTCCCAGTTGGTAGCGGCGAGAGGATAAGTAGGAAGCCAGTTCGCTTGTCATGATGATACGTGGAGCGCCACATCCACCGCGGCCGCACTGTGCTGTGATAGGCCATCCAAAATGGATTCTTACGCCTTCACGACTAAATCGCACCTCATGGACACGCCAAGATCCACCATTCATGTCCTTTATGGCTTGGAAACGGCCCAAAGCGACTAGTGACATCGCGACTCCTTCGAGGGTGGCCCAACATGGTAGGAATTTTAGGCGACGCGAGACGTTGGTCGACGATTTGCCTGGCTTTGGCCCATGGCGATCAATTTGCGCATTGGTCGCCATATCTGTTGGGTGCGTGTCTTATTTTGCTGACATATAAATCCTAATTTGCTTGACTATCCTGCCGATCAAGCGATGCGCTGTTGCAACACTAATTCAATTAAAACGTGACCTCCTGCGCCTGTTTCATTGCGGCCCTCCTATAATGCGCAACGCGAATCATTCGCATTAGTGATGCCGAGCGGTTCGCTTGGTACAGAACGACGCGGCGCAGCAGCGAAAACAGGGACATGACAACAAAAATGGGCCGCGACACGCGGCGTGGCAATGGAGGAAACAAGCGTCGCCGATTGACCTTGGCGGCTCTCATGGCGGCCATGGCCTGTGCATTGACGGTCGGCGCGTGCGGAGGCGGCGGCGACAGCGGCGGCAACTCGCAGGCCACGCAGGCGCCAGCCGCAGGCCAGCTTTCCGCCATGGCGCAGTTGGGCGAGAAGCTCTTCAACGATACGGCACTGTCTGCGTCCGGCAAGCAGTCGTGTGCCACTTGTCACGTCGACAGCCGCGCCTTTGCCGGTGACGATCGGCTTGCCGTGCCCCTGGGCGGCCCCAACATGGACCTACCCGGACTGCGCAACACGCCGGCGCTGGCCTACAACCATTTCACGCCCGCTTTCAGCATCGGTGCAGACGGCAAAGCCATTGGCGGCTTCTTCCGTGATGGCCGCTCCCCGTCGCTGGCCGACCAGGCCGAGAAGCCATTCTTCACGCCATTCGAGATGGCAAACGCCTCGCCGGAAGAACTGCTCGGCCGCCTGCTCACGCGGCCTTACCTCGATGAATTCACCGCGGTGTTCGGCAAGGCGTCGGTGCAGGACGCTACCGCCGCACTGCACAACATCGGCCAAGCGCTGGCCCAGTACCAGAAGGAAGACCCCGTCTTTCACCAGTTCTCCAGCAAGTACGACGCCTACCTGAAAGGCGCCACAGCGCTTACGCCGCAGGAGCTGAATGGCCTGGCGCTCTTCAACAACCCGGCCAAGGGCAATTGCACGTCTTGCCACGTGTCAACGCCGACTGCCGCCACGCCGGCATTGTTCACCGACTTCAGCTATGACAACGTCGGCATTCCGCGCAACTGGAAGATCCCGGCCAACATCGACGGCAACACGCTGGACTATGTCCCGAAGAACGGCACCGCGCTGGGCGAGCCCAACCACGACTATTACGACCTCGGCCTGTGCGGCCCGCTGCGCGATGATCTTGCCCGTAGCACGTCGCGTTGCGGCGGCTTCAAGGTGCCCACGCTGCGCAATATCGCGCTGACCGGTCCCTACTTCCACAACGGCGTGTTCGACACGCTGCAGGAAGTGGTGGCGTGGTACATCACCCGCGATACCGACCCGGCGCGCTGGTACACCAAGGCGGATGGCTCGCCCGACGTCAGCTACAACGACCTGCCCGCAGCCTACGGCAGCAATGTCAATGTGAGCGAGGTGCCATACATCCCGGGCCTGGCGCCGACCCTCACCAACAGCGAGATGGCCGACCTGGTGCGCTTCCTCTGCACCCTGACGGATGGCTTTGATCCCGCCAATCCGGCGACCTATCGCGTACCGGCCCAGTGCAACGCCAGCGCGGACAGTATTGCGGCGACGCGTGCCGGCACGGCGGGCAAATAAACACAAGACACATCGGAATCCAGCAAAGGGGGAGAGAAATGAAGAGAACCATGATCGCCGCCGCGGTGCTTGCCGCGGCCGGCTCGCCGGCGTTCGCCGCCACGGCCGGCGGCAATGCCGCAGTGGTGCAGCAACTCGAGCGCAAGGTCGACGACATGGCGAGCCAGCTCGAGGCCTTGAAGGCCGAACTGCGTGCGATGAAAGCGCAGAACGCCACCCTGGCCGCCCAGCAGCAGACGCAGGCAAAGGAACAAGCAGCGCAGACCGCCCAGGTCGCGCAGATCCAGGCCACGCAGGAGGGCTTGCAGCAGGTGGCTGCGAAGCCTTCACCGCTGGATAACCTGAGCGTGTTCGGCTATGGCGAGATCAACTATTCGCGGCCGAGCCGCAACACCAATGACACGCGCGCGGACCTGGGCCGTGCGGTGTTCGGCTTCGGCTACCGCTTCGACGAAAAGACGCGCTTTGCCTCGGAGTTCGAGGTAGAGCATGCGATTGCTTCGTCGTCCGACGCCGGTGAATTCGAAGTGGAACAGTTCTATGTCGATCACATGTTCACCGACAAGGTGGGCATGACCGCTGGCGTGTTCCTGATGCCGGTGGGCCTGCTCAACGAGCATCATGAGCCGACGGCATACTATGGTGTCTACCGCAATTTCATCGAGACCCTGATCATCCCCACCACCTGGCGCGAGGGCGGCTTTGCGCTGCACGGAAACACGGATTTCGGGCTCGACTGGAACGTCGGCCTTACCACCGGCCTGGACCTGTCCAAGTGGAATTTCACTCCGGAAACGCCGCTCTACAACTCCGCACTGGAATTGCAGACCAATGGCATCGGGCCGATGCAGGCGACCCACCAGGAAATGAGCCTGGCCAATGCGAAGAACGCCTCGCAATACCTGTCACTGAACTACCGTGGCGTGCCAGGGCTGCTGCTCGGCGGCTCGATCTTCACCGGCAATGCCAATCCGGCACCAGGCGCCGGGAGCCAGCGCGCCACGCTCTGGGAAACCCATGCACGCTGGACGCCGGGCAAATGGGACCTTTCGGCATTGTACGCCCAGGGCCATATCAGCAACACGGCTCAGGTCAATGCACAGTTCCCCGGCGCAGCCAACCCCATGCCCGCGTCGTTCTATGGCTGGTACATGCAGGCCGCCTACAATGTCTGGCAGCACGACAAGTACCGCGCCGTGCCTTTCGTCCGCTATGAGCGCTACAACATGGGGGCCAAGTACGACGGCATTGCTCCGGGCTTCTCGGCAACGCCGAGCGGGCCGGTTACCGCTGACGGCGCCACCTTCGCCAAGCCTTACGACACGGTCTGGACGACTGGCCTGAACTTCTACCTGAACCCGAATGTCGTGTTCAAGATGGACTATCAATGGTTCCGCACGAACCACAACTTCAACCGCTTCGACCTTGGTCTGGGGGTCTATTTCTAAAGCGGTTCGGCCCGATACGAGCAGGAGGGCAAGCATGCCAAGAACGTACTACCGGCCGGCTCCGGCGATGCTGGTCTGCGCCGCCGCCACAATGTCGGCAGGTTTTGTCGTGACGCAGGTACACGCCACCGAATACATGAGTGCCGCGGAAAGCCAGAAGCTCATGTTCGCAGAGGCGAGCGAGTTCGTGCCGATCGTGGTGGCGCTCAGTGCCGATCAGCTGCGACAGCTTGCCGACCGTGCCGGCGGGCCCGCGCGGCCGGGCGCGTGGCGCATCTGGGAAGCGCGCCAGGGTGCCACCCTGCTCGGCTATGTGGTGGCCGACGCGGTGATCGGCAAGTTCGAACTGATCAACTATGCGGTGGCGCTGAATCCGAATGGAGAAATCCGCGACGTCGAGATCCTGGCGTACCGCGAAAGCCATGGCTTCGAAGTTCGCAACAAGCCATGGCGCAGCCAGTTTGCCGGCAAGTCCGCCCGTTCGCCCTTGCGTATCGGCGATGACATCGCGAACATCAGCGGCGCCACCCTGTCGTGCACGCATATCACCGATGGCGTGCGGCGCATTGCCGTGATGGCGCAGATGACGCTCGCCGGCAAGCCGTCCTGAGGACACAGCATGCCCGGGATCGAGAGGCCAGACCGGTGCCGCCGGGCTCGGCCATTGCTCGGCACGCTGGTGGAAATTGAAGCGCGCGGTCGCGCCGCCGCCCGCGTCGTGGAAGCCGGCTTTGCGGCGGTTGCGCGCGTCCAGCAACTGATGAACCGGTTCGAACCCGCGAGCGACATCAGCCGCTTGAACGCCGCGCCGGTGGGGCAGCCGGTGCAGGTGGACACCGCCACCGCTTCGGTGTTGGCCCTCGGGGCCGAATTGCAGTCCGCCAGCGGCGGGCGGTTCAGTTGTACGCCTGGCGCGAGCCTGGCCACGGACACGCTGCCCGCGTGGACCATGGCTGGCGATTTCATCAGCAAGCAAGCCCCGGTCTACTTCGATCTCGGCGGCATTGCCAAGGGGTATGCCGTGGACTGCGCCATCGAGGCCATGCTCGCAATCATGGGCGGGGAAGTCGGGGAGGACGCGGAACTGGCGCTGGTCAATGCAGGCGGCGACATGCGCCATGCCGGTATCGAGCCTGTCCAGGTCGCGCTGCGCGAACCAGGGGAGCCGGCGCGCATTGCGCGGGTGGTGACGCTCGCCAATGCTGCGCTGGCCAGTTCGGCGGTGGGCGGACTGGCGCCTGAAGCCGGCGCTGCGCCACGCATCACGGGTGGTCCAGGCACCCCTGGCACGGGACAGGGACGAGGCTTGCCGCCAGACGCCGGCGCCACCGTGCTCGCGCCGACATGCATGCACGCCGATGCGCTGACCAAGGTCGTCCTGCTGTGCCGCGACCCCGAGCATCCGCTACTCGCTCGCTACCATGCCTGTACCTTGCTTTACCGGGATGGCACACTGGCGCCTGCCCGTGCCTAGCACCTCACTCGATTCGCCAGCCCATGTCAGAACCGCACTTCCTGCCGCATCCGCCCCGCCAGGCATTCAGGATTGCGCGGCAACGCCGCTGGGCCTTGTACGCGGTGTTCACGCTGCTGCTCGTTACCGGCATTGCGTGGCTGGTGGTGCGATGGTCAGTTGCTGATCCCGAGGCTCAGGCTCCATGGCTGGCATGGAACATGAAACTCCATGGCGCGGCAGCGTTGGCTGCCACGTTCCTGGTCGGCACCATCTGGTCCGCTCATATTCGCCATGCGTGGTCACGGCGCCGCAACCGCATTGCCGGCGGCGTGTTCGGCTTCGCCTTGAGCCTGCTGCTGGTGAGTGGCTACGGGCTTTACTATTTCAACGGTGACTTGCTGCGTGGCCTGGCCGAATGGATGCACTGGATTGCAGGCCTGTCGCTGGCGTTGCCGTTCTGGTGGCATCTGTCCCGGGGACACCGCAACGCACGCTAGCATGCCGGTGCCAATGCGATTTCACCGGCGACATCGCACCGGCTCCCTACGGCCCGTCAGTCATCGTAGTCGTCATGCCAGCGGCGCCATTCGCGATGCCGCTCCCGCCATTCCCGCTCCCGCCATCTGCGCTCGCGCCACTGCTGTTCTCGCCACGCGCGACGCGCCTGCCAGTCATCGTAGTAGCCGGGCGCCACGACAACCGGCGCGGGCGGCACGGCATAGACCGGTGCGGGTTCGTAATAGACCGGCGGTGGCGGCGCCACGACGGCATACCCGGGGACGCCAATGCCGATGTCCACGTCGACTCTGGCGTGTGCTGTGCCTGACACAGCGACTGCGATACCTGCCACGACGCAGGCGGCCAAGGTGCTACGCATGATGTTGCCCTCCTGGCGCTAATGTAGGAGCGGCTGGATGCCGGAGGTGTTGTCAAAATGTTAGCGCGGTACCGCCGTGTAACAGGCGCGGCTAGGGAACTATCGGGTTGCGCCCGGCATCGGGCCGCACCCGACCAATGTCGAGCATCCAACCCCCAAGCCGTTGGACGGCCGCGTTGGCCGAGTGGCGGACTTTGAGATCTGCAGTCCTGGGTCCTATGCATCGCCGCCGGTCTTCCGCCCTACGCAGCCGGTCCTGGCAGATGGCTGCGGAACTCGGTCTTCCGCTGCCCCCAATGATCGACTGGCGGAGTCGGTGCAAACGTCCCGCTACTGTTCTTCCCGGATGGCCTCTCATAGTCCGGCAAGCCACTGCCGGGTCGATGGCGAGCGTGGTGCATACTGCAGGGGCAAGACGCAGAACTCGCTGCTCGCTTGAACTGGGCAGTCGGTATAGCTTCTGCATTTCGACCCTTTCACACGCTCGCGGCCTGGGAGTCAACATCGTGCGGGTACTTATTATCGAAGACGACGCCAGCATCGCTGCCAACCTCTATGACTACCTTGAGGGTGCCGGCTATGTCGTCGACATGGCATCGAGCGGCCCCGCCGGACTGCAACTTGCACTGTCTCAGCCATGGGATGCCATCCTGCTGGATCTTGCATTGCCAGGGATGGATGGCCTGACGCTATGTCGCCAATTGCGGGAGGAGGCACATCGGGACACGCCAGTCCTGATGCTGACGGCCAAGGACACACTCGACGACAAGCTCGTTGGCTTCGCCCACGGGGCCGACGACTATCTGGTCAAGCCGTTCTCGCTCAAGGAAGTGGGCGCGCGACTCGCCGCATTGATCAAGCGCTACAAGGGACAGGTCGCGCAAACCGTCCTCTGCTGTGGCGACGTCCGCATGGACCTGGCCACGCTGGTCGTCGAGCGCCATGGCCGTGCCGTCAAGCTGCCACCCAAGTCCCTGCAACTGCTGCGTATCCTGATGCAATCGCCCAACCGGTTGTTCAGCCGCGTCGAACTTGAGACGCAAGTCTGGGGGGAAGAACTCGGCGACAGTGACACGCTGCGCGCGCACGTCTACACGCTGCGCCGCGCGCTGTGCGCCGAGGGCGAGGCCAACCTCATCGAGACGGTGCATGGTCTCGGCTACCGGCTGACGGTGGGCGATGCAAGCGCGCCGTAGCCTGCGCTTCAAGGTCGCGCTGGTCTTCTCGGTGCTGACCATCCTGCTGCTCGTGGCCCAGGCCCTGGGCGTCAAGACGCTCGCCGAAGCGCAGGAAGAGCGGCTGATCGATGCACTGATCCATGACGACATCGCGAACACGCTGGAGTCGTACCGGAGTGATCCGGCACTGCGGCCGCCGTTCGATGCGGAGATCAGCGGCTACATCTCCAGAGCGGGCCGCGCGCCCGCCCGGCTGCCCACCACGGTCAAGAATCTGCCGGTCGGCACGCACGAGATAATTGTCGATGGCCAGGAAATCCACGTCGCCGTCCTCCAGTTCGATGCCGCGCGGCTATACAGAGTCTACGATTTCAATGCCTATGAGCGGCGATTCAAGCTTGTGATCAACTCCCTCATGACCGGCACCGGCCTCGTCGCCATCCTGACAATCTGGCTCGCATACGGCCTGTCAGGCGTGCTGGTCCGCCAGGTATCAAGTCTGGCGCAGCAGGTCAGGGCGCTTCGGCTTGGCGAGACCGTGTCTATCAACCCGGGCAGATACGACGAAGCGGAAGTTGCCGAACTGGCCGATGCGTTCAACGCCTACCACCAACGGATGGCCGACATGGTAGAGCGCGAGAAGTCATTCACCGGCAACGTCAGCCATGAACTCCGCACGCCGCTTACCGTTATCAAGACAAGTTGCGAGCTGCTCGACCATGACGCGTCGATCGGCGACCGATCCCGTGCTCGAATTCGCCAGATCGAGCAGGCGACCGATCACATGCGTGACATGGTCGAGGCTCTGCTGACTTTGGCAAGAGAGACACCGGCGGGGCACCAGGAGGCGGTCAATCTGAGGGGCGCGATTGAAATCGCGCTGGCGCCGTTTGTAAATCGGACAACTGCCAATGGGATCGACATGGTGCTTGACGTCGACCCCGAACTGCACGTCACGGCAAACCGCGCCGCGCTTGCGATCGTGCTGTCGAACATTATCGACAATGCGGTCCGCCATACTGCGCACGGACAGATTCGCTTCTCGTATGGCGACGGCGAGCTGCGCGTCCAGGATACCGGCTCGGGTATCGCCCCGCAGGCCCTACCGCATGTTTTCACACGGCTCTACCAAGCGGGACCGGAGGAAACCCGGGTACACGGATTCGGCATTGGACTGGCGATCGTGAAGAAGATCTGCGACCACTACGGCTGGCCGATTGAACTGCACAGCGAGCTTGACCGGGGTACCTGCGTGATTGTCGGACTGCTTCCCGTTGGTGCGTCAGCGCGGTCTTGACGAAAAATTCACAACGACCTGCGTAGTATGCGAGGCGAACCTTCGGCAAATGATGTGCAAGGCACGTTACCCGCCGTGGGCAGCCCGCCCGATCTTACGCATGTCTACCATTCCGCCCCAACACCACCCAGCAGAGTCGAACCCGGTCGCTGTCCGTTGCAGAGGCCTAGAAAAGGCTTATGGGACGGGGGATGCACGCACGCCCGCCCTGCGCGGCATCGATCTCGACATCCACCACGGCGAATTGCTCATGCTGGTGGGCCCCTCGGGCAGCGGCAAGACCACGCTGCTCTCGGTCATTGCCGGCATGCTGGATCAGGACGCCGGGGAGTGCCTCGTGCTCGGCCACGATCTTCAGCAATGCCGCGCCGATGAACGTGCCCGCTTCCGCGGCCAATCGATTGGCTTCGTCTTCCAGTCATTCAATCTGCTGCCATCGCTCACACTCGCTGAAAACGTGGCGGTGCCGCTGCTGATCCAGGGCGCGGTACGCAAGGGGGCGATCGCCAAGGCACAAGATGTACTGAACAGCGTCGGCCTTGGCGACCGGACCCACGTGCTGCCGACAAGGATCAGCGGTGGCCAGCAGCAACGCGTCGCCATTGCCCGGGCGCTGGTACATGAGCCGGCGCTGATCATTTGCGACGAACCGACCAGCAATCTCGACCATTCAACCGGCCATCACGTCATGGCGCTACTCAAGCAACAAGCCCAGGCGCCTGGGCGGGCACTCATCGTCGTCACACACGACAACCGCATCTTTGAGTTCGCCGATCGCATCGCGCACCTGGACGATGGGCGAATCGTCGATATCAGCGGTTCGACGCCAACCGGGGCCGCACAATGATCCGCAAGCTTCTCCTGCCAGTGTTTGCGTTGGCTGGCGTGATTGCCGTCGTGGTGGCAGTAGTCCTGGAGAACGGCCCGTCGCCCAAAACCGGGCCGGTGGTGCCGCCACCCCGGCCGACGTTTGCGTCGTATGTGGCCGGCAGCGGTCTCATCGAGGCCAGCAGCGGGAATATTGCGGTCGGCACACCGGTGTCCGCGATTGTCGCCACCATTTTCGTCAAGTGGGGCGACCACGTGAAGGCCGGCGACCCGCTCTTCGCACTCGATGATCGCGATCTGCAGGCGCAGATGATCCCCGCGCTGGCCAGGGAAAGAGAAGCCGATGCCCGGGCCGAACAGGCCCGGACCCAGCTCAGGCTGGCGGAGAGCGTGCCCGACCCACGCGCCATCAGTACCGAAGAACTGAGCAATCGCCGTTCCGCCGTCGCCATCAGCGCCGCCGCCTTGGCAACGGCCAAGGCGCAGATCGAGCAATTAAGACTGGAATCCCAGCGCCGTACAATTCGTGCACTGGCGCCAGGCAAGGTCTTGCAAGTCAACCTGCGGCCCGGGGAGTTTGCCCAAAGCGGAGCGTTGGCGACGCCGCTCATGGTGATCGGTGACGATACGCGGCTCTATGTGCGCGTCGATATCGACCAGTTCGATGCCTGGCGCGTGCGGCCCGAGGCTGCCGCGGAAATATTCGTTCGCGGCACCACTGGCCGGCACACCGCGCTGCGTTTCGAACGCATCGACCCTTACGTGATACCGAAGACCGCCCTGAGCGGCAGCAGCACGGAGCGCACCGACGCGCGCGTGCTGCAGGTGCTCTACAGCTTTGAGCCGGCCTCGCTGCCTGGTACGTACGTGGGCCAGCAGGTCGACGTGTTCATCGCGGCGCCCCCGCTCGCGACACCCGCCGCCGCGCAACCCGGCGCTCACGCACCATGACGACCTGGCAACGTCGCATCGTCGTCCCGGGCATGCTCGCCGTAGCCCTGGCGGGTTGTGCAGTGACGGCCGACCATGCACCGCCGGCGCCGGACGTGCCGGCGCGCTGGAGCGAGGCGGCCGACAGCCACACGCCTGCCCAAAACGCCGATACGCCATGGTGGACGACGTTCAACGATCCAGAACTCGATCGCCTTGTCGAGCGTGCCCGGCGTGCCAATCTGGACCTCCAGCTCGCGCAGGCCCGCGTGCGTGAAGCGCGCGGCAAGCGGGCCATCGCAAGTGGGGCGCTCGCCCCATCGATCGGTGCCAGGGCATCCGTGGCACGCGAGCAGGAAAGCCAGAACTCACCGAACGCGCTGCGCGTACTGCAGAGCGGTGAAGTCGAGCCGCCGGGACAACCCGAAAACCTGTTTCAGGCCGGATTCGACGCGAAGTGGGAGATCGACCTGTTTGGTGGCACGCGACGCACCGCCGAGGCGGCGCGCGCCGACGTCGAAGCTGCCGTGTACGATCATGACGCCGTCCTGCTGTCGCTGCTGGCCGAGGTGTCCAGAAACTACATCGAGCTGCGAGGCGCTCAACAGCAAAGGCGGATCGCGCGCGAAAGCCTGGCGGCCCAGCAGGATGCCCTGGCGCTGGTGCGTGCGCGCCGCGCCGGGGGCATGGCGGCAGACCTGGACGTGGAACGTGCAGAGGCTCTGGCGGAAAGCACAGCCTCGCAGTTGCCTGCGTTCGATACGGCCTACAAGAGAGCGCTGCATCGACTTGGCGTGCTGATCGGCGAGCCTCCTGGTGCCTTGGCGGAGGAACTGCGGACCGAGGCGTCGCTCCCAACGACTTCTGTGCAGCCGCCCATCGGACTCCCCTCGGACCTGTTGCGCCAGCGCCCCGATATCCGAAGTGCCGAACGTGCGGTCGCCGCGGCCTATGCGCGACGCGAGGCGGCGGTGGCGGACCTGTACCCGAAGATTTCACTACTGGGCACGGTGGGACTGGCAAGCGTGGCCGCGGGCAACTTCTTTTCGGGCGCGAGCGCACTCTGGTCGATCGGCCCATCGATTACCTGGCCGATCTTCCGGGGTGGGCAGATCGTCGCCACGATCGAGGTGCGCGATGCGCAGCAACAGCAGGCGCTCATCGCATACCGGCGAGCCATACTGAACGGCATCGAGGATGCGGAGAACGCGATGGCCGCCTACCGGCACGAGCAGGCGCGCCGCGCCGCGCTCGCCCGGGCGCTCACTGCGGAACAACGTGCCACGGCATACGCGCGCGACCTCTACATCGGCGGCTTGACCGATTTCCGCGACGTGCTCAGCGCGCAGCGCAGCCTGTTCCAGGCGCAAAGCGACCTGGCGCAGAGCGACGCCACCACATCGCTCGGCTTGGTCGCCTTGTACAAGGCGCTCGGCGGTGGCTGGAACGCCAACCCGCTTGCGTCGCCGCAAGCGCCACGCCCGTCGGGGCAAGGATCCGGGACTCCATGGTCTATATTGCCCTCAAGATGCTGCTGGGAGATCGCGCCAAATATGCGGGACTGATCTCGGGGATCACGTTCACGTCGTTCCTGGTGACATTTGCCGCGTCGTACTTCACGGGTTTCATGACGCAGGGATTCTCACTGATCAGTGAGAATAGCGCGGCCGACGTCTGGGTCATGGAGCCTGCGGTGGAATCCGTGGAACTGACGACCAACATGTCCTGGGCGGCACTGGATCGTGTGCGCAGCGTCACGGGTGTGCAATCGGCCGTGCCGCTGGTGCTGGGATCGGTCCAGGCGCGTTTTCCGAATGGCCGCTTCCAGCCTTTCCAGATCATTGGCGTCGATGAAGCCTCACTGCCAGGCATTCCGCTCATACGGGATGGCGTCTCGCCAATGGCGCTGCGCACACCCGACGCCGCGATCGCCGACGCCGGCGGCACGAGCGACAAGCTCGCGACGCCTGTGCACAAGACGGACCAATGGCCGCCCGATGGGCCGCACCTTCAGGCACCCACGCGTGAACTGGCCGCCGGCGATGAGCTGCTTGTCAACGATCGTCGCGTGGTGATCGCTGGTCGCTCCGACGGCCTGCCGCGGTACCCACCCAGACCGCTGCTCTACATGAGCCTGGCCAACGCCATCCGCATCCTCCCTCCCGAACGGCGCCAGATGACGTTCGTTCTGGTCACCGCGAGCCCCGGCGTATCGGCCCGGGCGCTGGCATCGCGCATCGAAGCCAATACCGGCCTGCGCGCGCGGGCTTCCGCGGATTTCAAGTCCGACACCGTGCGCTGGATCCTGGTGAACTCGGAGGATGTGGGTGACATCGCGGCCATGCTCACCATGGCCATGTCCGTCGGCTTTGGCGTCACCGGCATCATGCTCTACATGTTTACCCAGGAAAACCAGCGGCATTACGCCGTGCTCAGCGCGATGGGCGCCACACCACGCATGTTGCTGTCCATGGTCTTCGCGCAAGCGGGCCTGTGTGCGTTGATCGGTACGGGTCTGGGCGTTGGCCTGTGCAGCATTCTCGGCCAGTTTGCTGTCATGGCCGGCTTCCCGTTTCGCATCATGTGGTTTACGCCGCTGCTTGGGGGATTGATGGTCCTGGTGGTGAGCATCGTCGCCGCGGCGCTGAGCGCCCGCCCAGTGCTGAAGCTGCAGCCTGTGGTCGTTTTTGCCGGGCGTTGATCGCCGTCGGCCTACGCGCGAATTGTGCGAAGAGCTGGTCGCCGCGCTCGAGCTGGTCCTCGGCATTCTGGCCGAAGGCCTGAACGACGCCCGTACCGAGCAGCGCGTGCGCGAGCTGCTGGCGCTGCACGGCGATCTGGACAAGCTGCAGGCCGATTGCGAAGCGATCCGCGTTTGGAACGACGGAAATCACTTGCCATTGCTGTGGAAGCCGACGCGGCGCGCAAGCCTTTCACCAAAGGCCTCATCACATCTCAATGCGGCCGCACGCCCTAATTGCCCCTTCCCCCTTCGGCCTTTGTGGAAATTTCGCGGCCACCAGAATCTGATAGGATACTCCCCTATCCTATACACAGCTGCCATGAGTCACATCATCCACGACAAGCAAAAACTCATCAACCGCGTGCGCCGCATTCGTGGGCAGATCGATGCCATTGAGCGTGCTCTCGAGGAAGAAAAGGGTTGCCTGGACGTCTTGCAGCAAATCACAAGCTGTCGCGGCGCCATGAACGGGCTATTAGCTGTCGTGCTGGAAGAGCATATCCGGTGCCACCTTGTTGATGCCGAGCCCGGCAAGAACGAAGGTGAAGGCGATGCCCGTGAGGTGCTCATCGAAGTTGTTCGCAGTTATTTCAAGTAAGGACGGATGCTGCCAGAGCGGACAGCCCGTTCCCAACCATCACCATGCAAACTCAAAATCTGTCCCGGTGGACCCACTCTCACGTATTCGATACCGGCAACCACGCCGCAGAACGGGGTACCCGGCTCGTCATGCTGATCACCGCCGCAATGATGTTCGTGGAAATCGCGGCGGGCCTCTGGTTCAACTCCATGGCGCTGCTGGCCGATGGCTGGCATATGAGTTCCCATGCGTTAGCCATCGGGCTTAGTGCATTTGCGTATGCCGCCGCTCGCCGTTACGCCAACGACGCACGTTTTGCCTTCGGAACCTGGAAAATCGAGGTGCTGGCCGGCTTTGCGAGCGCAGTCTTCCTGCTTGGCATCGCCGCGCTCATGGTGTTTAGCTCCGTCGAGCGAATGATTACGCCGCAAGCCATCCACTACAAGGAGGCGATGGCCGTCACGATCATCGGACTGCTAGTTAATATTGCCTGCGCGCTCATCCTGGGCGGCGCGCACGATCATGGACACGGACATGATCACGGCCACCATCATGCCGCGCACGCGCATGGTGACGGCGACCACAAGCATCACGATCTGAACCTGCGCTCCGCCTATGTGCACGTCCTGGCTGACGCCGCGACATCGGTGTTAGCGATTCTGGCGCTGGCCGGCGGCTGGCTGCTTGGTTGGAGCTGGCTCGACCCGGTAATGGGCATTGTGGGGGCTCTGCTTGTCGGCACTTGGGCATTCGGCTTACTGCGGCAAACAGGCGTGATCCTACTGGATCGCGAGATGGATCACGACGTCGTCGAAGAGATTCGCGAAGTGCTGGCGGCATTTGCCGTGGGAAAGCATGCCGCACAACTGGTCGATCTTCATGTATGGCGTGTGGGCAAGGAGAAGTTCTCGTGCGCCATCAGCTTGGTCACAAGCGACGAAACGCTGTCGGCCGCGAAAATCAAGAACGCCCTCAGCATTCACGAAGAAATCGTGCATTTGACGGTCGAGATTCATCGCTACTGCGATGGAGAGGAACACGCACCGAGCACACTGGCATCTGTCCCCCACTGATCGCAATTCAGGAGAATCAGTGTCTCTCAAAGACAAGCTCCGCAGTTGGGCACGGCAGATGAAGCGTGATGGCGTCACGCTCTGGTTTGCTTGCCGCAACCCGCGCACGCCTCTGATGGCAAAGTCTCTTGGGGTGTTTGTAGTCGCCTATGCCCTCAGTCCAATCGACCTCGTTCCGGATTTTATACCGGTGCTCGGCTACGTTGATGACGTACTGCTGCTGCCGGCGCTCATTTGGCTTGCGATCCGGCTCATCCCCGATAGGGTGCTGGTGGAATGCCGCCGCCACGCCGACAAATGGCTCGCAGAGCAGGGAAAGCGTCCCACAAGCATGTGGGGAATTGCTCTTGTCATAGTCGCCTGGCTGCTGGCAGCCACCGGAATTTGGTGGGTGCTCCGCTAGTTCCGGCGGATCCGCGAAGCATGACCAAGGTCCGATTTCGTTCAAGAGGGGAGAAAAGGACCAGTCGACAAGTGACTGATTTGACCGGGATATAAGGCGAGCGTCGCCCGGGAGCCCGCGTGGATTCTGGGCGGGCTACCCTGGTAAATTGCATGGAAATCAAAGCGCCCCCTAAATGGACGTTCCGGGGCGCACGTTGTATGAAGAGGTCTTTGCGGTGTTCGAGAGGGCATCCCGGGAACGCGATTTCGATCTAGTCGAGCACCTCGTGCTCGCCTTGGAAGCGATGGACTGCCGGCAGGAATGTCATCGGCAACTTGACCGCGCCTACCTACTGCTGGCCGATCTTTGAGAACAGGAGTCATCCGCCCGGATTTCGGCTCCTATCTGCGTGCCATCGGCTGACCAATGCCCCTGGAGGACAACATTGGGCCTCTGTCATCCCTTAGCGTGCAATATTTTCCGTTTTCCGAAGCGACCCCACGTAAGGAACAGCCCGTTGCGCCCGCCACTGTCTGTCCTGACTTGGCCGAGTCAGTGCGGCGGAGAGGCTTGCCACGAAATGGGGGTTGTGGTTGGGGCACCGGTAGAAACCGTCACCGTCGCTGTCGCGCGATGCCGGACCGCTTCGTACTTTGCCCCATCAAAGGTGCCGGCGCTGTGCTCAAGATGCACGGCATGCAGAATGTATTGCCCCTTCCAGGGGAACGTGAAGCGCACCAGCCCCTGGCTGTCGGTGGTGGCTTCGCGCGTCCAGGCATTGGGCGCGATGACGCGAACCCCGGTCGCAGCGAGCGGCGCATTCCTGAAGACGACGCGGAACTCGCCGGCCCTGCCCGTCGGCAGGATATCCAGCGGCATCGTTTCCTCCGGATTCGCCTGTTGCGGCTGAATACCGATCAGCCTGGCATAGAACATCGGCTTGACGACGCCGAGGTTGTACCGGGTCCAGTCCTTTACCGCATAACGGGATTCGCTGGCCAGCACGGTAGCTCCCGTGGCAGGCAGCGCAAAGCGGAAGCCACCCGCCTCCCGGGTAGCATTCAATGCCGCGGCGCCCTTGCCATCTCGTCCGACTACCCGGAACTCAGGGCCCGGCATTTCGTCGAGCCGGCCAGGCGAACGCTCGCGAAGCGTTTCCTCGTACTCGCCGAAGTAAAGGTGGCCGTCTGCCTTCCCTTGTTCAAACCAGAGATAGTGCGCACCAGCCGGCATGCCGGCTGTCAAGCTCCCCACCACCAGGGCACCCTGCACCAGACGTGTCGTCATCTTGATCTTCATGTTGGTGTTCTCACTGGAGACGAGTTCGTGGAGTCAGCATGGCACTGCACTTGTCGCCAGACAGTGCCCCCGAGAAAGTCTGCAACAAATCGAGTGTGCAAGGGAATTCCTCGCAAGGGTAGCCCCGGAAGACTGCGCGGGAAGGACACGCGTAGTGATTGGCAGAATCAGTCGAGCTTAGAAATCCATCGACGCCGATGCGAACACGGTACGCGGGGCACCAAGCGATATCGTGCTGAACGAGGCCACGCCAGACCAGTACTTGCGGTTGAAGGCGTTCATGACGCCTGCCCGGATCGTGGTCGACTTGCCGTACAGCTTGGTCTTGTAGCGCCCGCCGAAATCAAAGGTCGTCCACCCGGGCACGGATTGGGTGTTGGCCTGGTTGACGTACTCCTTGCCCGTGTAATTGACGGCGCCTGTAAGCGTCACGCCGGCTACCCACGGCAGGTCCCACTCGCCACCGAGATTGGCCATCACCGTCGGCACACCGACTGGCCGATTGCCTAGTGTCGCGGCGCTGTTGGTCTTGGTTAGTTCAGCATCCAGCAGCGTTACGCCGCCAAGCAGCCTCACGCCGCGGTAGGCCTCGCCGGACAGCGTCAGCTCCAGGCCCTGATTGCGCTGCTCGCTATCGACGGCAAACACCGTGCCATTGAGCTGGCCGCTGGGCTTGGTAATGCGGAACGCAGCCAGCGTCGCCAGCACGCGGCCCGCGTCGAACTTGACGCCGACCTCCTGCTGCTTGGTCTTGTAAGGCGAAAACACCTGGCCTGCGTTGGAGGCCGTTGCGGGCGCGATATCGCCCTTGCTGAGCCCTTCGACGTAGTTGGCGTAGAACGAGACATTCTGCCAGGGCTTAACGACCAGCCCAGCCAGCGGCGTGACGGCACTCTTGTCATACGAAGACGATTTCGCGCCGGTAGTGGTGTTGAAATTGTCCGACTTCACCTGCTGATGGCGCACGCCCAGCGTGAGCTGTACGCGCTCCTCCCACGCGCTCAAGGTATCGACAAAGGCTACACCCGACAAGGTCGAGGCCGATACCTTCGGCACGTTCTGGGGCGCACCGACGACCTGCTCCGGACTCGCGATCGGTGCGTAAATGTTTGATAGTACCGTCGTGCCGGAATTCCTCGCATTGGCGATGCGGTCGTTGTACAGGTTCGCCTGCAGCGCCACGGCATGCTTGACAGGTCCAGTATCGAGCTTGGCGCGCAAGCCGGTATCGAAGCTCGAGCGGTTGATCTGGAACTTCCAGTTCTGAGGCAGCGCCGAGGTGTCGCCTGCGGCGTTCATGATGGTGGGCGTCTGGTCGGAAAAGCGCGCCACGTCCGTGCGCGTGCCGCCGGCATCGACAAACAGTGTGAGCTTGTCGCTCACGTCATACTCGGCATGAAGCAGGGTCGACGCGTCGTTGGATTTCCACCACGCCCACGGTTGCGTGACATTGCGCCGGCCATCCGGCGCGGACGGCACCTGGATTCCGGAAGCGACCAGGAATGGCCGGGTCGGGGCATCGATCCATTGATACTGCTCGATCAGGTCCAGTGAGGCGCGCACGCGCTCTCCACGGTAGTCCAGCGACAGCGCGCCAACCTCGGCGCGCGACTTTTGGTTGTCAAGCGGAGTCGGCCCCTGGCGGTGCAGCCCGTTGAAGCGAATGCCGAACTCGCGCGCCTCGCCAAAGCGGCGGCTCAGGTCGACGGCGCCGCCTACCTGCGCGTCGGAAGCGTAGTCCAACGTAAAGCGGGTCAGGTCATTTGCCAGCGAGCGCTTGGGCACCACATTCACCACCCCGCCCACGCCGCTGTTGGGCGACATGCCGTACAGCAAGGCCGCCGGCCCTTTCAGTATTTCGACACGATCCAGGTATTCGGTGAACAGGTGGTAGTTTGGCGAAACGCCATACACACCATCAAACGCGACTTCGGAGAGATTGCCCTCATTGATGGGGAAGCCGCGAATGAAGAAGGAATCAGTGACACCGCCGATCTGGCCAGTAAAGCGCGTGGAAGGATCGCTGTTCAGGACTTCGGCCAGCGTGACCGCCTGCTGGTCCTCCATGCGTCGCGACGTGTAGCTGCTGACCGAGAACGGGGTGTCCATCACGAGGGTGTTACCGAGCAGCCCCAAGCGGCCCCCGCGCGCGACCTGCCCGCCGGCATAGGGCTCGGTTACATCGTCGAAGGCGGCGGCAGTCACGGTCACGGCTGGCAATTGCCGCGCATCATGGCGGACTTCGTCGCCAACGGGCTCGGCCGTTTGCGCCTGCGCCGCTGTGAGGAAAGCAGGATAGGCGGCGCTGATTGCCCCGGCGAACAGCCATGGCCTGGACATTGTCCAAGGCTTGAGCCACAGGCGAAACAAACACTTAGGTGCACCGGTCGACGGTGACGCGGCAAGAGAGAATGGCGTGATCATGATCGCGAAGGGATCGTGCTGCGGACAATGCACGGGACGAAGCCCAACCTGAAAGGGGCTAAACAGGCGCAAATATATAGTTAATGCGAATCATTGTCAATTGCATCTCCGATTCCGCCTTAGGGTACTCAGTCCCGTTCGTGTGAAATCTGGCGCGGCACAACGCCAAGACCAGCCAAGACGGTGGCTGACCGAAGGACAGACCATTGCGGGTAGATATCCTGCGCGACCGCGACGGCAGCTTCGCACCGGCCTTTATCCCCAAAGCACGAGCGTCACCTCACGGGGTTCGACGACAAGATCATCGCCATGTATGCCCGCGGCATGACCGTGCGCGAGATCCAGGCGTTCCTGGCCGAGCAGTACGGCACCGAGGTCTCGCCCCGAGATCACCAGCTCGGTGACCGACGCGGTCATGGAAGAGGTCAACGCCTGGCTGGCTCAGCCGCTGGCGGTCATGTACCCGGTGGTAGCCTTCGATGTGTTGCGGGTCAAGATGCGCGAGGACGCCATAGTGCGCAACAAGGCCGTCTACCTGGCCTGCGCAATATCAGGGGAACCGCCAAATCTCGTTCGGCAACTTAGCCGGCCAAGGCTGGGAAGTGATTGTGCTCACTGATTTTCCCGAGTCACTGCCGTGGCCGAGAGAGAGGGCCAAGAGTGTCCGCTTCTCGGCCATCACAGCCAACTAGGCTAGCTGTGTCGACCGTCGCAGATGGGTCGGTCGTTCAGCGCCATCTGGCTTGGGTCGACCAGACGCCGCGTTACCTGCCCGGGGGGTCCCCGCCGGTTCGAGAAGACGAGGCAAATGCGCCGCCATGGCCGTGCTAATGAACCAGGTCGCAGCGAACACGAAGGCCAACGCGTAGGAAGCGAGCCGTTGGGAAGAATTTTCAGCAACTCTTCTGCAGGCGGGCGGCGCCACGTTGGCAACCGCCGTGATGGTTGGTGCCTTGATCGGTCCGGCTCAGGTGGGCGCCCGGATCCTGGAGTTCGGATTCTTGCGGAAGGTGCATCCGCTGCTGTCCGCGCGCATCGCCGCCGCACTCCATCCGATCGGCGCCCTGGCTTTCGGCCTCATCGGTGCGCCCGCGGCCGCGTTGTTCGGTGTGCTGCACGGCGCCGGCAATGGCATCCTGACCATCGCGAAGGGGACGCTGCCCTTGGTCATCTTCGGACCGCACGGGTACGGGCACCGGCAGGGCATCCTGATGGTTCCCGTACGGGTTGCACAGCCACTGGCGCCCTGGTTGTTCGGCATTTGCCTCGATGAATATGGTGCGAAAGCGCTTTGGCTGTCTTCAGCCCTCGGCGTAGGGGCCATTCTTATGCTCATGGCCATTCGACAGGTTGGTCAACCTGTGGCGAAAGCCGCGTAGGTCGGCGGGCTCCTATTGCAGGCGCTTGCCCTCCGCGAGAGCGCGCTGGTCGCTGCGATCGACAAGGAGGGCGAGCTGGTTCGTGACTTCCGGATTGGCCTCGACACAATAGGAGCCGTCTGTAAGACGCTGCCACGCGGATACCAGGCCAAGCCGTGTCAGGCTGGCCAATACGGCCTCCATCTTCGCGGCCTCGCCTTCGCCGACCGGCGCATGGAGCACGATTTCGGGATGCGTCGACATGTGGCTTCGCTCCGTTGTGGGGCCTCGGAAAACACGGCACTTCGCATCGTATGCCGCGAGAATTTATGAGAGCTTAAGGGTGCGACGAACGCCACAGGCGCCCGAACGCAAGCGGCCGCAGAAATGGCTCGGGCGCGCTCGGTCTGCAGTACGGCACTCGAATGAATGCTACGACACTTCGCCCTTAAACGTTGCATCGACAAAGGCCCGCAACTGCGTCAGGTCCGTCCTGGCATAGGCCGCTGTGGTCTGCACGGAGGCGTGGCCAAGCAGCGCCTGGGCGGCTGGCAACGGTACCTGGTGGTCGACCACCAGCGTGCGGGCATACGCATGGCGTAGCCAGTGCGGCGATGCGGCGCGCAGCAGCAACGCCTGCGCCGGCTCGCGCGCCTGCAGGCCCTCGGCCACGGCGGCAAAGATCGCCTTGACCTCCCGATAGAGACCCGCCTGCTGCAGCGCCTCCCCCTTGTTGCCGTGAATCACGGGCAGCGTCTCATGCGCCGGCGGCTCGGGCGGCAGACCGCGGGCGTGCCGGTAGGCGCGCAGCACGACCACGCACGATGTCGGCAGCGGAATGGCCCGCACCTTGCGTCCCTTGCCGCAGACATAGAGGGTCCACCGCCCAGGCGCCTCGGCCTCCAGCCGGGGCAGCGCAGTCTCATCCGACCAGGCCAGTTCCGCCAGGCGCACGCCGGCATAGCGATACAGCGCCCAGATCGCGCGCCGCCGCAGCGCGGGCAACGCATCGTCGGCTCCGGGCGTATCGAGCCAGGCATCGCACGCTTCCAGCAGTGCTGGCGGGATCAGCCGCGTCGGCGCGAAGCCGGCCCGTGCGCGGCTGCCGGCAGACAGACCCGCGGCCGGGTTGGCCTGCAGGTAGCCGGTGGCGTACCAGTAGCCGTAGAGGCTTGCCACCACGGCCAGCGCGCGCGTGCGGGTCGCCTCTGACAGGGGCGGCGTGGCGTCCTCCGCGCCGGGCTCGCCGTGCTGCAGCGTGTGCCGGTAGGCGAGCAACTGCTGGCGCGTGAGGTCCGACAGCGGCCCAAGCCCGTGCACGCCGCACCAGCGCATTAGCCGACGCAGCTCGGCACCGTAGGCGCGTTGCGTGTGGGGCGATCGGCCAGTCCGGTCGCGCAGAAAAAGCGCCAACGCCTGCGCATCGTCGGTGGCGCCCAGCGTGTTGGTGGCAGCGTGCGGCTGGGCGAAGCGGCCGGCGCGCGCGAGCCACGCGGGGTCAGCAGGGCCGTACGCGGCCAGCCATGGGTTCGCCGCGACAGCTCCCCTCGCTTCCGTGGTGGTCGGCACCGTAGCCTCGCTCGCCGAAGAGGCGGTGGACCGGAAGCGGCGCCGGTGCGTGCGCAGCAGCCGCGCGAGGACCGTCTCCGGGCGGGGCGCCTGGTCTGCCGGTACCGTGCGCAGGCGCCCGCGCTCCCAGTATTCGACTGCGCCATCGTGCGATAGCAGCAGCGTGAGCACGGTCGGCTGCGCGGCCTTGGCCTCGGCCAGCGACCCATAGCGGCGCTTGACGCGCGTCAGGGTCCAGTGCGCGTAGACCGGATGGCCGAGCGCCTCGGCCAGGTAGTTGAGTGCCGCCGCGACGGTGGCCGGCAGCGGGCGCGGCGGCACTGTCGCCGTGTCGACCCAGTCGGCTGGGTTCATGACTGGGCGGACCGTTTGGCGGCCGCCTTGCCCGTCGACCTGGGCGCGCGCGCCTTGGCCGGTGGCGGCGCGGCGGCCAGGGTCGCGCGCAGCAGTTCGTCGAGTTGGGCGCGCTGGCTGGCGTTGACGGCCTTGAGCGCGCTCGCCTCGCCGGCGGCTGTCTGGCGCGCGGCGCGCTCGCTGGCCAGCTCCGCGTCCAGTCGTCCGCGTTCCTCCTCGAGCGCGGCGATACGCCGCTCGGCGAATTTGAGTTGCGAGGCCAGTTGGGCGCGCTCGGCCCGCACCGCGTCGCGCTGGTGCGCGGTTTCCTGCAGCAGCTGCTTCGACAACGCCTCGTAGCGCGCCTGGATGGTGGCGACCGCCTCGGCGTGGGTGCGTTCGTCTGTCATGACGCGTTCCTGCAGGGTTGCCAGCGCCGCCTCGAGCTCGCCCCGGCGAGCGGCTTGCGCATCGGCGCGCGCGCTCGCCCCGGCCTGGGCGGCGCACGCTTCGGCCAGCGCGGTGTCGCGCGCGGCGAGTGCCTGCCGCACTTCACTGAGTTCCTGACGCAGCAGCTCGACCCGCAGTTCGGCCTCGGCGCGGGCGGCCTGCGCGACCTCCGCGGTCTGCTGCGCCTCCCGCTTCAGAAGCACCACTTCGTCGAGCTGCACCGCGACCGCGGCCTGCCACAGCGCGCGCATCGCCTCGGCGATCTCGACCGGAATCTCGGGCAGCGCGAGGTCGGCCAGGCCCGCGCGCACCACCTCGGCCTCGATCGCGTTGAGCGTGCGCGACAGCGTCGCCGGGTCGCCGCCGCCGAGGCGGTCGCGCAGCTTGCGCACCGACACCACGCGGCGAAAGCGTGCGGCCGTGCGCGGCGCCGCGTCGCCGGCTTCGGTCAGCATGGCCAGCACGGTGGCGCGGATCTGGTCGGGGGTGGCGGCGAGGCGGGGCATGGCAGTTTCCGGAGGCAAATTTCAGCCTATCTTACGCACATGCCTAACGTTAGCAAAGGCATTTATGTATGGCTTGAGAAAACCTACGATGGATAAATCCGATTATCTTGCGGAAACAGAGGTTCCGACGCCCCGCAACCACGACCGATCGCGCGCGGGGGGCGTCAGCGCTCAATGACCAGCGGAAAAAGACCAGTCAGCAAGTGACTGATTTGATGGGGATTTCAGCGAGGCATCGCCCGGAAACCCGCATGGCTGCTAGGGCTGGCTACCCCGGCAAACTGCAGCGAAATCAAGGGGACCCCGATGCACGCCGGCCATCGAGACATGCGCTGGCACCTCGGCGCCAAGCATCACATTGCGCTGGTGGTCATAGCCCAACTTGCTCAAGGACCGGTAGGCTGCCGACCCGTCGGTCCTGACCTGGGCACCAGGCTCAATCGACGCCTGCACGAACGGAATGACGCACTCGTGCGCATCGCTGCGAATACGCTGCAAGCGTATCCGGCCGAAGCCCTTGGGCTGGAGCACTTCGACAGCCAGGATGACCAGCACCTTGCTCGTGCTGTTCTTGCGCTTGGTGGCCGAGATAGGGGCTTCGCGGTCTGTGATGGCAAGGTAGGTCTCGTCAACCTCAACACACCCCCTCAGGCGCTCCCGCTCCGGCCGCACCATGGCCCGGCGGAACCGGTGCAACATGGTCCAGGCGGTCTGGTAACTGCCCAGGCCCAAGACCCGTTGCAGGCCAAGGGCGCTCACGCCTTGCTTCTGATTAGTTAGATACCAGGCGCCGGCCAGCCACACTCGTAGCGGGGTGCGGGTCTTGTCGAATATCGTGCCAGCGGTCACGGTAGTTTGATGGCCGCAACTACGGCACATCAAGCGAGTACGGCTCGACCGATAAGGCTCGGCCGCGACACCGCAATCAGGACAAATGAATCCCTGCGGCCACCGCAATGTCTCCAGGTAGGACAGGCAAGCGTCTTCCGTGCCGAACCGGTCCAGAAATTCGTTCCAGTTGCGGGGGTAGTCCTTGCCGGCTTCTGGCGGTAAGATGCGTTCTACCTGTATATCCATCCAGTAATTCTGGCATAGCTGGAGCTAAGTGGATACCCCTTATATATATACAGATATGAAGCCATCAACCCTCACCGGTCACCGAGAAAACGGACAACAAATGTCGCTGCTGGCTGAGCCTCTTCCCGTGGGGCAAGCGGCAACTCGGGCAGTTATTGGCGACGCACAGAGCCACGTGCCTGCTGCGCCGATGGGCGGTGGCTCCCAATTGGATCCAGCGTCGATTCATCCGTCTCTTTGGCGGGGTAGTCAGCTTGCCCGACCGGTAGGACGAGTTGTTACCAGTGGCGTTCAGGTGTTGGACGCGTAGCTTCCTGGAGGAGGCTGGGCGGAAGGCGCTGTTGCTGTCAACGCCAATCGAAATTTGCACGTTGGGGGTGCGGCCGAAACTTGCAAAGAGCCAAGCCAATGTTCCTGCACTCATTGTGCAGCACAGCATTGACGAATACCCCTGTTGGGCGGTGGTGCTGGCCTGAAGCGCCAGACTTTTGAGCAGCGTGTTGCCGGTCAAAAGCCTTACACGGTCATTGAACATCCGGCGTCGGGATCCGGCCATGAAGAGTCGCTCGCTGCGCCCTCCGCTTGGACAGTCGGGTGACCGCTACGCCTTGATCGCGGACCTTCTGGCATTGGTCAGATTCAGCGTTGGAGTGCCTACGGCGCCATTTCCAGGGTGCGTGAGATCTTTCAACAAAAGCCAGGAGGGCATTGCGGAGCGTACTAGCCCATTTGCCTGAGAAGCTCCTACCGCTTGATGGCGTAAGCGCGAGCCCACTCATTTACCAAGCGAGTCTTGCCGCCCAGAAGCAGCGCGCTTGATTGCTCCTTGCACGAACGACTGCCACCAATAGGTTGGATATATGGCTCTCAGCAACAACTCGGGCCCCTATGCATGCATGCCTCACCCCACTCAAATGGGGTACTTGGATGCATCTCAGTTGTAATTCACATCTGCTCACGACACTTCTGACACGGGTCTAGGAACACGTTCTCTGCGGCTCTTAAGTCTTGTAGCGCAAGCGTTGTCCCACCCTCAGGCTCCTAACGCAACGCGACGGGCGGGACAGATGGACCATCCCACAAAATACTCAGAGCCGGTCAAGCGGCGCATCCACCGGGTTTCACACCTAACGCAGCGAAATTGTGTGGCGGAGCCAAGTTCATTCGTAGTGGCCGTATTCTCCTGTTCCAGCCAGCGATGTGGTGTATAGCGTCGTCGATCGCCATCCAATGCACAACAGTCCTGGCAGGGCGCAAGAGACCTCTGCGCCGACCTGGACTTCCCTGCGGCCTTCAAACTACTTACCTGGGCTTTACTCCAACGGCCGACCACAGCCCAAAATAGAGCATTCAGAGCCTTTTCACTTAACGCCTCCCGTGCCGCGGCATTCAGCTTCAAATGGGATGTCCTGAGCAGGCCGAGTTCCGCCGCGCACGCAATCCATATAAGCTGCTCCTGTCCCGACTCTGTTTTGATTCGAAAATCTACAATGGCGGAAAGGCGGCTGAAATAGTGTCCCCCGCTTCTCGCATCGGACGCATCCTTCTCTGCCCGTCGACGGGCATCTCTAACTTTCGCCAAGACGGTCGATATATTCCGAATGGACTGACTCCTTGTCACGGCGCCTCCTCGACTTGCACGACCAGCCCGTCTCGACGGCCGAGTGAACCCCGGCAGACAGCTATTGCGCGAATTCCATGATGTGTTCCGGCGCTTATCGCCGGTGATTCTTCATCGGACTTCTGATTCGGCATCTGCGGAGTGCATCGCCCCGCTTGCATGACGACGACTCTCACGCGTCAACGCTGCGGATTAGCTGCCGCGACCGCCTTGCACGAGGCAGTGCCCAAGCGATTGAGTCGCTTGCACCGCGTCGCCCATCAGCCGCTCCACGATCAATCCCGCCGGATGAATGCCATCGGCAAAGCCGCCTGCCGGCCCCAGCGAAACGATGCCGGCCTCCACGTCGCCGTCGCGGTAAACCTTCTCGCGCGTGCGCGACGACAGGATGAGATCGCCGAAATCAGCATGGCGGCGCGCGCCATTCGCTTCGAGGCGGCGTACTTCGCGGGCCGCGGCGTTGTCGAGCACCCGCCAGGTGTCGCTAAGCGAGTCCATGATGGTGATGGACCCATTGATCCCGGACGCGATGATCCGGCGCTTGAGTGCATCGTGCGCAGTAGTCTCTGCGGCCACCATGAAGCGACTGCCCATGACCACGCCGTCCGCGCCAAGCGCCAGCGCGGCGGCGATCTGCCGGCCTGTGCCGATGCCTCCGCCGAGGACTAGGGGCACGCTCACGCTATGCAGCGCATGCGCGCCGTTGACAAACGTCGGCAACGGATTCGCTCCCGGATGGCCGCCCTCTTCCATGCCTACCAGTGCCACCGCATCTACTCCGCAGCGCTCCGCGCTCAGCGCATGGCGCACGCTTGGGCACTTGTGGATCAGGATGCCGCCGCCCCGCTGAATCGGCCCGACCAGTTCGCCGGGCGGGCCTCCAGCGCTCTCGAAGTGCCGCACGCCCTCTTGCAGCGCGACGCGGATCCAATCCTGCACCGCGGAATTGGCATCGTCGCGACGCGCAAGTGTGATGTTGACGCCGAATGGCCGGCCGCCGGTCAGCGCGTGGCAGCGGCGCAAGTCCGCGCGCAATGCGTCGGGCGACGCGAATGAGCGCGCCGTAATGAAGCCCATCCCACCCGCATTGACCACGGCTGCCACGAGGCCAGACTCGCCAAGGATGTGCATGCCGCCGAGCAGCAACGGATGACGAATGCCGAACAGGGCGGTGATGCGCGTGCGGAACGACGGCGCGTGCTGCGAAGGGTGCATCAGCGCTCTCCTACATGCCGGTCATCGTGACGGGATAGCGGATGAAGGCCGCCTCGCCATCGCTACGGATCAGCCGGCGTTCAACGGCGTGAGCGGAGGCGCGCAGTGCCGACGGCTCCACGACTCGCGACGCGGGAACGTCCGCCGCATCGAGCAAGGCAAGCAGCGTGCCGGCCTCGAGTGTCGCCACCCGAGCGGAGATTGCGGCATTGATGCGCGGCGCATCGTGGACCCGTGAGGCGAGCCGCTCGTAGCCGGCAAGCGGCAGGTCCAGCGCAAGCGCGGTTGCCAGCCGGCTCCAGAAGTGGTCCTCCAGCGCACCGAGCGAAACATGGCTGCCGTCCGCCGTGCGGAACACGCCGTAGGCCGGCTTGGCGAGGACATCGTTGCGCTGCGCCGCCAGGTTGTCGAGGCCCGCCTCGTCGAAATGCCCGAGGCGGGGGTTCATCCAGTGCATCACGCAATCTGTCAGCGACACGTCCAGGTACTGTCCGACGCCTGTGGTTTGGCGTTGCACCAGGGCGGCAAGCGTGCTGGACAGTGCATACATCGCGCCACACAGGTCAGCCAGCGGCAGACCGGCGCCGTGGTCCGGCCGCTCGGGCTCGGAGCCAGAAAGCGCCAGGACGCCGGCGGTTGCCAGGTAGTTGACGTCGTGGCCCGGCGACTTCGCCAATCGTCCGGTCTGACCGTAGCCGCTTAGGGAGACATAGACGATGCGCGGATTCAGCGCTGCCAGCGCTTCGTAGCCGAAGCCGAGGCGGTCCATCACGCCCGGGCGGTAGCCTTCCACAACGACGTCGGTCTCGGCCACCATCTCCCGGATGCGCGTGGCCTGCGCGGGATCCTTGAGATCCGCCATCACGCTCTGCTTGCCGCGGTTGACCGAGGCGAACAGGCCGGGCGCCATGACCCGGGCGTTGTCGCCGTGCGGCGGGCGCTCGATTTTCTGGACGGACGCCCCCAGTTCCACGAGATTCTGGGTGAAGAACGGACCGGGCAGGAGTTCCGAGAAATCCAGGACCCGGATGCCCGCAAGCGGCAGGGTGTGTTGAGTCATATTGTGTGTGTTAGCTGAACGATGAAACGAGGCCGGTCATTCCGCTGACACGCGGGCAGTTTCCAACACGCGCTTCCACTTGCCCGCATCGGCGTGTACATAGTCGGCGAACTTCGGCCCCGGGAGCAGCAGCGGCGTGCCGCCGAACTCGCCGAATTTCGCTTGGATGGATTTCTCCTGTGCAGCGCTGCCGAAGGCCGCCTGCAACTTCGACACGACCGCTGGCGGTGTTCCCTTCGGCGCGAACACACCGGTCCACGACTCCGACGTCGCCTTCGCCAGGCCAAGTTCGCGCAAGGTCGGCGTGCCAGGCAGCGCCTCGGTGCGGTTCTCGCCCGTGATCGCCAGCGCCCGCAGGCGGCCGGACTTGACATGGGCTGCCGTCGACACGGGATAGTCGAACGCCATGTCAAGGTTGCCGCCGAGCAGGTCGGTGATCGCTCCGGCGCTGCCCTTGTACGGCACATGGCGCAGCTTGACACCGGCTATCGCCTGGAACAGTTCGCCGGCAAGATGCGCGCCCGTGCCGACGCCGGGGCTGCCATAGGTGACTTCACCTGGATGTTGTTTCGCATACGCGATCAGCTCGGGCAAGGTCTTGTACGGCCGCGATGCATTTGCCACGATCACGTTGGGGATGGCGATCAGTCCCTGCACGGCCTGGAAATCGGCGTCCGGCTTATACGAGATCGACTTGTAGATGTACTGGTTGGTGACCTGCGTGCCCTGCGTGCCGAGGAAGATCGTGTAGCCGTCGGCCTCGGCATGCGCCGCATAGCTGGCGCCGATATTGCCACCGGCTCCAGGCCGGTTGTCGACCACGATCGGCTGGCCGAGCAGCTTCGACGTGTGCTCCGCGACTGCGCGGGCCACATTGTCGGCGATGCCTCCCGCCGTGAACGGCACGATGAGCTTGATGGGACGGGTCGGGTAGGCCGTTTGCGCGTGCGCGGAGGCCACCACGCATCCCACGGTGGCGGCCAGCATGGCCATGCGTTTGAACATGAATATCGCTCCTTGTACGATGGGTCGGGCGAAGGATCCGCTCAAGCGGACATGCCTTCGATCAGTACGGCATCCAGCGCCATGGCACCGGCCTTGCTGACGAGTACGGGGTTGAGGTCGAGTTCTTCCACCGGCGCGGTGCCGGCGCCGTGGCAGACGAAATCCGACACCGCCACCAGCAGCGCCTCGAGCGCCCCGACATCGGCCGGCTCGCCGCCGCGGAAGCCCTTCAGCAATTCATGGCAGCGCGTCTCGCGCACCATCGCCGCGGCTTCGCGGCGCGTGAGTGGCAGCAAGCGACGGCTGACGTCCTTGAACAACTCGACGAACACGCCGCCCATACCGAACGTGATGACCGGCCCGAACAGCGGATCACGGTGCACTCCAACCAGCGTCTCCACACCGCCCCTGCGGTCGGACATGCGCTCGATCAGCACACCATCCACATGCGCCTCGGGGTATGCCTTTGCGGCATTGGCGACAATTGTGCGGAACGCCTGGCGCACGGCTTCCTGCTCACGCAGACCGACGACCACGCCGCCGATGTCGGACTTGTGCAAAATGTCGGCGCTGGCAATCTTGGCGACCACCGGGCCGTCGAGACGCCTGGCGATTGCAGCGGCCTCGTCTTCGTCGCGCGCCACTTCGCCGGGCGGCACCGCCACGCCGGCGCGCGCAAGGATGGACTTGGCCTGCGCCTCGGACCAGGTGCGGCAGGTCTGCGGCTCCGTCACCGCCGTCGTGCAAATCAGCGGCAACCACGACGGGTCGAACGCCCTGCGCCAGGCGCCGCAGACATTCCAGCGCTGCATCGCCTTGATCGCCTTGCCGAGCGTGCGCACCGGCGTCAAGCCACCTGCTACCAGCACATCGAAGCCCTCTCCGAGCTTGTCGCTCATCCAGACCGGGATGATCGGCTTCGAGACGGCTGCCTGCACCCTGACCATGTTCTCGCAGGCCCCGCGCGTCACCTCGCCATATTCCATCGGCAGCGGGAACAGCACTGCATCCACGTTCGGGTCGCTGGCAACCGCCAGCAGCGAGCCGTAGCTGATCTCCGGCTTGACCAGGATCTCCGCGGTCGTATCGACCGGATTGCCGATGGCCGCAAAGGCGGGCAGCAATTCGCGCAGCGTGTCGGTCGTCTGCGGCGCCAGCCTGGCGAGTTCCAGACCGGCCGTGCCGAGCATGTCGGCGGCAAGCGCCACGGTACCGCCCGAGAACGAGTACAGCGCCATGCGTACGTCCCGCTCGGGCACTCCGCGCGAGAGCAGCGCTGCGGTGTCTATCAGTTCGTCGATATCGTCGACTTCGATGATGCCGAGTTGCCGGAACGCAGCGCTGTTGATTTCCGCCGTGCCCGACAGTGCCGCCGTGTGCGACTGCGCTGCCTTCACGCCGTACTCCGACTTGCCGACTTTCAGCGCCACGATGGGCTTGCCAGCCGCCGCCGCGTTCAGCGCGGCACGCGCGAAGCGCGGCGGATCGTTGATGCCCTCCAGCAGCGTCACGATAACCTTGATCTCCGGCATCGTGACCATGTGGTTGATGTAGTCGCTGACTGTCAGGTCCACCTCGTTGCCACTGGAGCACCAGAGGCCGATGCCGACGCCCCGCGCACACGCCTGCAGAAACGTCCGGCCGAGCCCGCCTCCCTGCGTGGCCAGGCCGATCGGGCCGGGCATGAGGTCGTGGCGCGACGCAGGCGAGAACGTGAAGCCCAGACCCTTGTTGATGTTGGTCAGCCCCGGGCAGTTGGGACCATAGACACGGATCCCGGTCTCCCGCGCGACCTCCCGCATACGCGCTTCCAGCAACGCACCCTCTTCGCCCGTTTCGGCGAATCCGGACGTCAGCACCACGGCAAAGCGAATGCCCCGGCGACCGCACGATTCGATGACCTCGTTGGCCACCGCTGCCGGGACCGCGACGATGGCGAGATCCGGTGCGTACGGCAAATCTTCCACGCGCCGGAACGCGGGGCGCCCCCCAACTTCGTCGCGCGTGGCGTTGACAAGAAACAGCTCGCCCTCGAAGCGCGAGTGTTCGACGATATTCTCGAGCGCACGCTGACCGAGACTCGCGGGCCGGTCGGACGCGCCGACCAGCACCACCGACCGCGGGTCCATCAGCAGGCTCAGGTCTTGAAATGTCTCCATGTTTCCTCCAGTCATTCTTGTCGGGACGGTGCTTATGCCTGCTTCGGCTTGCGCACGGGCAACTCATTGCGCGGGTCTTGCGCGAGCACGAGGTCCCACACCTGCTGGCCGATGGGGTTCTGGCGCTCCTCGTAGAGGTGCGCGAGCAGGCCGGCGGCGCGGCCGACGAGCATGAAACCGCGCGCCAGAAGCGGCTCCAGCCCCATGTCGCCGACGATGGCGCCGACAGCGCCGACTGCGTTCATTGGCAGGTTCTTGCCCATCTCCTCGCGGAACACCTTCTCGATCGCATACATCAGGCGCCAGTGCTTGCCGAAGTAGCCGTTGTCGCGCGACGCCTGGGCCAGCGTGGGCACGCGCGGGTCGCCGTTCACATGGATCGGATGCCCGACGCCGTAGATCGGCTGCTTCTTCTCGCGAGACTGCCGAATGACTTCGCGAGCGCACGCCAGCACTGCCTCGTCGGTGGCATCGTCGGCCAGGTCGCGCGCGGCATGGATCAGCAGTTCGGCCGAGTTCTGCGTGGTGCCCAGGAACACGCTGCCGGCGCCGAGCAGGCCCGCGGCCACTGCTGCCTGCATGGCCTCGGGCGCACCGAGGTAGGTCAGGCGCGCGCTCATTGCGCTCGGCGTGAGACCGTGGTCGCAGGCCGCCACCAGGATCAGGTTGATCATCCGCTTCTCGCGCGCGTCCGGCAGGCGGCCGAGGATGGTAAGCATCATCATCTCGACAAAGTCGACCTTGCCGAGCAGTTCCTGCGAGAGGTCCTTGCCGCGCACGGTGATCCTGTCGACGGTGGTGTATCCGATTTCGGTGGTGATCATTTGGGGTTCCTCGATCTGTCGTCTAACAGGCGGTCGGGCGGCGCAGCACCATCATCCGGGCGTCGCACTCGCAGACCACTTCGTTGCGTTGGTTGATGGCCTGGCGGCGGAACTCGACGATGCCGCGCGCGGGGTTCGACGTTTCGCGGCGTCCACTCACTTCGATGCGGCCATGGATGGTGTCGCCGATCAGGGTTGGCTTGGGAAAGCGCAGGTTCATCTCCAGCAGCCCGACCAGTGACGGCTCGATCATCTGGTTGACGACCGTGCGCGTGTTCAACCCCGACAGGATTGAGGCCACCAGCATGCCGTGAGCGATGCGTTTGCCCCAGGCCGTGCCGGACGCATACTCGGCATCGACGTGAAGCCGGTTGTAGTCGGCACTCAGCCCGGCGAAGCCCACCACGTCGGCCTCGGTGATCGAGCGGCTGGCGGTCTCGAAGACCAGGCCAGGCTCCAGGTCCTCCCAGTAGTACTGGAGGGCGGACAGCGCCGCGAGCGACGGCGTGGATGCGGTGTGCATGGCGATTCCCTTCAAACGATGGCCGACACGCCGAGCACCTCGCGCCCGACGATCAGGGTCTGGATCTCGGCCGTCCCCTCCGGGATGCTCGCGCCGCTGGTATCGCGAAAGATGCGTTCGAGCGGGTACTCGGTCGAATAACCGAGCCCGCCGTGCACACCGATGGCAATCTTCGCCACCTCGTGCGCCGCCTCGGCCGCGTAGAGCTTGGCGATCGAGCACTCGATGCGCGACGGCAGGCCCTTATCCAGCGACGCCGCCGCCTTGTAGCCCAGCGCCCGCGCGGCTTCCACGCGCACCATCATGTCGACGATGTGCTTTTGCACGAGCTGGAAATGCGCGATGGTCTTGCCGAATTGCTTGCGCGTCTTTGCGTATTCGATCGACAGGTCCAACGCCGCCTGCGCAGCGCCGACCGCGCCCATCGCGATGTTGAGGCGGCCATAGTTCAGACCGACCGACACGGCCTTCAGCGCGCCGCCCTCCTTGCCGAGCAGGCTGGACTTCGGCAAACGGATGTTGTCGAGGAACAGTTCCGACGTGCCTGACGCCTTGAGCACCATCTTGTCGACCAGGCGCGCCTCGACCTGCGTCTCGGATTTGTCGAGCAGGAACAGAGAGTGGCCGCCGTCGCAGGTGGCGCTGTAAGTGCGCGCCAGCACGAGCGCATAGTCGGCCGCCACGCCGTTGGTGATCCACAGCTTTGTTCCCGACAGCAGATAATGGTCGCCCTTGTCGTCGGCGCGGGTCTCGATGCCGGCCGGATTCGAACCGTGGTTCGGCTCGCTCAGCGCCACACATACGCGCTTGCCACTCGCCAGCACCGGCGCGAGGAAGTGCGCCTTCTGCTCCGCCGTGCCGTGCCGGCTCACCAACCGCATGAAAACGTTGGTAATGTTGACGATGGTGCGCAGCGAGCCCCAGAAGTAGCCGGCCTCCTCCAGCATCATGGCCCACGTGACGACGTCGAGGCCGAGGCCGCCGTCTTCTTCCGGGAGCATGCCGCCGATGTAGCCGAACTGTCCGACGCCGGCCAGCACGTCGAGCGGGATGCTGCGGTCGCGCTCACATGCGTCGATGCGGGGCACCACCTCGTTGCGCATATACCGGCGAATGCTATCGCGCAAGGCGACCTGTTCAGTGCTGAAATCGAAATCCATGCTTGTTGCCTTTTCGAGGAATCAGGAAGAGAAGCGGCCGCCGGTCACGAATAACGTAACGCCAGTGATATAGCGGGCGCGCTCCGAGGCCATGAAGGCCACGGACGAGGCGATGTCCTCAGGCATGCCAAGGAAGCCGACAGGAATCCTTTCCAGCGCCGTCTCGCGCAGCCTCTCGTAGGTAGGGTTGGCGCGCATCTGTTCGGTTTCGACGAAACCCGGTGCCACCGCATTGACCGTGACGCCGAACTTCGCCTGCTCCTGCGCCAGCGCGCGAGTGAAGCCGACGAGTCCGAGCTTGGCCGCGCTGTAATTGGTCTGGCCCGGATTGCCGAACACCGAGCGCGACGAGATGTTGACGATGCGGCCCCACTTGCGCGCCATCATCCCGGGCAGCACGGAGCGCGTGCAGTGGAACGCGCCCTTCAGCACCACGTCGACCACCGAATCCCATTCCGGCTCGGTCATCTTCGTCAGGTAACGGTCCTTGTTGAAGCCGGCGTTGTTCACCAGGATGTCGACGCCACCAAAGGCTTCGGTGGCGTCCGCCACGACTTGCTGGACGTCGGACAACTCACATACGTCCGCCCGCGACGCAATGGCCTCGCCTCCGGCCGCCACGATCTCCTTAGCCACCTGCTCGGCCACCGCCAGGTCGATATCGGAAACGACCACCTTCACCCGCTCCCCGGCGAGCATGCGTGCCGTCTCTGCCCCGATTCCCCGTCCGCCGCCCGTCACGACGGCGACCTTGCCACCAATGCCCAAATCCATTTCTTCCTCCTTTGACAGTCGTCATGTCGCGCCTCATCCCTGCGACATCTCGCTGCAGTCTACGTAATGCCGCAGAGATGGTCAACTCACCGATACCGCGCTGAGGAGCGGCTTTGGTGTGCCGATGACTTCACGGATTTCGTAAAAATCATTTACTTTCAATATGTTATCTATATTTTCATTTTCCAAAAAATGAATAAATATGCACATCACAAAGAAATGGCTTTGATCTTCCCTGCGAAATCCCGCAGAATCCACCCTTCGAATCTCTTTTGCCACACATGCCGAACTTCGTCCCCGCGTCCGCCCGCACCATGGCGGTCTTCGAACTTTTTGCCCGCGAACAGCGCGAGCTTTCCAATTCCGAGATCGCACGACTGCTCGAACTGCCCGAAAGCACATGCACGGACTTGCTGCATACGCTGCTCGAATTGGGCTATTTCGCGCGGACGGCACAAACGCGGCGCTTCTATCCCACGGCAAAGCTTGGTGAAGTACTTCAGCGGCTCGAGCAGAAGGATCCGGTGCTTTCAGCGGGAACAGAGGCTGCGACCCTGCTGGCGGAGCGCACGGGCGAAACGGCGCTTGTCGCCCGGCTGGAAACGGCCACCGTGCGGGTGGTCGCGGTGCAGCAGGGCAGGCACCAATTGCGCTATGTCCTGACCGCCGGCGAGCGTATTGCACTGCATACTTCGGCGATGGGCAAAGCCCTCCTTGGCGCACTGCCCCCGGACGAAGCCTTGCGCAGGCTTCGGCTCAAGCCGCTGCGCAAAGTGGTCTCGGGCACCGTGACCGATGCGGAAGAGGTGGCGCGCGACGTCGAGGAAGGCCGCAAGCGCGGCTGGTACGCGTCAAGCAGCGAAGGCAGCGAAGGCGTGGATGCGCTGGCTGTCTCCGGCTTTCTTGGGCCGGAGCCCCTGTCGCTGTCACTGGCGGGCCCCGCCGACCGTATCGCCCGGCATCACGAGGAATACCTGGAAGCGCTGCGCGAGGTCGCGGCAGCGATGTTCTCGAAGCGGGTCGCGTAGAACACGGATAGCCGCTCCATGCAAATTCATGTACGGCTGCGGCGCGAACGAAGCCACAAAAACTGCAACACCGATCCCAGCACAAAAATACCTAGCCACGCGGCGAGCGATGCGCGCACGATTGGGGATTCGGGGCCATTCGCGAGGGGCTGACTAACCGGTAGTCGTGTCAGCGTCTCGTTGATCCCGGGGACCAACAGCAGAAAGAGGCTGAACGTGAACGCGAACTGCGATAGATACAGCCGCGCAGGCCCCAAGACTTTGATTCGCGGGACGAGTAGTCCGCCCAATATTGCGAGCAGCGCCAAGATGCCGAGTGCGTGCCCGACATTGAAGTCGCCGGTGCTGGACAAACCAAACGATGTGAACACCGATACCACCATCCCTGCCAGGTAAATCCTGGCGGACCGGGTAGTGCTGTCAATCTTTTGATATCGGGCAAAGCTATAGAGACCTACGGCGACCGTCACCAAGCTGACAATGGTGTGACCCGCGCCCAAAGAGGAAATGGGATGAGGCATAGGACAATCACTCCTTCTGAAGGTGTAGCCCCGGATCGCCGTGGCGCTGGCGACACGGGAGAACGTAAGGGGCCAATCAAGACATAAGCTGGCAACCACCCAGCAGGAACGGGTTGACGCTATCGAACACGGCAGCGGAACTTCTACGCGGTTGCCGTTGGCGCAACGCAAAGATCGGTACCTCTTCTCAGAGCTGTTCGTCCGCGAGCGAGAGCGTGCTGTTCGCGCCGGCGATGACAATGTCGCGCAGCATCGGAGCCTGCACCAGCACATGCGTCGCATAGTGCCGCGCGGTTGCGACCTTGGCCGCAAGGAACGCAGCGTCGCCACTGCCGGCGGCAAGCTGCGCCAGCGCGGCCTCGGCCAGGCGCGCGGACAGCCAGCCGCCCAGCACCGTGCCCGTCAACCGCAGGAACGGCACCGCGCCAGCGGCACAGCACTCCGGCCGCTCCGCGCTGTTGCCGAGCAGCCAGTCGACGCTATCGTTCAGCGTGTGCAGCGCCGCATGCAAGGCGTGGCCAATTTCGGACAGCGCCATGTCCTGCGCGTCGAGCATCTGGCGCGCGTCGGTATCGATGCGGCGGAGCAACGCCTTCATCGTGCGACCGCCGTCGCGCGCGAGCTTGCGGCCAATCAGGTCGTTGGCCTGGATGCCGGTCGTGCCTTCGTAGATGGTCGTGATGCGCGCGTCGCGCAGGTACTGGGCGGCGCCGGTCTCTTCGACGTAGCCCATGCCGCCATGCACCTGTACGCCGTCGGATGTGATGTCCTGCGCGGTGTCGGTGCACCACCCCTTGACCACCGGTATCAGCAGACCGACCAATGCCTGCGCCTCCGCGCGCTCCTGCGCGTCGGGGTGGCCGGCGGCGCGGTCCATCTGGCCGGCGCAGAAGTAGGCCAGTGCGCGCATGGCCTCTGTGCGCGCCTTCATGTCCATCAGCATGCGTCGCACATCCGGGTGACCGGCGATGGTGGTACTGCCCGCCAGCGCCGGCTTCCCCTGCACTCGCTCGAGCGCATAGGCGCGCGCATGCTGGTAGGCGCGCTCGGAAACGCCAACACCCTCAAGTCCGACGTTCAGCCGCGCGTGGTTCATCATCGTGAACATGCACGCCAGCCCCTGGTGCGGCTCACCGACGAGATAGCCAATCGCACCCTCGCGATCGCCGAAGCTCATGGATGCCGTTGGGCTGGCATGGATGCCCAGCTTGTGCTCGATCGACGTACAGGCCAGGTCGTTGCGTTCGCCGAGGGAGCCGTCGTCGTTGACCAGGAACTTCGGACACAGGAACAGCGAGATCCCCTTCACGCCCGATGACGCATCGGGCAGGCGCGCCAGCACCAGGTGGACGATGTTCTCGACCATGTCGTGCTCGCCCCAGGTGATGAAGATCTTGCTGCCGGTGATGCGGTAATGGTCGCCCTCGGGCGCGGCACGGGTGCGCAGCGCTGCCAGGTCCGATCCGGCCTGCGGCTCGGTGAGATTCATCGTGCCCGTCCAGCGGCCCGCGACCATCGGCTCTAGGAAGCGGCGCTTGAGTGCGTCGCTGCCGTGGTGCGCGATCGCTTCCACGGCGCCGAGCGTGAGCATCTGGCAAAGGCTGAAGGCCAGGTTGGACGATTTCCACATCTCGAGCACGGCGGTGGAGACCAGCGTCGGCAGGCCTTGGCCACCCCATTCGGTGGAAGCCGGCATGCCGATCCAGCCGTTCTCGCAAAAGCTTGCCCAGGCGTCGCGGAAACCGTCGGCCGGCGTGACCTCGCCGTTGTGCCAGCGCGCGCCTTGCACGTCGCCGGGTCGGTTCAGCGGGTCCAGCACGCCGGTGGCGTAGTTGGCGGCCTCCTGCAGGATCGCCTCGACCAGATCGGGCGTGCTCTCCTGATAGCCGGGCTGGGCACAGATCGCATCCAGCCCCCCGACTTCCTTCATTGTGAACAGTATGTCGCGCAAAGGCGCGGCGTAGATGGACATCGCTATTTCTCCTCGTCGTCGTATGCGTCAGGCACGCCGCAGTCGATACCATGCGACACCTTCGCCATCGAGGCTGCATTCGACAAGGCCGGAATGCATAAGGTAGTTCAGGCATGCAAGGCTCTCGCCCGTTGCCATCCCTAGCAACATCGGCGTCGACTCGTCGATTGGGCGAGCGAACAGTGCGCCGAACACATCGACCACGCGTTGTGGCGTGTCCAGTGCGGCTTTCAGCCGGTCGAACGCACGCTGTTGGCCGGCGCTCAATGCGTCAATCCGTGCATGCAGGCCGCGAAAGCATTCGCCGTGTGCCGGCAGCACCAGCACGTCGTCCGGCACGCTGCGCTTGAGCTTCGCGAGCGAGTCCAGCCAGTCCGCCATGGGATTGGCATCGGGCTCGATTGGAAACACTGAGACATTCGATGAGATGCGCGGCAGCACCTGATCTCCGGAGATCAGCAGCGCAAGCTCCGGACAATACAGGCAGGCATGCTCGGGAGAATGCCCGGTGCCAACAACCACATGCCAATCATGCGCGCCAATCCGCAGTACCTCGCCATCGCGCAAACGGCGGTAGCTGTCCGGCAATGGATGGATGTGCTTGCCGAAGTCACCAAAGCGAGCGCGGTAAGATTCGATGGCGGAAGCGCTCCAGCCGGCCCGCCGATAGAAGGCGATCGCATCGGGTGGCGCCTCACGTCCGCTGTCGGACACCAAGACCCGGCAGGTCAGGTATTCGAGGCGGGTCATCCAGAGCCGGATGCCAAATCTGCGCGCCAACCAGCCGGCAAGGCCAACGTGGTCAGGATGCATGTGCGTGACAAACACGCGGGTCAAGGGCCGAGCTTCACTGCTGCTCCCGAGCAGGTCACACCAGCTTCGCGTGGCCTCTTCGGTGCGGACGCCCGTATCGACGACGGCCCAACCCTCGCCGTCGTCGACCAGCCACAGATTGATGTGATCGAGCGAGAAAGGCATTGGCATGCGAAGCCACCGCACCCCCGGCGCGACTTCGATCATCTGCCCGCTCGCCGGCGGTGCAAATGGATAGACCAATCCGGATTTCCGGGCCGTGATCTGGGTGGGGTTCTCTTGTTCGGTACTGTCCATTGAAAACGGGTCCTCACAGAGTGGGCGGCTAGCTGACCTTGCGCTGCATGTTTTGCCAGTACTTTTCCTTGACCGCACGCCGCAACACCTTGCCGACCACCGAGGTCGGCAATTGCTCGACGAACACGATCGACTTCGGGGCCTTGTAGCTGCCAAGTTTTTCCTTGGCGTGCGCGATCAGTTCGGCGGCCTCGACCGAGGCGCCGGGACGCAGCACCACTTCCGCATGCACGGCCTCACCCCACTCAGGATGCGGAATGCCGACCACAGCGGACATCATGACGGCCGGATGGGAGGCCAGCGCCGCTTCGACTTCGATCGCATAGACGTTGAAACCGCCGCTGATGATCATGTCCTTCAAACGGTCGACGATGTACAGATAGCCATCCTCGTCAATGTAGCCGAGATCGCCTGACTTCCACGCCCCGTCGGCAAACTCGGCGGCCGTCGTTTCCGCATTGTTGTAATAGCCCTTGATGATGGCTCGGCTGCGGATGCGGATTTCGCCGCATTGGCCGGTTGGCAGCGGCTTTCCGTGCGCATCGGTGACATAAACTTCGACGCCCGGTGTCGGCCGGCCAGCCGAAGACAAGTGCTGGATGCCGCCAGTCGTACGAGCGGTCTCGTGCTCGGCCTTGTCGAGCGCCGACACGAACATTGGAACTTCGGTGGCGGCGTAGCCTTGCGCGAAGATGGGGCCGAAGCACGTGATCAGGTCCTCGAGCTTGGCGGGACTCATCGGGGCGGCGCCATAGATCAGGGTGTTCAGCGAAGAAAAATCGCGTGGGTTGGCGCGCTGCAATTCGAGCAGGCGGTACAGAACGGTTGGCACCAGGAAGGAATGGGTAACACGCTGCTGCTCGACCGTTTGCCGCCATTGCTCGAGATCGAGCTGATTGAGCGTGATGTTGGCGCCGCCGGCATAGAAGGTCGGTATGAAAGCGATCAGCGTGCCATGCGAGAGCGGCGCCACGTGCAACGTGCGTGTGTGACCGTTGAAGCCGAAATCCGGGTTGCCGAATCCGCCGTCGCGGCAAGCCATCAGATTGTCAATCGAGTACATGGCGCATTTGCCCTGTCCAGTCGTGCCGCCGGTGAAGCGCAACATGAAGATGTGCTCGTCGTCGTCAAGCTCCACGTCGGCATCGAGTTCGGAGGCAGCATCGACCAGGCTCCAGAACGCGTGCACGCCGGGGCGCGCAGCCTGTTCCGGCGTCGGATCGTCCATGACGACGATCTCGCAGCCGGCCGCGCGCAGCATTGCGTAGTAGCCATCGAGCAGGCGCGTTTCAATGTATACGACCTTCGGCTTGACCAGTTCGACCTGACGGGCGTGCTCTTCCGGCGCGTCGCGCAGGTTGGTCATGACCACCGTGCCTTCCTGCTTGAGGACAGTCGGCAGCATCATCAGGCTCAGGTTATCGTTCTCCAGGATGAGCAGGAACTTGTCGCCCTTGCCGACCCCGAGCGCATTGCGCAGCGCATCGGCGATGCGGTTGGTCAACAGGTGGTACTCGTGGTAGCTGTAGCTGCGGCCACGCTCCACATTGACGATCGCTTGCCGGTCGCGAAAGCGCAACGTCATCAGGCGCATGACGCGGCAAAAGTTCATTTTCATGGAATGGTCTCCTTTGTTTTTTTGCCCTCCCTCTTCGTTGGAGGAAGGGCACCTTGGCGTCGGCGGAACGCGTTTAGTGCGTTTAGCGTGCGCGCAGGCGTGATGCAGCGTCCAGGCGAATGGTGTGCGCGTTGAGGTAGGCGTTTTCGATGATGAAGGCGCAGCAGTGCGCGAATTCGCGCATGTCGCCGAGGCGCCTCGGAGCCTCGATCTGCGACTTCAACGCCGCGACGATCTTTTCATCGAGCGTCTGCACCATCGGTGTCAGGAACAGGCCAGGCGCAATGGCGTTGACACGGATACCGACGTCGCCGAGTTCGCGTGCCGCCGGCATGTTCATGCCGAGCAGCGCTGCCTTGGAAGCGGCGTAGGCGACTTGACCAATCTGCGCCTCGTAGGCGGCACCCGACGAGATGTTGATGACCACGCCGCGCTCCTCGCCAGCTTCCGGTTCGTTTCTGACCATCTGCTCGGCGCATTTGGACATGACGTTGAACACGCCATTGACGTTGACTGCCGTCACCTGCGCGAATTTTGCCAGCGGCGTGGCCTTGCCTTCCTTGCCCAGAACCTTGCACGGCGTGGGCAGCGCGGCGCAATTGATGCAGACGTGAATCGCGCCGAAGCGGGCAGTCACGGCAGCCACCGCGATCTGCACCGATTCCTCGTTGCTGACGTCGGTTTGCACGAACATCGCGTGTTCGGCGCCGATATCCTTGACCGCCTTGTCGCCGGCCTCGACGTTCAGATCGAAGATGGCGACGCGCGCGCCTTTTTCCTGTACCAGGTAGCGCGCTGCGGCCAGGCCGAGGCCCGAGGCGCCACCGGTAATGACGATGACTTTCCCTTCAATACGCATGATGTCTCCTGCGACTATGGTTTTTAGAACGCCGGCACGCCGGTCAAGGCGCGGCCGATAATGAGTTGCTGAATCTGCGTCGTGCCTTCTGGAATCGGCGCGATGATCGCTTCGCGCGCGAGCTTCTCGACGAGGAATTCTGTCGTGACGCCGTTACCCCCGTGGATCTGCACGGCCTGGCGGGCGATCTTCACGGCGGCTTCGCACGCGAAATACTTGGCCATCGCTGCTTCCATTTCGGCTGGCACGCCGGCTTCGATCATCGACGCGGCGCGGTAGGTCAGCAGGCGTGAAGCGTCCACGTTGGTCGCCATTTCGGCCAACATCGCCGCGATCAACTGATGCCCCGCGATGACCTTGCCGTGCTGGCGGCGCTCCTTCGCGTAGCGGATCGCTTCTTCGAGCGCGCGGCGGCCGATGCCCAGGCCCTGGGCGGCGACAAATACGCGCGACCGTTCGAACAGCGAGAGCGTATTGCGCAGCCCTTCCCCTTCGTTGCCGATCATGTTGGAGGCCGGTACACGGACATCGGTCAGGAAAATCTGTGCGGTGGACTGGCTGTTGAAGCCAATCTTGTGGATGCCGCGTACTTCGTAAGGATGTTCCTTGCGGTCAAGCAGGAAATGGGTCAGCCCCTTGCGCGGGTCATCGCTGGTTCGGCACGTGCAGATCAGGAAGTCCGAGTACTCGCCATTGCTGATCCAGGTCTTTTCGCCGTTGATGATGAAATGGTCGCCATCGCGGCGAGCACGCGTCTTGATCTCCAACACGTTCGAGCCGACGTCGGGTTCGGAAATACCCATCGAGACGAAACTGTCTCCACTCAACAGGCCGGGCAGATAGCGTTCACGCAAATGCGGAGGCGCAACCTTCTCGAGCAGCACGACGCCAAACGAGTTGATCAGCACCGGCACCGACAGGTCGGCCGAGGTGGTCGCCACCTCCTCGAACAGCATCAGCGAGGTCAGCCAGTCCAGGCCCATGCCGCCGTTGGCTTCGCTCGCGATGCCAGACACCAGCCCGAATTCCGTCAGCCTGCGCATGATTTCGGCCATCTTGTCGCGCGGCACGAACTTGTCGCGGTATTGCTTGCTGAAGATCGGATCGATCTCGGCGTCGAGAAAGCGTTTCAGCCCATCGACGGCAGCCTGCTGCTCTTCAGTGCGGAATACGTGTCCCATGCTGCCTCCTTATTGTCTTGCCAGAATGTTGACGCCGACCACAGCTTCTTCGATGCCATACAGGCCGCCGCCGTTTTCCTGGATGGCGATGCGTGCGCCCTGGACCTGGCGCTGTCCGGCTTCGCAGCGCAACTGCGTGACCAGCTCGTGAATCTGGCCGAGACCGGTAGCACCGATTGGATGGCCTTTCGATTCGAGGCCGCCGGACGGGTTGATCGGGATGCGTCCGCCGATCGTAAAGTCGCCGCGCTCGGCCGCGGGGCCGCCTTCGCCGAACGGCACCAGCATCAGCGATTCGGCGTTGAGGATCTCGCCAATGGCCGAGGCGTCGTGCACTTCGGCAACGTCAACGTCCTGAGGTGCGACGCCGGCTTGTTCGTAGGCTTTCTTCGCCGCGAGGTGCGCGACGATCTTTTGCGGCTCGTCGACACTGCGCGTCGTACCGGTCTGAATGACGCTGGCCAACACGCGCACTGCGCGGCCAGCCTCGCCCTGCAGGCGCTTCAGGCCGGCGGCGGTGCACAGCACCACGGCGGCAGCACCGTCGCTGATCGGCGAGCACATGGTCGTCGTCAGCGGGTAGGTGATCGGGGGGGAAGCGAGCACCTGCTCGATCGTCATCGGTTGCTGGAATTGCGCCAGCGGGTTATGCACCGAGTGCTGGTGGTTCTTGGCCGCCACTGCAGCGATCTGATGCTGCGTGGTGCCGTAGCGCTTCATATGGTTGCGAGCGATGGCTGCATAGACATCCATGAACACGCTGTATGGGCGATCGGACATGGTGCCGGGCGGGGGCTCCACGCCTTCACCCATTGCCAGCAGCGTCTTCTTGTTTTCCTCGACAGTGGCGACGTCCCAGCCGCCGTCGAACGCGGAAAACATCTTGGCCTTGTCGGCGATGTTCATCTTTTCCGCGCCGACGGCCAGCGCCACGTCGCAGGTCCCGGCCCGCAGCGCCTGCACAGCCAGGTTGAATGCCGAAGTACCGGAGGCACAGGCGTTTTCGACAGTGAACACCGGAACGCCTTCGATACCGACGCGGCGCATGGCGATCGGTCCAGGAATCGCGGTCTGCCCTTGGAACAGGCCATTGGTCAGCGTTGCATAGAATGCCGACCCGATGTCGGCAGCCTCTGCGCCGGCGTCTTTCAAAGCCAGGGTGACGGCCTCGCCGACCATGTCGTAGACGCTGCGCTCGAGCAAGCGTCCGAACGGCGTCATGCCGACGCCGGCAACATAGATATCGTTCATGTGATTCCCGAAAGAGGGATGAGAAAAGCGGGATGAAGAGATAGAACCGGCTTAACGGCCCTGGAATTGCGGCGCGCGCTTTTCGGCGAATGCCTGCAAGCCTTCCTGCAGATCAAAGCTGCGCAGATGGCGGCGCAACATGACTTGCTCATGAAGCAAGGCGTCGTCCCGGCTCTTGTCGGCGGAGGTGCGCGCAACTTCCTTCATGCGCCGCAGCACGATCGGGCTCTTTCCGGCAATCTGGCCGGCCAGCTTCATCGCGGCCTCGGCCAGTTCGCCGTCGGGATGCACTTCGGATACGAAACCGTAAGCCTTCATTTCCGCCGCCGACAGCGTCTTGCCGGTCAACAGCAGATACATGGCGACGTTCTGAGGAACGACGCGCGGCAGGACCGCTGCGCCGCCAGCGCCGGGATAGACTCCAAAGTTGGCATGGGCGTCTCCGATCACAGCGCTTTCAGCAGCGATGACGATGTCGGCGCACATGGCCATCTCCAGGCCGCCGGCCATGGTGACGCCGTTGAGTGCTGCGATCACCGGTTTGGGGAAATTGCGCAGGCGCGCAAGCGTTGCGTCGGCACGGTCGAGGAAGTCGGCTTCGCCGGGCTCCGCCTTCTGACTTGCCAGCACTTCCTTCAAATCCGCGCCGGCGCAGAATGCGGGGCCGGTGCCGGTTACCACCAGCACGCGAATCGCATCATCGGCGGCGATCTGTGCCAGCCGGCGGTTCAGTTCCGCCAGCAGCGCCATATTCATCGCGTTCATCGCCTTAGGACGATTCAGCGTCAAGCGCGCGACTGCGCCGGCTACTTCAAACAGCAATGCTTCTTCGCTCATGGTGTCTCCTGGATGGCCGTGATTGTTGTTCTGGCGGTCGGCGCAAATCCGCCCGCTGTTGGAAGGCATCATAGAAAGGAGGAAACGACCGCGCGGCTCTTTGGAGCGAAAAATGCATTCCGCAAAGCGATCCGGGGCGCGTACCCGTGGAACGCGCAAGCGGGGGGAACTGGAAGAAGGGTTGATGTTCTGGCACGGCTCAAGGCAGCAGTCGCCTTTAGCGCACCTTGCCCGGATCACGGGCGGTGTAAAATCAGCGGCCCCCCATCTGTCAACATTGCCGCGCCATGAGATCCGACCGCCACTCCCCCCTCGCGGCAGCGCAGGTAGCGACGACCATAGGGGGGTACTGCACGGCGATCGCCAAGACTTTGGACGCGAGCGGCGTGGACAGCAAGCGCATTTTCCGCTCCGTCGGCGTGCAACCTGATATGGTGAACGGTCCCATGGTTCGGCTGCCTGTCGCCACCCTGACCAGGCTGTACCGCGCCTGTGTGGCGGCCACCAACAATCCGTATTTCGGCCTGTCGGTCGCCCGGCACATCCATATCTCCAATTTGCATGCGCTCGGCTACGCGCTCGCCGCCAGCAGCACGCTGCTCGACTTCTGTCGCCGACTGGAGCGGCACTTCCGGCTGGTGTCGCAGGCGGCGACCCTCCGTGTCATTGAGGCAGGCGACAGGATTGCCCTGCGCGCCACTGACTTCAATATCGAGGTCAGCGGCGAAACTGAAGACGCGTTCGTCTGTTTCCTGGTGCTGACGATGCGCATGTTGTACAAACCGGGCTTCAACCCGCTGTCCGTGGAATTCCATCGTCCGATGCCGCGTGAAGGTGACGAGCCATACCGCGTCTTGATGCGCGCACCGGTCAGTTTCTCGAATCAGGCCACGACGTTGACTTTCGATAGGCATGAGTTGATGCAGTCGCTCAGCGGAGCTTGCCCGGAGTTGGCGCAAGTCAACGACAACATCGCGAATCAATATCTTGCGCGACTGGACAAGAACGACGTGGTGACCGGCGTCACGCAGAAGATCATCGAATTGCTGCCCTCCGGTGACTGCAGCAGGGAGAAGGTCGCCGAAGCGTTGTGCATGAGCCCGGCTACTTTGCAGGTGCGGCTGGCGAAGCGCGGCACCAATTTCCTGCAGTTGATGGACGACACACGCAGGGAACTGGCTTGCAATTACATGCAACAGCGAACACGCTCCGTAACCGAAATCACTTTCCTGCTCGGCTTTACCAGCACCAGCAATTTTGCTCGTGCGTTCAAGCGATGGACCGGCATATCGCCTACGCAATTCCAGGAGGATCGGTCGGAGTAGGTTTGTCGCAGTAGTCCCCGTGACGAGATCAGTCGACACCCCCACTGCGTCCACTTGTTCTTGCCCTATCTCACGCAATTGCCCAGGTAGGTAGTCTGCGTCGCCAATGCAGGATCGCGCAGCTCGTGCACAAGATGGTACCTAATCACCGTCTTCCGCAACGTCGCCACACTGATCACGGCCAACCGAAACCGACGAGGATCATTCCACCGAAACGGGTGATTGGGGCACGCGGCAAGCCTTGACGAGGGATTGGCTCCCCGCCAAAGTCATCGCCAATGACTGTTGAACTCCAACACCCGTCGTTCGCTTGGTGACGCAACAAATGTCTGAGAAGGGTCGGGTACGGCCTTCCGCCCAAGCTAAGCCTTTCGCTCGACGCGGAAATGCTCGATCGACTGCAAGGCATTGACGGCGCGCTGCAGCCAATCCGGCAGATCGCCAACGCCATTCCAGACGTGGCCATCGGCGTCCCGGAACCGGACCGCGCCGGAGGCAGAGTCTCCGGCCACGCCGGGAGCCTCGAAGCAGCCTGCCGCTAGGAGGTGCTCGTACGTCAGCCCGAGGCGGGCCATCTGGGACTTGATCCACCGGACGGCGTCAGCGCGCTCGCGCAAGGACTGGGCCCCGGCGATCTCGTGATAAGCAGTTGGTAGTGCAAAGGGCGAGCGAATGGTTCACCCGGAGACGTTTGCATATGGCGTAGCTTGTCCCTTCGGTCAGTAAAAACGCGCGCCGTGAATCGGTGCCGTAATACGACAAGGTGCATATGTAACACAGCGAAAACCACACCAGCGACGACGCAAATGAGGGCAGCGCCGTATCGGAGCGATTTCATCATTCTAATAGCAGATTTCTAAAAATGTAATCGCGCACCAGACCTCTTGGGGGTGGCAAACAAAACCTCATCAGTTCTAGCATATAACGCGACGAATACATCAGGGGCATCATGAAGAAGACGACATTGGCGGTATATTCAACGGCGGCACTTCTAACGATATATTTTTCTATAAAATTTTTGTCGCCGCCAAATTCAAGCCAATCAGAGGCTCAGCACCGTGAGAAGAATGACCCTTCCCGATTGGCCCAACGAAAGTTCTTTTCGCAAGGCGCTTTCGTGAAAGTAGAAGATCAAAGCAGCAGACCTGGTGTTAAGTCCACGGACTTTACTGCGACAGCCCACGGAATCGACAGCGACAACAATGGCATCCGCGATGACGTCCAAAGATACATTGATACGACCTACAGGGATCTTAAACAACGCTTTGCCATGTACCAATACACTCGCGCAGCCGAATCGTACCTCTTAGAAACAAAATCCGCGTCGGATGCAAAACTAAACTGGAACTCATATTCAAAAGCTGCAGCATGCTTGAATCAAATGTTTGGCGCAAATTGGACCCGAGAGGCAAATGAAATACAGGCTCAACTCTTAAACACCCCGGTCAGATTTCAGTCCTACATTGAAACCAGGAAGATTGCCGCTGGCCACATCTATGATAACTACTCCGGGGAATCACCATGCGAACAAAATTAGCGCATCGCCTTGTTTCTCTCGTTGTAATGGCTTCGATTCTATTTCCAATATTGGCAGGCGCACAAAGCGAGGAATATTGTGAATCACAGTACAAGATTCTTTTCGGCAATGGAGTTCTAACCACAGAAACCGACTGGCTCGCATCGAGCCTCGCACTGCAAAGCCTCATAGGCAACGAATTCCATAAAGTAAAAGTCAACTATGGAATTGCACAAAACCCGTCGGATGGTTTTCTGCTTGATCTGTATCAAGTATATCAGCAAAAAGTCAGCGAAGATCCTAGTTTATCGTGGGAGGTCCTTTTTCGCGTGTTGTTAGGTGCTACCGACATGCTCACGGGCGGACTCATAAGCTATGTATCAGCAATCATATCAACTGTCGGCAATCAAAATTCCGTGCAACTCGCAAATAAATTTGCACAACAGTACGATTACGCCGACATTGATCTTGTCTTGCAAGTAGCAGAAATAAAGGACGCAATCCTGAATCAAGGTCGCCGCGTCTTACTCCTAGGGCATTCCCAAGGGGGGCTTTATGCCAACGCGGCACATCGAATGGTATATTCGGATCCTGGCATAAGCAAAAAAAGTTTCGGCATTACGGCCGTCGCGACACCTGCGAACTTCGTCGCTGGAAACGGTCTCTATGCAACTAGCGTTATGGATGGCGTGGTTAATGCGGTGCGGCAATTTGTGGCGAACAATACGTTGCCAAGTAACGTCGACAATCCGTTCAACACGAACGATTTTTCCGGACACCAGTTCATTAAAAGCTATCTCCGCCAGGATTTTCCCAGCCCCGCCATTATCGGGAAAAACATTACCGATACGCTTTCTCAACTCGAACGTCCCGACGACACCTATGATTTTGAGGTCTTATTAAAATACGGCCCAGTGCCATATTGGTATGATCTGCTGGGCGGGGACGCAGGTGCATATGGCTCCCTTGATACCTGTTACCAGAGATTCTATTTGATCTACACAGGGACCGGCTACGAAGACTATGTGGCAGATGTGGTTTGCGGACCTAGAAGCTGGACACTAATTGATAAAAACAAAAACAAGCTCAATCCATTCAATCCCGCAACATCCACTGAGTACACGACGACGACTGATAAAATCTTCGCGAGACTTACGCCAAGCTTGCCTGCTGCAGCAGACATCTCTTCGGCTACTCACGCTTTTTTAGTCGGAAAGTCGCCTTTTTATCTCCGCAGCGTTGCCTATCTAACCGAAGGCACCTCTTACACGTCACTGGACTACGACGAAAATATGAATCTTCGACGTCCTTTTGAGGACCTCTCGTTCAACGTATCCAGCACTCCCCCTTATTTCCCGCAATATCCTGGAGCGGACGTTATATTTCAGTCAAAGTTTTTGGCGCCGCTTCGTTCGGAGTTGTACGCACTTCCTCGTGCTGTAGCCCAAATTGAAGAGGGGCCAGGTGAACTGCGATTAAAGGTCTGCAAATTACCGACGTAAGAGGCAGAAAAACGAAAAGCCTTACAACGGTCATTGAAGATCCGGCGTCGGGATCCGGCCAGACTCTGCCATTGCGCGTGGATTCGCGAGCGTCCGTTGTGCAGTCACGAAGCGAC
>NZ_JBYPSB010000010.1:0-177942 GCF_057815095.1 Cupriavidus sp. 86D6 | reverse complement strand
GAGCGACCGGCTTTGCCGTTCGCTGTCGCTGCGTCTTTCGTCGCAGCGGAGAAACGAGATTATGCAGAGCATTCAACGTTTCGTCAACAGTTTTTGCAGAACTTTTTTCTGCCGGCCGGTGCCGCGAACATCGCAACGCCAACCTCCTGCCAACCCCGCAACCGTTGCCGCCGCTGCGTTTGCAGCGCGCTTTGTGTTGCGAGGGGGCGAATATTAGATGGGATTGGCGGCCTGCGCAAGGGGTTTCGCAAAAGAATTTTCCGATCCCGTAGAATCGCCGGATGACGACGCTGCCGGAACCGCCCACCTATCTCCCCGAACGCCTGGCCAGCCGGGACGCGGGGGCGCTCGATGCCCTTGGGCTGGCCACCGCCCTGGCCCGCCCGATTGCCTTTGTCGATCTGGAGACCACGGGGCCAGACGCCCAGCGCGACCGGATCACCGAGATCGGCGTCGTGGAAGTGGGCCCCGACGGCATTCACGAGTGGGACACCCTCGTCGACCCACAGGCCAGCATCCCGCCGTTTATCCAGGGGATGACCGGGATCACCGACGACATGGTGCGCGGCCAACCCACCTTCGCGTCGATAGCCGAACTATTGGCCGAACGGCTACAGGGCCGGCTGTTTGTCGCTCACAATGCCCGCTTCGACTACGGCTTCCTGAAGAACGAATTTCGCCGGGCCGGTGTGACGTTTCGTGCCGATGTCCTTTGTACGCTGCGGTTGTCCCGCTCGCTGTTCCCCTCGGTGGAGCGCCATGGGCTCGACGCGCTGATCGCCCGCTTCAACCTGATACCGAAGGGCCGCCACCGCGCGCTGGCCGACGCCGAGCTGCTCTGGCAGTTCTGGCAGAAGATCCACGGCCTGTATTCGGTCGATCTGGTGGAGTCGGCCGTCAAGACGCTGGTCAAGCATGCCAGCCTGCCCGCCGGCCTGAGCGAGACCGCGCTGGACGACGTGCCGGACCGTCCCGGCGCCTACCTGTTTTACGGTGACGACGACGCGTTGCTATATGTCGGCAAGAGCATCCACCTGCGGCAGCGCATCCGCGCCCATTTTTCCGGCGACCATACCAACCCGAAGGAAATGCGCATCGCACGCGCCGTGCGGCGCGTGGATTGGCGTGAGACCGGGGGAGAGATTGGCGCGCTCCTGCTGGAGGCCCACCTCGTCAAGACGCTGCGGCCGTTGCATAACCATCAGCTGCGCCATAACGACGAGCTGTTCGCCTGGGAAATGGTCGATGGCCTGCCCGCGCCGCGCCTGCGCTCGGACCGTCAGATCGACTTCAGCCGGCATACCCGGCTATATGGTGTGTTTCCGAGCCGCGCCGCGGCACGCGCACGCCTGGTGGCGCTGGCCGAGGAACATCAGCTTTGCCTGGTCACGCTGATGCTCGAAGCGACGGCCCGACGCGGCCACCCCTGTTTTGCGCGGCAAGTCCACCGTTGCGCGGGAGCCTGCACCGGCCATGAATCGCGCGCCGCGCATCGCCTGCGCACGTTGGCGGCACTCGAAGCATTGACGGTGGCCCAGTGGCCATTCGACGGGGCGATTGCCTGGCGCGAAGGCCAGCAACCCGACCAGCCCTGGCACGTGATCGAGGACTGGTGCTACCTGGGCACCGCGCCGACGCTGGCCGACGCTGAAGGGCTGACCTCCCTGCCGGCGCGCTTCGATATGGATACCTACCTGATCCTGGCGCCGCACGTGGCCAGCCTCAGGGCGACGGCCGTGCCGCTGGCCTCGGCGCGCCCGTTCGTGCTGACAGCACCGGTCGCGCCGGTCACGGCGCCGATCGCCACGCCGAGCGTTACCGGTCTCGATACCGGGCTGGCGACAAAGCCACGCGCCACGCCCAGGCGCACGGCAGCCATGACGGACGCCCAGTCATCCCTGTTTGGCTAAACAGGAATCGGCAAGGCCGGCACCGCCCGCAAGGCCACCGGCTGATACCCGGCGTCGATCAATCGATCTTGGCGCCCGATACCTTGACGGCCTGTCCCCAGCGTTTCTGCTCGTTGACGATGGTTGCCGCAAACGCCTCCGGCGACTGCCACGCCGGCTCGGCGCCCTGCGCTTCGAGCTTGGCCTTCGTGTCCGGGTCCGCCAGCACGGTGCGCAGCGCGCCCGACAGCTTGTCGACGATTTCCTTCGGCGTGCCGGCCGGCGCCAGCACACCGTAGAAGCCCACCACCTCGAAACCCTTCAGGCCCGACTCCTCCATGGTCGGCACATCGGGCAGCGCCGGCGAACGCTTGCCCGACGTCACCGCCAGCGCGCGCACCTTGCCGGCCTTGATGTGCTGGGTGAACAGCGGAATCGAGTCGGCCATCATCTGGGCCTGGCCGCCCATCACGTCGGTCAGTGCCGGCGCGCTGCCCTTGTACGGGATATGGACAATGAACGTGCCCGACGCCTGCTTGAACATCTCGGGCATCAGGTGCGAAATGCCGCCATTGCCGCCCGACGCAAAATTGAGCTTGCCCGGGTTGGCCTTGGCATAGGCGATGAATTCCTTCAGGTTCCTGGCGGGCACGTTGTTGTTGACGACCATCACCAGCGGAATCAGCGCGGTACGTGCCACGGGCGCAAAGTCCTTCGGCATGCTGTACGGCAGCTTGGGATAGAGCGATCCGTTGATCGCCATCTGGCCGGTATTGGCGATCAGCAGCGTATAGCCGTCGGGCGCGGCCTTGGCCACGTTGTCCGACCCGATATTGCCGGCGGCGCCAGCCTTGTAGTCGAGCACGACGGGCTGGCCCAGGATCGGCTGCAGCTTCTCGGACAGGATGCGTGCATGCGTATCGACCGGCCCGCCAGGCGGAAATCCCACCACCATGCGGATCGGCTTGTCCGGCCACGCGGCCTGCGCGGCGCCGGCGGCCAGTGCCAGCGGGGAAAGGACCAGGGCAGCCAGGACATGCCGGGCGCGGCGGCAAGCGAACAACGTCATTTCTCTCTCCGGATGCGGCCCCGCTCTACATGGCGGGGACCGGACCGGTATTGTGACGTTTTTGTGACAAATTTGGAAAGGGCTTTGGTCACCGGGCCCGACCGGTAACCCTCCGCCATCCTCCTCAACCCTCCCCTCACTCCAGTACGATGCCGCGCGCCTTGATCAGCGCGCCCCATTTCCTTACCTCCCCGTCGATGAACGCGGCAAAGTCCGCGCTGCTGCCCGGCGACGGCTGCAGGCCCAGCGCCAGCAGCTTCTGACTGATCGGCGGATCGGCCAGCGCCTGGCTGGCATCGCGGTTGATCTGTTGCACGATGGCGGGCGGCGTGCCGGCCGGCGCCACGATGCCGAACCAGCCGTAGCCGACCACGCCGGGCACGCCCTGCTCGGCAAAGGTGGGCGCATCGGGATAGACCGGCGTGCGCGCATCGGCGGCCGCCGCGATCACGCGCAGCTTGCCGGCCTGGATAAAGGGCAGCGCGGTCGTGATCGCCGTCAGCGTGGCATCGACACGTCCGGCCAGCAGTTCGGTATAGGCCGTGGCGTCGCCGCGGTAATGGACGTTGAGCGCCTTGAACCCCGACTGCGCGGCAAACAGCTCGGCCGTCAGGTGCGGGCCCGAGCCGATGCCAGGCGACGCGAACGTGACGCCTTCCGGCTTCTGCTTCGCCATCTTCACGAAGTCCGCCACGGTCTTGACCGGGGAACTGGCGTTGACGATCAGGAACACTGGCCCCAGCACGCGCGGCCCCACGGCGATGAAATCCTTGTGGATATCGAACCGCTGCGACAGACCGGCTGCTGTATTGATGGCGAACGGCGCAGCGGCCCACAGCAGCGTGTAGCCGTCGGCGGGAGCGTGCGCCACGGTTTCGCTGGCCACGCGCGTACCGGCGCCCGGCTTGTTCTCGACCACCACCTGCTGGCCGTATTTGCGGCTCAGCGCCTCGGCCAGCACGCGCGCCGACGTATCGTTCGAACCGCCGGCCCCGTAGGGCGACACCAGCCGCACCGGCTTGCCGGGCCAGGTATTGCCGAAGGCATGCGGCACGACGCCGGCCAGGGCCATCGCGCCCAGCAGGCGGCGGCGGGTCAGTTGCGATGGGGTCATGATGCCTCCCTGATCCGCTCGATGGCGGGATAGCGATAGGTGCGGTCAAGGTGGTCCGGTTGGGGCACGTACAGGCGCAGCGCCACATAGAATGCCCCGGCCGGCGCCGGCAGCCAGTTGCCGAGCAGCGCGCGGTCCTGCGGCGGCTGCGTCGACAGGTACACCGTCAGGCTGCCATCGGCGCCGCGCTTCAGGGACGGAGACCGATCGCCCAGCGAATAGCGCGCAAGGTCGTTCGGCACCAGCATGCAGTCGCCCTTGTCGTACATGGTCAGCGACCAGAACGCGCCCACGCGCGGCAGGTTGTCGGCCGCGAAGTGCAGCCGGTAGGCGTGACCGCCGTCGAGCGGCGCGCCGTCGGCACAGCGGTCGGCCATCACGTACATGGCCTCCTGCACGCCCAGCGCACCAATATAGTTGCGCGCCACCAGCGCGCGTTGCAGGTAGTCCGTGCCATACGACTCGCGCACGTCCACCGACATCGCCCAGCCCCCGCCCATGTCCGACGCTTGCGGCTCGGCCAGGTCGGCCAGCACGCCCTGCAGTGCCGCGCCCAGCGTCTCGACCTGCGCCGGCGTGGGCGTGAGCCCCTGGCCGATGCCGGCTTCGGCGAAGCGGGCCACCATGTCGGCTTCTGCCGGCGGCGGCGGGTTGTCGGCCAGCATCTGGTTGACCACGGCGGCGAAGCGCCGCGGATCGCCCAGATGCTCGCGCGGGTGCATGCCCACATCGAACGCGAACGCGGCCGGTTCCCCGTCGAGCCGCTTCAGCGCAATGGCGTCCTGCAGCGCATGGCCGGCGGCAAGGTCGGCATCGCCGTCCACCAGCAGCCGGCCGATCATCCACACCGCGTTGGTCGGACACGGCACGGCCCGCATGCCGGCAGGTACTTCGCCATGCCAGTCGGGCCCGTGCAGCAGGAAGCGGCCCGCGCCGGTGCCGGTGGTGCGGCTGCCCAGATAGCCAAACGGATTGGTATAGAAATCGAGCAGCCCCAGCACGTAGTAGCGGCCGGCGAAGTCGGGCACTTCGAGCACCACGGGCTCGCGCGACAGGTCGAGCCAGGCATTGGTGTACAGCGTGTCGTTGTTCGGCGTGACCACCTGGCGATGCTGGGGGCCCAGCAGTTCGCGCGTGTGGATCAGGTGGTTGACCCAGCGCAGCGACGATTCGGGGCCGTCGCCGGCAAACCGCCCGGCGCGGTCGCGGCGCGGGCAGGTGGCCGCGCGCATGCGGGCCATCTCGTAGAGCGGCAGCGTGTAGATCACGGCTTCGCGGGCAAGCGGCAGGCCGGGGCTGGCGGTGGTGGTGGCGGTGGTCGTGGCGGTGGTGATGGATTGCGGCATGGGCTGGTGTCTCCTTTCTCTTATAGATATGAGATATGGCGATGCGTGTTCCGAGCCGGGCTCAGCCGATCCGGCGCACGGCGGGGATCGTGTACTGGCCGGCGATAAAGCTGGCGGACGGGTGGTAGAGCCGCAGGATCAGGTAGAACGGGCCATCGGGTGCGGGCAGCCAGTTGGCGTCGTCGGCCGGCCGGGCATGGCCGATGGGAATCACCAGCGTGCCGTCCGGCTCCATGCGCAGTCCCGGTGTGCGGTCGCCCACCGCATAGCGGCCGATCTCGTTGGCCGAGAAATAGCGATCCTCCCCGTAGAGCGACACCGACCAGAACGCTTCGGCCGGCGGCAGCATGCCGGGCGCAAAACGCAGTTCGTATCGATGCCGGCCGTGCAGCGGCTCGCCGTCCGCGTCGAAGTCGGCCATCGCGTAGACGGCTTCGTCCGCGCGCAGCGCGCCCAGCCCCTTCATCGCCGTGCAGGCGCGCAGCACCCAGTCGTCGCCATAGATCCCCAGCCGCATGCTGTAGCCCCACGCCTTGTGCCCCTGGCTGCGGGTATGGGCTTCGATCAGCGCCATGCCCTGGGCGTATGCGCTGCGCAGGCCGTTGACGACGGACGGCCGCAGCGCGGCGATCTCCACATCGTCCTCCAGCCGCAAGCCCACCTTGCGGAGCAGCGTGAACAGGCCTTGCTCCTGCGCGTTGGGCGGGAAGTCGCGCATCGCTCGGAACAGGTTCTGGAAGAAATCCACGCCGGCATCGCCGGAGTCCTGCCACTGCGCCACGCTGGCCGGCCGGGCCGGCCCGGCGCTTTGCACTACCTGGAAGCCCTGCTCGAAGGCGTTGGCACGCGCCAGGTCGTCAGGACCGGTCACCAGCACGCGGCCAATAATCCAGACCAGCGTGGTGGGCGCCTCGACCACGTGCACGCCGCTGCCCCGCTGGCCGGGTCCGACGATCTCCACATTGGCGCCTTCGCGCGGCACGTTGCGCGGACCCAGGTTGGCGAAGTTGTTGGTATGGGCATCGAGCAGTTCGACCACGTAGTAGCGGTCGGCATCGGGCAGCGCGGGCACGCGGATCGTGGCCGGGCCCTCGGCCAGGTTGAGCCATCCGCAAAAATAGAGCAGGTCGTTGGCGGGGGTGACGATGTCGCGGTCTTCGTGCGTCCACTGGCGCGCGCTGGCCGACAGCATGTTCATCGGTGCGCGGCCGTAGCGCGTGGGGGCGTCCACCGATGTCTGCAGCCGGCAGGTGCGCAGGGTTTCGATCAACGGGTAGCCGTAGATCACCAGCGGCAGCGCGGCGGCGGCCACCAGGGCCTCTTGCGGACTGGCGTGAACCGGCGAAGCCAGGGTGGAAGGGGTGTCGGCCGAGGTAGCTGCTGGGTGGGGAAAGGCAGGATGATTCATGGCGATGGTCAGGGTGGATGGGGATGTCGGGTTCATTCCAGCGCGGCGCCGCTCGACTTGACCAGCGCGGCCCATGCCCGCGCGTCGTCGCGCATCTGGTTGGTGAACTGCGTGCGCGACACGGGCTGGTAGCGCATGCCCATGGCCGCGATCTGCGCCTGCAGCGCGCTGTCCTGCATGGCTACGTGCATCGCGCTTTCCAGCCGGTCGACGATGGCCGGCGGCGTCCTGGCCGGCGCGAACAGCGCGTACCAGCTGTCGACACGGAACGCGATGCCGGACTCGGCGAACGTCGGCACATCGGGCAGCGCGGCCGACCGCTCCGAGCCCGACACCGCCAGCGCACGTACCTTGCCGCTGCGGATCAGCGGCAAGGTGCCCGCCAGATCGGACATGGCGATGGGCACCGTGCCGCCCATCACGTCGTTCAGCATCGGCGCCACGCCCTTGTACGGCACGTGCCGCAGGTGGATGCCGGCGGACACGTTCAGGCTCTCGCCGGCCAGATGGCCGCCCGATCCCTGGCCCCAGGAGCCATAGGCGAGGTCCGCGCCCGGCTGCTTCGCCATGGCAATCAGCGCGCGCACGTCCTTGGCCGGAAAGGCCGGGTTGGCCACCAGCACATTGCCGCCGTAGGCAATGCGGCCGATGGGCACGAAGTCGCGCAGCGGGTCGTAAGTCAGCTTCGGAAAGATCGCCGGGGCAATCGCGTGCGTGGCCGAGATGCCCAGCAGGAGCGTATAGCCGTCGGGCGCGGCACGCGCCACCTGTGCCGCGCCGATGGTGCCGGTGGCGCCCGCCACGTTCTCGACGACCACCGTGCCCTTGAGCGCCGCCGACAGGCGCGCGGCCACCATGCGCCCCACCACATCGGTGCCGCCACCGGGCGGGAACGGCACCACCAGCCGGATCGGCTTGCTGGGGTACGCGTCGGCAGCCACTGCCGCGGGCAACATCATCCCGCCCGTCACACCGGCCGCCAGGCACAAGGCCAGGGCGTGCCGCATCCTGCGAATTGCTGATCGCATGGTCTGTCTCCGTATTGTCCAGGATGGGATGCTGCGTCAGCGCAGCGTGATCACGGCATCCGCCGCCACCAGCCCATCGGGGCCGACGATGAACGGATTGATTTCGAGCGTGTCGAGCCGGTCTCCAATCGCGGCTGCCGCGCGCGATACGTTGACCAGCACGTCGGCCACCGCATCGAGATCGATGGCGGGATGGCCACGGTGCCCGCTGCACAGCGCGGCGGCGCGGCTCTGCGTCAGCATGGCCCGAGCGCGCTGGCGCGACAGCGGCGCGAGCCCGAACGCCATCTGCCGGAAGATCTCCACGGCCGTGCCGCCGATGCCGGCCAGCGCCACCAGGCCGAACACCGGATCGCGCCGCACGCCCACCATGATCTCGCCCCAGCCGCGCGCCATCCCCGCGACGATGGCGCCTTCGAACGGCACCGCATTGCCGTCGGCATCGCGTGCCTGCGCTGCGGCCCGGCGCACCTGGGCGAACGCGGCGCGCACGGCGCCGGCATCGCGCAGGTTCAGCGCCACGCCGCCGATATCGCTCTTGTGCAGGATATGGCGCGAGCAGATCTTGACGGCCACTGGATAGCCGATCGATTCGGCAAGGTCCACCGCCGCTTCGGCATGCTGGGCCACGCCGTGCGGCACCACCGGCACGCCGGCAGCGGCCAGCCATGCCATGGCCTCGGCTTCCGACAGCGCGGTGGCGTCGGGCGGCAGGGCTGGGGGATGAAGAGGCGCGCTGTTGTCCGCGCCAACAGGCGCGTCTGCGGCCGCTTCCATGGCGGCCGCCTTCGCCAGCGCGGCCACGGCCTCCATGGTATGCGCGGGTTCGCGGAACACCAGGCAGCCACGCGCCTCGAGCCAGGCGCGCTTGTCGTCGTCCATCACGCCCGAGATCAGCAACGGTGCGGCGTGGCGGTCGGCTTCGAGTGCGGACACGGTGTCCTGGAGCACGGGCCAGAGGCGCGGCGCATTGACACCGCCGGCCAGAAATGCCGCCACCGCCCCGTACTGGCCGCAGCGCGCCACGTTGGCCAGCGCATCGACGAACACCTGCGGCTGCGCCACCACCTGGCCGGTGACGTCGATGGGATTGGCGGTACTGGCAAACGGGATGGCCGCGCGCAGCGCCTGCGCGGCGGTATCCGGCATTGGTGGCAACGGCAGGCCCAGCGTCTCGGCGCTGTCGGCCATCATGATGCCGACCCCGCCCGATACCGTGACGATGGCCACGGGCGCCACCGCATCGGCGGCCAGGCCCGTTGGCGATTGCCATTGCGCCGGCCGCCGGCCACGCGCCAGCGTATAGCCAAGCCGGAAGAATGCTTCGAGCGTGTGCGCGCGATGCACGCCGTATTCGTCGAACACCGCCTGGTACACGGCGTCCTCGCCAGCCAGGCTGGCGGTATGCGATTGTGCTGCGCTGGCGCCCGCCGCCGTGGTGCCCACCTTGGCGATCACCACGGGCTTGCCCGCAGCGCGGGCGGCGGCAAGCGCGCGGCGCAAGCGCATGCCATCGCGCGCGCCCTCGACATAGGCCAGGATCACCTGCGTCTGCGGATCGTTGGCCAGCCATTCGATCACGTCGGCCACCTGCAGCCCGGCTTCGTTGCCCGTGGTCACCCAATGGCTCAGGCCCAGCCCCGCCTCGCGCGCCAGCGCAAATGCGTACGCGCCAAATGCGCCGCTCTGGCTCACCAGCCCCACGTGGCCGACCGGCGGCACGCCACTGAGCGGAATCGGCGAGAACGTGGCGAACATGCGCTCGCGCAAGTTCATCGCCCCCAGGCAATTAGGGCCCAGCAACTGCACGCCGTGCGCATGGGCCTGCGTGGCCAGTGCGTGCTGCAGGGCATCGCCGCCGCTGACTTCGGCAAAGCCGGACGTGAACACCACGGCCGCCCGCGTGCCGGCCTGGCCCAGTTGCGCCATCACGTCGGGCGCGGCGGGTGCCGGCACGGCCACGATGGCCAGATCGACGGGCTCGCCGATGTCGGCCACGGTCGCATAGGCGCGCAGCCCCTGCACGGTATCGGCGCCCGGGTTGACCGGAAACACGCGGCCGCCGTAGCCGAGTTCGCCAAGCAGGCGAATCGGCACGCCACCCACCTTTTCGGGCTGCGTCGATGCGCCGATCACCGCGATCGATCGCGGGCACAACAAGGGCTGCAGGTCCAGCATGGTGTCTCCGTTGATGACACCGCGGTACGTGCCACGGCGTTCTGTCGTGCGGGCGATCCGGGCCCGCGTCCGGCGGCTAGCGTCCCACGCCGGCCATGTTCTCGATGGCGCGCACCATCTCGCGCAGCAGCGGCGCCACGCGCTTTTCCATCATGCCGCGCCTGACGCGCAGACCCGGCAGCGCGCAGTTGAACAGCAGCGGCCGGTTCAGGTACGTGATGCGCGAATACACGCCCACGCCATGGATGTCCTCGCCGGCATCGCCTTCATTGAGCGTGAAGCCGCGCTTGGGGTAGTGCGCCACGTTGTGGCAGACGGTCTCGTAGCAGACGCCGAATTCCTCCGGACGCTCGGTGCGCGCCAGCATCATCAGCTTCTCGAACTCGCCCTTCGACAGCGTGCAGAGGAAGGCCCGCCCCATTGCCGTGGTCAGCACCGAACGTACGGCGCCCACGGCCGGCCGCGCCGACGTGCCCTCCATGTGCGTGCACGACTCCAGGTACGTCACGTCCAGCCGGTGCGCCACGCCCATCGACACCGCGCCCTCCACCTGGTTGGCCAGTGCCTGCATCAGCGGGCGCGCCAGGTGGCGCACCTGCAGGCCGGCCAGGTAGGGATAGCCCAGCGCCAGCACCTGCGCCCCGACGAAATACTTGTCGAGCTTGGGGTCCCAGTCGAGATATCCCAGTTCGAACAGCGTGCGGCAGATGCGCGACACCGTGGCGCGGGGCAGTTGCAGCCGCTGCGACAGTTCGCCATTGCCCAGCGGGCGCGGATCGTCGATGAAGCAGCGCAGCAGCGCAAACCCCTTGGCCAGCAGCCCGCCGAACGAAGGGTCTTCGCGGCGGCGTTCGGCAATGAATTGTTCGACCGGGGTGTTCATGGGCATGTCGTCTCCTGGATTCCAGTGTGGGCGTCGATTCGGCATCGTGTCAAAAAGCGGAACGCATTTCCATATATTGGAAATCAGGAGCGTAAACCCCGACTTGACGGTGCACGCGGCCGAATCGTAAGGTGCAAAACCGAATCCGAATTCGCATACGGAAAATCGTCATGCAAGCCACCTCCCCAAGTAACGAAACCGCCACTTCCGTATCGGCCTTTCCCCGGGTCGATACGTCGTCGATCCTGCAACCGCCGCGCCAGCGCCGGGCGCGGGAGACCGAGCAGGCCCTGCTGACGGCCGGGCGCCAGTTGCTGGCCGAACGCGACTTCGCGGCCGTGTCGGTCGCGCAGATCGCAGCCGCCTGTCAGGTGTCGGTGGGTGCGTTCTACGGCCGGTTCCGCGACAAGATGGCGTTCTTCGATGCGCTGCGTGCGTCGGTGATGGAGGAATCCGATGCGTCGGTGGCGCGCTACATGGCCGAGCATCGCTGGCAGGAAGCCCCGGCGGCCCAGATCCTCGACAAGACCATGCGCTTCATGGTCAATGGCTGCCGCAATAACCGTGGCGTGATTCGCGCATCGCTCAAGCACGCCACCACGCATCCCGAGCAGTGGCTGCCGCACCAGAAGAACGGGCAGGCGCTGATCGAGCGGCTCGTGATCCTGCTGGTGCCGCGTCTGTCCGGGCCGGCCGACGAAGCCGAGCTGCGCGTGCGGTTTGCCATGCAGATGGTGTTCGGGATGCTCGTCAATGCGGTGCTGAACAATCCCGGGCCGCTGCAACTCGATGACGAGCGCCTGCCCGGCGAAATGGCGCGCATGGTGGGCCGCTACCTGGGCATCGAAGCCTGACGGGCCTGGCCACCCCCGCACCGCTTTCCCTCGCTTCATCCGTCCAACCGCCCGCATCAGCCGCAACCATAGCGGCATGTCTGGGAAGCAGACCGGGCACAAAAAGAGGAGACACACCATGAAGCAAACCACGCTGCCGCGCCGGCGGTGGGCGGCTCGCATCGCCTGCGCGGCGATGTCGTTGCTGCCGCTGGCCGCGCTTGCGCAGGGCGACTATCCGACCAAGCCGGTCCGCCTGGTGGTGCCCTACCCGGCCGGCGGCCTGACCGACACGCTGGCGCGCCAGGTGGCCGACGGGCTGTCCAAACGGCTTGGCCAGCCGGTGGTGGTGGAAAACAAGAGCGGCGCGGGCGGCATTATCGGCACCGATTTCGTCGCCAAGGCGGCGCCCGACGGCTACACGCTGCTGATGACCATTCCCGGGCCGATCACCGCCAACCTGGCGCTCTACAAGAAGCTGCCCTACGACCCGCGCACCGATCTGCGCCCGGTCTCGGACGTGGCGATGGCCCGCACGGTGCTGGCGGTCAACAGCGGCGTGCCGGTCAAGACCGTCAACGAACTGATTACCTACGCGAAGAAAGAGCCGGGCAAGCTGCGCATGGGATCGTGGGGGCCGGGCACGCAGCCACACACCATCCAGGCCTACATGGACAAGACCTACGGCGTTGACATCCTGCATGTGCCGTATCGCGGCGAAGGGCCGATGGTGACCGACCTGCTGGCCGGCCAGGTCAACGTGACGATCGGTTCGGTCACCACGCTGCGCCAGCACATCGCCACCGGCAAGCTGCGGCCGCTGGCCGTGGCCGGCACCACGCGCGCCCGGGCCTTGCCCGACGTGCCGACGTTCGCTGAGGCCGGCTATGGCGATGCGGCCTACAAGATCGTCGGCCCGACAACGCTGCTGGCGCCGGCGAAGACACCTGAGGCCATCGTCGAGCGGCTGGGCCGCGAAGTGGCGTCGCTGGTCAAGACGCCCGAGATGCAGGCAAAGATCGACGAAATGGGCGCCGAGCCGATCGGTAACACGCCGGGCGAGGCCGAACGCGCCTACAAGGCCTACCTGCCGGTGGTGCTGAAGCTGACCGCCGATACCGGCGTGACGCTCGACTGACTTCGCGCCTTTGCCTGCTGCATGCCGCCGTGTGTGCGGCATGCAGCGAAACCATGGCCATCATGAATTCCTGCGGGTCATGCTGGGCCCGCCGGCATCACGCGACTAGAATCGCGCCATATCCTCTCTGCAGATGCCCATATCATGGCCACGCTCTTCCTGGTCCGTCACGGCCAAGCCTCGTTTGGCGCCGCCAACTACGATTGCCTGTCGGACGTCGGCCGCCAGCAAGCCCGCTGGCTTGGCGAATATTTCAAGGGGCGGGATATCACGTTCAAGCGCGTAGTGGCTGGTTCTCTGGTGCGCCAGCAGGACACCGCCACCGAAATCCTGAACGGCATGGGCGCCGCCGGGACCGCCGTGGACACGCACACGGGCCTGAACGAATACGACGGCGAATCGCTCTACCGCAGCTTCACCAAGGGCGCCGATCACCGGGCCCACCAGAACGGTGACTACCAGGATTACTGGCGCACCTTCCGCGCGGCATTCGCGGCCTGGACGCAGGACCAGCTGGCCGGCATGCCCGAAAGCTGGGACGCGTTCGGGGCGCGCATGCAGGCCGCGCTGTCGACGGCCACGGAAGGCGCGGCGCGCGAGGATGCGCTACTGGTGGTCAGCTCCGGGGGCGCCATTGGCCGCGCCATCGCCGACCTGCTCGGCGCACCCACGCAGACCGCCATCGAGCTGAACCTGCAGTTCCGCAACACCGGCTTCTGCGAACTGATCGTCGGGCGCGGCACGCAGCGCCTGCTGAGCTTCAACAACGTGCCGCATCTGGAACACCCCGAGCGGCGCCGCGCCATCACGTTCGCCTGACCGGCAACGCGTCAGCGTTGGGATAGCGCCAGCTTGCCAGCCAACGCCAGGAATACCGTTCCCGCAAACCAGCTGACGGCGCGCTGCACCCGCGCCGAACGCATCAGCACGCGACCGAACAGGCCCGAGAACCACGCGATGGATCCAAACACCAGCAGCGTGGCCGCGATGAAGGCAAAGCCCAGCACCATGATCTGCAGGGCCACGTGCCCCTGTTTTGCGTTGACGAACTGCGGCAGGAACGCCAGAAAAAAGATCACCACCTTGGGATTGGTCAGGTTCATGACCACGCCGCGCAGATACATGTTCCTGACCGGGCGCGCCGCGGCGGCGTCCTTGCCGATGTCGCCCACCGGCGCACGAAACGCCTGCCACGCCAGATAGACCAGATAGAGCGCGCCAACGATTTTCAGCGCGGTGAACGCCACCATCGATGCCGCCAGCAGCGCGGCCAGGCCCACGGCCACCACGGCCGTATGCACCAGCAACCCCGTACACAGACCCAGCACCACGGTCAGCCCGGCGCGCGTGCCGTGCATCGCCGATTGCAACAGGACGAAGATATTGTCGGGGCCGGGCGCCAGGCTCAGCAGCACGGCGATCCCCAGGAAAGGCAGCAGCGTTTCTAACGGTGGCATGCGGGCGCTCCGCGAAATGTGAGACGCCATGGTAGCCCATGGCCGCACGGCGGGCGAGCCACCGCTTTTCGACTGGATCGATCAATCCATTCAAACAATCAATTTATCAGCACAATGCTGCCGGCCTATATTCGAGTCGCCCTCCCGCGCAGGACGGGACGGCCATTCGAAAACAAAGACGAGGAGACATCGATGGATGCACGTGCACATGGGCGGCACGCGGCGGCGCTCACCCTTGCGGCAACGGTAACGCTGCTGGCGGGCTGCGGCGGCAGCGACGACAGTGGCAATGGCGGCAACGGCGGCAGCTCTGCCGGCACCAGTACACCGGCCGCCCGCACGCCGGGCGTGACGCTGAAGATCACCGGCACGCAGGATTTCGCCGGCACCTACGGCAGCGTGGGGCAGTACGAGCAGGTCACCGGCACCGTGAGCGGCGAAGTCGATCCGAAGGACCCCAGGAACGCGGTCATCCAGGACCTGGCGCTGGCACCGGTCAACGCCAACGGCATGGTCGAATACTCGGCTGACTTCGTCATGCTCAAGCCGAAGGACATGAGCAAGGCCAGCGGCGTGCTGCGTTACGACGCGCCGAACCGCGGCAACATCCTGACGATGCCCAACCCGACCGCCTCGCCCAGCGACGCGGTGTACCTGGAACGCGGCTACGTGCTGCTCTATTCGGCCTGGCAGGGCGACGTGCCCAAGTCCACCGCGGCGCGCCTGACCGTGACGGTACCCGTGGCAAAGAATGCCGACGGCACGTCGATCACCGGCACCTATCGCTCGGAACTGGTCCCCACCGCTGCCACGCCGATGATGTCGCTGCCGGGCGGCGTGTTCAACGGCACGATGCTGCCCTACGCGCCCGCCAGCCTCGACAACACGCAGCCCGGCTATTCGCTGACCCGGCGCATCAACGAGACCGATCCACGCGTGGCCATCCCGGCCAGCGACTGGAAATTCGCCAAATGCGATGCGGGCAACCCGTTCCCGGGCACCGCCGACCCCGCCAACGTCTGCCTGCGCGGCGGCTTCGATCCGCAATACCTGTACGAACTGGTCTACGTGGCGAAGGACCCCAAGGTCATGGGCGTGGGCCTGGCCGCGCTGCGCGATACGGTCAGCTTCTTCCGCACCAGGACCGTGGATAGCGCCGGCACGCCGAATCCGCTGGCCGGACGCATCCGGTACGCCATCGGACAAGGCACGTCGCAGTCGGGCAATGCCATGAAGACGTTCCTGCACCTGGGCTTCAACCAGGCGCTGGACGGCTCGAAGGTGTTCGACGGCATCTACGCCCATGTGGCCGCGCGGCAGACCAACATCAACACGCGCTTTGCGGTGCCGGGCGGCGGCGGCGGCCTGCGCACCGACCACACGGCGTTCGGCCAGACCGCGCCGCGCGGGCTCGATGCCAACTACGTGGACGACGTCTCCGGCAAGACCGGCGGTGTGATGGCGCGATGCTCGGCCAGCAACACCTGCCCGAAGTTCTTCCTCGGCTTGTCGGGCACGGAGTTCTGGCAGCTGCAGGGCTCGCCGGTGCTGACCGATGCCAACGGTTTCCGTGACCTGAAGCAGCCCGACAACGTCCGCATCTATTACTACACGGGCACCCAGCACGGCGGCGCGGGCGGCGCCAGCAGCATCGCGTTCGCCCCCACGCGCAATGTCTATCCGGCCGGCACGGTGATCCACCACAACGACACGTTCCGCGCGCTGTTCATCGACCTGGAGGACTGGGTGGTCAAGGGCACGACGCCGCCAGCAAGCCAGGTGCCGGCACTGGCCGACGGCACGCTGGTGCGTCCCGCCAGCCTGACGCTGCCGGCGATGAAGGGCACAAGCTGGCCGGTGTCTGGCGTATCGACGACGATTCCAGACTTCCAGTACCTGGCGCGCTACAACGGCTATCCGCTGCTGGACTTCGGGCCCCAGTACCGGCGCGAGGATGAATCGGGCATCGCCACGATCCTGCCGCCCGCCTATCTGAACCGCGACTATGCGATCCTGGTGCCGCAGACCGACCCGTCCACCGGCATTCCGCGTGCAGGCATCCATAGCGTGGAAGCCCGCGCACCGATCGGTACCAGCCTGGAGTTCAACTACGTGGCCACGGCGGGCATTGTCGACCTGTCCAACCTGACCGGATCGTTCATTCCGTTCCACAAGACCGAAGCCGCACGCATCGCCGTCGGCGATGGGCGCCCGTCGCTGGAGTCGCTCTATACCAACCAGGCCGGCTATGTGGCCGCGGTGACCGCTGCGGCCAACGATCTGGTGGGGCAACGCCTCCTGCTGCAACGCGATGCCGACGCGATCATCGCCCGCGCGGTGGCGAACCCGGTGTTGCCGTAAGGCGGATCGGGCGGCGGTGGCGGTGCCTACATCAGGCGCGCGATTGCCTCCGCCCGGATCGACTCGGCCTTGGCCTTCAGGCGCAGCGCCACGTCGGCGCCGCGCTCGTTGGCCACGCGTTCGATAAAGGCGGAACGCAGCACGTCGTTCAGTGTGGCCACGTGCGAGGCTTCGCAGAACATCTTCCATGCCATCGGCTGACCGCTGTATTCGTCGCGGCGGCTCAGCATGGCGGCGTCGATGGCGGCGACGATGGCGGCATCGCGCACGATCACGGCATTGGGGTGGGCGGCAACGGTCTGGAACATGATGGTCTCCCGGTCGGCAAGTCTGGCGCTGCGTTTCAAATCGTGTTGTCCGATCAGGATCTGCAAACGACATGCCAATATTGCCGGGCCGGCGCGGTTTCCATACCCGCGTTTCAATCGGCGCCCCGCCAGGCCGCGCCGCACGGGCGTTCCTGGAATCGTTACCCCACTTCAGACGGGCGTTTGCGGCCCCTTGCAACGGCTTCCGCCCGACGTTCCACAAACAAAAAAGGCGTTACGGGTTACGTAACGCCTTGCTCGTTTCGGGTAACAGCCATCATGCACGCGCGCCGTCGAGGTACGGATCGAAGGTGCGGGCCGGGGCAGCGGAGACTCCCACGTTATCGAGGCCGGCGACGAAGCGCGCGCCGTCGGTGTACGGGTCGGCATTGCGGGCGCCGTCCAGGTACGGGTCGGCGGTGCGTCCGGGGGCTGCCGAAACGCCTGCCTTGTCCAGACCGGCTACCGTGCGGGCGCCGTCGGTGAACGTATCGGGCTTGCCGACGCGGGCGCCGTCGGTGAAGACGTCGTGCGTGCGGAATTCATAACCATACTTGTCGGCCGAAACCGTCGTGCGGAACGTGTAGCCATACTTGTCTGCCGATACCGTTTCTGCCTGAGCGGCGCCGAGGGCGGCCAGCGACAGAACCAGGGTCGATGCGATCTTGAGGGCGGTGGTCTTGGTCATGATTTCTTCTCCGTAAAAGATTTTGCAGATTTATTCAGTTTGTATGAATGGTCCCGGTGTGCTGTGCCGTCGCTGCTTCTGTCTGCGTTGCGTTGCGCGCCGTCCATGAACAGAACTATAGGCTTGCCGCTTCCGCCAAAAGTGATGCATTCGCGGACAAGTTATTCAGTTTTTTTGAATTCAGGAAACCTGCCATGAAGCGCCGCCGGGCCGACGCCTGGCCGGCGGCCTGCTGCAATGCGCTACAGTGACGCGCATGCTGGCCATCTGACGGCGACCCTTTCCGCCCGCGTCCCTTACATGCACAGCTCGCGCCCCCTTTTTACTGCCCTGACCCGGGCCATGGCCTGGTGCCGTGCCCTTCTGCTGATGCTGCTTCTGAGCGGCCCAGCCTTTGGCGCCGGTTCGCCACTGCTCAATGCCATCAAGGCCCCGGCCGACAAGCCGGCGTCGGCGCCGGCCGCCAGCGCGGCGCTGGCCAGGTCGCTCGACGAGGTCATCGACACGCTACAGAACGATGCCGAACGGCGCGCGCTGGTCACGCAGCTCCAGACTCTGCGCCAGGGCCTGGATGCCTCTGCCCCGGCCGCAGCGGCCAGCGCCCCGGCTCCCGGACTGATTGGCGCGGTGGCGCAAGCGTTGCAGGACATCGACAGCACCCCGCACCGCGATCGTGGCCCCTGGCAATACTGGCGCTGGCGTATCCGCTTTGCCGGCGAGGAAATGCGCGAGGCGATCACGATCGGCCATACGCGGGCTGCCCTGGAATCGTGGCGCGAGTTCGGCATCGTGCTGGCTGGCTGGGCGCTGACGGGCTGGCTGCTGTTCGAGCTGTCGCGCCGGCTGCACCGCAACAGGCTGCGTCCGGCACGCCCCACCCAGTTACCGGTCGTGCCATCGTGGGTCGATGTCGGCATCTATTTCCTGCGCCGGATCGGGCCATGGATCGTCGCCTTCGCGCTGACGGTGCTGCTGGCCTACAAGGTCTTCGGCCGGACGCCCGCCAGCATGGGCGCGGTGCTGGTGGCCTATGCCATCGTGGCCGGCGCGCTGATGTCGGCGGTCTGCCAGGTCATCTTCGCGCTGTTCCAGTCGGGCCACCGCTCCCATGCAGTGCGCGACCTGCTCAGGCATTCGCCGATCCTGCTGTTCGTCACGGGCGCCCTGGCCGCGCTGGGCGAAGCCAATACCGACGCCCGGGTCATTGCCGCGCTGGGCGTGAACCTGTCCGCGCTGGTCAGTACCTTCGCCAATATCCTGGCTGCCGTGCTGATCGGGGTCTTCACGGTGCGGTTCCGCCGGGCCATCGGGCAACTGATCGCCTTCCGCCCATTTGCATTCCGCCAGGAGCATCCGGCCCTGATGGAGTTGTTGCGCATGGCCGGCCAGGCCTGGTACCTGCCCATGCTGGCGGTGGTGGCGGCGTCGGTCATCGGCACCATCATGGCCACCGGGCGTGCCGACGAATTCCTGCGCCGCGCCGTCATTACCGTGGCGCTGTTCGTGGGCGCCATGCTGCTCACGCTGGTGGCGGGCCGGTCACCCAAGGCGTCGGTAAGGGCGCCGCGGCTGCGCGACCGCCGGCGCTCGGCCTACCTGCGGCGCTTTGGCCGCTTCGGGGTGGCGCTGGTACGCGTGATCATCTGGCTGGCATTCCTGGAGCTCAATGCGCGCATCTGGGGGACATCGCTGATGATGCTGGCCGACTCGACCGTGCTGGGGCGCCATATCACGCGATCCGTGCTCAGCGTGATCGGCGTGGTGCTGCTGGCCTGGCTGGTCTGGCTGCTGATCGATACGGCCATCACCCAGTCGCTGTCTCCCACCAACAACCGCGCCGCCCAGCCCAGCCTGCGCGCCAAGACCATCCTGCCGCTCGTGCGTAACGCGTCTTTCGTGGCCCTGCTGGTGGTCGCGATGATTGCGGTGCTGGCCAACCTGGGCGTCAACGTCACGCCGCTGCTGGCCGGTGCCGGCGTGGTGGGCCTCGCCATCGGCTTCGGCGCCCAAAGTCTGGTGCAGGATCTGATCACCGGGCTCTTTATCGTGATCGAGGATTCGATCGCCATTGGCGATTCCATCGAACTGCCCGACCACGCCGGGGTTGTGGAAGGCATGACGATCCGCACGCTGCGGCTGCGTGATGGCAAGGGTGCGCTACACACGCTGCCCTATAGCCAGATCAAGGCGGTCAAGAACCTGTCGCGCGACTACGCGTTCGCGGTATTCAGCGTTTCCATCGCCTACCAGAGCGACTTCGACCGCGCGCTGGAGATCATTCGCGAGACCGGCGCCGAGGTGGCCCGCGACCACCGCTACTCCCGCAACCTGTTGTCCGGACTCGATATCCTGGGCCTGGACCGCTTCGATCCGAACGGCCAGGTGGTGCTTGCGCAATTCAAGACGCGCCCGCTGACCCAGGCCGAGATCTCGCGCGCCTTCAACGTGCGACTCAAGCGCAACTTCGACGCCGAAGGCATCCGTATGGCCGCGCCCTACGTGACCGTGCAGGTAGACGGCGGCGGCAACGGCGCCACGGGCGAAGCCGCCTTGACGGCTGCCGCCGGCGCAGGCGCTGAATTAGTCACCTCGGCAAAAGGCAAAGCCTGAGTTGCGCGACCCAAATGTGAAGACCCGGGCGCCTTGACGGGACGTTGTCGCATTTGCGCCATGGCGGCGCGCGAACTTGGCCGTGAATCGTTTGAAATACGCGTGTCACGGCATTACTATCTCGCGAACTTCAGCAATCCGACGCGGCCACTGCCGCGTGCCCGGATGCCGGAAACGCAGGCGTGGCGCCGGAAAACGGCAAGCACACCCCTCCCTTGGCGGGATATTCCGGCACCGTGTTTTTGCAGGATCATCGCCGTACACATTGCCGAGTTCACGCGCTCCCAGTCAATCCGGCCCGGCACTGTGATGACATACAAAAGAATGACCGCGCCTCGACGCAGCGGTCTTGAGGAAAAAGGCGTTTGCCACCGGGGAAAAAAGAAATGGGCGAACACTTGTCTGCCGACGACGTCTTCTATCGTCTGGTCGATTGCATCTATGAATCTGCCATGGACGTGGCGGCCATGCCCGCGGCGCTCGACCTGTTTTCCGACTACACCTGTTCCGCCAGCCCGAGCTACCTGATATGGGACAAGCTTGCCGGCAAGGCACGTCTGGGGGTCACACCACACGGCTGCTTTACCAGCACCAGCACCATGCCCGAAAGCATGCGGGCGCTGCCGTCGCATGCCGCGCTGGCGGCCGCCACCGCCGACGCCGGCATGCTGCCGGGCCCGGATGCGGAAGGCCCGACGCCGTTCGACTGCAACGGCCTGGCCAATGGCATCCGTCTCTTCGACACGCACGATGTCTGCGTCTGGATGAGCGCAACCCCCGGCTGCGACAGCTGCCGTGCGGTCGATTGCAACCAGCGCGTGGCACAGGTAATGCCGCACTGGGCACGGGCGGCCCGCATGCAGCACCGCAATTTCGAGCTGAGCGGGCTGGCGTCAATGGGGCTCGCGGGGCTGGACACGCTGGATTTCGGCGTGATGGTGCTGCAGGCCGACATGCGGGTGCGCTACGCCAACAGCTGGGCCGAAGCCCTGGTGCAGGCGGATTCCAACCTGGCGCTCGACAACGGCGTGCTGAGCGCGCATCCCGAATCGCTGCAATCGGTACTGACCAGGCTGCTTGACGGCGCCGTGCACGGCGGCCGCCATGGCGATGCCGCGGCGGGCTCGTGGATGCATATCACCTCGGGCGGCCAGCCCGTGCCGATCATCGTCATGCCGCTGGTATCGCGCCAGCCGGTCGAAGGCCCGTGGCAGCTGCCGATGGCCATGATGCTGCTTGGCAACTCCGAATCGCGCTCGGTGCTGGATGCCGGCGTGCTGACGTCGCTGTTCGGCCTCTCGCGCAAGGAGAGCATCATCGCCATCCGCCTGGCGGCCGGCGAAACGCTCAACGAGATCGCCGAACGCGAATTCCTGTCACCGCATACGGTACGCGTGCACATCCGCGATACGCTGCGCAAGACCGGCACGCACCGCCAGTCGGAACTGGTGCGCCTGCTGCACTTGTTGCCGGGCGTGGACCTGGAGCGCGCGGGCGCCTGCTCGCCGGCCCGGCCGCGTGGCCAGGCACGGTCCCGATAATCTTTCCCGGGAAGTCCCCGCCCTTCCGGCGGGGACCCAGCCATGAACGCTAGGCAGCCTTGCGATGCTGCTGGTGGCGGCGCTCCGGCTTGCACTCGTACTTGAGCTCGCGCCGGCCGTCCTCGTAGACCACTTCCAGCCGCACCGTAAAGCCCCATAGCCGTGTGACGTGGCGGATCACCTCGTCGAAGTTCTGCGCCAGCGGACGGCGATCCTGCTGCAGATGGCGCAGCGTCAGCGAGCGGTCGCCCCCGATATCGACATTGGTCACCTGGATATTCGGCTCCATGTTCGACAGATCGTACTGGGTCGCCAGCAGCCGGCGGATCTCGCGATAGCCTTCGTCGTCGTGGATGGCCGTCACGCGCAGCTTGCCCTCGCGATCGTCGTCCAGCACCGAAAACAGCTTCAGCTCGCGAATCACGCGCGGCGACAGGAACTGCAGCAAGAAGCTTTCGTCCTTGAAATTGCGCATCGCAAAGTCGAGCGTCTGGCGCCAGTCGCTGCCGGCAATCTCGGGCGCCCAGCGCCGGTCTTCCTCCGTCGGGTTCTCGCACATGCGGCGCAGGTCCTGGAACATCAGGAACCCCACCGTGTACGGATTCAGGCCGCTGTAGTACGGGCTGTGGTACGGCGGCTGGTAGATGACGTTGGTATGCGCCTGCAGCAGTTCGAGCATGAACGCATCGTTGACCAGCTTTTCCTCGTACAGCTGGTTGATGATGGTGTAGTGCCAGAACGTGGCCCAGCCTTCGTTCATGACCTTGGTCTGCCGCTGCGGATAGAAATACTGGGCGACCTTGCGCACGATGCGCACGATCTCGCGCTGCCACGGCTGCAGCTTCGGCGCGTTCTTCTCGATGAAGTAGAGCAGGTTCTCCTGCGGCTCCGGCGGGAAGGTTACCTCGTACTCGGCAGCCTCCTCTTCCTCCCGCAGGGCGTGGGGCCGGTGCTTGGGCAGCGTGCGCCACAGGTCGTTGACCTGCATCTGCAGATAGTTTTCGCGTTCCGCCTGCCGCGCCTGCTCTTCGGTGATCGACAGCTTCTTGGGCCGCTTGTAGCGGTCCACACCGTAGTTCTGCAGCGCGTGGCAGGAGTCGAGCAGCATTTCGACTTCCTGCTCGCCGTATCGCTGCTCGCACTCGGCCACGTAGTTCTTGGCAAACAGCAGGTAGTCGATGATCGCGTCGGCGTTGGTCCAGGTGCGGAACAGGTAGTTGCCCTTGAAGAACGAGTTATGGCCGTAGCAGGCGTGCGCGATGGTCAGCGCCTGCATCGGCATCGTGTTCTCCTCCATCAGGTACGCGATGCAAGGATTGGAGTTGATCACGATCTCGTAGGCCAGCCCCATGTAGCCGCGCTGGTAGCCGCGTTCGGACGCCAGGAAGTGCTTGCCGTACGACCAGTGGCTGTAGCCGACCGGCAGCCCCGCCGACGCATAGGCGTCAAGCATCTGCTCGGCCGTGATGATCTCGATCTGGTTCGGATAGGTGTCCAGCCCGAACTCGCCGGCGATGCGGGCGATTTCACGGTCATACCGCTGGATCAGCTCGAAGGTCCACTCCGAGCCCGTAGAAAGATAGGCCATAGACTTCCCCAGTGACATGCCGGCCCGCGCCGCGCGCAGCGCCGGTTTGCTGCCGAATGCCCTGCTATCTGGCGGCCGGCCAGGCCGCGCGTTTCTGGAACAGGTCGTGCAACACGGGGTAGATCTCGTCCGCACCGATGATGCGCTGCATCGCAAAGTGCTCGAACTGGTTCTTTACCGTGAGGTACTCTTCCCAGAGGTTCTGCGGCTCTTCCGAAGCCACCTCCACATATGCGTAGTACTGCACCAGTGGCAGGATCGACTCGCGCAGCAGGCGGCCGCACAATTCCGAATCCCCTGCCCAGTTATCGCCATCCGACGCCTGGGCGCAATAGATGTTCCACTGGCTGGGCGGATAGCGGTCATGAATCACATCGACCATCAGCTTCAGCGCGCTTGAAACCACGGTACCACCGGATTCCCGGGAATGGAAGAAATCCTCCTCCTCCACCTCCTTGGCCACCGTGTGATGGCGGATGAACACCACGTCGATGCGCTCGTAGTTCCGCTTCAGGAACAGGTACAGCAGCATGAAAAAGCGTTTGGCCAGGTCCTTGCGGCTTTCGTCCATCGAGCCCGACACGTCCATCAGGCAGAACATCACCGCCTGCGCCTGCGGCCGCTTCTTGAGCACGCGGTTGTTGTAGCGCAGGTCGAGCTTTTCGATGAACGGCACGCGGTCCACCTGGGCACGCAGGTGACGCATCTTCTCCATCAGCGCCTCGGCCTGTTCGGAGTATGGCCCTTCCTTCTCGAGCACCTCGTTGTACTCGATCTCCAGTTCGTGCAACCGCTTCATGTAAGGGCTGGACAGCGCAATGCGCCGCCCGAGCGAACTGCGCATGGTGCGCAGGATCGACAGGTTCGATGGCGTGCCGTCGATCGAGAAGCCGGCGCGCACCTTACGCACCTCGGCAATCTTAGCAAGGTGGCGCTTGGCCAGGTCCGGCAGCGCCATGTCCTCGAAGAAGAAATTGAGAAAGTCCTCGCGCGACAGCGTGAAGACGAAATCGTCCTCGCCTTCGCCGCTGTCGCTGGCACGTGACCCGGTGCCGCCACTGCCCTGCTGCTGGCGGTCGAAGCTGTCACCCCGGACGAATTTCTTGTTGCCGGGATGAATCCACTCCCGCTTGCCGCCCTGGCCGTGGTGGAAGATCGGCTCGGAGATGTCCTTGACCGGAATGGACACCTGCCCGCTCTGCTCGATGTCCATGATCTTCCGGCCGGACACCGCCTTCGCCACCGCCTGCCGGATCTGCTCGCGGTAACGCTTGATGAAGCGTTGCTTGTTGACGGCGCTCTTGTTGCCGCCGTTCTCGCGCCGATCGATGACCGTACCCATATGCCGTCTGTCCGCCGTGGTAAGAGACGCCAGGAAAAGCGCGCCGTGGATAAAGACCGCGTCCGGAACCGGTTACGATGATTTCCTGACGCGCAGATACCACTCCACCAAAAGCCGAACCTGCTTGGGTGTATAGCCTTTCTCAACCATGCGGTTGATGAAGTTTTCGTGCTTCTCCTGATCCTCGCGCGACGACTTGGCATTGAACGAGATGACCGGCAGCAGGTCTTCCGTGGTGGAGAACATGCGCTTTTCGATCACCATCCGCAGCTTCTCGTAGCTGGTCCAGACCGGGTTCTTGCCCCCGTTGTTGGCACGGGCCCGCAGCACGAAGTTGACGATCTCGTTGCGGAAGTCCTTCGGGTTCGAGATACCGGCCGGCTTTTCCACCTTCTCCAGTTCGTCGTTCAGCGCATTGCGGTCCAGGATCTCGCCGGTATTCGGATCGCGATACTCCTGGTCCTGGATCCACAGGTCCGCAAACACCACGTAGCGGTCGAAGATGTTCTGGCCGTATTCGGAATACGACTCCAGGTACGCGGTCTGGATCTCCTTGCCGATGAACTCCACGTACGGGGTAGTCAGGTACTCCTTGATGTACGACATCAACTTGGCTTCCTGCTCCGGCGGGAACTGCTCGCGCTCGATCTGCTGTTCGAGCACGTACAGCAGATGCACCGGATTGGCCGCCACCTCGGTATTGTCGAAGTTGAATACCTTCGACAGCACCTTGAACGCGAAGCGGGTGGACAAGCCGTTCATGCCTTCGTCGATGCCGGCGTAGTCGCGATACTCCTGATACGACTTTGCCTTCGGATCCACGTCCTTGAGGCTCTCGCCGTCATAGACGCGCATCTTCGAGAAGACGTTCGAGTTCTCCGGCTCCTTGATCCGGGTGAGCACGGCGAACTGCGCCATCATCTTCAGCGTGTTGGGCGCGTTCGGCGCCGCCGACAGCGAACTGCTGCGCAGCAGCTTGTCGTAGATCTTCACCTCGTCGGACACGCGCAGGCAGTAGGGCACCTTGACGATATAGATCCGGTCAAGGAAAGCCTCGTTGTTCTTGTCGGCCTTGAACGTCTGCCACTCGGCCTCGTTCGAGTGCGCGAGGATGACGCCATCGAACGGAATCGCGCCAAAGCCCTCCGTGCCCTTGTAGTTGCCTTCCTGCGTGGCGGTCAGCAGCGGGTGCAGCACCTTGATCGGCGCCTTGAACATTTCCACGAACTCGAGCAGGCCGCGATTGGCCAGGCACAGGCCGCCGGAATACGAATAGGCATCCGGATCGTCCTGCGGGAAGTCTTCGAGCTTGCGGATGTCGACCTTGCCCACCAGCGACGAAATGTCCTGGTTGTTCTCGTCACCCGGCTCCGTCTTCGAAATGGCAATCTGCGCCAGCACCGACGGCCGCAGCTTCACCACACGGAACTTGGTGATGTCCCCGTTGAACTCGTGCAGCCGCTTGACGGCCCATGGCGACGGAATGGTATTCAGGTAGCGCACCGGAATGCCATAGTCTTCCTCCATGATCTTGCCGTCCTCTTCGGGCGAGAAGAGGCCGAGCGGCGATTCATGGATGGGCGAACCCTTGAGCGCGTAGATCGGAATCTCTTCCATCAGCGCCTTGAGCTTCTCGGCCAGCGACGACTTGCCGCCTCCGGGGGGCCCAAGCAGGTACAGGATCTGTTTGCGCTCTTCCAGGCCCTGCGCCGCGTGCTTGAAGAAGGAGACGATCTGTTCGATCGTGTCTTCCATCCCGTAGAAGTCGCGGAACGCCGGGTAGACCCGGATAACCTTGTTGAAAAACAGTCGGGACAGGCGCGGATCGTGGTGGGTATCCACCAGTTCAGGCTGTCCGATAGCGGCGAGCATGCGTTCGGCGGCAGTCGCGTAGGCAGAAGGATCCTTCTTGCAGATCTCCAGGTATTCCTGGATGCTGTATTCCTCTTCCTTGCGAGCTTCGAAGCGCGTGGCGTAGTGGCCAAAAATGTCCATACCTCACTCCCGTCAGAGTCCCACGTCCGAGGCGAAGGTAGTTCTACTCCCTTAAGACTTCGCGGCAACTTTGCTTTCCGCCACCCCGGCTTGGTGGAGTTGCCAAGTTGCGAAGTCTTTACTTCATCATAGTCAAATAACGGTGAACGTGAATCCCGAGTTGACTTCAGTTGCCTGTCGGTTCAGTCGCTCCGATGCACCCTCAAGCCATGCACGCATTGCGACTGCACACTCGTTTCATCACCCCGCCGCGACGGGCCATCGACCATGCTTGTGACACACATTACACCTTTCGAGTGCGTCCTGCACAGCGTGTTGTGTAACGATCAATCAAATCCAGAAACATCTGACAGGCGCTGTCGGCAATGCTCCTACACCCATGTCGCCGCTGGGGATGGATGACCTTTCCGCCCTGCTCGTCCAAATGCACGATATGCACCGCTTTCCGCATATCGACCTGCGCAATACCCGCTTCATGGTGCCGTGCATTGGCCCACGCCGCCAACTGCTGACGGGTGTCTTCCTCAAGCTGCCTGTGCGATATGCCCCTGCGCGCATCATGGCTGCCCAGCGCGTCATCCGCTGCGACCACGCGTCGCACCCATCAGCACTGTCCGACCTAGAGTGCCAGTGGGCAGACGCACGCATGCACCGATTTAGCGTTGGAGCCCGGCCCACATCGCACAGTCAGAGTGCGTGAGGCCCCCGTGAACGGGGGATGAGCAGAATGCGTGCCACGCGCGGGCGAATTGCTGCACCGCAGCGCGTGGCGAAGAGGGTGGCGACGTCGAGAAACGTCCTTAGGAAGGCCGACAGCAGGGGGTCCGGATCAGATCGGGTCCCAGTTGATGACGTCGGGCGACCGATCCAGCTTGAAGAAACTCGAACGCATGGCCGGCATGGCGATCTCGGCGACGGTTTCAGGGGTCCAGCCCTCGCTGGTATGCACCGAGCGCACCGGACGCGGCTGGCTCATCAGCATGATCTCGTTGGCGCGTACGGCAAAGATCTGGCCATTGACCTCGCTGGCCGCATCGCTGGCCAGGAACACCGCCACCGGTGCGATCTTGCCGGCCTCCATCTTCTGCAGGCGCTGCACGCGGGCCTTTTCCTCGGGGGTCTCGGCCGGGATCGAGCTGGTCATGCGGCTCCAGGCAAAGGGGGCGATGCAGTTCGAACGCACGTTGAAGCGCGCCATATCCAGCGCAATGGATTTGGACAGCGCGGCAATGCCGAGCTTGGCCGCCGAGTAGTTGGCCTGGCCCAGGTTGCCGATCAGGCCCGACGTCGACGTCATGTGGACGAAGGCGCCGCTTTCCTGATCCTTGAAATAGTTGGCCGCGGCGCGGCTCACGAAGAACGTGCCGTGCAGATGCACGTCGATCACCGAGCGCCATTCCTCCTCGTTCATCTTGAAGAACATGCGGTCGCGCAGGTTGCCGGCGTTGTTGACCACGGCGTCGATGCGGCCGAAATTGTCGAGCGCGCACTGGACGATGGCATTCGCGCCCCCCCACGAGGACACGCTGTCGGTATTGGCCACGGCCTCGCCGCCGGCCGCGCGGATTTCCTCCACCACGCGCTGCGCCGGCCCGGCATCGCCGCCTTCCCCGCTCATCGACACACCCAGGTCGTTCGCCACCACGCGCGCACCGGCCGCGGCCATGCCCAGCGCGATGCCCCGGCCGATGCCGCCACCTGCGCCCGTCACCACCACGACCTTGCCTGCCATCATTCCACTCATCTTCGACTCCTTGCGTGCGAGATTGCCGGGTTCCGGAACGTCACCCGTTCTATTGCCAACGCGGATACGATAAATTGTCGGCGGAGTTTCTGGAATTCACGAATGACAAAAGTGGGCTTCACGCTCGCTGAACCCATGCACTACGACCTGACCGACCTGCGCCTCTTCCTCAACGTCGGCGAAACCGAGAACCTGACCCGCGCTGCAGAACGCAGCTTCCTGTCGCTGCCGGCCGCCAGCTCGCGCATCAAGCAGCTGGAAGAGGCCTTCCAGACCCAGCTGCTGATCCGCCAGGTCAAGGGCGTGCGCCTGACGCCGGCCGGCGACGAACTGCTGCGCCACGCCCGCGAGGTGTTCCGCCAGCTGGAATGCCTGCATGCGGACCTGCGGCCCTACGCCAAGGGCGTCAAGGGCCGCGTACGGCTGCTGGCCAACACCACGGCCACCAATTCTTTCCTGGCCAACGGCCTGTCGCGCTTCCTGTCCGAGAACCCCGATGTCGACGTCGAACTGGAGGAACACCTGTCCGCCGATATCGTCTCGGCGGTCGGCAACGGCGCCGCGGACCTGGGCATCGTGGCCGGCGAGGTGGCCACGGCCGACCTGGACACCATGCAGCTCTGCAGCGACGAACTGATCGTGATCGCCCCGGTCAACCATCCGCTGCCGGCCTTCAAGGCGCTGCATTTCGCCGATCTGCTCGACACGTGCCGCTTTGTGGGACTCAACCAGTCGTCGGCCATCCAGTCGTTCCTGGACCGTATTGCCAGCGGCATGGGCAAGCGCATCAGCCTGCGCATCCAGGTGGGCAGTTTCGATGCCGTGTGCCGCATGGTCGAGGCCGGCGCGGGTATCGCCATCGTGCCCAACAGCTGCGCACGGCGCTACGCCAGTCGCAAGGTGCTGCGCTTTATCCGGCTGGAAGACGACTGGGCCCGGCGCGAGCTGCGCCTGGTGCGCCGTCCGGGCCGCGAGCTGCCGCAGTTCGCGGAAACCCTGATCCGCTATCTGGCCGACGCGGCGCGAGAGCCGGTGTAGCTGGTTTTTTGGGGGGCTCCCCTCTCCCACGATGCGGGTCAGTACACGCGGGAGAGGCGAGACAACCCTCCGGACCGCTCAATCCGCGCGGACTCCCGCTGCCTTGATGATCGGCGACCATTTGTCGATTTCCGACGCCAGCCAGCTGTGCAGGCCTTCGGGCGTCTGCTTGTCCGCCGGCACGATCACCGCGCCCAGATCCTTCATGCGGGCCACCACGGCCGGGTCCTTGAGCGCCGTGCGCAGCGCGCCATTGAGCTTGTCGATCACGGCCGGCGGGGTGTTCTTCGGCGCATAGACCCCATGCCAGACCTTGACCTCGAAGCCCTTCAGCCCGCCCTCGCGCAGCGTGGGCGTATCGGGCAGCGCCGGAATGCGCTCGGCCGTGGTCACGCCGTACAGCTTGACCTTGCCCGACTTGATATGGGGCAGCGTCTGCGTGGTCTGGTCGCAGAGGATGTCCACCTGGCCACCCAGCAGCGCCGTCAGCGCCGGTGCCGTGCCTTGGTACGGAATCGTCTGCAGGTCCACGCCAATCGCCTTCTGGAACAGCATGCCGCACAGCTGCGACACGGCGCCCAGGCCCGCATTGGCCAGATTCACCTTGCTCTGGTTCTGCTTGATGTAGCTGACCAGCTCCGGCAGCGTATTGGCCGGCAGGTCGTGCCGGCCCAGCAGCGTCATCGGCACATCGGCCACCTGCCCCACGAACGAGAAATCGGTCAGCGGCTTGTATGGCAGCTTCGAGTACAGCGCCGGGGCCGTGGCCATGCCGTTGTGGTGGATCAGGATCGTATAGCCATCCGGTGCGGACTTGGCCACGTAGGCGGCCGATACCGTACCACCGGCGCCAAGCCGGTTTTCCACCACCACGCTCTGGCCGAGCGATTTCGACATGGCCGCCGCCACCGAGCGCGCCACCACATCGGTCGGTCCGCCCGCCGCGAACGGCACGACCATCGTGATCGGCCGCGACGGATAGGCGTCCGCCGCCCGTGCGATGCCTGGCGCCGCAACGGCCACGGCGGCTACCGCCAGTGCGGCCCAGGTCACGGATGCTGAAAGTTGCCGGTAGAACGTCATTCACTGTCTCCTGTCTGGTCTGCGCGTATGGCACGCGTCTGGTTGTTCTGGAATCGTGAGCCGCAGGGTGCAAGCAATGGGCGCGGCACACAATTCCGATTTGCCGAAGGGAGGACACGGCCCCGGAAAAGCCACGGGATTACCCTGAGCCGGTCCCGGCCCCCATCCCTAAGCCGGACAGAAGCCGCGCTTCAGCAAATGCGAATGTTGCTGCCACGGCAGCTCGGGAATAATGGCCTCACCCCCGACATAGACGGACATTGCCATGCACGCTGCACAGGACCAAGACCAGATTTACCCCGAAATCCGCGAGGCCGTACGCGACCTCTGCCAGCAGTTCGACTCCGCGTACTGGCAGCGCATCGAGGAACACAACGGCTTTCCGGAGGAATTTGTCCAGGCGCTGACCCAGGCGGGCTGGCTGTCCGCGTTGATCCCCGAGGCCTATGGTGGCTCGGGCCTGCCGCTGACCGCCGCGTCGGTCATCATGGAAGAGATCAACCGCAACGGCGGCAATTCCGGCGCCTGCCACGGCCAGATGTATGTGATGGGCTGCCTGCTCCGCCACGGCTCCGACGCGCAGAAACAACGCTGGCTGCCCGGCATCGCCTCGGGCGAACTGCGCATGCAGTCGATGGCCGTGACCGAGCCCACCACCGGCACCGACACCACCAAGCTCAAGACCACCGCCGTGCGCCGCGGCGACAAGTACGTGATCAACGGCCAGAAGGTGTGGATTTCGCGCGTGCAGCACTCCGACCTGATGCTGCTGCTGGCCCGCACCACGCCGCTGGACCAGGTGAAAAAGAAGTCCGAAGGCCTGTCGGTCTTCGTGGTGGACCTGCGCGAGGCCATCGGCAACGGCCTGACCGTCCAGCCGATCCGCAACATGGTCAACCACGAGACCAACGAGCTGTTCTTCGACAACCTGGAGATCCCCGCCGGGAACCTGATCGGCGAGGAAGGCCGCGGCCTCAAGTACATCCTCGACGGCCTGAATGCCGAGCGCATCCTGATCGCCGCCGAATGCATCGGCGACGGCTACTGGTTCGTCGAACGCGCCAGCGGCTATGCACGCGAGCGCATCGTGTTCGACCGTCCCATCGGCCAGAACCAGGGCGTGCAGTTCCCGATCGCGCGTGCCTACGTCAACGTGGAAGCGGCCAGCCTGATGCGCTACAAGGCGGCGCAGCTGTTCGACGCCGGCAAGCCGTGCGGCAAGGAAGCCAACATGGCCAAGCTGCTGGCGGCCGACGCGTCGTGGGAAGCCGCCAACGTGTGCCTGCAGACGCACGGCGGCTTCGGCTTCGCCGCCGAATACGACATCGAGCGCAAGTTCCGCGAAACGCGCCTGTACCAGGTGGCGCCGATCTCCACGAACCTGATCCTGTCCTACGTGGCCGAGCACGTGCTCGAACTGCCGCGTTCGTTCTGACCGCCTGACTCCAACGCCGAACATGCCCAACGACACCTATCCGACGCGCCAGCTCTGCGAGTTCCTGGCGCAACTGAAGCTCACCGACGTGCCCGCTCCGGTGGTCGAACGGACCAAGGACCTGTTTCTCGACTGGATCGCCTCCGCCATCGCCGGCAAGGACGCGCCGGCCATCCGCCGCATCCAGGAATTCGCCGCGGCCATGGGGCCGCAGTCGGGCGATGCGGAGGTCTTTGTCGACCGCCGCCGCACGTCGCCCTACTTCGCCGCGCTGATCAACGGCGCGTCGTCGCACGTGGTGGAGCAGGATGACGTCCACAACGGCTCGGTGCTGCACCCGGCCGCCGTGGTCTTCCCGGCCGTGGTGGCCGCCGCGCAGGCCGAGGGCAAGACCGGCGCCGAGGTGCTGCTGGCATCGATCGCCGGCTACGAGGCGGGCATCCGCATCGGCGAATTCATGGGCCGCTCGCACTACCGCGTGTTCCACACCACCGGCACGGTTGGCACGCTGGCCGCCGCCGCTGGCGTTGCCAAGCTGTACGGGCTGGACGCCGAAGGCATCAACCAGGCGCTGGGCTCCGCTGGCACGCAGGCCGCCGGGCTGTGGGAATTCCTGCGCGATGCGGCGGACTCCAAGCAACTGCATACCGCCAAGGCCGCCGCCGATGGCCTGCAGTCGGCGTGGCTGGCCCGCGCGGGCTTTACCGGCGCGAAGCAGATTCTGGAAGGCGCGCAGGGCATGGCGGCCGGCATGTCGAGCGACGCCAACCCCGCCGCGCTGACCGACGGGCTCGGCACGCGCTGGGCCACTGCCGAGACGTCGTTCAAGTTCTTTGCCTCGTGCCGCCACACGCACCCGGCGGCCGATGCGCTGAAGGCCCTGATGCAGCGCGAAGGCCTGCAGGCCGAACAGATCGACGCCGTGACCGCGCACGTGCACCAGGGCGCCATCGACGTGCTCGGCCCGGTGGTCAATCCCGTGACGATCCATCAGGCCAAGTTCTCGATGGGCACCGTGCTGGGCCTGGTGGCCGTGCACACGCATGCCGGCCTGGGCGAGTTCGAGCAGCACGCGCTGCAGGACCCGCGCATCGCGGCATTCTGCAACAAGGTGACGATGGCGCTGGACGACGAGATCAACGCGGCCTACCCGCGCCAGTGGATCGGCCGGGTGACGGTGCGCACCACCGACGGCCGCGCGCTGGAGGCCAGGGTCGATGTGCCCAAGGGCGATCCGGACAACACGCTGTCGCGCCCCGAACTCGAAGCCAAGGCCGTCCAGCTGGGCGCGTTCCGCCACGGGGCCAGCGAGGCCGAAATGCGCACCATCATCGACCGTGTCTGGCGCCTGGACCAGCAGGCCAACGTCAACGACTGGCTGCCCGCCAGCCGCTAACCGTCCACCGACTACCCATTGCCATGACCACCCTTACGCTCGAACAACTGCGCGAATGGATCGGCCGTTCGGAGTCGCGCACCGAGACCCTGGCGGCCGAGCCGGTCCATGCGCTCGCGGCCACCTTCGATCTCGATGGCGCAGCCATCGCCAGCCAGCCGCTGCCGCCGCTGTGGCACTGGCTGTACTTCCTGCCCCGCGCGCCGCAGCACACGCTCGGCCAGGACGGTCATCCCACGCTGGGCGGATTCCTGCCACCCGTGCCGTTGCCGCGCCGCATGTGGGCCGGCAGCGAGCTGTCCTTCCACCGTGGCCTGCGGGTCGGTGAGACGGTCACCCGTACCTCGACCATCACCGACGTGCAGCACAAGGCGGGCCGCACCGGCGAACTGTATTTCGTGTCCGTCGATCACGTGTTCACGGTTGGCGGCGAAACCGCGCTGACCGAGCGGCACGACATCGTCTACCGTGCCATGCCGCCGAAGGGGCAGCCCCAGCCGCCGCGCCCGGCACTTGAGCAGACCGCACAGTTCGGCCGCACGCTGCAGGCCGACCCCACGCTGCTGTTCCGCTTCTCGGCGCTGACGTTCAACGCCCACCGCATACACTACGACCTGGACTACGTGCGCGACGTGGAAGGCTATCCCGGCCTGATCGTGCATGGCCCGCTGCAGGCCATGCTGATGCTGGAACTGCTGCGCCACGAGCGTCCCGACGCGCGCGTGACGCGCTTCGGCTTCCGCGGACTGGCGCCGTTGTTCCACCAGGACACCGTGGCCGTGGGCGGTGCCGACGATGCCGGCACGCCGGGCCGCGTGCTGCTGTGGACCGGCGACAATGCCGGCGGGCAGGCCATGGCGGGCTGGGCCGAGACCGAAAGCCGCGCCTAGTGGTGGATCGGATTGAGGGTCATCATCAGCTGCATCGGCGGGTTGGCGGTGTCCCGGCTGCCGAACGTGTAGATGCGATCGCCGTTGCCGCGCAGGCAGAAGGCGATGGTGTCCTTGCCTTCCGCAATGGCTTCGTTGATGGCCTTGCCGACCTTGAACGTGCGGTACTGGATCACGTTGTCCAGGTACATGTCCGTCATGGTGCCCTCGCAGGGCGGCGCATTGTTGGCCGTGATGGTGTCCTCCGTCCAGTCCGTCGACACGCGGTACAGGCGGATGATGGCGGCCGTCGTGTCGGTGGTGTTGCCGCCGTAGATCCGCAGCTGATAGTCGGGCGTGAAGCTTGACGGCACGCTGGCCGCACCCTGCGGGATGCGGAACTTCATGTAGATCATCGACTCCGGCGTGGTGCCGCTGGCCCGCTGCGCGTACAGCGACAGGTCGTTGCCATAGTTCTTGTCCGCCGTGTCGCCGCCGCGTACCGTGGCATCGCCAAGCGACTCGCTGTACGCGTAGGGCACCTGCTTGTTGCAGAGCCGGCCCGCGTTCAGGCAATAGTCGGCCATGTAGCGCAGCGATTCGTCGCGCCATCCGTTGAAGAAGTCGGCGTGCGCGGTGTAGAGCGTGCCCCAGTTCTGCGCCACCACCCTGCCAAACGCGTCCAGCGTGGGGTCCATCGACAGCCGGGCCTCGGTCAGGTCGGTCACCTGGCCGATCATGTAGGCCAGGTTCAGGTTCACTTCCGGGATGTGGATGGGATGCGTCGCCGGGCAGACGCCCTGCTTGTCCGGATACACCACGTTTTCGATCACGCCCTTGAGCGGAGCCAGATTCCGGCCGTCCCAGCACGTCGGGAAATTCACGCCGATATTGAACTGGGTGCCTTTCTCGGGATCGGGCACGCAGTCGGTGGGAATCGTGTTGGTATAGCCGCGTCCGTTACACAGGAACGATATCCTTGGATTGGGCAGCGCGCCGTTGTGGTCGCCGGCCAGCATCCGTAGTCCTGCCGGCAGCGGCTCCACGCGCACGCGGCGCCCCGACGGCACCGCCACGTTCGTGTAGTAGGTCTTCTGGTACGTGGGCGGCACGATCCTGCCATCGGGCGTCTTCAGTGCAGGCGCCCAGTACGCCGTGGCGTCGGCCGCGTTCTCGCAGGTCGTGCCATGTTCGGCGCGCAGCGTCTCCGGCGTCGACAAGGCGTTGGCCGTCGTGTTGCCGAGGAAGTCGTGGATCATGGCGATACCGGGCTTGCCCGGGTAGACGATCGGGTCGTCCGCCAGCGTGTGCGAATAATCGCAGATGATGGTGGCATTGCCGTCGGCCACCGATTGCGCGGAGACGCCGCCCGCCATCGCCAGGCCACAGCACAGCGCGGCCCACTGCATTCTCGATTTCTTCATGATGTGCCCCCTTGGACGAAGTACGCAGGGTCATGCTGCTGCGCGGCCATCCACGGGGCAATGGAACATCATGGAACATCATGGGTCAGCGCCGGCCCATGTCCGGGGCCGCGCTGCGGGTGACCAGCCCGCTCAGATCACCAGTTCGATCAGGAACGGTCCCTTGCGCTGGTTGGCCTGCTGGAACAGGTCGTTGAACGCGTCCATGCTGTCCGCGCGTGCCGCTTCGACGCCCATGCCGTTGGCCATCTTGACCCAGTCGAGGTCCGGATTGCCGATGTCCAGCATGTCCATCGCCGTCTTGCCGGGGTTGGCGCCCACGCCAGCCAGTTCGCCCAGCAGGATGGCGTACTTGCGGTTGGCCAGCAGCACGACGGTCACATCGAGCTTTTCACGCGCCATGGTCCACAGCGATTGCAGCGTGTACATGCCCGAGCCATCGGCCTGCAGCGCCACCACGCGGCGGTCCGGCGCGGCGATGGCGGCGCCCGTGGCCAGCGGCAGGCCGGCACCGATCGCGCCACCAGTCAGCTGCAGCCAGTCATGCGGCGCGGCGTGGACGGTGCCCGGATAGAACGCACGGCCGAAGCTCACGCTTTCTTCCACCACCACGGCCTGCTCGGGCAGCAGCGCGGTCAGCGACTGGGCCACCGCCTCGGACGTGATCGCGCCCTTTGCGGCCGCCACTGGCATCGCGGCCGACGCAGGCAGCTTTGCCTGGCGCGCACCCAGTTCGTCGGCCAGGCGCGCCAGGGCTTCGCCGAGGTCTTCCTCGGCGCGGGCCAGCACATGGATCGTGGCGTCTTCCGGATACGGGCGCGGCGACTTGCCCGGATAAGCGAAGAACGTGACCGGAGGCGGCGCACCCACCAGGATCACGTTGCGGATGCCGGCCAGCTTCTGGCGCGCGGCATCGCCCGAGTACGGAATCCGGTCGATCGCCAGCCGGCCGCGACCGCGCGTCACGCGCGCGTTCGACATCGGCGTGATCAGGCGGGCATCGGTGGCAGCGGCGATGCGGTGGGCGTCGCCCAGCGCACCTTCGCGCAGCGCGCTGCCGGCCAGCACGATCAGCGTCGGCTGCCCGCTGCGCAGGATGCGCGCGGCATTTTGCACGGCGTCCGGGGACACCTTCGGCACAGCCAGCGGGGGCAGCGGCGCGGCCACCTGGCCCCCCTCGTCCCAGCACACGTCGGACGGCAGGATCAGGCTGGCCACGCCGCCGGGCGCGCTGCGCGCGGCCTGCACGGCTGCCGCGGCATCGGCACCCACCGACGCGGCATGCGTGGCGGTGCGCGTCCACACCGATACGGGCCGAGCCCAGCCTTCGGTATCGGCGGTCAGTGGCGCATCCAGCGGGCGATGGTAGGTGGCCTGGTCACCAATGATGTTGACGATCGGCGTCTGTGCGCGGCGGGCGTTGTGCAGGTTCGCCAGGCCGTTGGCCAGGCCGGGGCCGCAATGCAGCAGCGTGGCGGCGGGCTTGTCGGCCATCCGCGCGTAGCCGTCGGCGGCGCCCGTCACCACGCCCTCGAACAGGCCCAGCACGCAGCGCATGCCGGGGATGCGGTCCAGGGCGGCCACGAAATGCATCTCGCTCGTGCCGGGGTTGGCAAAGCAGGTATCCACGCCGCAGGCCAGCAGCGCCTTCACCAGGCTCTCTGCGCCGTTCATCTTGTCTTGTGTCTCCATCTTGGGTTCCATGCGGTTGGCGGTGGTCAGCAACGATTGGCGAGCAGGTCGAAATCCAGGCAGACGTACTCGGTGGGAAATTCGATACGCGCGTAATAGACGATCACATCGTCGACGCAGGCAAAGCGGCGCAGTTCGGCCACGGGCGCGCCGACGGCCAGCTCCAGCGCGCCGGCGCATTCCGCGCCAGCCGGCACGATGGACAGGCGCTGGCGGGCGGCATTGACCTTGAGGCCGGGAAAGCGGTCCAGCACGGGCACCGACGCGCCCTGGCGGAACGCCTCGGGCTCGCGCGCAAACACATCGGCGGCGATATAGACCTCACCCACGGCGAACGGCCGGCCTTCCAGGCGATGCGCGCGGCGCAGGAAATGGTAGGCGTCGGCGCGCCGGGCGGCGCAAGGCATGCCCAGATCGTCGGGCAGGTGCACATCGGCAGTGGATTCCACCATGGCTTCGGTGGATAGCTGGTCACCCACCGCCACGGCCTGGTCCCAGCTGATCGGCAGCGCCAGCGGGCGGCGCGCACGGCCGGCGGTCTTGACGAAGGTGCCGCGGCCGCGCGAGCGCGCCACGAGCCCTTCGGCATCGAGCTGGGAAATGGCGTGATGCATGGTCATGCGCGCCACGCCGTACTGGCGGCACAGGGCATCGAGCGATGGCAACTGCTCGCCCTGACGCCAGGCGCCGCTCTCGATCTGGCGGCGGAATATCGTGGCGAGCTGCAGGTAGACGGGCTCGCGGCTGCGGGAAAGAAGGTCGGTGGCGTCCGGCATCGGGGGTACATGGCGCGGCCGGCCGGCGCATGACTGCACCGGCGCTTCCGGCCGATACCGGACTCTATTAAAAGTCTAGCTGGCTAGACTACTAGGGTTTACACCCCGGCCGTTCTGCCATGCGAGCCGCAGCACACCCAGATTGGCGACCGGCGCTCAGGCCGCGGGGATGACCGCCAGCGCAAACCCATCGTTGCTGGCCGCATCAGCCTGCGGACACAGGCCGAGCGCGACCGCGTGGCGGATCGACGCCGCCAGCGCCTGCTTGCGCCGCCACGCCGAACGCTTCTTCGACGCCACTTCCGCAATGTCGCGCTCGGGTTGCTGCACGGGCAGTTCGAAGTTGCCGCTGGATAGCGCCGTGCCGTGGTATTCGGCCCAGAAGCTTTCGTAGTCCGCCTGGATTTCGCGGGGACGGTGGCGCTGGCGGCCCACGTGATTGGCGCGCGACACCGCCACGATCCGGCGCGCGCCAATCTGACCAGCCAGGGCCAGCAGCGCCTGCATGAGCGCATCCTTCGGCCGTAGGCCTTCACACGCCTTGGTGGCGGCGCGGATCCAGTCCCGGCTGGCGTCGTTCATCGGGCCCTGCAGCCCGCCTATATAGAGTTCCACGCCATCGGCGGCACGTCGCAGGTAAAAGCTCAGTTGCGCCAGGCTGGCCCCCGTTTCGTTGTCGATCCAGTAGAGCCCGAGTTCGCCTTCCCGGGGATTCGGCCCCGAGTCGGTCAGCCGCAGCGTGTAGCGGCCATCGCCGAAGGCCCAGTCCAGTCCGCCGCCCAGATAGATACGGTCGCAGACGCCAGCCGGTAGCGCATCGTGCATGAGCGAAAAATGCTCCAGCACCAGCCGCGCGCGCTCGCCAAAGCACAGGCCGTAGGCCCCAAGCGGCCGAAACGGCTTTTCCAGCACCACCGGCCGTGCGGCAATCACCCGCTCCAGCAACGCGCACGAAGACGCCTCGCGCAGCCAGAACTGTGCCGTACTGCGACGGATGGCCGACAGCGCGACAAGCTTGATGCGCCGGGACAGCCATTTGCGGCTGCCCGTCGGATAGCAAAACGTTGAAACCGACGCGACTGTGCCGAGATAGCGCACATAATCGGCCGGCAAAAGATGAAGAAATCCCCCTGCGTGGCTCTGAAGGCTCTGCAGACATGAAACTGGTCCATGCACGACTAACTGCTCCCCTGGTTGGCATGCCGATCTTCTTCGAGACCTGATCACGCAGTGACGACCCTCGCATTCGCGGCCGGTATCCGCCGCAACGCGGCCGACCGCCTTTGTTGGATTTGTTCGTGGGGAAGGCGGCCCAGCTCGTAATATTCCGTAACGCGTTGAAATATTGTAGGTTGACATTGTTACATGCTGGCGATAATCCTGTAACAAACCCACGGCAGGAAACGATTGCCCATCAATGAAAAAAGGCGGAGCCCGAAGGCCCCGCCCGTTGATCGTCACACGTGTCCGCGCATGACGCGTGGTCCGGCCTTGTGGGCCGGGACGTGCTGGCTTACCAGCGAACGTCCCGCTCCCAGGCCTTCATTTCCTCTTCCGCCCGTTCCTTCGTATAGCCGTAGCGTTCCTGGATCCGGCCGGCCAGCTGGTCACGCTTGCCGTTGATGACGGTGATGTCGTCGTCGGTCAGCTTGCCCCACTTTTCCTTGATCTTGCCCTTGGCCTGATCCCATTTGCCTTCGATCTGGTCCCAGTTCATATCTGGCTCCTTCGTGTGTCAGTGGACTGTGGATCATTGCGTTGCGGCGTCATACGTGCCGGTTCGCGCGTCTGCCCGCAGCGGGCTGGCTTGCGTCGTTACTTGGCGTACTTGGCCTTCACATTGGCCTGGCACTTATCCTTGGCATCGCCGGACATCGCGTCGCACTTTTCCTTGTCGGCCTTGTAGGCGGCGTTGGTCGTGTCCTTGCGGGCATCGGCGCGGGCCTCGGCCACGTCGGTGCTGGTACCCGTGGCGGCGGCCTTGTCGACCTTGGCTTCACCCAGGGCGCGCTCGTGCGATGCCTTGGCTTCCTTCACGCACACGTCCTTGTCGTTGCCCTTCTTGTCGTCGCACATTTCCTTGGCCACGTCATAGTCGCGGTCGGCCTTGGTCTTCAACGCCTTGGCGTGCGCCTTCTCGGTGCCGTCGCGCTTGGCTTCGGCGTTGGCCTTGGCCACGTCGTGGTCGCGCTTGGCTTCGGCCTTGCAGACGTCCTTGGCATTGCCGGACATCCCGTCACATTTGCTCTTGGCCGTCTTGTAGTCGGCATCGGCCTGCTTCACGGCAGCGTCATAGTCCGCCTTCGAACCCGCCTGCGCATAGGCCATGCCCATCGGCGCGGCCACCATCAACGAACATACTGCTGCACTCAGCCACTTCTTTGCGATCATGTCGTGCTCCTTTCTCGAGGTGGATACTTATCGGGCCCGGCAATCTCCGCGTTGCAAGCTGCTGGATTGCGTTGTGGCCCCGCTGTAGTTGCAGGTTATGTTTTGCCACCCCGTCGAAGCAGAAGGCCGCTGCTGAAACATTCGTAAGACAATTCCCACAGCATCACATTTGCTTAATGCAAGTGTCAAAGCGGGACGGCCGGCAAGCCATGCGGCATAACGTGGCGGCCCATGAAAAAGGGCCGGCATGAGCCGGCCCCGGGCAATGACTGCAGCCCTTAAAAAACGGCGTCGCGTTCAGTGGGGCACCGAGTCGAGACCTGTTTCCTTCACTACGGCCTGCGCGGCAGGCGCCGCCAGGAATTCCAGCAAGGCCTTCGCCTCGGCGGGGTGCTCTGCCTTGACCGGCACGCCGCCCGCGAAACGCGTGACGGACTGCACTTCCTCGGGAATGCGGCCCACAAACGTCACACCGGGTACGGGCAGCAGTTCGGCCACCTGCTGGAAGCCGATCTCGTACTGGCCATTGGCCACCGTCGACGCGACCGGAATCTTTTCCACTTTCTTCGCCTTGGCAGCCAGCGCCGGAACGCCAAGCTTCGTGAACAGCTCGCGCTCCACGTAGACCCCGCTCGCGCTATCCGAATACGCGATCGACTTCGCCTGCGTCAGTGTCTGGCGCAAGGCGTCCACGGTGCGGATATCGGGCACGGTCGCACCCTGGCGCACCACCATGCCGATGCGCGAGTCCGCCAGTTCCACGCGCGACTGCGGATCGACCACGCCCTTCTTGATCAGGTCGTCCAGCGCATAGCCCACCATGATGACCACGTCGGCATGCTCGCCGCGCGCCAGCCGGTTCGGAATGGCCTCGGGCGATTTGCCCATCGACGGCCCGTGCTCGGTGTTTAGCCGGGCACCGTACTGCGCGGTGAAGCCGGGCGCCAGCTTCTGGTAGGCGGCCGTGAAGCCGCCAGAAATCATCACATGCAGATCGGGCGCCTGCGTCGGGGCCTGCCCGGTTGGCTGGGCGGTGGACTGCGCATGGACGCCCGGCGCCAGCAGCATTGCTGCCGCAGCGCCCACCGCCATCCAGTTGGTCTTGCTCATGTACTTTTCTCTCCTTATCGGTCAGGCGGTACCCGCAGACTATAAGGGATGGCGGGGCGGCGCCGCAAAGTCACATTTCAAGAAGACCCCTTCACGAATACCGAAGGGGTCGGCCCGGAACGAACTTGCGTTTTGTATCGATCGCTCTATAATCAGCCCTACGTTTCATACAGATCGATACAAAACGAGATCCGCCATGGCACGACCCCGACAATTCAATGCGAATGCGGCGCTGTCCGCAGCCCAGGCCACGTTCTGGGCCAAGGGCTACCACGCCACGTCCACGCGTGAGCTGACCCAGGCCATGGGGCTGACCCAGCCAAGCCTGTACAACGCATTCGGCGACAAGCGGCAGCTGTTCATGCAGGCACTGGACGACTACCTGAACCGCACGCTGCGCGAACGTATCGACCGCATCGAGGCCAGCTATCCGCCGGCGCAGGCGCTGGTGCAGTTCTTTGCCGAAAGCGTCGAACGCGGCGCCACCGAGCTGCCGCACCGTGGCTGCATGCTGATCAACACGGCGCTGGAGGCCTCGAACGAAGACCCCGAACTGAAGGCCGCCGTGGCGCTGGAACTGTCGCTGCTGCGCGCGTTCTTCGGGCGGGTGATCCGCGCGGCCCAGGCCGAAGGCACCATCGCCGCCGTCCATGACCCCGACGACGCCGCAGCCATGCTGCTGTCGCTGCAGGTTGGCATGCGCGTGCTGTCGCGCGTCATGCCGGAGCGCGCGCTGCTGGAGGCCTCAGTGCGCCCCGCACTGGCGTCGCTGGGCCTGCAGGCCGACGGCCCGCCGGCCTAGAACCGCCCCACTCCCCCGATTTTCGACACGCTCCCACGCGGCCCGGCGCCGCGTGGCGGAGACGTTCGCCCCGACATTCGTGAAGGAAAAACCATGTCTCAAGATGCCCCCGCCGCCGTTCCCGTTCCGGGCGCCCCATCCGACAGCCGATCGCTCGACACGCGCGCCCTCCATGCCGCGTTTGCCGGCCTGTCCGCCAGCCTCGTGGCCATCGGCCTGGCCCGCTTTGCCTACACGCCGCTGATTCCGGCGCTGATCCAGGCCCACTGGTTCAGCGCGGCCGATACGGTCACGCTGGGCGCCGCCAACTTTGCCGGCTATCTGGCCGGCGCGCTGCTGGGGCGGCCGCTGGCCGCGCGGATGTCCAACCGTCATGCACTGCGCTGGCTGATGGTGGCCGTCACGGCGGCATTCTTTGCGTGCGCGTTTCCGCTGTCGGTTGGCTGGTTCTTTGTCTGGCGCTTCCTGTCGGGCCTGTCGGGCGGTGCCATCATGGTGCTGGTGGCCACGGCCATCCTGCCGCATATCGCGCCGGCCCGGCGCGCCTTTGTCAGCGGCATGATCTTCCTCGGGCTCGGTATCGGCATCGCCGCATCGGGCACGCTGGTGCCGGAACTGCTCAAGTTCGGCCTGCGTACCACGTGGTTCGGCCTTGGCGCCGTGTCGCTGCTGCTGACCGCGCTGAGCTGGACGGGCTGGCCTGCCACCGACACGCCGCCGGGCATGCCGGCGGCCACCCCGGCCGGCCACCATGCGGCCGACAGCGCGCTGGCGTCGCATCGTCGCGCGTTGCGCGTGATCTATATCCAGTACGCGGCCAATGCCCTGGGACTTGTGCCGGCGATGGTGCTGCTGGTGGATTACGTGGCGCGCGGCCTGGGCCAGGGCGCGTCGGTGGGCGCGGGATACTGGGTGCTGTACGGCATCGCCGCGATCGCGGGTCCGGTGGTCAGCAGCTGGCTGGGCGGCCGGATGGGCTTCGGCAACGGCTACCGCATCGCCATGGTGCTGCAGGGGCTGGCGGTGAGCCTGCTGGCGCTGTCGCACCAAACGGCGGCGCTGTGGGCGGCCACCATCGTACTCGGCGCATTCACCCCCGGCATCGTGCCGATGGTGCTCGGCCGCGTGCAGGAACTGCTGCCGCATGACCCCACGGCCCAGCGCGCCGCGTGGAGCCGCGCCACGGCATCGTTCGCGCTGTTCCAGGCGCTGGGCGGCTACGGCTATGCGTGGCTGTTCTCGCATACGCACGAGAACTACACGATGATCTTCGCGTGCGGCGCGGTGGCCATGGCCTTCGCGTTCGCGGCAGACTTCACCGTGCGGCGGACGGCCCCGGAGCGGGCCCAGGCATGAATCCGGACGGCGGCCTCAGCTGCCGTCCGCGAACTTTTGCAGCAGGCGCATGAACTCGCCAAATTCGGCCTCGGAGAAATTGCGCAGGCGATGATTGAGCACTTCGGGCGCGATATGGGGCAGTTGCGCCGCCACGTCCCTGCCCTTGTCGGTCAGGATCAGGTGGATGACGCGACGGTCCTCGTCGCTGCGCTGGCGCTGCAGCAGGCCCTTGTTTTCGAGCTTGTCCAGCATGCGCGTCATCAGGCCGGTGTCGATGCCCAGCAGCCGGCTGACCTCCAGCGGCGTGCTGGCCATCCCCCGCATCAGCGACAGCAGGATGCCCATCTGCTGGGCGGTAATGTCCAGCGGGCGCAGCGCGGCATCCATCTCCATGAGCAGGCTGTTGCGTGCCCGGTTCAGGTGAAAGCCGACACTTTGCGTTAGCTGGAAGTTTTCGCGTGTGTAGTGTTTCACGGCATTTCAGGCAAATCAGGAAATGCCAATGTATCTGAGGCGTCAGAAAAAGAAAAGGACGCCGAGCGGCGCCACAGGGGCGCCCTTCGTTTCGATCCGTTTCAGACGGACGATTCAGATACGTGGGGCCCCGCCCGGCTGGCCCAGCATGGCCATCACCTGCTTGACCACGGCATCGCCCACGCGCTGCGCTTCGCCGGCAAGGCTGTCGCGCCGGGCTTCGGTCGCCCCGTGCAAGCCGGCGCTGGCCGCCACCGACGTGGCCACGTGGCTGGCCGCCGCCCCCACGCCAGCCATCTCGGCCACGCCGGGCATATGGCCGCTGTCGGCGCTGGTATCGAACAGCGCCAGCGGAATCGGCTGGGCATGTGCCGGCTGGTACAGCACCTGGACCGATGCCGACACATCGCTCTTGCCCGCGCCCAGACCGATCATCGTGCGACGGCGCTGATTGCCTTCGTCGATCCTGTCGAAGCGGCCTTCCACGATCAGGGCGTTGGCATCGGCGGGCACCGGGCCGTCGAGACGCACGGCATGCAGCCCCTTGGCCTGAAGCTGGCGGACGATCTCGTCGGCCGTGGCATTGCGCGCGGCCAGTGCGGCCTGGTCCTGGGCACCGCCGCCAGCGTCGCCAGCAGCCATTGCCTTGATCCGGTGCATCATCGTGTTGTCGACCTTGACCTGGCTGGCGCTCACGTCGAAGCCACGCACATAGACCACGTCAGCCTGCACGTGCGACAGCGACGCCGGCACCGACGCTTCGGAGATCATCGTCGTGGCCGACGCGCCGCCAGCCATCATCATCGATGCCGCAGCCACGGCGGCGATGGTCAGTTGCCTGGCGGTGCGCGAGAGCGTCTGGAAAGTGTTCGTCATGATAGGGGGTCCTTGCTGGTGGTTGCGGTTGGCGCCGGACATCGGCGCCGGCAGACCCAGTATTGGACGAAGCCGCGCAACAGGCCAGGCGATAACTATTTCATCCCATGTCACGCGGGCAGCGACACCACCACCTCGAGCCCACCGCCTTCGCGCTCGCGGAACGACAGCGCGCCGCCGTGCAGCCGCGCGATGCGATCGACGATGGCCAGCCCCAGGCCCGTGCCGCCCTCGCCATGCGTATTGCAGCCCCGGCTGAACGGTGCGCGCAACGGCTCCAGATCCGCCGCGCCCAGGCCCGTGCCGCGATCGCAGATCGCCACATGGGCCTGCCGGCCGTCGTGCCAGGTGCGCACGAACAGGCCCGTCTTGCCGTACTTGATCGCGTTCTGCATCAGGTTCATCAGCATGCGCAGCATGCTGGTGGGCCGATACACCACCGGGGGCAGCGGCCCAAGGTCGAGCTCGAATTCGTGCCCCAGCCCTGCGAAATCGGCCGCCAGCTGGCGCACCAGCGCATTGAGGTCACCCGGCTGCGGCGTCTCCTTCTCGCCGCTGCCGGCGTAGTCCATGAACTGCTGCAGGATCATGTCGATGTGATCGAGATACCCTTCCACCGACGCCACGAATGCGTCGTCGGTGCCGCGCGGCAGCGTCATCGCCATGGCCAGGCGCAGCTTGGTCAGCGGCGTGCGGATGTCGTGCGAGACGCCCGCCAGCATCAGCGCGCGCGTTTTGTCGGCCTGGCGCAATGCCTCGGTCATATCGTTGAAGGCACGGCTGACCTCCGCGATTTCGGTGGGGCCATTGGTCGGCAAGGCCTCGGGCATCTCGCCCGCATGGATGCGGTTGGCCGCCTGCGCCAGGTCCTGCAGCGGCCGGTTGAGATGGCGCTGCAGCAGGTAGCCGGTCAACGCCGCCAGCAGCGCAAGCGCCGCCGACAGCGCAATGGCGGCCGTGATGCCGCTGGCCTGTGCGTCGGCCGTCATCGGCAGCGCAATCCACGTGGGCGATCCGGCGGCATGCACCTGGATCCACAGCTTTTCGTCGTCGTCGCCGCCCCGCCAGCGCACATCGGTGTCTTGCGCCAGGTCGCGCCGCAACGCGCGCATGAACACGTCGCGCTGCCAGGTGCGGAAAGGGTGGGCCGTGTCGGCGCCGGGCGGATCGTCGGGCGGCGGATCGGCCTGGCCGCCCATGCGCGCCACGGCCGCGCGGGCTTCGCCGGCGGGCATGGTGCCGAGCGCGCGGTCCATCAGCATGACGTAATGAGAAAACACGGCGGCGGCCCGCTCCACGCGCGGACGCTGCACGTAGTGCAGCAACACGAATAGCGAACAGGCCTGCGTCAGGAAGACCAGGATCACCAGCAGGACGATGTTGCGCGCCAGCAGCGATCGCGGCAGCATGCGACGCATCATGCATCCACGCCCGCCACCAGCATGTAGCCGACGCCCCAGACGGTCTTGATGAAGCGGGGCCGGGACGGATCTTCCTCCACGATCTGGCGCAGCCGCAGGATCTGCACGTCGATGCTGCGGTCCAGCGCGTCGTGGTCGCGGCCCCGGGCGCGCGCCAGCAGGTTTTCGCGGCTGACCGCGCGGTTGGGCGACGATCCCAGCGCGTGCAGCAACAGCATCTGGGCCGAGTGAACTTCCACGGGCGCCCCGCCGCGCGTCAGCGTCTGCTTGCCGACATCGAAGCGGAATTCCCCGAAGCTCAGGGTCTGGCTGGTCACCGTCGGGTCGCCCGCGGCGATCTTCTGGCGCCGCAGCAGCGCGCGGATACGCGCCACCAGTTCATCGGGCAGGAACGGCTTGGCCAGGTAGTCGTCGGCGCCGGTATCCAGGCCGACCACGCGGTCGGCCGGGTCGCCCTTGGCCGTCAGCATCAGGATGGGCAGCGTCTGGCCTTCGGCCCGTAGCCGGCGGCAGATCGAGAGCCCGTCCTCGGGTTCCATCATCAGGTCCAGCACCAGCAGGTCGTAGGGCTCGCGCTGCAGGTAGCGGTTGAGTTGCTTGGCATCGGCCACGGCCCGCACCTGAAAGCCATGGCCGGTCAGAAAACGCTGCAGCATGTTGCGCAGCTCGGCCTCGTCGTCGAGCACGATGATGCGGTGTCCCTGGTCCATGCCGTCCCTCCGGTTCTTGTGCTTCTGATCCTGGACTGACCTGCCGGCCCCGGCAATGCCCCTCAACGCGACCGCATGCGCTGGGCCATGAACGCCTCGATCTGCGGCAGCGTCAGATAGCCCGCGTGGTGCGCGTCCATCTCGTCGAAGTGCCGCGCCACCATCGGCATTCCCGCCTGCGCCTGTGCGCGCGTCAGCTTGCCGTCCCGCGTGGTGTTGGCGTTGGCAAAGCGGGTCTGGAGTTCGGACAGCACCTGCTCGGTACGTGCCATGCGGTTTTCACCGCCGCCGCCCGCCAGGCCTTGCGCACCGGCCCCTGCAGAAACAATACACAAGATCATTACCGTGATCATCTTCTTCATGATGCAACTCCGTTGGTTTGCCGGCATCTGGCGGGCTTGCCCCCGGCCGGCGAGGTTGAAATCGTTGCGGCGAACGCCGCCGCTCAGGCGTAGTGCGCCGGCACCCAGACGCGGCCCACCCAGTGGCCCGGCACCAGCACGGCCACCCGGGCCGGCGCCACATAGACCGGCGGCGGGGCCACCACGACGGGCGCCACGCGCACCGGCGGGGGCGGTGTGACGACCACGGGCGCAGGCACCACCACGGGCGGCGGAGGCGGCGGCAGGACGGGAGCGGCCGGTGCCACGACTGCCACGGGTGCGGGCGGCGGCACTATCACCGGCACCGGCACCGGCGCCACGACCACCGGCGCAGGTGCGGGTACATAGATCGGGGCCGCCCCCACCACGACCGTGCTGCCGGTGCTGACCGTTGCCCCGTGGTAGACGGTGCTGCCGCCGCTGGTCGTCACCACGCCCGGCGCCACGCGGGTGGCGCTGCCGGAATGGGTGACGCTGCCGTCATCGCTGTTGCTGACGGTGCCGGACCGATCGCAGGTGTTGCCAGCGCAGTTCGTCCCGGCCGAATGGTTCCAGCTGTTGCCATTGCCGCCCGTCACGGTGCCCGACGAGCGGTACAGCCCGGGGCCGTCGCGCGTGACGCTGCCGCTGGTGCTGGCCGTGCGGCCGTTGGAACCGGTCATGTCGCCCGTATGGTCACAGGTGCCGCCCGCGCAGCTGGTGCTGCCGTCGTGCTGCACCGAACGGCCGTTCGGCCCGACCGCCGTGCCGGCATTCGAGAACTGGCCCGGTGCGTTGCGCGTCACGGTGCCGGTGTTGGTGGCTGTCCGGCCCCAGGGGCCCACGGCGCCGCCGGCATGCGTGCAGCTGCCGCCGCCGCAGGACATCGCATGGCCGCCGCTGAATTCGCCGCGCGGCGTATAGGCATGGAAGTGACCACCGCTCCAGGCGAAGGCCGAAGCATTGGCGAGCAGCATCAGCGATCCGGCTGCGGCGATCAGGCGGCGGTTGGCCATGGTGTGTCCTCTCGGTTCGATTGACGCGTGGTGTTGCGTCGACGGGCTGAACTCTAGGAGGCGGATCGCTGGCTGTCGCCCTGGCATTCATGTCGGGATATGTCACGCCGGTCCGGTGTAACCGGACGACATGATTGGCCGCGGGAAGCTGTCCCGCCGCGTGCGCCATGCACATCGCCGGCCCGGTGTGCGATCATCTGGACCTGTCCCGACTTCCGTCCCGCCGCCCCCAGACCATGCCCGAACGCATCAGCGAAGACATCACGTTCCGCAAGCTCGAAGCGTTGCTCGCGTTCATGGACACGGGCAACCTGGCCAAGGCCGCCGAGGTGCTGGAGGTCAGCACCGTCAGCGTGCACCGGGCCTTGCATTCGCTGGAGGAAGGGTTGCGCTGCGCACTGTTCCGCCACGAGGGCCGCAACCTGCTGCCCACCGAAGCGGCCCACGTGCTGGCCGATGTGGCGCGCGACGTGCTCAAGACCATGGCCGATGGCGTACGCGTGACGCGCGAGGCCGCCGGCTATTCGGCCGACCAGCTCAAGATCGGCTCGCTCTATTCGCTGACGATCCGGACGGTGCCGCAGGTGGTGATCGGCATCAAGATGCGCCGCCCCGAACTGCAGACCGAGCTGGTGCTGGGCTCCAACGCCGACCTGCTCGACAAGCTGCGCCAGGGCACCATCGACGCCACCTTGATGGGGCTGCCCGAGCCGAGTGCCGAGATCGAGTCGATCCCGATGTTCGAGGACGACATCTTCTTTGCCACGCCGGCCGACTCGCACTACGCGAAGCTGCCCGCCGTGGACCTGCGCCTGTGCCGCGACGAGCCGTTCGTGTCGCTCGGTGACGGGTTCGTGACGTCGAGTGGCTTTGCCGAGGCCTTCCGCATTGCCGACTTCACGCCCAACGTGGTGATGAAGGTGGGCGACATTTTCTCGCTGATGAACCTCGTGGGCGGCGGCATCGGCTACTCGCTGCTGCCGGGCCGCGTGCGCGACGTGTTCGCGCGCAACGTGGCCTTCGTGCCGCTGACGGCCGACTACGGCATGAAGCAGACCATCGGGCTCAGCTTCCTGCGCCGCCGCGAGCGCGACCCGAACCTGCTGGCGCTGGCCGCCGTCTGTCGCATGCTGACGCAGTCCGGCGGCCGCCCGCCCTGCTGATCCACCCCCGGGATCAGCCTCCCACGATCGCCTTGGTGGCCAGGTACAGTACCGACGGCCCCAGCAGGCAGCCCAGCCCGGTGTGGAACGTGGCCACCAGCGCGCCGTAGGGCACCAGCCGGCGGTCCGTGGCGGCGAGTCCGGCCGAGACCCCGCTGACCGTGCCGGCCAGCCCGCCGAACACCATGGCGGCGCGCGGGTTGTTCAGGCCAAGGAAGCCCGCGGCGAATGGCGTGCCGACCATCACGATGATGGCCTTGATCAGTCCGGTGGCGATCGACAGGGCAATCACGTCCGAACTGGCGCCAAGCGCCGCGCCGGTCACGGGGCCCACGATATAGGTCACCGCGCCCGCGCCGATGGTCGTCATGCTGACGGCGTCGCTGTAGCCGAACGCCCGCGCCACCAGCGCGCCGACGATGAACGGCACCACGGTCCCCAGCAGCAGCGACACGGCGCCCACCATCCCCGCCTTGCGCGCCTCGCGCACCTGCACCTCGAAGGCCGTGGCAACGATGGCGAAGTCGCGCAGCATGGCGCCGCCCATCAGGCCGATGCCCGAGAACAGCGCAAAATCGGCCAGGCCTTTTTCCTTGCCGGTGACCACGCCACCGTAATAGGCCAGCCCCAGGCCGATCATGATGGCGATGGCCGACGCATGCAGCCGCCCTTTCGTCAGCCGCCTTGAAATCTGCGAAGACACCCACATCACGATGCCGACCGTGGCAAAGGCGGTTACCAGGCCGTTGTGGAGCAGGACGTTGTCGAACATCATGGCCGGCGCAGCGATAGTCATGGCGATCTCCCGGCTTATTGCGAAACGGCTTCGGCCGGCAGCGGCGGCAGCGGCTCGTGATCGCCGGTGCGGCTGAGCAGCGCGATCAGGCAGGCGCAGGCCGCCACGGCCAGGATGGCCGCCAGCACGGCCACCGGTCCGCCGCGCAGCGCGGCCACCACATTCTGCTGGGCCGCCATGGCCACCACCACGGGGATGTACATCGCCCCCCAGAAGCCCACGCCGGCCTCGGTCTCCCTGGGCATCAGCCCCCGGTCGTGCAGGTAGAGCCGGATGAATATCAGCAGCAGCATGGCAATGCCCACCCCGCCCACATTCGACTTGACGCCGATGGCCGCGCCGAGCAAATCGCCCAGGTACAGGCCCACCAGGTGGCAGATGGCCAGTAAAGCGGTTCCGTAGATGATCATGGTTGTCTCCAGTTGGTATGGTTGGTATGGCGGGCGCCGCGTCCCCGGTGGGGCGGACATTTGCAGACAACTCTAGGAACGGCGGCGCGCCGCATCAATCAACCAGCGGCGCACGATCGTTACGGTCCGGTTAATCGTCCCGTTACCGTGGGTGAAGGGTTTAGTTACGCCCGCCGTAACGGTCCGTCGCCGACGTTGATTGTTCGCCCGCCGCCGCGTGGCCTATCGTTGCCGTAACGACCGCAGCACACCGGAGACGTCATGCTGAATCCGATACCGGAACGACAATGGGACACGCGCCGCAACGAAAAGCGGCGCCGCCAGGACCTGGGCGCGAAAATCGCCACGGGCAAGGTGGTGCCCACCGGCGACATCGTGCGCTTTCTCGAAACCATCACGGCCCCCGGCGACCGCGTGGTGCTGGAGGGCAACAACCAGAAGCAGGCCGATTTCCTGTCGCGTGCGCTGGCCGAGGCCGATCCGTCGCGCGTGCATGACCTGCACATGATCATCCCGAGCGTGAGCCGGGTGGAACACCTGGACCTGTTCGAGCGCGGCATCGCCCGCAAGCTCGACTTCGCCTACGCGGGCGCCCAGAGCGTGCGGATCTCGCAGTTCCTGGAAGACGGCCTGCTCGAAGTGGGCGCCATCCACACCTATATCGAGCTGTATTCGCGGCTCTATGTCGACCTGACGCCGCAGATCGTGCTCACGGCCGGCTACAAGGCCGACCGCGAGGGCAACCTGTACACCGGCCCCAGCACCGAGGATTCGCCGGCCCTGGTGGAAGCCGCGGCGTTCCGCGACGGCATCGTGATCGCCCAGGTCAACGAGATCGTCGATGACCCGGCCGGCCTGCCGCGCGTGGACATCCCGGGCTCCTGGATCGACTACGTGGTGCAGTCCGACAAGCCGTTCTTCTGCGAGCCGCTGTTCACGCGCGATCCGCGGCTGATCAAGCCGGTGCACATCCTGATGGCGATGATGGCGATTCGCGGCATCTACGAGCGCCACAACGTCCAGTCGCTGAACCACGGCATCGGTTTCAACACCGCCGCCATCGAACTGATCCTGCCCACCTACGGCGAGCAGCTGGGCCTGAAGGGCAAGATCTGCAAGTACTGGACGCTGAACCCGCACCCGACGCTGATCCCGGCCATCGAATCGGGCTGGGTGGAAAGCGTGCACAGCTTCGGCAGCGAACTGGGCATGGAGGACTACGTGGCCGCGCGCCCCGACGTGTTCTTCACCGGCCGCGACGGCAGCATGCGCTCGAACCGCGCGCTGTGCCAGCTGGCGGGCCAGTACGCGGTGGACCTGTTCATCGGCTCCACGCTGCAGATCGACGGCGACGGCCATTCCTCGACGGTCACGCGCGGCCGGCTGTCCGGCTTCGGCGGCGCGCCGAACATGGGCCACAACCCGGGCGGCCGCCGCCATGCCACGCCCGCCTGGCTGGACCTGATCGAAACCGACGACCCGCTGGCCCGGGGCCGCAAGCTCGTGGTGCAGATGGTGGAAACGTTCCAGGCCGGCGGCAAGCCGACCTTCGTGGAATCGATGGATGCCGTGCAGGTGGCCAAGGACAGCGGCATGCCGCTGGCGCCGGTCATGATCTACGGCGACGACGTCACGCACGTGCTGACCGAGGAGGGCATCGCCTACCTGTACAAGGCGCGTTCGCTGGAAGAGCGGCGCCGCATGATCGCCGCCGTGGCCGGCGTCACGCCGATCGGCATGCGGCACGATCCGGCCACCACGCGCCTGATGCGCAGCGACGGCCTGATCGCGCTGCCCGAAGACCTGGGCGTGCATCGCGCGCAGGCCACGCGATCGCTGCTGGCCGCGCGCAGCATGGCCGACCTGGTGGAATGGTCGGGCGGCCTCTACAACCCGCCGGCCCGCTTCAGGAGCTGGTGATGACTGCCGCGCTTGCCCCTCTCCCACCGGCCGCCCATGGCGATGTCGCGCCGTCCCGCCTGGCCGGCGCCATTGGCGGCCTGGCCGTCGCCGTGCTGGTCGACGAAGCCCGGCTGGCGCCCAAGCCCGGCCTGGTGGACGCGCGCGGCAACGGCACCCATGCGGACATGTCGCTGACACTGATGATCGCTTCGGCGCACAGTCTGGCCGACAGCTTCGCGGCCATGGCCCTGGCCGGGCAGCACGCGCGCCGCATCGACGTGGCGCTGCGCGAGCGGCTGGGCGCACTGGGTCGCGAGGCCGAAACGGCCATGCTGCGCGCCACAGGCGGCGTGAACACGCATCGCGGTGCGATCTGGGCGCTGGGCCTGCTGGCCGGTGCGGCCGGCTGGCTTGGCAAGACGCGCGGCGCCGTGCCGCGCGCGAAGGCCATCGCCCAGATGGCCGCGGTCATCGCCCGCATGCCCGATCGCCATCGTCCGGCCCACACTGGCAACAAAGGCGAGCTGGCACGTGCCGCCTACGGCGTGGGCGGCGCGCGCGAACAGGCCGAGGCCGGCTTTCCGCACGTGATGGGCATCGGCCTGCCAACGTTGCGCGAGGCCCGCGCGCGCGGCGACGCCGAGCCCACGGCGCAGGTCAACGCGCTGCTGGCCATCATGGCGCGGCTCGACGACACCTGCGTGCTGGCGCGTGCCGGCCGTGCCGGGCTGGCCGATGTACAGGCCGGCGCCGAGGCCGTGCTCGACGCCGGCGGCATCGGCACGCTGGCCGGACGCCGGCGCCTGCACGACCTCGAAGCCACGATGCACGCGCGCCGTGCCTCGCCGGGCGGCAGCGCCGACCTGCTGGCCGCCACCCTCTTTCTTGATCGGCTTGGCGGGCTTTGGGCCGCGCCATCTGGAGAACACTGATGGAACAGCTCCGTTTCGAATATGCGGCAGGCGCCCCGGCCGCGCACCGCGTGCTGGTGGGCGTGGTCGGCTCTGGCGACCTGGAAGTCATCATCGAGCCCGGTGAAGCCGGCAAGACCCGGATCGATGTGACCACGTCGATCAACGGATACGGCCGCGTCTGGGATGCCCAGCTCAACCGCGTGTTCGGCGCCGGGCCGCGCCCCGCGATGAAGATCCGCATCCACGACTTCGGCGCCACGCCCGGCGTGGTGGGCATGCGCCTGGCCGAGGCGTTCGAAGCCCTCGACGACAAGGAGCCGACATGACCCGCGCCGCCCTGCTCTCCCGCGAAAGCTTTGTCGAACTCGGCGCACGCGAGCGCGCCCGCGCCCTGCTGGACCCCGGCACCTTCCGCGAACTGGCCGGGCCGTTCGATGGCCTGACCTCGCCGTGGCTGGAACGCCAGGGCGTCGTGCCGCAGGGCGACGACGGCGTGATCGTCGCCAAGGGCCGGATCGACGGGCAGCCCGCCGTGGTGCTGGCCATCGAAGGTTCGTTCCAGGGCGGCAGCCTGGGCGAAGTGGGTGGCGCCAAGATTGCCGGCGCGCTGGAACTGGCCGCCGACGACAACCGCCACGGCGTGCCCACGCGTGCCGTCATCCTGTTCGAAACCGGCGGCGTGCGCCTGCAGGAGGCCAACCTGGGGCTGGCCGCGATTGCCGAAATCCATGCCGGCATCGTGGACCTGCGCCGCTACCAGCCCGTGATCGGCGTGATCGCCGGCCAGGTGGGCTGCTTCGGGGGCATGTCGATTGCCGCCGGCCTGTGCAGCGCGCTGGTGGTCACGCGCGAGGCGCGCCTGGGCCTGAACGGTCCGGCCGTGATCGAACAGGAGGCCGGCGTGGGCGAATACGATTCGCGCGACCGCCCGTTCATCTGGGGCCTGACCGGCGGCGAGCAACGCCATGCCACGGGCCTGGCCGACCGCTATGTCGACGACGACGCCGCCGCGATCCGCGACGTGGTGGCCGAACTGGCATCCGCGCCCGTGCAGGACACCCCGCGCAGCGAACGCTACGCCGACTATCTGCAACGCATCGCCGCCTACATCGCTGGCGACGCCGTCCATCAACCGGACCCGGCCACCGTGCGCCGCCTCTATGGAGACCGTCAATGAGCGCCACGCCCACACAATCGGCACCCCGCGCCCCGAGCCGGGGCGACACCTGGCTGGCCGCCCTGAGCGGCAACGCCGCGCGACTGCCCGGCTATCCGGCATCGGTCCAGGTGGCCGACGTGGAGACCGCCGGCCGCGCCGCCCGCCTGATCGCCGTGGTGCCCGATGCCGCCAGCCCGTTCCCGCGTGCGCGCCAGGGCGAGGTAGGACTGCTCGAAGGCTGGTCGCTGGCGCGCGCCGTCCATGACGCCGTGGCCGCCGACCGCGATCTCCCGGTCAAGCGTGCCATCGTCGCCATTGTCGATACACCCAGCCAGGCCTATGGCCGCCGCGAGGAAGCGTTTGGCATCCATCAGGCCCTGGCCAGCGCGGCCGCTGCCTATGCCACGGCGCGGCTGCAAGGGCATCCCGTGATTGCGCTGCTGGTCGGCAAGGCGATGTCGGGGGCGTTCCTGGCGCACGGCTACCAGGCCAACCGCATCCTGGCGCTGCGCGACCCGGGTGTACAGGTCCACGCGATGGGCAAGGAAGCCGCCGCGCGCATCACGCTGCGCAGTGTCGAAGACCTGGAGGCGTTTGCCGCCACCGTGCCGCCGATGGCCTACGACCTCGACAACTACGCCACGCTAGGCCTGCTGTGGCGCACCGTCGCCGTGCAGGACGCCGCCGCCCCCACCGCGCAGGACATGGCCGCCGTGCAAGGCCAGCTTGCCGAGGCACTGGCCGACATCGACGCCGATCCGCAGCGCAACCTGCGCAGCCGCCTTCACGGCGAAAACCGCAGCGCCACGCGTCAGGCCCGCGCATTGCTGGCCAGCCAGTGGCAGGACCGGGACTGACATGCACGTCCGGCCGCACGACCTGATCTGGCTGCGCGATCCCGCGGCGTTCATCGCCGAGGGATCGCTGCCGGACTGGGCCGATGCGGACTGGCTGGCGCAGGCGCCGCTGGTGGTGCGGCGCGACCGCGACACGGCCGGGCGCCTCCCGCCGCGTATCCCGATAGGGGTCCGGGGCAGCACCCGCGCGCAGCGGCACGCCGGCTGGATCGACACCGACCAGTGCGCGACGGTGGTCTCGCCATTCGACATCGCGCGTGAAGGCTTCTGGCGCCTGCATCCGCGCCGTGACGAGATTCCGGCGCTGCACGCGCTGGATGCGCTCGCCCGGCAGCTGGGCGCATTGCCCCAACCGTGGGGCGTGACGGGCGCCGTCGGCTTCACGCTGGCTTCCGGCATCGACGTGCTGCACACCGGAAGCGATATCGACTTGCTGCTGGACGCCGCCGAGCCGCTATCGCGCGCCACGCTGGCAACACTGAAATCGCTGATCGATACCGATGCCGTGCGGCTCGACATCCAGGTGGCCACCCCCTACGGCGCCTTTGCGCTGCGCGAACGGCTGCGTACCGGGGGCCGCGTGCTGCTGAAGACCGACACCGGCCCCGTGCTCTGCGAAGACCCCTGGCGCGCGCCATGCCCACCCTGCTGACCTTTCCCGGCCAGGGCGCCCAGCGCCCCGGCATGCTCCATGCGCTGCCCGATCATCCTGCCGCGGCGCATACGCTGGCCGAAGCCAGCGACGTGCTGGGCGCGGACATCCTGCTGCACGACGATGCCGCGCATCTGGCTTCCACGGTATCGGTACAGCTCTGCCTGCTGGCGGCGGGCGTAGCCAGCGCCCGCGCGCTGCTCGACGATGGCGCCGAGGCCCACGCCGTGGCCGGGCTGTCGATCGGCGCCTATGCGGCAGCGGTCACGGCCGGCGTGCTGCCGTTTGCCGATGCCGTACGGCTGGTTGCACAGCGCGGCAGGCTGATGGAGGCCGCCTATCCGTCAGGCTTTGGCATGACCGCGATCCTGGGGCTGGAACAAGGGCCGCTGGAGGCCGTGGTCGCCGATGTGCATCGGCCCGGCATGCCGGTCTTTATCGCCAACTACAACGCCGACACCCAGATGGTCGTCGCCGGATCGGACGCGGCCATGGCGCGCGTGGCGGCGCTGGCATTGGCGGCAGGCGCGCGCACGGCGCAGCGGGTGGCGATTGCGGTGCCGTCGCATTGCGCGTTGCTGGACGATGCCGCCGCGACGCTGCAGCGGGCCTTTGCGGACATCGCGTGCCGCCGCCCGACGCTGCGCTACTTCAGCGCCAGCGCGGCGCGCGAACTGCGCGACCCGGCGCGCATTGCCGAAGACCTGGCGCGCAACATGGCGCTGCCGGTGCGCTGGCATGAAACGATGCTGCTGGCACGCGCCTGCGACATGCGGCTGGCGGTGGAAATGCCGCCCGGCAACGTGCTGACCCGCCTGTGCCAGCCGCTGTTTCCACAAACACTGGCACTGGCGGAAACCCGCGCGGACAGCGTGCGGCTGCTGATGGCACGCGAGGCAGCGAGCTGATCGCGGCTTTCCTCTACCACCGGCGGCCGATCGATGACGGCCCCCCTCTCCCACCTGCGGCCGATCCATGACGGCTCCCCTCTCCCACTCGTGGGAGAGGGGCTGGGGGAGAGGGCAACGAGGCCCTGCTTGCCGACATATCGCACGTCGACCCGCAACGCCCCATCCCCCGCCCCACCAAAAGGCCAAAAAACCACAGCATCTAGTCGCGCGGCGTTTTCAACGTGGCCTCGACTGCCTCGCGCAGCGCCTGCAACAGCCGGCTGTCCTCGTCCACCTTGCGCAGCACCAGCGACATCTGCAGCACCGGCGCGTCCGGCCCCAGGCGGATGCGGCGCACCGGGTAGCGGTCCACGACGGTGGGGTCCATCAGTTGCACCACCGACACCCCAAGGCCCGCGCTGACCATCGCCACGATGGCCGTCACGCTGTCGAATTCCATCGCGCTGCGCTTGTCCGGCAGCAGTCCGTGGACGTGGCGCGCCGCCATCGCGCCCGACACGGTAGCCCGGTCATAACGGATCCAGTCGTAGCGGGCCAGCAGATCGGCCGGCGATTCGTTGCGGCTGCCGGCATCGGGCGGCGCAATCAGCATCAGTTCGCGGGTCGCCACCGGATACCAGCGCAGGCTGGCCACGCGGCCCGATTCGGGGCGCGCCACCACCGCCGCGTCAAGCTGGCCGGCCTTGACCATCTCCATCAGGCCCGTGCTGCGGCCCCGCAGCGGCTTGACCGTCAGGCGCGGATAGCGTTCGCGCAGGTAGCGCAACGTACCGGGCAGCAGCACCGGCTGCATCGATTCGATCACGCCGAGTCGCACCGCGCCTTCCACCGCCACGCTGGCCCGCCGGCGCAGCGTGTTCAGGTGCCGCAGCCCACCTTCCATCGACGCCGACACCTCGCGCGCCAACGCATTGGGCCGCACCTGCAGCCCGGAGCGATCGAACAACGGCTGTCCCAGGTATTGCTCCAGCTGCTTCATCTGCATGCTGACCGCGCTTGGCGTCAGGTGCATGGTGGCCGCCGCCGCCGCGAACGACCCTTCCTCGATAACGGCCGCCAGCGTGGCGAAGGTCTCCAGCTTCATCAAGATTCCTTATCAAGGACGTCAAACAACATCACTTTTTCTTGGTGCCAGCCAAGCATAGACTGGCTGCACGACGTGGCGCAAGGCTGTCACGGCCCCACTCAAACCCCCGGCCTGAACCGATAAAGAAGACGATACCGATGCCTGCACAACGCCCCCAAGCCTGGCGCGCCGCCGATGCCCAGCGCGACACCTCCTGGATCCTGCGCCTGACGGCCGCCCACGTGGCCAGCTTCGATCACGCCCTGGCCCACGCCAAGGCCGTCGGCAAGGCGCCGCTGGACATGACGCGTGACGACTTCCCGCTCGACGACGGCGCCCGCCAGGCGCTGGCGCGCGCGGTGGACATGACGCAGGGCCGCTGGGGCATGTGCCTGGTCAAGGGCTTTCCGGTGGATCGATGGAGCGAGGACGACACCCGCCTGGCCTACTGGGGCATCGGCCTGCATATGGGCGTGGCCCGCACGCAGAACCGGGCCAGCGATTTCATGAACGATGTGCGCGACGTGGGTGCGGCCTACAAGACCACCAACGGCCGCGGCTACAACACCAACGCCGGGCTCGACTTCCATACCGATTCGGGCGATATCGTGGGCCTGATCTGCCGCCGCGCCGCCAAATCGGGCGGCGAGAGCAAGGTGGTCAGCTCGATCGCCCTGCGTGACGCGGTGGCCCAGCGCCGCCCCGACCTGATCCCGGTACTGCAGCAGCCGTTCTACTACAGCTACCAGGGCGCGCAGGACCCGTCCCAGCCGCCCTACTACCCGTTGCCGATCCTGGGCAGCCACCCGACGGCCTTCGCGTTCCGCATCAACCGCAAGAACGTGGTGGCCGCGCAGCGCGACTTCGACGACGTGCCGCGCCTGACCCCGGCGCAGATCGAGGCACTGGACCTGCTCGACACGTTGCTGACCGATCCCGAGCTCTGCTTTGCCATGCAGCTCGAACAGGGTGACATGCAGCTGCTGAACAACTACGTGACCGTGCATTCGCGCACCAATTTCGAGGACTACGAGGAATTCGACCGCAAACGCCACCTGCTGCGCCTGTGGCTGGCCGTGCCCGGTTCGCAGCCGCTGCCTGACGACTGGGCCGTCTACTTCACCGACGTGCGCGCCGGCGCCGTGCGTGGCGGCCTGCGTGGCAGCGCCCGCAGCGCGGCATTCGATGCCTTCGAGCAACGCCAGGCCGCCACGATGGGCATGCCGTTGATGCCCTGGCCGGCAAGCCCTGCGGACCGCGCCGCCGCCAGCCCGGCGGCGACCACCGCCTGATACCGCAGAGAAGGCGGCCGGCGGCCGGCGGCCTGCTGCCGTGACGTACCCCTCACGGCGCCCGCCTGACGAGGCGCCGGCTTCATAAAGAGAAACGGAGACAACCCATGCAACGACGCGACTTTCTGGCGCTGCTCTCGGCGGCGCTGGTGTTGCCCCCCGACCTTCACGCCGCCCAGTCCGTGACCAGGCTGCTGGTCGGGGCCACGCCGGGCGGCGGCACCGACATCGTCGCCCGCTCGCTGGCGGCCGACCTGGAACAGCGCCTCAGGCATCCGTTTATCGTCGAGAACCGTGGCGGCGCGGCCGGCAATATCGCCGCCGTGGCGGTGGCCAAGGCCGAGCCCGATGGCGGCACGCTGCTGCTCAGCTATACCAGCCATGCCATCAACCCGGCCCTGTTCGAGAAAAAACCGTTCGATCCGATCAAGGACTTCACGCCGATTTCGCTGATTGCCAGTTCCCCGCTGATCCTGGTGGCCCGCTCCGGCCTGGAGGCAAACAACGTGCGCGAGCTGATCGCGCTGGCCAAGGCCAAGCCTGGCAAGATCAGCCTGGCCGTGGCCGGCGTGGGCAGCGCCAACCACCTGGCCGGCGAGATGCTCAAGCACGAGGCCGGCGTCGATATCGTCAGCGTCCCGTACAAGGGTGCCGGCCCGGCCGTGGCCGACGTCGTGGGCAGCCAGGCCGACCTGCTGCTGGGCAATGTGGCTACCGTGCAGCCGCTGCTGCAGGCGGGCAAGATCAAGGGGTTGGGGGTCAGCTGCCCGCAGCGGCTGCCGGCATTTCCGAACCTGGCGCCGATTGCCGATGTGATTCCGAATTTCGATTACCGGTCGTGGTACGGCCTGCTCGGGCCGGCCGGCATGGCGCCCGAAACGGTCAGGGAACTGGAAGCCGCCGCCGCAGCGGCCGTGGCATCGCCGGCCATGCGCAAACGGCTGACCGGCGAGGGGCTCGACCCGGTTGGCAATAGCGCCGCACAGTTCACGCAGTTCCTGCAGGGCGAGATCACGCGATGGGCCAAGGTGGTGGCGGTGACACATACGCGCCTGACCTGAAGCCTCCGCTGGCCGCCGGCCTGTATGCGGCGCGCAACTGCCCGTGCTTGAGCGGGATGCACGCGCTGCCCGCGCGGTCGTATGATGGGGGCTTCCGTCGCCCCCGCCCTTGCCGCCATGCCACTCGGGTATCTGCGCAGTCTGACCGCCCACCGCCGCAACCCGGTGTCGAACCGCCGGCTGGCAAGGGTGCTGTGTTTCGTGGCCGGCGCCGCCAACGCGGGCGGCTTCCTGGCGGTCCATCAATACACCTCGCACATGTCAGGGGTGGTGTCCTCCATTGCCGACGAGCTGGTGCTCCATCGCTATGGCATGGTGCTCAACGGCATCGGGGCGCTGGCGTCGTTCATCGGCGGCGCGGCCTGCTCCGCCATGCTGATCCACTGGGCGCGCCGCGCGCGCCTGCGCAGCGAGTACGCCATTCCGCTGCTGTTCGAAGCCTTGCTGCTGGTGGGCTTCGGCCTGCTCGGCACGCACCTGGACGACATGGAATGGCTGTTCGTGCCCGCCACGGTGATGCTGCTGTGCTTCATGATGGGGCTGCAGAATGCGCTGATCACCAAGCTGTCGAATGCGGAAATCCGCACCACCCACGTGACCGGCATGGTCACCGATATCGGCATCGAACTCGGCAAGCTGTGCTACTGGAATGGCCTGGCGCGATCCGGCGCGCCAGGCGGATCGCGCTCGGGACCGCCGCCGGTGATGGCCGACCGGCAGAAGCTGCGGCTGCTGGCGGTGCTGGTGGGACTGTTCTTCCTGGGCGGACTGGTCGGCGCGCAGGCCTTCAGCGCCATCGGCTATTCGGCCACCTTGCCGCTGGCGGCCTTGCTGCTGGTCGTCGCCATCATGCCGGTGGCCGACGACGTGCTGACGCGTGCGCTGCTGCGCGCCCACCGACACCACCTGGTCAGGCGCGCGCGCCGCTGGGGCGCGCGACGCCAGTTCATCGGACCACCGTCACCACCTCGAGACTGATCAGGTTCGGCCCCCCGCGCCCGGCGCCGCGCATCGGTGGCGTCCACGGATTCAGGCCGCCTGGCGTGCCAGCCAGTCCAGCAGCAAGGCGTTGATCGCGTCGTGGGCCTCGTACTGGACCCAGTGCCCGGCGCCATCGATCACCACGCCCTGCCGGTGTGGCCGGCCATCGACCAATGCCGCCAGCACGGCGGACGGGTCGGCGGTCACATCGTGTTCGCCGTAGGCGATCAGTACGGCGCCACCGGCCCGGGCCTGGGACTGGAAGCGGTCCAGCGCGGCGGCCAGGCCGCCCGCGCGCGAAATCTGCTTGCTGCGAAAACGCGTGTGCCGGCAAGACTCGGTATAGGCCAGCAGCGCCAGCGCATCGATCTTGTCAGGGTCCGCGATCATGAACGCCGCCACGTTGTGACGCATCGCCCCGGTCAGCGCGGCGGCATCGCCGGCACGCCGCCAGTCCACCAGGTCGATGGTCTGGCGCCGCACGCCGCCGTGGCCGCCGGGCCCCATCAGCGCCAGGCCACGCACGTTGGGCAGTGCGCTGGCCAGGTAGGACGCGGTCAACCCGCCAAACGAAAAGCCCACCAGATCGACCGGCCCTTCCACCGGCAGTTGCGCGAAGCCGGCCGCTACGGTGGCCACCAGCGTCGCCATCTCGCCATCGGCCGGATCGCCCGAGGCGCCAAAGCCGGGCAGGTCTGGCACCCAGACCGTATGCCGCGCGGACAGCGCCTCGATATTGCGCGCCCAGTGCAGCCAGCTGCCGTGCCCGCCATGCACCAGCAGCACATGCGGCCCCGCGCCAAAACGGCGCCAGACGATACGGCAGCCGTCGACATCGGTGGAATGGATATGCCCGGTCTGCGTCAGCCGGTGCACGAACGCGGCCGCCTGGCGCGCATCCGGCGCGCCTGCGGCTGCAATGGTGTCGATCGATTCCGCTTCACTGGCGGCCATATCCGTCATCCTGCGCTCTCCTGTCCGTTACGCGCCGAGCACCGCCACGCCGTCCGCCGCGCGAACGCCCTGGCCCACCGGCAGCACAAACACCGGGTTGATCTCGGCTTCCATCAGACGTGGCCCCAAGGCGGCCGCCATCCGCGAAAACGCCACGATAGCATCGACCCGCGCATCGGCGTCGGCTTTTGGCCGTCCGCGACAGCCATCGCGCGACGGGACTAGACCGCCGACGCTTCCTTGCCCTGCTTCACCGTGGCGTCGAGCACCGGCGGCGCGGTAACGATCGACGTCAGCGCGGGCTCGGCCGGCTTGAGCGCGGCCAGGTCCGGCAGCGGGCGGCGCAGCGACGGAATGGCCGCGAATGCCTGCTCCATCGCGTGGGAAACGCCCAGCGTCTCGTGGTCCTTGCGGAAACCGCCCACGATCTGCAGGCCGAACGGCATGCCCGCGTGATCGCGGCCGCACGGCAGCGACAGCGCCGGATGCGTGGTCAGCGTGACCACGTAGGTCAGCGACAGCCAGCGGTAGTAGTTCTCCTGGCGTACGCCATTGATCGATTCGGCGTAGAGCGATGTCCACGGGAACGGCGACACCGGCGTGGTCGGCGACAGGATCACGTCGTAGTCGCGATACAACTGCTGGAACCGCTGCAGGATGCGCGTCTGTTCGGCTTGCGCCCAGGCGCTGTCCACCAGCGACATGCGCGCGCCCATCTCGTAGTTGGCCCGCGTGTTCGGGCCCAGCTTCGACGGGTCGCGCGCGTAGGCGTCGCGCATGCCGGCCACGAAGCTTTCCGCGCGCAGCACGTCGAAGCAGCGGTGCGCTTCGCCCAGATCGATATCGATGGCGTCGCAACGGCGGAACAGGTGACGCATCGCGGCGATCTTCTCGCGAAACGTGCGGCGGATGCCGTCATCGACATCGCAGCAGCCAAAGTCTTCGGTGTACGCCACGCGCAGGCTGCCCAGGTCCACCGGCATCGGCGCCAGGAACGACAGCGGATCGAGCGGGTAGGTCAGCGGATCGCCGGCCGATACCCCGGCGGAGGCCGCCAGTTGCAGGCAGGCATCGGCCACGGTGCGGCCCATCGGCCCCACCACCGAGATCGGCGTCCAGCCCAGCAGCTTGCGCGAACTCGGCACCACGCCCGGCGACGGACGGAAGCCCACCACCCCGCACTTGGCGGCCGGGATGCGCAGCGACCCTCCGGTGTCCGAGCCCGTGCAGACCGGCAGCAGGTCTGCCGCCAGCGCGGCAGCCGAGCCGCCCGACGATCCGCCCGCGTTGAGGTTCGGATTGAACGGATTGCCCGTGGCGCCCCAGACGTCGTTGCGCGAATTGGCACCGGCGCCCATTTCCGGGATGTTGGTCTTGCCGGCCACGATGGCTCCCGCAGCGCGCAGGCGCGCCACCAGCACATTGTCTTCGGCCGGTACGTTGTCGCGGTACAGCGGCGAGCCGTACGTCGTCAGCAGGCCGGCCGTGGCCTCCAGGTCCTTCACGCCAAGCGGCAGGCCGTGCAGCAGGCCCAGCGGCTTGCCATCGAGCACCGCCCGTTCGGCGGCGCGGGCTTCCTCGCGGGCGCGGTCGAAGCAGGTGGCGGTCACCGCGTTGAGGAACGGGTTCACCTGTCCGATCTGCGCGATGCAGGCGTCCAGCAGTTCGACCGGCGAAATTTCCTTGCTGCCGATCATGCGCCGTAGCTCGGTGGCCGGGCGCGCCACCAGCGTCTTCTGTGCTTCGTTCACGACTGTCTCCAGAGGCCGTCTCAATCGGCCGTAATGTTCGCACGCTGTGCCGTGGCGCGCATCAGCGGCAGTTCCTTCGCAATCAATGCGGACACCGCCGCGCCGTTGCCGTCCAGCGGTTCGAAGCCCGCATGGGTCAGCGCCTTGCGCGTCTCCGGGTCGGCCATCACGTCGGCCAGTGCCTTTTCCAGCTTCAGCTTCACGTCGGCCGGCAGGCCGCGCGGCGCCACCAGCGCCAGCCAGGTGTCGGCGTCGATGCCGGGATAGCCCGCTTCGGCGGCCGTCGGCACGTCAGGCAGCAGCGCGGACCGCCTGGCGGTGGTCACCGCAATGGCCTTGACCTTGCCCGACTTCACCTGCGGGATCGCGGCGGCCACGGTATCCACCGTGAACGGGATCTGCCCGCCGATCAGGTCGGTCATGGCCGGCGCGCTGCCCTTGTACGGCACGTGCAGCAGCTTCACGCCGGCCAGGTTGAACAGCATCTCGCCGGCGAACTGGGCCGTGGTGCCGCTGCCGAACGAGCCGTACGTCAGCTTGCCCGGTTGCGCCTTGGCGGCGGCCACCAGCTGCTTCAGGTTGCCGACGGGCTGGTCCTTGTTGGCCAGCAGGATCAGACCGGTGCGGCCCATAAACCCGATTGGCTCGAAGCTCTTCACGGGGTCGTACGGCAGCTTGGCGTGGATGGCCGGGTTCACCGTGAACGTGGTGCCCGAGCTGGCCAGCAGCGTATAGCCGTCCGGCGCGGCCTTGGCGACGTAGCTGGCGCCGACGATGGTGCCTGCGCCGGGGCGGTTGTCGATCACCACGGTCTGGCCAAGCTTGTCGCCAAGCTTCTTGCCGACCAGGCGCCCGATCACGTCGGTGGCGCCACCGGGCGGGAACGGAATCACCAGCTGGATCGGCTTGGACGGAAAGGTGTCCGCAAACGCCAGCGAGGCACCGGCTGCGAGGCTGCACGCAACGACGGCGTGGGCAATTCGGGAAGGCAAACGGGTCATGATCAAGCTCCGCAACGATGCAATCGAAAGATCGGGATTCGGTTCAGGGGACTATCAGGCGGCCAGCGCCGCGCCACGCTCGGCAAAGCGCGCGTATTCCTCGGGCGGCACGAACAGGCCGCCCGTCGTCCACACCAGATGGGTGGCATGGGCCATCGCGCCGTCCAGGTGGTGCTGTGCCAGGTAGGCGCGCCCGGCTTCGGTGCCGGTCAGCATGCCCGGGCCGCTGAAGCCAGCCGCGGCGGACGGCTCGATGCGCAAGCCTTCGGCTTCGCGCACGCGATGGAGGTCGGCAAACAGCGTGTCGTCGGTTACGGTGCAGACCCCGGCCAGCAGCGCACGCATGGCCTGCGCGGCCAGCGCCGACGCCTGCGGCACGGCCAGCCCGTCGGCCTCGGTGCGGTTGGTAAGGCCCACGTCGTACACCGTTGCGCCCGGTGCCAGCATTTCCACCAGGAAGCACGGCGACTGCGTGGGCTCGACAAAGACCGGATGCACGTTCGGGCCATAAAGCTGGCGCAATCCGAAGGCGATGCCGGCTGGCGCGCCGCCCACGCCGCATGGCAGGTAGACGAACAGCGGGTGCGTGGCATCGACCTTCAAGTCTGCCCCGGCCAGCTGGTCGTGAAGATGCAGGGCGGCGGCACTGTAGCCCAGCATCAGCGACAGCGACCGTTCATCGTCGACGAAATAGCTGTATGGGTCGGCGTCGGCCTCGCGGCGGCCGGCCGCGACGGCGGCGGCATAGTCGCCCGTGTGTTCCACCACGGCCACGCCGCGCGCCCGCAGGCGGGCCTTCTTCCATTCCTTGGCGTCGGCCGACATGTGGACGGCCGCGCGGAAGCCCAGCGCCGAGGCCATCACGCCGATACTCAGCCCGAGATTGCCCGTGGAGCCCACCGCCACCTGGTAGCGGCCGAACAGCGCGCGCGCCGGGGTTTCGGCCAGCACGCCATAGTCGGCGTCACGCGTCACCAGGCCGTGTTCGAGCGCGAGCGACTCGGCAAACTCCAGCACTTCATGAATGCCGCCGCGCGCCTTGATCGAACCGGCCACGGGCAGGCTGTGATCGGCCTTGATCCACAGCGCGCCGGCCGAGGCCGGCAGACCGAGCGCACGCTGCATGGCCGGCGCTGGCAGCAGGTCCGATTCGATCCGCCCTGCGCTGCCTTGCAGTTCGGGAAACAGCCGCGCCAGCAGCGGCGCAAATCTGTCGAAGCGCGCCCGGGCCGTTTTCACATCAGCTAGACTAATGCCGCGCCCTTCCACGACGGTGGGTACGGCCGCAGCGTCACTGCGGTGGGGGTTGCCCCAGAAGACCGGGCGGGCGGCCTGCAGATCGGCGAGCAGTTGTTGCGGGAGTGTGGAAAGATCGGTCGGCATGAAGCAGGGAAAAGCGGAAGGGGTGACTTCATTCTTGTCCCATTACACCGTCGTGACAAACCATTTGTACTGATCCGAGCATTAGCCTGACTAATGGCCAATACGCTTTCTGCATCATTATTGGGCTGGCTGCGCTGTTTTGAGGCGGCGGCCCGACATTGCAACTTCACGCAGGCGGCCGCCGAGCTGTGCGTGACCCAGGGCGCGGTCAGCCAGCAGGTCAAGCAGCTGGAGCAATGGCTGGACCGGCCGCTGTTCCTGCGCACGCCGCGCGCGCTGGTGCTGACGCCGGAAGGCGAGCGCCTGCGCTTTGTGCTGCGCGAGTCGTTCCAGGCCATCGAAGGCACGCTGACGCAGTTGCGCAGGCCGCGCGACAAGCAGCCCATCGCGCTGTCGTGCTCGCCGTCATTCGCGATGGTGTGGCTTACGCCCCGGCTGGGCGGCTTCTTCCGCCAGCATCCGGACATCGGCTTGCGCGTCTATGGCGAATTCCACGCGCTCGACCGCTCGCGCATGCTGCGCGACGGCACCGAGGCCGCCGTGCGCTTCGATCCCGGTGGCTATCCGGACCTCAAGGCGCATCAGTTCCTGGAGGAATGGCTGATCCCGGTGGCCAGCCCCGCCTATCTCGACGCGCACCCCGAACTGCAATCGCCCGAAGGCCTGCGCGCCGGCATGCTGCTGCACGACGTAACCCCGTGGGATGGCGCCGGCGAGTTCGAGGAATGGCAATGCTGGCTGCGCCACGCCGGCCTGACCCTGGCCGATGCATCGGCCGGCCAGCGATTCAACCTGTCGCAGCTGGCCATCAATGCCGCGCTGGCCGGGCAAGGCGTCGCTATGGGACGTTCCGCGCTGGTGCTAGAAGACCTGGAATCGGGCCGCCTGGTGGACCTGTGGGGCATCCACGCGCGCAGCCACGCGTCGTACCACTTTGTCTGCGCGCACGGGCAGACCGCCCAGGTGGCCGAAGTGGAAGCCTGGCTGGTGGCCGAGGGCGCGGCATTCGACGCCGCGCGCCGGCGTGTGCTGGGAATCGGCTAGGGCGCCTGGCTAGCGCAGGTGGCTAGGCCTGCATCGTATCGATGTGGACCTCGGATTCCAGCGTGCGATGCACCGGGCATTTGTCGGCAATGACCATCAGCGAGGCGCGCTGCTCTGCAGTCAGCTCGCCACTGATCGCGATGCGCCGCTCGATCCGGTCCACCATGCCCACGGTGGTCTCGCAGTTGGCGCAGTCCTTCGCATGGATCTTTTCGTGCCGCAACTGCACGGCCACGTGTTCCAGCGGCAACGCCTTGCGTTCGGCGTACATGCGCATCGTCATCGACGTACAGGCACCCAGCGCCGACAAGAGCAGCTCATAGGGATTCGGGCCGGCATCGTCGCCGCCCAGCGCAGCGGGCTCGTCGGCAACGAACGCATGGCCGCCCACGCGGACGGTCTGCTGGTATCGGCCCCGATGGCGCTCGGCCACCACCACCACGCCGGGCTCGGGAATCTCGGCCTGGACGTCCTCGGTCAGCGTGGGCAGGTAATGCTGCGCCCACGCCGCAATCATGCTGGCCGCATACGCCGCGCCGGCGCGGTTCTGCAGCAGGTGGTCGGCGCCGTCCAGCGCCACGTAGCTCTTGGGCTGCGCCGCGGCCTCGAAGATCGCCAGGCCGTTCTGCACTTCCACCGTGTCGTCGGTCGGCGACTGCAGGACCAGTAGCGGCTTGCCAAGGTGGGCCACCTCGTCGAGCAGCGTGTGACGGGAAACATCGTCGATGAACTGCCGCGCGATGCGGAACGGACGCCCCGCCAGCCTGACCTCCAGCTCGCCTTCGGCGCGAATGCGCTCGACGTTGTCTCCCAGCAGCCCCAGCACATGGCGCGGATCGCTGGGCGCGGCGATCGTGACCACGGCGCGGAGTTCGGGCAGGCGGCGGGCCACGCCCAGCACGGCGGCGCCGCCCAGGCTATGGCCGATCAACAGCGTGGGCGCCTGGCCGCGCGCACGCATATACATGGCCACGGCCTCCAGGTCGGCGAGGTTCGACGAGAAATTGGTGCTGGCGAAATCGCCCTCGCTGGCGCCGATGCCCGTGAAATCGAAGCGCAATACGGCAATGCCCTGGGCCGTCAGTGCCCGCGCGATGCGCGTGGCCGCCAGGCTGGCCTTGCCACAGGTAAAGCAGTGCGCAAACAGCGCATGCGCGCGCACCGGGCCATCGGGCCACTCCATCCGGCCGGACAGCGTACCGCCCTGACTGCCGGGAATCTCGATTTTCTCGACGCTCATCACCGCCCCCTCGACACGCGTTGCCCGAACTCCCGAAGCATAGTCCACGCACCGGTTTCGCGTGAGGGCGCGCCATCGGCGCGGTCGCCTGGAACCTGTCTCAGGCCATATCGATCAGCGCGGGGTCCATGTAGCGTTCGGCGTAGGCGCGATGAATGCCTGCCGCGATGAACAGGTCGAACAGCTCGGCGTCGATATGCTGCTGGTCGCGCAGCCGGGTCATGATGCCCACGGCTTCGGACAGCGTCTTGGCCTTCTTGTAGGGGCGGTCGGCAGCCGTCAGCGCCTCGAAGATATCGGCGATACCCATCATCCTGGCTAACGGGCTCATCTGGTCGCGCTTGAGACCACGCGGATAGCCGGTGCCATCCATCTTCTCGTGGTGTCCGCCCGCAATCTCCGGCACGTCACGCAGATGCTTCGGAAACGGCAGGCGCGACAGCATGATCTGCGTCTGCACGATATGGTCCTCGATCTTGAATCGCTCCTCCGCGGTCAGCGTACCGCGCGATATCGTCAGGTTGTGCAGTTCGCCACGGTCGTAGAGATACGCGGGCGCGCGAAGCCGGAACCCCCACGGATTGATGTCGGCGATCTGGTCCCTTGCGGCACGTTCGATCCGATGATCCGGACGGTCGGCCAGCAGCGGCTCCATGACCGGCAGCGGCACGGCCGGCATGCTGTTCCGGCGGCTCAATTCCTCGTGCGAGACGCCGAGCCGGTCGTCCAGCGTGCGCCGCCAGGTCCGCGTGGCGATCTGCCGCAGGCGGGCCTGGTCCCCGGCCTCCATCTGCTCGCCGCCCACATTGCACGCCGCCACGAACGCGAACTCCTCGTCGAGCTGGCGCAGCAGCCCATCGCGCCGCTCGCGCGCGGCCTGCGGATCTTCGCCATCGGCCACGGCCTGCAGACAGGCGATTTCCGCGTCGCGCTTCAGCACCTCGAAGCGCATGCGCACTTCATGAATACGGTCATACAGCATTTCGAGCTTGGTGGCCTTGTCGATCACGTAGTCGGGTGTGGTGACGTTGCCGCAGTCATGCAGCCAGGCGGCCACGTGCAGCGCCTCCCATTCCGTTTCGGTCAGGTTGAAGGACTGGTAGGGCCCTTCGGTGGCATCGCAGGCGGCCCGCGCCAGCAGCTTGGCCAGTTCCGGCACGCGCGCGCAGTGGCCGCCGGTGTGCGGGCTCCTGGCGTCGATGGCGCCGGCCAGCAGGCGGATGAACGCATCGAACAGGTCGCGCTGCGCCGTGGTGAGCTCGCCCACCTCCAGCGCGCCGGCCGACAGGCTGGCCATGGTGCTGGCAAATGCCAGCTGCGCGGCTTCGATCGGCGTATCGCGCAGCACCAGCACGACGCCCAGCAGCGCCTGCTGGCGGTTGATCAGCGGAATGACGGCGGCGTGTACCGGCGCCGCGCCCGCCAGCACATCGAGCCGCGCGGCGGCCACGTCGGCCGATGTCAGATGGCCGGCGCGCGCCGTGCCTTCGCGCACGGCCGTGCGCACCAGCGCCAGGGTGTCGTGCGCCAGCGTCTCGCTCATCGTGGTCACTTCGGTGCCACTGCGGTCGAAGCCCACGGCGGGGCGCAGGCCTTCGTCCTCACTGGCCGCCAGGTACAACGCCCCGGCCTGTCCGCCTGCGGCGCTCAGCGTCTCCTGCAGCAGCAGCGGCAGCAGCCGGTCGAGACGGTGCTCGGCCGATACGGCCCCCATGACGTGCAGCATGCGCTGGATGGTGCCGCGCATCTGGTCCATCGTCATGGCCAGATCGTTCACTTCGTCAATTTGCGAGCGGACCGACACGGGACGCACGAAATCGAAGCGGCGGATGGCGTCGGCCTCGGCGGCCAGCGACTGCAGCGGCCGCGCCACGCTGCGCGCGACCAGCCAGGTGACCGGCAACGCCAGCAGCAGCACCAGCCCGGTCATGACCATGCCCCACGCGGCGTGTTGCCGGGCATCGTGCAATAGCTCGGTCTGCGGAATGGCGGACACCAGCAGCAGCGAATTGGGGTCCTTGGGGTCCAGCCAGTCCACCGACGTGTACCAGGCTTCGCCATCGGCACGTTCCAGCTGCATGGGGTGCGCGACGGCCTGCCGGTCGCCGGGCGCCGCCACCCTGGCGGCAAGGCCGGTCAGTACGGCCAGGCCGTAGTCCTCGGGACGACCCGCCGGATCCATGATCACCGTATCGGGCGCGGCCACGGAATCGGGCGTCGTACGGTTGATGGCGACGAGCCTGCCCTTGCGGTCCAGCAGCGCCAGCACCGCGCGCGGCGTCAGCGTTTCGTGGTTCAACAGCTGGCCCAGCGCGTCCAGCCGGAAGTCCCCGCCAACCACGGCCTGCCCGTCAGCGGTGCGCAAGGCCAGCGTGGCGCCCGATTCGCGGTCGGAATAGAACATGTACGGATCGGTGCGCACCAGCGTTCCGGACGCCATGGCCGAGGCGTACCAGGGCCGCGTGCGCGGGTCGTAGCGCCCGGCAAAGTCGGCGGCATCAGCCTCGCCGACCGGAGCCAGATCAGACGCAAGGTAATAGTACCGACCCACTGCGCGACCGCTGTCGCGGTCCACGCTTTGCACCAGGAATGCCGCGCGCGGCGGCGCCTTGTAGGCGCCGCGCTCGCCCTCGTCGCGCAGCGGGCGCATATAGAAGAAACTGCCGTCCGCGTAGCCGATATACAGCGCCTGCAGGATCGGCGAGCTTTCCAGCGCGTCGCGCATCAGCGCCATGCGCTGCTTGCGCTGCGCCAGCAACCTGGCATCGGCCAGCGAACTGTGGGTGAGCAGCCGGACCGCCATCTGGGCCGGCTGCAACAGGTTCTCGACTTCCTCCAGGCTCTCGCGGCTGACGCGCTGGGTGGTGTCCGTGACGGACCGCTCAAGCGCGTCCTTGGTCATCACGTAGTTGATGCTGCAAATCAGCGCCCCCACCAGCAGCACCAGCGAGCCGAACCACGTCCAGAGATGGAAATGGAGCCGCACGCTCCGTCGCACTGCCGTTGCCATACAGCCCCTCCCGATGTGGGGTGCTTCGTGAAATGACAGTTCAGCGTCCGTCGAATCTGCGCGCCAGGCCCTTGCGCTGGAAGGCATCGACGACGAATTCGATGAACACGCGCGTCTTGGGCGGCAGCAGCTTGCGGTTGGGATAGTAAAGCGCCAGAGGGCCGTTGTCAGCACACCAGCCAGGCACCAGGCGCACCAGGTCGCCGCGTTCCAGCCACGGCGCGGCATGCGGCATCGGCAGCAGCGCCACGCCCAGGCCCTGCATCGCGGCGTGGGCCATGGCTTCGGGGTCGTCGAAGATCAGCCGGGTACGCGGCTCGGCCAGGGCTTCCTCGCCAATCTGGTTGCGCAGGTTCCACAGCCGCAGGCGGCCGGTGGAGGCAGACCGGCGCACGATTCCATCGAACGCGGACAGGTCGGACGGATGCTTCGGAAGGGTCTTGCCTGCCAGGTAGGCGGGGGAGGCTACCGCCACCACGTAGGTCCGCGCCAGTTCGCGCGCCACCACGCCCTCGGTCAGTTCGATGCCGCCGCCAATGGCCGCGTCGAAGCCGCCGGCAATCAGGTCCACGCTCCGGTTCTCGAAATGCCAATCGGGAACGATGGCTGGATACATCGACAGGAATTCGCCAAGCAGCGGCACCAGGTATTCGCGTCCAAACGCCACGCCCATGCTGACCTTGAGCACCCCGGCCGGCTTGCCGTCTTCCTGCGCGGCGCTGGCAAACGCATCGCGCAACGTGGAATAAGGGTCGGACACCTGCCGGAAGAACTGCTCGCCGCCCATGGTCAGCGTGAGCTTGCGCGTGCTGCGCTGGAACAGCCGCAGTCCGAGGTGGTCCTCGAGCCGGGCCACGTTCTTGCTGACGGCGGCGGGCGTCAGGCCGAGCCGGCGGGCCGCAGCCGAAAAGCTGCCCGTTTCGGCACTCTGGATAAACGATTCGAGCAGATTCAAGGCTTCCATGGCGGCAAGCTTATACCAATGGTTGAAAAAGTTGATCCGGATTTATGACTACCGGTAGGGGATACCACAAACCATACTTCGCTTACCAACCCTCTCTCAACAAGGAAACGGATCATGACCTCGCTCTCGAACAAAGTTGCCTTCGTAACCGGCGGTGCACGGGGCATCGGCGCTGCCGTGGTACGCCGCCTGGCCCGGGACGGCGCCGCCGTCGCCTTTACCTACCAGAGCTCCGGCGCCGCCGCACAGGCGCTGGTGGAGTCGATCCAGGCAGCCGGCGGCCGCGCCAAGGCCTATCGCGCCGATGCAGCCGACGCCGCCGCGCTTACCGACGCCATCAACGATGCGGCCGTGCATTTCGGCAAGATCGACATCCTGGTCAACAACGCCGGCGTGCTGTTCCTGGGCGCGGTCGAGGACTTCTCGCTGGAAGACTTCGACAAGACGCTGGCCGTCAACGTCCGCGCCGTGTTTGTGGCCAGCAAGGCCGTGCTGTCGCACATGGGCGAAGGTGGCCGCATCATCAACATCGGCAGCACCAACGCCGACCGCATGCCGTTCGCCGGCGGCGCCGCCTACGCCATGAGCAAGTCCGCCCTGAAGGGCCTCGTGCAAGGCCTGTCGCGCGATCTGGGCCCGAAGGGCATCACGGTCAACAATGTGCAGCCCGGCCCGGTCAACACCGACATGAACCCCGAGAACTCCGACTTCGCCGCATCGCTGCATGGTCTGATGGCCCTGCCGCGCCACGGCCACCCGGATGAAATCGCAAGCATGGTCGCCTATCTGGCGGGCCCGGAAGCCAGCTTCGTCACCGGCGCCAGCCTGAACGTGGACGGCGGCTTCGCGGCGTAACGCCTAACGCCGGTCGCTCGGCGCGCAAGCGCCGGCATCGACGCTCCGCTCGGCATCGCCCCTCCGCCGCATGCGGTCGAGGGGCCATTGACCGTCATGCCCGCACGCATGCGGGGCAGTCGCAACACGTACGGCGCCACAAAGTTGCGAACAACAAGCGGTGTGAGACAATCGCAGGCGTTTTCCGGGCAATTGCCCGGCATACCTTTTTAACGCCCCGTACATGTCCAGCACTACCCAGCACATTCCGGCTACCACCGAGGGCATCGATCCCTGGTCACACCTCGACGAAGCCGGCACCGGGCTGAACGTCAACGACTTCCTGACCACCATGCTGAGCCAGCTGGTGACCGCCCTGCGCAGCAGCGTCACCGAGCCGTATGCGACGCAATTCGACCTGACCGTGCCGGAATGGCGCATTCTGGCGCTATTGGCCCACGGCGAGCCGATGTCCTTCGCGGAACTGGTCAAGCAATCGACGTCGGACAAGGCCCTGGTCAGCCGCACGCTGCGATTGCTCGAAGACCGTGGCCTCGTCACGCTGGAATCGGAGGGCACGACGCCGCGCAAGCGCCTGTCCTGCAAGATCAGCGAAGCCGGGGCGGCCCTTCATGCACAGGTGATTCCACTGGCGCGGCGCGGTCAGGCTTCCGTGATCCGGCTGCTCACGCCCGAGGAGCGGCAGGGTCTCTATGCTGGCCTGCGCAAGCTGCACGGGATCTGCACGGGCCCCGGCAAGGCATAGCGCGCCTTGCCGGCAACGGCGGCGCCGGCAGTTAGCGGCGCCTGGCGACGTGATCGAGGACGCGATCCAGCTTGGCGTCCATCGTTGTCAGTTGCACCTCGACCTTGTTCAACCGCTCGTCGGTCCGGTCGGCTCGCGCTTCCAGGCGTTCGAGCCGTTTGTCCATGGCAGCGAACCTGCCGTCATAACGCTGGTCCATGGCTGCCAGCTGACCGTTGAACCGCTTGTCCATCTCGTCGAAACGCACATGGATGCGCTTGTCGAGTTCCTCGATGCTCCGCGTCACGGCAACCAGCTTGTCTGCCATCGACGCGTTGATCGTGGTCATGATGTAGAGCACGAACGTCACGCCTGCGCCGACCATCGCCAGAACGGGCGCCCACTCCGCCACGCCGTAGCGGCCCGGTGGCGGCCCGCCCGCATCGCCCGGTGCCCGCGACCTGCCCCGGTGCGGCTTCGCATCGATGGCGTCATTGGCGCAGTGTTCTGCCATTGCGGCAGTTCGAAGAATCCTCATGATTGACCCCTGAAACGAAGGTTGCCCGTCGGTGGCCCGCTCCGTTTTGGGCGGACTTCATCACACGAAACAACCATACCGCAGCGTACAGAAAGCCGATATCGTATTTGTCTCATCGCGGCTAGATTCAGATTGCTCTCATATGCCGCGGGGCAAAGGACGCGCCCATGGTCGCGTGCACCCAGCGCGCCATGGCGCAAATTACAAACGTCGGTAAGTCGGCGCTGCCAGTTGCCGGGTCAAATGGCAGCGAGCCGCGCGGCGTCAGTGCATTGGCCGCTGGTATGAAACCTGCGCCAGCAAATTTCCGCATACGCACCCAGCGAGGAGACGCCATGGCCGCCTTTGACCCCAACGACACCAATGTATCCAGCACCCAGCAAAAGCTCCAGGCCGATACCCGGCAGCTGGCGAAGGATCTCGATGACCTGCTGGCCCAGCTGCCAAACCTGACCGGCGAGGCAATCGAAACCGCCAAGCAGACCTTCCTGGCGAAGGCCGCCCAGGGAACGGACAAGCTGGCATCGATCAAGGCATCGGTCAGCGACAGCGTGTCGCGCGGCCAGGAATGCGTGACCGACTATACGCACCGGGAGCCGATCAAGGCGCTGGGCATGGCGCTGGGAATTGGCGTCCTGCTGGGCGCGTTGCTATGCCGGCCGACCCGTCATGGCGACCGCTACGACGACTGACGCGCGGGCCCTGGCGGCTGGCTGAATCAGGCTGCCAGGGCGTCCGGCACCGGCGTGCCGGGCAGCGCCGCGCGCAGGATGTCGGCAAGCCGCTCCACCTCGGGCGGCATCGTGGCCGACGCGCGCACCATCGCGAGCGACATCGACGGCAGCGCAGGCAGGCCATGTTCCCCGGCCTGCAGCGCCCGTACGCCCGCGGGCAATCCGTAGCGCGAGCGCACCGTCAAGCCCAGCCCCGCAGCGGCGGCGGCCCACAGCCCGCCAAGATTCGGGCTCGAAAACGTGATTCGCCACGGAATGCCTGCACGGTCCAGTGCGGCCACCGCGGCCGAATGAAACTGGCACGGGCGGTCGAAGGCCACCAGCGGCAACGGCTCGCCATCGTCCGGCTGCCAAGGCATCGTCGCCGCGCCGGTTGCGGCGCCGACCCAACACATCGGCACGTCGTCGATCCGTTCCACGTACCGGTGCCCCATCGCATACCCGGCCACATCGTCCGATATGGCGGGATGCATGTCGGCCCACACCAGCGCCAGATCGCACCGTCCGCTGTCGATCCGCTCCAGCAGGTCGGCATTGCGGGACACCACCGCCTCGATGCGCACCCTTGGGTGGGCGCGTGCGAAGCGGCCCAGCACTTCAGGCAGCAAGCCTTCGCCAAATTCCTCCTGCAGCCCCAGGCGGATGCCGCCCGACAGGTCCACCCCGCGTACCGCACTGACGGCTTCGTCGTTGAGCTCCACCAGACGGCGCGCGTAACCCAGCATCGCCTCGCCAGCGGCCGTCAGCGCCAACCCGCGCCCGGCCTTGCGGAACAGCGGCGTGCCGGCCTGTTCCTCGAGCTTGCGGATCTGGGCGCTGATGGCCGACGTGGATCGGCCCACGCGATCCGCCGCGCGGGCAAAGCTGCCCAGTTCCATGCCGGCCAGCAGACTGCGCAGCGCAGCCAGATCGAGATTGGTTCGGGACATCGCAACCATCCTGTTTTATCGAACGAACTGTGAAGAATTTTCCGATTTTCAGGATGAATTCTCGGTGACAGACTGGATCACGTCAAACAGCTTCGGGATCACCTGTCACCTATGTCTTCGCACACCGTTCCGCTTCCCGTACCGCCAGCCCGGCGCCTGACACCTTCCCATCGCTGGAAGGTATTGGGCGTCGGCGTGGCGGCCAACGCCAGCGTACTGGCCGCTGTCGGCGGCATTCCGACCACAGCCGTCTGGATGCGCACGGGCTACCACCTGGACACCGCGCAAGTCGGCCTGGCCGTCGGCGCGATCGGTCTGGGCACCGCGCTGTCCGAACTACCGTGGGGCGTGGCGGCCGACCGCTGGGGCGATCGCCCGGTGTTGCTGGGCGGACTGGCCGCCACCAGCGCGGCGCTGCTGGCGATGGCCCTCTGGCTGTCGCCCATGACGGGGCCCGCCGCGCATATCCCCTCACTGTCATGGCTGGTGGTGGCCATGACGCTGGTCGGGCTGGTGGGCGGCAGCGTCAACGGTGCCAGTGGGCGCGCGGTCATGCGCTGGTTTCACGAAGGCGAACGCGGGCTTGCCATGAGCATCCGCCAGACTGCCGTGCCGATGGGCGGCGGCATCGGGGCGCTGACCCTGCCATGGCTGGCGTCAACCGTCGGCTTTACCTGGGCTTATGGGTGGCTCGCGCTGTTGTGCGGCGTCTCCGCCCTCCTGACCTGGTGCTGGCTCCATGAACCGCCCGACTTCCAGGCCACCTCCGTGGCGCAGTTGCGCAGCCCGAACCCGCTCGGCCGGGCAGGCATCTGGCGCATCGTGCTGGCCATCGGTCTGCTTTGCGTGCCGCAATTCGCAGTGCTGACCTTCACCTCGATCTTTCTGCATGACTACGCACAGGCCGGGCTGGGTACGATCACGACCACGCTGGTCACGATCCAGGCCGGCGCGATGCTCACGCGCATCTGGAGCGGCCGCTGGACCGACCGGCACGGCAATCGGCGAACCTATCTGCGTGCCTGCACGCTGATCGCGGCGATTGCCTTCCTGCTGCTGGCCGGCTGCGTGCATGGCAGTGCGGCGGACAGCCGGTGGATGGCGCTGCTTCCGGTGGTGCTGGCGCTGGCCGGTATCGCGGTATCTGCCTGGCACGGCGTCGGCTACACCGAACTGGCGGCCATGGCCGGCGCCGACCGGGCGGGCACCGCGCTCGGCATGGCCAACACGGTAGTGTTCTTCGGTTTCTTCCTCACGCCGCTTGCGCTGCCGCACTGGCTGGCGCTGACATCGTGGCCAGTCGTCTGGGCAACGACGGCCGTGGTGGCGCTCGGCGCCTCGCCGCTCTTTCCGCGGCCAGCCAGCCGCTGAAGCCGGGCCAGCCATCCGCGCCGCACAGGGACGAAAAAAAACCGGGGCGCGTTGCCCCGGTCTTCGTTTCGGCTTCTCGAGCCCTGCTCAATGCGCCATCGAGTCGTTCAGGCGGTTCTCGTTGTTCGACTGGCCTTCCTCGTCCGGCCAGTTCCGGCCCACCATCCACTCGTAGAGCGTCGGCAGCACGATCAGCGTCAGCAGCGTGGCCGTAATCAGGCCGCCGATGATGACGATGGCCAGCGGACGCTGCGTTTCCGAGCCGATGGCGCGCGAGACGGCCATCGGGAACAGGCCCAGCATGGCCAGCATGGCCGTCATCAGCACCGTGCGCAGGCGGTCCATCGAACCGGTCAGCACGGCCTGGCGCACCGGCATGCCTTCCTGGCGCAGCTGGTTGAAGTACGTCACCATCACCACCCCGTTCAGCACGGCCTGGCCAAACAGCGCGATAAAGCCGATGGCCGCCGACACCGACAGCGGAATGCCGGTCAGGAACAGCGCGAACACCCCGCCAATCAGCGCGAACGGGATGTTCGAGATGATCAGCGCCGCGCTCTTGAACGACTGGAACGCATTGAACAGCAGCAGGAAGATCAGCAGCACCGACAGCGGCACCACGATCGACAGGCGCGCCATCGCGCGTTCCTGGTTCTCGAATTCGCCCGACCAGCTGATCTTGACGTCTTCGGCGTTCACGTTCTTCTTCACCAGTTCCTGCATGTCTTTCACCACGCTGCCCATGTCGCGGTCGTGGATGAAGATGCCGATCGACGTGGTGCGCTGGCCGTTCTCGCGGCTGATGTTCATCGCGCCGGACGCCGCCCGGAACGTCACCAGCTGCGACAGCGGCACCTGCGCCCCGTCGGCGGTCTGCATGAAGATGTTCGGCAGGTTCGGCAGTTCGCGCTCGCCCGGCTTCAGGCGCACCACCACGCTGAAGTGCTTTTCGCCCTCCCACAGTTCCGTGGCGGCCTTGCCGGCCAGCGCGCTTTCCATCAGGTCCTGCACATCGGCCACGTTGATGCCGTAGCGGGCCGCCTGGGCGCGATCGAATTCCAGCACGTACTGCGGCAGCTCTCCGTCGCGGTCGATGAACGCGCGCATCACGCCCTTGACCGACTGCACGTTCGCCAGGATCTGGTCGGCCACCTTCTTGTTGTGCTCGAGGCTGTCGCTCTGCACCTTGATCACGATCTGGCCCTTGATCTGCGAGATGCTTTCCAGGATGTTGTCGCGCACCGGCTGCGAGAAATTCGGCTCGATGCCCGGCAGCTGACGCAGGTTGTGGTTGATCTCGTTGATGATCTTGCGCTTGTCGAAGCCCGCGCGCCACTGCTTGTCGGCCTTCAGGTCGACCAGGATCTCCACCGTGTTGATCAGCTTGGGATCGGTACCGTCGTCAGGGCGGCCCACCTTGGAAATCGTGGTGTTCACCTCGGGCGTCTTGCGGATCACGTTGCGCAGGATGCGGGCCTGGTCGCGCGCCTCGACCAGCGACACCGACGCCGGCAGGTCGAAGCTGACCCACATCGAGCCTTCGTCCAGCTCGGGCAGGAATTCGCTGCCCAGGAACTTGCCCACGCCCACGGTCGCCACCAGCAGGCCCAGTGCAATGCCCACCACCTTCTTCTTGTTGTCCAGCGCCCAGGCCAGCATCGGCTCGTAGATGCGCTTGCAGTACCGCACCACGAAGTTGTCGTCGTGGGCGATGTTCTTGGTCAGCAGCAGATGGCACAGCAGCGGCACCACGGTCAGCGACAGGATCAGCGAGCCGATCAGCGCGCCGGTCACCGTGTACGCCATCGGCGCGAAGATCTTGCCCTCGTGGCGCTGCAGCGTGAAGATCGGGATGTGCGCCGCGATGATGATGATCATCGAGAACACGGTCGGCCGGCCCACCTCGGTGGTGGCCTGCAGGATCGCGTAAAGCCGCGCGCGGCTGTCCTTGATCTGCTGCTCCTTGAGCTCGCCCAGCCGCTTGAAAATGTTCTCGACGACGATCACTGCGCCGTCGACGATGATCCCGAAGTCCATCGCGCCCAGCGACAGCAGGTTGGCCGGAATGCCGACCCACGTCAGGCCGATGAACGTCGACAGCAGCGACAGCGGAATCACCAGCGCCACGATTGCCGCCGCGCGCACATTGGCCAGGAACAGGTAGAGCACGGCCAGCACCAGCAGCGCGCCTTCCACCAGGTTGCCGAACACCGTGTGCAGCGTCTTGTCGATCAGCGTGGAGCGATCGTAGTACGGCACGATCTTCACGCCCTTGGGCAGGATCTGCGAGTCCAGCAGTTCGATCTTCTGCTTCAGTGCCTCAAGCACCACCGACGGGTTTTCGCCCTTGCGCATCACCACGATGCCCGAGACGATGTCGTCCTCGTTGTCCTGGCCCATCAGGCCCTGCGGCGGCGCCGAGCCGATCTTCACCTCGGCAATGTCCCTGACCAGGATCGGCGTGCCGTTGTTCTCGGCCACCACCACGTTGGCGATGTCCGCCGAAGAGCGGAAGCTGCCCAGCGAACGCAGCAGGTACTGCTGGCGGCCATGGGCCACCGCGCCGCCACCGGCGTTCGAGTTACCGCGCTGCAGCGCCGTGAACAGCTGCGACAGCGAGATCTTGGCGTCGCGCATGCGGCCCAGGTTGGGGTTCACCTCGTACTGCTTGATCGAACCGCCAATGGTCACCACGTCGGCCACGCCCGGCACCTGGCGCATGTTCTTTTCGACCACCCAGTCCTGCAGCGTGCGCAGTTCCTGCGCCGTATAGCCCTTGCCGGTCAGGCGGAAACGGAAGATTTCGCCGATGGCGGTGGACAGCGGCGCCAGCTCCGGCTGCACGCCGTCGGGCAGGTCCACGCTGCGCAGCCGCTCGATGATCTGCTGGCGCGCGGTGACGTCGGTGGCCTTGTCGTTGAAGGTCACCATCATGAACGACAGGCCGAACTGGGTGTGCGAGAACACCCGCACCGAGTTCGGCGTGCCTGCCAGTGCCGTTTCGATCGGAATCGTGACCTGACGCTCCACCTCCTCGGCGGCCCGGCCCGGGTACAGCGTGATGATGTTGACCTGGATGTCCGAGACGTCCGGGAAGGCCTCGATCGGCAGGTTCTTGAAGGCGGCCAGGCCGCCCGCGACGAAGATGATCAGGCCGAGCCAGACGAACAGCTTCTGGTGCAGCGCAAAGCTAACGATACGTTGGATCATCGGGCCGCCTTTATTGCTTGGCGGCCGCACGCGCGGCATTCACCGCGGTGGCATCGCGCAGGATGTCCTGCAGGTAGAGGTTGCCATCCGTGATGACAACGTCACCGTCCTTCAGGCCCGCCACCACTTCGGTCGTGCCCGGCAGCGACACGCCCAGCTTGACCTCGCGGCGCTCGAACACGAACGGCGTGGACGACGTGCGCACGAACACGTAGTTCCTGTTGTCGGCCAGGAACACGGCCTTGGACGGCACCGCAATCCCCTGGAACGACGCGGCCTGGAGCTTGGCCGTCACGAACATCTCGGCCTTCAGGCGGCGGTCGGCGTTGGGCACCACCAGGCGCACCTTCACGCTGCGCGAGGCCGGATCGACATAGTCGGCGATCTTGACCACGGTGCCCGTGAAGGTCTCGCCGGGATAAGCGGCGCTGACCAGCTGGACGTTGATGCCGGGCTTGAACAGGCCGAGGTCCGCCTCGGCGGCGTCGAGCTGGGCCCACAGCGTGCTGGGATCGGTGATCAGGAACAGCGGCGCATTGGGCTGCTGGTCCGGGCGCACTTCCATGCCGGGATTGATATTGCGTTCCACCACCAGCCCGTCGATCGGGCTGCGCAGCGCGAAACGCTGGTTCACGGCGTCGCCGCTGCCCGCGCCATACATGCGCAGCGCGGCCTGCGTGCGGGCCAGGTCGGCGGCGGCACGGGCGTTGTCGGCCTGCGACTGCTCCAGGTCCTTCTGGGCGATCACGCCGGCCTGGTATAGCTCGCGCTGGCGGGCCAGTGCCTTGGCGGCCACGGCGCTGTCGGCCGCAGCCTTGCGGGCGTCGGCCTGGGCCACGCCGAAGTCGGGCGATGTCAGCATGGCCAACGCCTGGCCGGCCTTCACCGTGGCACCCGGCTGCACCATGATCTCCATCACGCGGCCCACGAACGGCGTGGCCACGCGCACGGTCTTGTCCTCGTTCCAGACCAGGCGGCCCGGCATGCTCAGCATGCGGTCGCCGCCGCTTTGCACGGGCTGGCCAACCACCCCGGAAAGCGCCTTCACGCTGGCCGGATACGTGATGGTCTGGCCGGAGATCTTCGGCTCGTCATCGTTTTCCGGGACTTCCTTCTTGCCACAGCCGGCCAACGCCAGCGCGCACAGAGACACCACGGCGGCCATGCGGAAACGGCCGGAGAGAGACGGGAAATTATGGGCGCGACGCATCGGTACGAACCTGGGGAAGCTTGTTGATATCGGATTGGGTGGATTGCAGCGCGGTCAGGTAGGCCGACAGGGCCTTGGCATAGTTGCCCTGCGCTTCCACGGCATCCACACGGGTCTGGCGCAGCGCGCGGCGTGCGTCCAGCAGGTCCAGCACGCCGCTGGCCCCCTTGGAATAGGCGAATTCGGCACTGTTGGCCACGCTTTCGGCGGCCGGCAGCACCGATTCACGCATCTGCTGCAGCGACGCCCGGGCGGCGTCCAGCTGCGCACGCAGCCGGCCGATCTCGTTCTGGGCCTCGAGCAGGATGCGATTGCGGTCGTCCAGCGCCGCGTAGTAATCGACCTCGGCCCGGCGCGCCTCGCCGCCGAAGCTGTGGCGCACGAACAGCGGGATCGACACGAACGCGCCGTAGCTGTTGCCGCTGCCGGTGGTGTTGGTCTCCGAAACAGGATAGTGCTCGTACTGCACGCCTACGGTCACGTCGGGCACGCGGCCGGCACGGGCCAGGTCGCGCTGCGACGACGCGGCGGCCAGCCGCGCTTCGGCGGCGGTCACGTCCGGGCGGCGCTGCAGCACTTCGGGATCGAACGGCGGCACCGGCGCATCGGGGGCCGGCCAGTCCGCCACCAGGCGGTTGTCCATCAGCGTGCCGGGCACGCCCATCGCGGCGGCCAGCGCGGCCTTGTCGCTGCTGTGGTCGGCCATGGCCGCGCGCAGGTCGTTCTGGGCGCGCAGCGTTTCGAGCTGGAGCTTGGTCACGTCCGCGCGCGACACATCGCCCGCCTTGAGCCGCGTCTCGTTGGCCTGCTGGGTCCGGCCGTAGAGCCCGACGGTTTCGGTCAGCACCTCCACGCGGGTCTGGCTGACCACGGCTTCGTACCAGGCCTGGTCCACGGCGCCCAGCTGCTGGGCCACCACCGCCTGGGTCTGCTCGCCCGCGGCGGCGCTGGCCTTGCGGGCGACCTCGGTACGCAGGTTGCCCTTGTTGGCCGTCTCGATGACCTGGTCCACGCGAACGGTCGAATCCACCGTCTTGCTGCGCAGGTTGCCAGCGCCCACGCCAAGGTGCGGGTTGATATTGGCCACGCCCAGGCTCAGCACCGGGTTGGGCCGCTGGGAAGCAATCTGGATGTCGGCCTGGCTGGCCTCTTCGTTACGGCGGGCGGCGATGATGTCGCGGTTGCAGCGCAACGCGTCAAGCCGGGCCTGCGCCAGCGTCAGGGCAGCCTTGGGGGGTGGTGGCACACAGGGGCCGTCGGGCGGCATTGGCGCGCTGGCGGCGTGACCAGCACTGACCACCAGGGCAAGCAGCGTTGCCGCGGCGGCACGGAAAACAGCAGGAAAATGCACGATCGGTCTGGCTCAATTCGACTTGCGGTCTGGAGTAAACGACCGTGCCAGCCGAATGGTGGACCGGGTAAGTGACTTTTATCGTTCTGTTTTACCCGGCGTCCAGTCCATTAATACCGCATGCATGGCAGCGCACGATCTCCCATGCGCATTTGACAGCAACCCCATTACAAATTGCTTTCATCCTGTCGATAAATTTCGACATTTGCATCGAACCCACCGGTCAGGGAAAACACCGATTGGCGCCGTACGGACGTAAATGGCTGCACCGATGGTTTATTAGCGAAACATTAACGGCCTGCCGCCACGACAATACGTTGCGCGCGATCAAGGACCGGCCGGTCGACCATTTTCCCGTCCACCGCAATGGCGGCGCCCTGCGCGGCCGCGGCCTGCTCCACCACGCGGCGCGCCCACGCTACTTCGGCATCGGTGGGCGCCAGCGCCGCATGCACGCCGGCTACCTGGCTTGGATGAATCAGCAGCTTCGCGCCGAACCCGAAGCGACGCCCACGTAACGTATCGGCAGCCAGCGCCTGGGCGTCGCCGATGGCGGTGCAGACGCCGTCCACCGGAGCCGGCAGGCCGGCAGCCCGGGAATGGAGCACCAGGGCACTGCGGCAGTAGTGCAGCGGAAGGTCGTCGTCGCCCACGTCGAGATCGAACATCAGGTCGATGCTGCCGAACAGCAGGCGCGTGACGCCTGGCGTCCGCGCCACATCCGGTAAATCGGCAAACCCGGCGGCGGTTTCCAGCAAGGCATGGCAGGGGATATCCGGCAACCCTGCGCGAAGTGCCGCCAGCGACGCATTGTCTGCCTTCGGCAGCACGATGGCCTGGACCGCCTGCGTGCGGCAGAAAGCCAGATCGTCGCAAAAATACGGCGTATCGGCGCCGTTCAGGCGCAGCAGCAGCGCCACGCCCGCCGCGTCGGCCTGCTGTTGGAGTGTGCCCCATACTGCACGCAAGCCGTCGCGCGCCTGGGCCTTGGCATCGGGTGCGACGGCATCTTCCAGATCGACAATCACCGCATCGGCACCGGCCGCGATGGCTTTCCCGATGCGATCCGGCCGCGACGCTGGCACAAACAGATAGCTGCGCGGGACGCGCGCCTGGGCAGGAGTTGCGCTCATGCCGCCTCCTCAGACCACGCCGTCGGCGTGCAGGCTGGCGATCTGCGCCGCGCTGCAGCCCACTTCGGCCAGGATGGCATCGGTGTGCTGGCCGACGCCCGGCACGGCATCCATCCGCGCATCGGTCATGCCTGGCGGCAGCAGCGCCGGAATCGGTCCGGCCGGCGTGTCCACCTGGCGCCACCGCGCGCGGGCGGCCAATTGCGGGTGATGCCACACATCGGCCATGGTATTGACGTTGGCATTGGCGATCCTGGCCTCTTCCAGGCGGTGCACCACCTCGGCGGCACTGAGCCGGCTGAAGGCCTCGACGATGCGGGCGCGCAGCTGCGCGCGGTTGGCGCTGCGCAGGCTGTTCGTGGCAAAGTCAGCCTGCGTGGCCAGATCGGGCTCCTGCAGCACCACCTTGCAGAACACCGCCCATTCGCGCTCGTTCTGCAGACCCAACATGACGGTTTTGCCGTCGCCGGTCGGGAACGGCCCGTACGGATAGATCGTGGCGTGGGCGGCGCCCGCGCGGGGCGGCGGCTCGGCGCCTTCGAACGCGTAATACATCGGAAAGCTCATCCACTCGACCATCGATTCGAGCATCGACACGTCGATGCGCTTGCCGCGCCCGGTCTGGCCCCGCTCGATCAGTGCCGCCAGCACGTTGCTGTAGGCGTACATGCCAGCCGCGATGTCGGCCACCGATGCGCCCGCCTTGACGCCCTCTTCCGGCGTGCCGGTGACGGACACGAAGCCCGACTCGCTCTGCACCAGCAGGTCGTACGCCTTCTTGTCCCGATAGGGGCCATCGCCGCCGTAGCCCGAAATATCGCAGACGATCAGGCGCGGATAGCGTTTCGACAGCGTTTCATAGTCGAGCCCCAGCCGCGCGGAAGCGCCGGGCGCCAGGTTCTGCACCAGCACGTCGGTCTTTTCCAGCAACGCCTCCAGCACCGGCCCTGCGCCGGGCGCCTTGACGTCCAGCGTCAGGCTTTCCTTCGAACGGTTGGTCCACACGAAGTGCGACGACAGCCCCCGCACCCGGCCGTCATAGGCACGCGCGAAATCCCCGGGGCCGGGACGTTCGATCTTGATGACGCGCGCGCCCAGGTCAGCCAGCTGGCGGGTGCAGAAAGGCGCCGCAATGGCCTGTTCGAGCGAGACTACGGTGATGCCTTCAAGCGGTCTGGACATGGCAGTGTCGGGGGCGAAAGATGCGCATGGCGCGATGCCGACAATCTACCTGCCGGCGCCGGCCGTGTGAAATAGGGAATGCGGAAGGCACCATAAGTAGAATCAATACCCTGGCGTTTTCATATCTGATAAGTCGAAGGGGAGAGACCCACCATCATGGACATCCGCGCCATGCGCTATTTCGTGGCCATCGTCGACCACGGCAGCCTCACGCGGGCCGCCGAGGTGGTGTGCGTGGCACAGCCCGCGCTGTCGCAGCAGCTGGCCGCGCTGGAGGACGAGTTTGGCGTGCCGCTGGTGCATCGCGGCGCCAAGGGCGTGCGACCCACCGAGGCCGGCAAGACGCTGTACCGGCATGTGCGTAATATCCTGCGCCAGATCGAGATTGCCGGGGCCGACGTACGCGTGGCCGGCACCGAGGTCTCGGGCACCGTGGCCATCGGGCTGCCCACCACCGCTGCCGCCGCCTTCGGCATGGCCCTGGTGCGGGCCGTACGCCAACGCTATCCGCAGGTGCGGCTGCAGCTCTTCGAAAGCATGAGCGGCTATATCTCCGAACTGCTGAACCAGAACCGGCTCGACTTTGCGATCCTGTTCCGCGACACACCGTCGCGCGCGGTGGAGCCCGAGCCGCTGGCCAGCGAACCGCTCTACCTGATTGGCACACCACCCGGCCCGGCGCCGCGCGGCAAGGCCACCGAGACGGTGGCGCTCAAGGCGCTCGACGCGCTGCCACTGGTACTGCCAAGCGGATCGCAGGGTCTGCGCGAGGTGGTGGAGCGGCGCTTCGCACAGGCCGGCATCGCCCTGAACGTGGTGGCCGATCTCGATTCGCTGCCGTTCCTGCTGGCCGCCGCCCGCGAAGGGCTGGCCTGCACGATCCTGCCGGCCTCGTCGCTGGATGAAAGCGATGCCGCCGTGCCGCGCCGGCGTATCGTGCCCGAACTGCGCCGCACGCTGTCGCTGTGCTGGCCGCGCGCGCTGCCACGTTCGAACGCGGCGGAAGCCGTTGCCGACGTCCTGCGCGACATCGTCAAGGAGAGAATTGCAGAAGGCGGTTCGTTGGCGCCGCCGGCATTGCAAGCATTGCCAAAGAGCTGACCCCGGACAACCGCCCGGCAGGGCGCCCCGGGCCGCGCTTGCCACGCGGCGGTTCCTCCCGCATCATCGCCACATCCCACGTCGTTCGTCGCCTACCAGTCAGCCATGGCAACTGCCAGCTACGCGTTCAAGCCGCATGAACGGCCGTCGATGCCGGGGTCGCCCGCCACGCCGGACCACCCCACGCCACGGCGCGTCGCCTACTTCTGCGTGGGCGTGCTGATCGGGCTGACCGGCGCCTTCGGCAACGCGCTGGTGGTGGCCAACCTCAACAACATCCAGGGGGTGTTCGGCCTGTACAGCGACGAGGCCGCGTGGCTGTCCACGGTCTATGTCATGACCAATGTCTGCATGTCGATGCTGGTGATCAAGTTCCGCCAGCAGTACGGCCTGCAGCGGTTCACCAAGGTCTTCCTGCTGTCCTACGCGCTGATCACGGGCGCCCACCTGCTGACCCACACCTTCGGCACCGCCCTGCTGGCGCGCGCCGCCAATGGCATCGCCGCCAGCGGCATGTCCACGCTGGCGCTCTACTACATCATCCAGTCGCTGCCGGCGCGGCATCGCATGCGTGCGGTGGTGATCGGCTTCGGCGTGCCGCAGCTGGCCACGCCGCTGGCGCGGACGTTTTCCACGGGCATGCTCGAAGCCGGCAACTGGCAGACGCTGTACCAGTTCGAATTCGGCCTGTCGCTGCTGTCGCTGGTCACGGTGGCGCTGCTGCCGCTGCCGCCCAGCGAGCGGATCAAGGCCTTCGAGCCGCTCGACTTCGTCACCTTCGCGCTGTTCGCCCCGGGCATGGCGCTGCTGTGCGCGGTGCTGGGCCAGGGCCGCATCCTGTGGTGGACCGAGGCGCCGTGGCTGGGCTACGCGCTGTGCGGCGCGGTGATCCTGATCGCGGCGGCGCTGTGGATCGAGCACAACCGCGTGAATCCGCTGCTCAATACGCGCTGGCTGGGCAGCATGGCGATCATCCGCTTTGCCGTGGTGGCCACGTCGGTGCGTATCCTGCTGTCCGAACAGCCGTATGGCGCGGTGGGCCTGCTGACGGCGCTGGGCATGGGCAACGACCAGCTGATCTCGCTGTATATCGTCGTGTCGATGGCCACGGTGGCCGGCATCGCGGCCAGCGCCCTGACCCTGAATCCGCAGAACCTCGGGCGGCCAATCCGCATTTCGCTGATCCTGATCGCGATCGGCGCGTTCGTCGATGCCGGCTCGACGAACCTGACGCGGCCGCAGAACATGTATTTCACGCAGTCGCTGATCGCCTTTGCGGCAGTCTATTTCCTGGGTCCGACGCTGCTGATCGGCATGGGCAGCGCGCTGCAGCGCGGCATGAGCCATTTCGTCAGCTTTTCGGCGCTGTTCAGCATCACGCAGTCGCTGGGCGGGCTGGCGGGGTCGGCGCTGCTCGGGACGTTCCAGACCTGGCGCGAGAAATTCCATTCGCATGCGCTGGTGCAAGGCATCAGCCTGTCCGACCCGCTCGACGCCGCGCGCCTGCAACTGCTGGCCAACGCCTACAGCCGCGTGCTGGCCGACCCGGTGCTGCGCCAGACCGAAGGCACCATGGCGCTGGCGCAGCAGGTCACGCGCGAAGCCAACGTGCTGGCGTTCAACGACGTCTTCCTGGTGATCGGCATCCTGTCCACCGTCACCTTTGTCTGGCTGCTGGCGCTGTACCTGAACCGGGTGGTGCCGGGACATATTCCAGAGAAGAAGCCATCGCCAACCCCGCCCTCCACGGAGAAAGGCACTTGACCCCACCGCCCGACCGGCCAGAACCGCCCGAATCGCCCGAATCACCAGCGCAGCCCGATCGCACCCCCGCCCAGCCCCCGGCCGGCAAGCCCGAACGGCTTGACGACCCGGTGGAGGTCGATGCTTCGCCCAAGGGCTGGGCGCCGCCGCGCGGATCGCGCCGGCTGACCGCGCTGATCGTCGTCGTGGCGCTGGCCAGCGTGCTGATCATCCTGTACGCCTGGGGCCTGCCGCCGTTCTCGCCGTCGATCCAGAGCACCGACAACGCCTATGTGCGCGGCCAGACCACGATCATCAGCCCGCAGGTGAGCGGCTATGTGACCGAGGTGCCGGTGCATGACTTCGACCTGGTGAAGACCGGTCAGGTGCTGCTGCGGATCGACGACCGCATCTATCGCCAACGCGTGGCACAGGCGCGCGCATCGCTGAACACGCAAATTGCCAACCTGGCGAACGCCGACCAGACCCAGCGCGCCCGCGAGGCCACCGTGAAGTCGCAGCTGGCCAATGCCGACAACGCCCGCGCCCAGCTGCTGCGCGCCCAGGCCGACATGAAGCGTGTGGACGAACTGGTGGCCGACGGTTCGGTGTCGCTGCGCGAACGCGACCAGACCCGGGCGGCGCTGCGCCAGGCGGAGGCTGCCGTCGAGCAGTCGCGCGCCGCGGTGGAGATCGCCCGGCAGGACGTGGAAGCCATCATCGTGGGCCGCGAGGGCCTCAAGGCTGCCGTCGAACAGGCGCGGGCCGCCCTGCAGCTGGCCGACATCGACCTGTCGAACACCGTCGTCATCGCGCCGCAGGACGGCCGGCTCAGCCAGATCGGCGCGCGGCTGGGGCAGTACGTGACATCGGGCTCGCAGCTGATGTTTCTGGTGCCGCCGCAACGCTGGGTCATCGCCAACTACAAGGAAGCCCAGACCGCCCGCATGGCGCCGGGCCAGCGGGCCACGTTCCGCGTCGATGCGCTGGACAACGCGCGCCTGACCGGCCGCGTGGAGCGGCTGTCGCCGGCGGCCGGTTCCGAGTTCGCGGTGATTGTCGCCGATAACGCCACCGGCAATTTCGTCAAGGTGGCGCAGCGTATCTCGGTGCGCATTGCCATCGACCCTGATCAGCCGATGGCGGATCGCCTGCGTCCGGGCATGTCGGTGCAGGCCGAAGTCGACACCCGCACCAATCCGCCACCCACGCGATGACGCACACGCCTGTTCCTGCCGCCTGCATCGCGCTGCGCCTGACGCGCCGCGCCGTGCTGCCCGCCATCGGCCTGCTGCTGGCCGGCTGCATGGGACCGCGCCCGCCCGCGCCGGAGCCCGTCGCGCCGCCGGTCGCCTGGCGCGTGGACCCCGGCCCCACCGTCGCCATCGAGCGCGAATGGTGGCAGACCTACGGCGACCCGGCGCTGACCGCGCTGGTGGCCCAGGCGCTGGGTCAGAACGACGACATCGCCATCGCCGTGACACGCGTGCGCCAGGCCGATGCCCAGGCGCGCATCGCCCGCGCCGCGCTGTTCCCGACGCTGGACTTCACGGCCAGCGGCACACGCGCCCGCGGCATCAACGCATTCGGCACGGCCCGCACCGCCAACACCGGCCAGTTGGCGCTGGATGCTTCCTACGAGGTCGATCTGTTCGGCCGCATCGCCGATTCGGTGGGGGCCGCGCGCAACAGCCTGCTGGCCAGCGAGGCGGCGCGCGACACCACCATCCTGTCCGTATCGGCCGCCGCCGCGCGCGGCTATATCACGCTGCGGGCGCTCGATGCCCAGCTCGATGTGGTGCGCCAGACGCTGACGTCGCGCGCCGACGCGCTGCGCCTGGCGCGCGACCGGGCGCGGGCTGGGTACACGTCCCAGCTCGAATACGAACAGGCGCGGGCAGAATATGAATCGACCGCCCAGGCCGTACCCCAGGCCGAACTGGCCGTGGCACGGCAGGAAAACGCGCTGGGCGTACTGGTGGGCAATCCCGATGCGGGCGCCATCGCGCGTGGCCTGCCGCTGCAGGCGCTGCAGCAGCCGCCCGTGCCGGCGGGCCTGCCGTCCGAACTGCTGCGGCGGCGGCCCGACATCGCCCAGGCCGAATACACGCTGGCCGCCACCGATGCCAGTCTGTCCGCCGCCCGCAAGGCCTATCTGCCCCGCATTCCGCTGACCGCCTCGGCCGGACTGGTCTATGCAACGGGGCTGGCCAATCCGGTCCGGATCTGGACACTCGGCGGCAGCGTGCTGGCACCGCTGTTCGAGGGCGGCCGCATCGTGGCCGGCGCCGATGCCGCCGCCGCACAGCGCGACGAGGCCGCCTATGCGTACCGCCGCGTGGCGCTGACCGCCTTCCGCGAAGTCAACGACAACCTGGCCGCGGTGCAGAAGCTGGGCGAACAGGAAGCGCGGCTGCGCGAGCAGCGCGACGCGCTGGCGGCGGCCCTGCGCCATGCCATCAACCGCTATCGCGCCGGGTACTCGCCCTATCTGGAGCAGCTGGACGCCCAGCGCCAGCTGTTCAGTGCCGAACTGAACCTGATCCAGACTCACACCGACCGCCTCAATGCCAGCGTGGCCCTGTACCAGGCGATGGGCGGCGGCTGGCAGCCGGCTGGCGGGACCGGCCAATAAGAAAAGCTTATGGCGCCAGTCGCCGATTGAATTTCTCCTGCGTGCGGGGCTGGGCTAGAGTGGGCCCCACAACACCCGGCAAGACCCCAGAACACCGGCCGGGCGGCTTTCATCAGGAGACAGCATGACCCGTACCCTTCGCGCCCTGGCCGGCGTGGCACTGGCGGCAGCCGCCATCGGCCACGCCCAGGCAGACACCTACCCCTCGAAGCCGGTCCAGATGATCGTGCCGCAGGCGCCGGGTGGATCCAACGACATCGTCGCGCGGCTGGTCGCGGCGGACCTGTCGCAGCGGATCGGCCAGCAGGTGGTGGTCGAAAACCGCCCCGGTGCCGGCGGCAACATCGGCACGCAGACCGCCGCGCGTGCCACGCCCGACGGCTATACGCTGCTGATGACCATCAGCAGTACGCAGGCCATCAACCCGTCGCTGTACCGCAGCGTGCCGTTCGACCCGGTCAAGGATTTCGAGCCGATTTCGCTGGTGGCCACGGTGCCCAACGTGCTGGTGGTGAATCCGGCCTTCCCGGCCAAGTCGATGTCCGAACTGATCGCGATGGCCAAGGCCAAGCCCGACTTCTATCGCTATGGATCGGCGGGCAATGGCACGCTGAACCACCTGCTGGGCGAGATGCTGAACACGATGGCCGGCATCAAGCTGGAGCATGTGCCCTACAAGGGCGTGGCGCCGGCGCTGAACGACGTGCTGGGCAACCAGGTGCCGATGGCGTTTGCCAGCCTGCCGTCGGTGCTTTCGCACATCAAGGCCGGCAAGGTGCGCGCACTGGGCGTCAGCTCGGCCAAACGGTCGCCGTTCGCGCCCGACATCCCGGCCATCGGCGAGACCGTGCCCGGCTATAGCGGCGATCTGTGGGTCGGCCTGTTCGCGGTGCGCGGCACGCCGAAGGAAGTCGTCCAGAAGCTGTCCACGGCCATGCAGGCCGCACTGGCCGACAAATCGCTGCGCGACAAGCTGGCCGCGCAGGGCGCCGAAACGCTCGGCGGCACGCCGCAGCAACTGGCCACCACGCTGCGCGCCGATATCGACAAGTGGGCAAAGATCGTCAAGCAGTCGGGGGCCCAGGTGGACTGAGCCGCGCCGGGCACGGCTCGCCCGGACCGCTTCAATTGGCTTCAATTGGCTTCAACGGGCTTCAACGGGCTTGAGCCGTAGCACGACGCTTTGCTCTCTTGCCGTGGGAGCGGACCGTCGGCCGCCGATCCGGGCCCTGCGCGACCGGCATCGTGTCGAGGATTTCCCGAATGTCTGCGCCATGTCCGCGTATCATCGTGCGCTTGCCTGCTCCGTACCGCACCCCTGATTCGCCATGCCTGACCATTCGTTGTTGTCCGCCCTGCTTATCTTCGGACTTGGAGGGCTGCTCGGTGGGGTGGGCGGCCTGTTCGGCATCGGCGGCGGCCTGATCGCCATTCCAGCGCTGGGCCTGCTCTACGGCATGGACCAGCAACTGGCGCAAGGCACCTCGCTGGTCATGATCGCGCCCAACGTGGTGATCGGCTTCTGGCAATACCGCAAGCGCGCCGACATCGACCTCAAGACGGCAATCGTCCTGGGGCTGTCCGCCATGCTGTCCACCTATCTGTCCGCAAGGCTCGCCACGTCGATCGACGCTGCACTGCTGCGCCGCATCTTCGCCGTGTTCATAATCGGCCTGGCCCTCTACTTTCTCTGGCGGCTATTGCCCGGCCGCGCCGCGACGCACCAGCAGGCACGGGTATCGGCATCCTGGATTCCGGCCGTCGGCGTGGTCGGCGGCGCGTTCTCTGGATTCTTCAGCGTAGGCGGCGGCGTGGTCGCCGCCCCTGCCCTGGTCGGCCTGTTCGGCATGCGCCAGGCCGCCGCCCAGGGACTGGCCCTGGCCCTGGTCACACCCGGCGCGGTAGTGGCCCTGCTCACCTATGCACACGCCGGCCATGTGGATTGGACCAGCGGCATCCCGCTGTCGCTGGGCGGCATGCTGACGATCTCCTGGGGGGTGGCACTGGCCCACCGCATGCCGGAACGGCGCCTGCGCGCAGCATTCGCGATATGCCTGATTGCAACGGCGGTGGTGATGCTGCTGCGGGGGTAGGCAGCCTGCCACGCAGCACTGCTAGCGGCCGTCCTGCGGGAGATAGCACGGATCGCGGCACAGTTGCCGGTGAATTGGCATATCCTCGAATCTGACCGTGCGTATCGTGATCGCACGCCGCCACACACCGGCAGCAAGGACTTCCTTCAGATGCGCGCGAGCTGGCATCTCGATACCGAGGCTTGCGGAATGGGTGACATTCATGCGTGAGGCCCCTCCCGCTCCGCCAGCAGTGCCTCATGATGTGTCAGCACGATCCGCTGACGTTCTTTATCAGATCTGGCGAGGTAGTCGGCCTGTTCCATTGAGACGGAGCGACGGGTCACGAAGAGCTTTCCGCAAAGTAGCTCCGCCGGCGTCAAGTCGAAGAGGCCCTCGTACCGGATAGTCCAGAAGTAGCGCGGATCCACGGCGCCCGCTTCGTGTACCGCCCGCATGACGGGCGGCAACAGTTGCGGAGCCGGCGTGACGAACTGCCATGCAGGAAATTCCAGGTCGCTTGCCTCCCTGCCGCGCCCTCCACAGAGCCGCCCCGCCGCCAACTCGCGCACCAGATCATCCATCGACATGCCGGCGAAGTGGCTTTCGATAACTTCCGCAGGCGTCAGCGTTGTCAGCGGCAATACGGACAATTCGCGCATTGCCTTCAAAAGATCGCCTGCCACATTGGTGGCGTGGCTGTTTCGCGAAACGCTGCGAACATCCTGAGCTTGGATTACCGCTACGGCTTCGGCAAACATACTGACCTCCTGGTTGTCACCACGAGACCAAGGCTACGCATGCCGTGGGGGCCGCTCAAGCACCGCAACAGGATTATGGCAATCCTTAACGCTTCCGCCACATTCCGTTGCGCGCCGCCCTCAACCGGCCTTGTGGAACACCAGGCTGAAGTTGTTGGCCGGCATGGGAATCGGTTCCGCACAGGTCAAGCCGTGCGCCGCACCCAGGGCGATGACGGCTTCCATGTCGCGTACGCCCCAATCGGCATCGGCCACGCGCAGCTGCCGGTCGAACGCTTCGTTGCTGGGTGCGGTATGCGCGCCGTTGCGGCGGTAGGGGCCGTAGAGATACAGCACGCCACCGGGGGACAGGTGCCGGCCGGCGCCGGCGAACAGCGCCTCGGCGGCGGCCCAGGGCGCGATGTGGATCATGTTGATGCAGACGATGGCATCCACCGCGTCGATGCCCCAGGGCTCCTGCCTCACGTCGATGGGCAGCGGCGGCCGCACGTTCGCGGCCTTGTCGTGGGCCGTCCAGGCCGCGATCGATTCGCGGTGCGTGGCGTCGGGATCGCTGGGCTGCCAGGTGAGCCCGGGCAGCGCGGCCGCGAAGTACACCGCATGCTGGCCGGTGCCGCTGGCGATCTCGAGCACCGTGCCGGTTTTCGGCAGGGCGTCGCGCAAGACGGCCAGGATAGGCGCGCGGTTGCGGTCGGTGGCGGGCGCCATGCGGCGCGCGGTCAGGTCTGCGGCGGGCTGTGTCATGGGGATTCCTGTGGACGTGCGCCGACGATGTGCCGGGCGCCAGCCCACAGGGTAGCAGGCCCGCCGTACCTGCGTGGTCAGACAGCGCAAGGCGCCGCTGATGCGCGTCTTGTGCCGCGCTTAGGCGCGGCGGTTCAGCCGCAGCGCCGACGGCGTGGCAGTCAGGTAGCCGACCGCCGCGCCAAAGCGGTCCTTGTAGTTGGCGCGCACCAGCGGGTCCAGCGTGCCCTTCACCTTGTCGTGCAGCCCCTTTTCCCAGTCGCCGGCATGCTGGAAGTTGGTCATGATGTAGGTCCAGCCGTGGATCTCGTCCACCGCGTGCAGCCCGGTGGATTCCGCGCCCGCCGGGCACGACAGCACGCGGGACAGCTGCTTCGTATCCACGTTGTAGGCCCACAGGAAGTTGTTCACATGCGTGTTGCTGTCCTCGCCGACAAACAGCGTGCGGAGTGCCTCCGAGAACTTGAGGTTGTCCGGCGTGGCCACCTTGTCCGGATTGGCGTAGTTGCCCAGCGCGTCCTGCGCCTTCTTCGGGCCGCCGCCCAGGTCTTCCGACACCAGCGCCGGCACGGCCGCCATGTCGACCGGCACCCATTCGCTGTCCATGCGCACGCCCGCCCGGTCCGACTGCGCCCCGCGCAGGTTGAGTTCGTAGACCGCGCCCGAGTACGGGCCTTCCACGCGGATGTCGCCGGCATTGGCGGCGTTGCCGGCCAGCATGCTGGTCTCGATGCGCGAGATGGCCGAGTACGCTTTCTTGTCCGCGATATTGACGGTCGTGCCTTCCATCTTGGTGAAGCCCAGGCTGCCGCCCACCAGTGCGGCGTAGCGGTGGGTTTCCAGGAATGCAGCGGCCTTCTCCTGCCCCGGCTTGAGCCTCACCCAGTTCGGCTTGCCGTCCAACAGGATGCGCATGAAGCTCGCATCCTCCGGGTCCTTGAACTTCACGTCCATGATGTCGGTGAGCTGGATGCCGCCGTCCACGAGCCTGCGGATCTCGTCGCTGCTGGCACTGCCCAGCGGAATCCACGACAGCGTGGCCGCGCCCGGGCCGGTGCCCGATGTCTGGTGCCACTTGGCCACATACAGCCTGCCCGCCGACAGGTCGCGCGGACGGTCGGCGATGAACAGGAACAGCCCGCCATTGGTGGCGTCGTCGCCCATCAGCACGGTGCGCTCGTCGGGCATCACCTGCACCAGTTCGTGCGAGATACGGCCCAGGCAATAGTGCTTGCGGATCGACCCGGTGCCGTCGGGGTGCACGGTCACCTCCGGCAGGTGGCCGTAGTGATACGGATTGGCGCGGCCCGCATCGCCATACAGGTGACGGCTGAAGCCGCGCAACTTCTTGTCGGTGGCGGCCTTGGCCGCGTCGGGCTCGTATTCCTCGCTCGACAGGTGCGTGTTCCACGGCGACAGGCTTGCGCCGCAGGTGATCCACAGGCCATTCACGCCTGACGTGTCCACATTGTGATACTGCACCAGGCTCAGCTTGCCGGTCTTGGGGTCCTGGTCCAGCGTCAGCACGGCGATGGGCGACGGCAGCATGCCGTGCATCTCGGCATCGGCCTGGTCGCGCGTGGTGTACTCGAACTGCACCACCGCGAACACCGTGTTGCCCTTGACGCCGCGCACCCTGGCGTTGCGCAACGTCAGCAGCGAACTGCCGTCGGGGGCATCGGAATAGAACTGACGCGCCTTGCCCGGCACCGAGCCGTCCATGATCGGACGGTTCTGGATGTCGTAATAGCCGCCGGCCAGCACCTTGCCGCCCTTGCCGTCCGGCACCAGGTCGCCGGTGACGAAGAACGGCTGGTAGGCCAGCGTGTAGTCCTGCCAGGTGCCGTCGGTGTACGACACCTTCAGCGACGAACCCACCGTCGTGGTTGCCATGGCCGCGGCGTTGTCCAGCGTGGGCGCGGCCATGCCGCTGAACGTGGCGGATGCAAAGGCAGCGGCCTTGCGGCGGGGCGCGGCGGCAAAGGCGGCCTCCATTGCGGACATGCCGCCGGCCAGGCTGGCGGCAGCGGCACCGAGGGGCAGCATCGGGGCGCCGCCCAGGATTTTCAGGGCGCGGCGACGGGCATTGACGGTCTGGTCGGACATGGGATGGAAGTGGGCTCTGGTGGTGTCTGGCAGTTCTTTTGAAGGGATGCGCGGTGGCAGAAACGACATCTGCCCGTCCGGATGGTAAGGCCCTTTCATGACAGATGTTTGATGGTCAGCAAACTGTCACGCATTTGGTGCCCCGGCCGGCTGCGCTACACTCGCCCTCCTGCCTGTCGAATTCCCTGCCCTGTCTTGCCGACCTTCACGCTAGCCGCCCCGGTACACGCCGACATCGAGATACGCAAAAGCCGCTTTATCGCGCTGGCCGTGCCGGTGCCCGATCGCGAGGCGGCCATGGGCGTGATCGCGGACCTGCGCGCCCGGCATCCCACGGCCACGCACGTGTGCTGGGCCTTGCTGGCCGGCGGCCAGTCGGGCATGTCCGATGACGGCGAGCCGTCCGGCACGGCCGGCCGGCCGATCCTGGAGGTGCTGCGCCATCACGACCTGGACGGCGTGCTGGCCGCCGTGGTGCGCTATTACGGCGGCGTCAAGCTGGGCGCCGGGGGGCTGGTGCGGGCCTATACCGACGCCATTGCGGGCGCGCTCAAGGATGCGGAGCGGATCGAGCGCATCGCCTACGCCACGCTGACCGTGCTGGTCGATTACCCCGACGAACCGCGCGTGCGCCGCTGGATCGATCAATCGGCCGATGCGGGCTGCACGTTGGCCGAGACCCGCTATGGCGCGCTGGCCACGCTGGTCATCCGCCTGCCGGCCGCGCTGCGCGAGCAGGCGCAGGCAGCCCTGCGCGATGCCACCCACGGGCGAGCCGGGTTTCCGGCCGATGAGGACTAGCCCAATGGCCGAATCGCAATCCGGCATGCCAGCCGACATCCTGGACGACAACCGGGAATTCACGGCGCAGGTGCTGCCCGGCCCGGTGCGCTTTACCGCGCCGGCGTCGCTGAGCCTGCTCGAAAGCGCCCTGCTCGATGGCGTAAGCCTGCCCAGTTCCTGCCGCAACGGCACCTGCCGCGCCTGCATGAGCAAGCTGCACGCGGGCAGCGTGCGGTATCGGATCGAATGGCCGGGGCTGAGTCCGGACGAGAAGGACGACGGCTACATCCTGCCCTGCGTGGCCTGCCCGACGGGCGATGTGGTGTTCGAGCCGGTGGGCGCGGGGTGATCGCGCCAGCGGACGTCTGGCACCTTCCTACAGGCTTCAATGGGTGACGCGGTAGTCGCCGACGGCGTTTCCCGCGACCCTGCGCCCACGCTCAGCCGACGGTATAGCGCGTGTAGACGCGCATCTTTTCGCTCATCTCCAGCAATCGCTCGCGCAGCATGGCGTGCAGGTAGCGCACGGCCGGCGAAAACTGCCGGCGATGCGGGCATACCAGATTGAGCGGCACCGGCTCGCCAGGCTGCTCGGGCAGCAGCAGTTCCAGCCGACCCTGCTCGACGTCGGCACAGACATCGATCCACGACTTGTACGCGATGCCGCGCCCGTCGATGGCCCAGCGCCGCGCGATCTCCGCGTCATCGCATAGCAGCGTGCCCTTGATCGTGATCTGTCGCCGCATGCCGGCCGCAGGGAAGTGCCAGCGATCGTACAGGCGGCCACCCAGCACAAACGGCAGGCATTGGTGCATGAACAGGTCATCCAGCGATGCCGGGCGTCCATGGCGTTTCAGGTAGTCCGGCGAAGCCACCAGGACGCGCCGATTGTGCTCGGCCAACGGCAGCGCCACGTAAGTGGCGCCTTCGTTGGCGCCGTAGCGGATGGCGATGTCCACCGGGTCCCGGAATACATCGGTGACCTGGTCGGACAACGACAGCCGGAGCACCAGCTTGGGGTGCGATGCCTGGAACGCCGTCAGCAGTGGCAACAGGACATTGCGCCCCAGGTCGGAAGGCGCTGCAATCTTCAGGGTGCCCTGCAGCGCCGTCTGCTCGCCATGCATGCGCTCCCGGCCTTCCTTGAGCATCGCCAGCACTTCGTCGGCATAGGGCAGGTATTGCTCGCCCTCCGCGGTCAGCCGGAGGCTGCGCGTCGATCGGGCGAACAGCCGGATATCCAGTTCCTTTTCCAGCCGCAGGATGGCTGCGCTGACCTGGCCGGGCAGCAGATCGGCCTCGCGGGCAGCGTTCGAAAAGCTGCCGAGCGCCGCGGTTCGTACAAAAAGATGAAGGTCGTCGAGTCTGATCATTTTCACTGCACAAGTGAAAGTCGTGCCTGATTATCACAGCTGGATCGACCTGACCTCGAAAGACCGCACTCACCGCCCGTTTATCGGGCTCAATCCCGCTGGCGCCCGTTGACCGAAAAGAAGCGTAGCGCGATCTTGAGCGCGTCGGGCCCGCTGGGGTCCGAGAACGCCTGTCCGGGCGCGCCGCCGCTCCATGCGTGGCGCAGCCCTTCCACCTTCACCACGCGCAGATAGGGACGCGGCCCCGCCTGCCAGTCGAACACGTCTACCGCGCGCCGCGTGCCGCGCCGTACGCGCCTGGCCGGCAGTGCCCTGGGGGCCGGGGTGCCCGGTGGGAACAGTTCCAGCCACATCGCCGCCGTGGACGTGGCGTTGTCGTAGGACACCACGCTGTCTTCATCGCCGTGCAGCAACAGCAGCGGGGGTGGGGAGCGCCCGGCCAGCGCCAGGCGGGCCGCCACGGCGTCGGGCGCCCGGTCGCCGCGCATGGCTTTTGGCGCCTGCGAGGCATTGATGGCGCTAAAGGGCGCGGCGCCCGAATGGGAACCGATGGCCGCAAAGCGATCCGGATAACGCAGGCCCAGCATCATCGCCATGGCGCCGCCCGCCGACAGGCCGAACGCGCAGACGCGATGGGCCAGGATGGCGTAGCGTTGGCTGACATGGTCGATCATCGACATCAGCAGCGCGGTTTCCGATGCACCGCGCGCCGCGGGACGGAACCAGTTCCAGCAACGCTGGGCATTGGCGTGTACCGATTGCTCGGGCATCAGCACGACCCAGCGCGCGTCGCGCGCCACCGTGGCCACACGGGCGCACGCGGCAAAACTGGCGGCATCCTGCCCGCAGCCGTGCAGCAGGACCAGCAACGGCGCGGGCCGGGCCGCGCTGACGCCGGGCGGAACGAACACCCGGTAGCGGCGCTGCCCCACGCTGCCGATCCCCAGGCTGAAGCCCCACAGGCCTTCCTCCCAGGATCCGCCGCTCTTGCTGACCGGCACGCGCGCCGGTGTCACCACGCCGGTCAGGGCCTGGCGCGCCACCTTGCCCACGGCGCGGCCCATGGCCTTGCTGACGGCCTGGCTCTGTTGCCGGGCCGCGCGCACCATCGGATCGGTCACGGTCCTGGTGACCGTGCGGCTGAACTGGCGTGCGCTGCGCGTCGCCTGCTTGCTCAGCGTTGCCCACAATTTGGTGCCGCCCGTGCGCCGTTTCATGCCGCATCGCCCTTTCGTTTCCGCTGCTGCGTGGCCAGACCTCCGCTGCGATGATGCACGAGTCTACGGGACGAATATGTCAGATTGTCATGAACCGGCGCGTCCGGAGACCGCCCGGATGCGGTCAATCCGTCAAGCAGGACCGTCAACGGCCGCCCGCGTCATGCACGGCGCGGCTATCGGCCGGCGCTTCGTCGCGTTCTCGCAGACCGTAGTCGCGCAGCACCTGCGCCACGCGCAGCCGGTAGTGGGCGAACACGCCGCCGCGCCCGGCCGCCTGCGCCTGGCGGTGGTCGAGCGTATTGCGCCAGGCCAGTACGGCTGCCTCATCGCGGAAGAACGACAGCGACAGCAGCTTGCCCGGGTTCGTCAGGCTCTGGAAGCGTTCCACCGAGATGAAGCCGTCGATGGCTTCCAGCGTCGGTTTCAGGTGGGCGGCAATGTCCAGGTAGGTGTCCTGGCGCCCGGGCGCAGGCTCGACTTCGAAGATTACGGCAATCATCGGGGGGCTCCTTCTTATGGTTCAGGGTTGTACGTGAAACTGCGGAATCCGGGCGTTGACCGATGGCCGATAGCGTACGCGATCCACCAGTCGCGCCGGTTGTATCCCGCGCGACAGCAGTGCCTGCACGGTACAGGCGGCCAGCACCTGGGCCAGCGCATCGCCGGGGCAGCCGTGACGCCCGGCACCGAATGTCCAGGGGCGGCCCGCCGCTGGTGTCGCCCCTGGGCCCGCCTGCGGGGCAGCGTCATGCGCGGCGGCGGCCAGCAGCACCAGCACCGCATCGCCGGCGCGAACGGGCTGGCCGCACACGATGGCGTCGGCGACCATGAAGCGCCGCGTGTTCTGCACGGGCGGGTCCAGGCGGGCCACGTGTGCCACCAGCCCATCGGTGCAGCTGTCCGGGCCGGCGGGCTGGCCGGTACGCCCCAGATGGACCAGCGTGTTGCCGATCAGGCCAGCGGTGGCCTCGCACGCCTGGATCATCAGGCCCACGGCGTTGGCGACCATCGTCGGGGTGTCGATGCCCGCCAGCGCGGTGTCCTGCGACAGCGCGTGCAGCAGGCTTCCCGCAGGCGCCGACGGCGTACAGTCGCGCGTCCATTGCGTGAGCCATTGCGCGGCCGCCGCGCCCGCTTCCACTTCGGCCGGCGTGGCCAGCGGCGACATCGCCATCGCAAAGGTGGAAACGAAGCCGGCTACCCGCGTGGAAACATGGCCATCGGCGTCGCGTTCGAGCGGCAGGCCCAGCAGGTCCGCGACGGTCAGCACGGGCAAGGTGAACATCCAGCGCGTGGCTTCGTGCGCATCGTCGCCGGTCATGCGCGGCAGCGCCGCGGCCAGCGCATGGGCGCGCACGCGCACCAGGCCCAGGTCTAGCCCGGCCAGATGGCGCAGCACGATGGCCTTCAGGGCAGCGTGGGCGGGGCCGTCGGTCATGCGAACCAGGCGGCCGAACAGGTCGCCCGCCGGCCCGCCGGCCAGCGCAGGCGGCACCGGCTGGCCAGGCGGACGCACGCGGGCGTCGGGATGGTCCAGCACTTCCGCCACGGCGGCGGCGCTGGCGGCCACCCACAGCTTCAGCGACGCGTCGTAATGGAACGCACGCGTGCGCGCCAGCCGGCGATACCAGGGATAGGGGTCCGGATGGGTGACCGCCGCAATGGGGTCTGCGGGGCTGGCATGGGCGGCGCGCGCCACGCCTGGAGAGCACAGCGCGTGCAAGGCATCAAGGGACGAATCCATCACGGTTTCCGGCTGAATGGGCGATACGGCCATCTTCGCAGCGCGGGGACCGGAAAAGGTTCGTCCTGTCGTGAAATGTCGAATGCGCGGCCCGCGCGGCGCGTGACCCCGGTCAAGCTGGCGCCAGACTCGGACGCGCCGCAGCCTGACAGCCAGTCGCTGCATGCGCAATATCAGATATGTCATGGAGACCGTTCTGCTATGCTGCCTCGCACTCCAACCACCCTGACCCAATGACCCGGCGCCTCTGGCTCTTCATGTTCTGCGCGATCGCGCTGGGCGTCTGCGGCCCGGTGGCGCTCACCACGTGGGTATCGCGCGAACTGGCCGAGCAGTTGTTCCGCCAGCGTGTGGACGCCTTCACCGAACGCGCACTGCTGCGTGTGGAAGTGGTGGCGCGCGATGCCGTCGAAGCCGCCCGCCAGGCCGACCAGTTCGGCGGCACGCCATGCACCCAGGCCCATCTGGACGCCATGCGCGAGGCCGACCTCCATCACCGCTACGCACGGCAGATCGTCTTCCTCGATGGCGAGCAGTTGCTGTGCGCGTCGTCATCGGTGCCCGGGGCGCTGCGCAGCATCGAAGGCCAGAATCCGCACTGGACCGCGCTGCCGGCGCTGCGGGCCTTGTATCGCATCGATGCCGCCGGGGAACCGCCGCCGGCCGTCCAGTTTCGCGTGGGGCGGCACGTGGCCGTGGTCGATGCGCAGTTCTTTATTGATATCGTGCCGCTCGATGCGCAGATTCGCCTTGGCATGATCGACACGCGCTCGGGCAAGGCCGTGGCGATCTGGGGCGACACCGATACGGCCACGCTGCAGCGCGCATGGGCCGAGAAGCTCGACGGCAAGGTGCGGCGCGACCGCTATCTGGACGTCAAGCAGTCGCAACACCTGCCATTCGCCGTGGTGGCCTACGAGCCGCTCGACGCGATGACCGGCACCTGGCGGCAACTGCTGGTCGTCGGCCTGCCCGTGGCGCTGCTGGTCAGCGCGCTGGCCGCCTGGCTGATGCTGCGCTGGGGCCGGCGCCTGCGCAGTCCCGCGTACCTGCTGCAGGACGCCATCCGCCGCAAGGCGTTCTTCGCGGTCTACCAGCCCGTGATGGCGCTCGACGACGGGTACTGCGTCGGCGCCGAGGCGCTGGTGCGCTGGCGCATGCCGGACGGCTCGGTGGCGCTGCCGGACCGCTTCATTCCAATGGCGGAATCGGTCGGTGCCATCCATGCCATCACCACGTGCGTGATCGAGGCCGTGCTGGCAGACCTGGGACCGCACCTGGCCGCCGATCCGGCCATGCATGTATCGATCAACCTTTCGCCGGACGACTTCCGCGCACAGGACACGCTGCCCGCCATCAGCGCGGCACTGGCACGCGCCGGCGTGCGCGCCGGGCAGATCTGGATCGAGGTCACCGAGCGCGGCTTTGCCAATGACACCGCCTGCCGCGAGATGATCGCGGCCTTCCGCAAGGCCGGCCATCCCATCCTGATCGACGACTTCGGCACCGGCTATTCGAGCCTGGCCTATCTGCATGACCTGGACGTGGACGGTATCAAGATCGACAAGGCCTTTGTCGGCTCGATGACGACGGATGCCCCGTCGAAGTCGGTCGGGCCCCATATCATCGGGATGGCCCGTGCGCTGGACATCGATATGGTGGCCGAGGGCATCGAAACCGAAGCGCAGCGCGTGGCGCTACGGCAACGCGGCGTGCAGTACGGCCAGGGCTGGCTGTTCGGCAAGGCCATGCCGGTGGCCGAATTCCTGTCGTTCTGGCAACAGCACGCGGGCACCACCGTCGAAGCCTGAGCGCCGATGCCGGCGTCCGCGCGCCAGTTTGCACCTATACTCGCCGTTTCCTTCCGCGCGAGCGCGTGCGAACCACCATCGACGAGCAAACCACCATGCCTTGAGCCATCAACACCTGACGGAACGAAGGTTCCGCACTGCCGGCATCGGGGACAGGGCCGGCATGGCGGAGTTTGACGGGCACCACGGTTCATGAACCTGTCGTCGACGATGGCAAACGTCGCGGCGCAGGGCACACATCAGAAAAACAGGAACCGGGTAGTCAGGACGCGGAAGACCGCCATCCAGCCTTGCGGCGCACAGCGCACGGGGCACGCGATCGGCGGCGGGCATGAATCGATGACACAAACAGATCGTGCGCAGGGCGCCGCGCTGGCCGGCTTGCGCGCCGCCGACGGGGCAAACGGCGGAAGCCTCGGCGGGAACCTCAGCAGACATACCGCGGGCATCGGCGGCGGTGCGGCCAGCGGGCCCGTCAATCCCGTGGAGGCGGCCCTGCCCTGGCAGACGCGCCACGACCAGCTGCTGGCGGTGCGCCGCACGGTGCGGCTGTCGATTCCGATCAACATCATCCTGGGCCTGAGCGTGCTGGCCGTGGCCTGGCACGCCGGGCGCGGCGCCACGGCGGCGGTGTGGTTCGTGATATCGCTGCTCTGGAACGTGCTGCGCATCTGGATGTGCCAGGTGCCGGTGGGCCCGGCGCCCGGCATCACGCGGCCGGACGCTGGGCGGCTGGCACGCACGGTGGCACGCCACCTGCGCATCCACTGCACGCTGGCGCTGCTGTCGGGGCTGACCTGGGCTGCCATTCCGGTGCTGTGCGATGGCTACACGTCGCCGCAGACGCTGTTCTACCTGACCGTGGTCTGCGGCATCACGGCCGGCGCGGTGACCCACGGCTTTGCGTACGCGCCCATTCCGCTCTGTTTCATCACGCCACCGCTGCTGTCGGCGGCCGCCTGCCTGGTCTTGTTTGGTGACTTCGACAGGTACTGGCTGGCCGCCACCACCCTGCTCTACCTGGCCGCGCTCATCCGGGGCACGCTGGAAAGTGAACGGCAGATCCGGCATTCGATCCGGCTCAAGAACGAGGCCACTGCCATTCAGGATTCCCTGCGTATCGCGCATGACCATGCGGTGAATCGTGCCGACGAAATGTGGACGCTCGCCAGCCTGGATCCGCTGACCGGCCTGCTGAGCCGCAGCGGCTTCTTTGCACGGGCCAACAAGCGTTTTGCCAACGGGTTGAGCGGCCGGCACTGCCTGTTGCTGCTGAACCTGGACGGCTTCAAGCTCATCAACGACGCGTTCGGCCACAAGGCCGGCGACGGCGTGCTGCGCGAGGTGGCGCGGCGCCTGGAGGCGGTGGCGGGCCCCGCCATGCTGGTGGGCCGCATGGGCGGCGACGAGTTCATGCTGCTCTACGATCCGATCGACAACGACGATTGCCCGTCGACGCTGGCCGCCCGGCTGATCGAGGCCGTGCGCCAGCCGCTGGACGGCTACGAATTCTGCGCGGTGGGCATCAGCATCGGCATCTGCCGCGGCCCGGACATCTGCCTGGACGACATGCTGCTGTTCGCCGACGCGGCACTCTACGCGGCCAAGCGGGCGGGCCGCAACAGCGTGTACGTGTTCGACGACGACCTGCATCGACACCTGCAGATGCAGCGCGACATCGAACGCGACCTGCCGCGTGCGCTGGCCGACGACACGCTGGAGGTGTGGTTCCAGCCAATTTTTGCCGAAGGCGGCGCACAGGTGCGCAGCCTGGAGGCCCTGATTCGCTGGAAACATGCGCGCCATGGCTGGGTGCCACCGCCGGAACTGGTGTCGGTGGCCGCGGCGTCCGGCTTGTCCGAGACCTTGCTGCGCGCCACGCTGTCAAAGGTCTGCCGCCTGTCCCAGGCCATCGGAGCCCAGGGCGGGCCACGCATTCCCATTGCCATCAACCTGTCGCCCCGCGAAATGGCACAGGTCGAGATCGACAAGCTGCTGCTGTCGACGCTGGAGGCCTGCCGGATCGAACCGGGCCTGCTGACCGTGGAAATCACCGAGGAAGTGGCGCTAGACGTGGTGGCCGTGCAAGGCAAGCTGGCCAACATGGCAAAGGCCGGCGTGGCGATTGCGCTCGACGACTTCGGCGTGGGCTACTCCGGGCTGGGGGCGCTGCGCCAGCTCGGCGCGGCATGCGTGAAGGTGGATCGCAGCTTCATCACCGATATCGCACAGTCGCCCCGCAACCAGGATCTGATGCGTGCGGTGCTCAATCTCGGGCGCTCGTTCGGCTTCGAAGTCGTGGCCGAGGGCGTGGAGCACGAAGCCGACCGGCAGACGCTGATCGGCATCGGCTGCGATGCCATGCAAGGCTACCTGCTGGCGCGTCCGATGCCCGAAGCCGAACTGCTGGCCTGGCTGCGCGCGCGCGCGGCCACGGCCACGGCGAACAGCGAGGCCAGCATCGACGGCGGCGGGGCCTGACGTCAGCCGCCGCGCGCCCGGCGGGCCTCGTACGCCTTCAGGTGGGTCAGTGCCATGGCCAGCGTGGGCGCGTCGGTGCTGCCCCGGCGTGCAAGCAGGTCGCCGACGATCTGGTCCGATTCGATGGCGGCGCCCCGCTCCACGTCGCGCAGCATCGACGCCGTGATGGGCGAGCCTTCCGTGAACAGCGTGGTCCTGGCTTGCTGCATCGCCGGCTCGCGCACCGGATAGCCATTGGCTGCCGCGATGGCGGCGCATTCGTCCAGCAGGGCCGCGATGGTCTCGCGGCCGCGCGGCGCGGCAAGGATGTCGCCGATGGTGGCCCGCATCAGGCAGGTGGAAGCCGCCAGCGTGGCCAGGAAGAACCATTTTTCCCACATGTCCTGCAGCATCGCGTCGCTGCGTTGCACGTCGAAGCCCGCGTTGCCGAATACTTCGGCCAGCGCCTGCGCGCGGGGGCTATTGCCCGACGGGCGCTCGCCAAATGACAGGATGTGGAATGCCGACAGATGCAGGATGGTGCCCTGGTCGTCGAGCGTGCTTGAAATCATGCAGCGGCCGCCCATCACGCGGGCCGCGCCAAAGCGGGCATCGAGCTGGTCCAGGTGCCGCATGCCGTTGAGCAGGGGCACGATCACGGTGTCCGGGCCCACGGCCGGGGTGATCGAATCCATGGCGCCGGCCAGGTCATAGGCCTTGCAGCTCAGCAGCACCACGTCGTACGGCGCGGCGATCTGCTCCGGAAGTACGACCGGGGGCGTGGCGATATGCAGATCGCCATGCGGGCTCTTGACGCGCAGCCCATGCTCGGCAAGTTGCCCAGCCCGCCGTGCGCGCACCAGAAAGGTCACGTCACGCCCGGCCTGCAACAGCCGTGCTCCGAAATAGCCGCCCGTCGCGCCGGCACCGACCACCAGAATACGCATCCTCGACTCCCAGGTCTGGCCCGGCACCTTGCCGGGCGATGCGCCATTCTAGTGGGGTTCCGGCAAGGCTGCCGGCGGCTTGCCGATCCTGCCGATCAGGCCGGAAACGGAAAAGGGGCCGTCAGTGGCGGCCCCCCCTCGTCGCGTCGCGTCATGTGAGCAGATTGAACACGAAGCCTAGTGCAATGGCGCCGCCCAGAGCCTCCAGCGTGGCCAGCGCCACTAGTTCGCGGAAAATGCGTGATTCGTCCTGCTTGGTCACCATGGTATTGTCTCCAGTCGGTTTTCCAAACGGCTGGCCGGTGGTGTCGTACCGGTCAGTCACACTGCAACCTGCGACTTCAGTAGACTGCAACGCCGGTGTGCAGAACAGTTGGCATAAACCCGCATGGGGTGATCCCCGATGGCATGCCGCGCTGTGGGTTTCCACCCCATGCAAGGAAAACCCCTACAATAGCGCCCCACGCAACGGCACCCGATCCGCCCCGCCACATGGCAGCGGACAAGCGCGCCGCCTGCATCCTGCTGTACCTGAACCCCTGCATTCCCATGATCTCAAACGCTTGCGGCGTCGACTTCGGCACGTCCAATTCCACCGTCGGCTGGTTGCGTCCCGGCGCCCCCACGCTGCTGCCGCTGGAAGACGACAAGTCCACGCTGCCATCGGTGATCTTCTTCCACGCCGAGGATCCGCTCGTCAGCTACGGGCGCGCCGCGCTGGCTGACTACCTGGCCGGCTACGAAGGCCGCATGATGCGGTCGCTCAAGAGCCTGCTGGGCACGTCAATGATGGACGACAGCACCGAGGTCATGGGCCAGGCCATGCCGTTCCGCAAGCTGCTGGCGCACTTCATTGGCGAACTGAAGGGCCGCGCCGAGCGCGCTGCCGGCCGCCAGTTCAGCGCGGCGGTGCTGGGGCGTCCCGTTCACTTCATCGACGAGGATGCCGCCGCCGACCAGCTTGCCGAAGACACGCTGGCGGAGATTGCCCGCGACGCGGGCTTCAAGGACATCGCCTTCCAGTACGAGCCGATTGCGGCCGCCTTCGACTACGAGGCCGGCATCGGCAGCGAGGAACTGGTGCTGGTAGCCGACATCGGCGGCGGTACGTCCGACTTCTCGCTGGTGCGCCTGTCGCCGGCGCGCGCGAAGAAGACCGACCGCCGCGAGGACATCCTGGCCAATGGCGGCGTGCACATCGGCGGCACCGACTTCGACCGCGCACTGAGCCTGGCCAGCGTCATGCCGATGCTGGGCCTGAACAGCCAGTTGCGCAACGGCAAGGCGATGCCGTCGGGCCAGTATTTCGACCTGGCCAGCTGGCACACGATCAACCTGGTCTATACGCGCCGCGCCTGGGCCATCGTGATGGACAACTATCGCGATGCCGCCGAAACCGAGAAGCTGGACCGCCTGATCCGTCTGATCAAGGACCGTGCGGGACACTGGCTGGCGATCCAGGTGGAGGCCGCCAAGATTGCACTGTCCGAGGCGCCGCTCACCACCATGGACCTCTCGCGCATCGCGCCCGATACCACGCTGGATGTCACGCGCGACGATTTCGACCAGTCGATCTCGAAACTGGTCGACAAGACGGCCAGCACCGTAAAGGGCATGCTGAAGACGGCCGGCGTTCCGGCCGATGCGGTGGATACCATCCTGTTCACCGGCGGCTCCAGCAGCGTACCGATGCTGCGCGAGCAACTGGCGCGGCTGCTGCCGGGCGCGCAGCGCGTGGAAGGCGACCTGTTCGGCGGTATCGGTTCAGGGCTGGCGCTGGACGCGGCCCGCAAGTTCGGCTGAGCCGGATTCCCGGCGCGTGCCCGGGGACGCTGGCAGACTGACCTGCTGGCCTGCCGGCGTGCCGACCGATTGGCCTACTGCTCGGCCTTGCAGAGGCCGATCTGCTGGGCCATCAGCACCAGGTCGGCAAAGGTGCGGGCGCGCATCTTGCGCATGGCCTGGCCACGATGGATCTTCACCGTCACCTCGCTGATGCCGATTTCCCCGGCGATCTGCTTGTTCAGCAGGCCCGAGACGGCCATGCCCATGACTTCCGCCTCGCGCGGCGTCAGCGTGGCGTAGTTGCCGCGAATCTCCTCCACCTTGCGCAGGCCCCGGCGACGCAGCCGGTCCTTCTCGATGGCCGCCGACACGGCGTCGAGCAGGTCCTGGTCGCGGAACGGCTTGGCCATGAAATCCTCGGCGCCCGCCTTCATGGCGGTCACCGTCATGGCGATATCGCCGTAGCCGGTCATGAAGATGATCGGGATATGCACCCCCATCTGCGCCAGGCGGGTCTGCAGGTCGAGCCCGCTCGGGCCGCGCAGCCGCACGTCGAGCACCAGGCAGCACGGCACATCAGGCAAGCGGTATTCCAGCAGCTCGGCTGCCGAGCCAAACAGCGCCGCCTGCATCCCCACCGACCGGAACAGATTGCCCAGGCCGGCGCGCAGCATGGCGTCGTCATCGACGATCAGCACCATCGCGTCGTCGTCGGCGCCCGTACCGGCGGGGTCCCCGCTCTGGGATGTCACGGCTCTGTTCTCCAAGGTCCTTGAGGGCATGTTGCGGTGCCGCCCGACGGGCGGCAAGTCAGGCGAAATCCGCGCGCACGGGGGCGACACGGGCCGGGGCGCGCCCAGCATTTCAGCACAGCGCGCGCCGCTTCGCCACCCATACCATTGGCTGAGTGGACAGCGCCGCCAAAACGCCCCGCAAAACCCTGCTTGTCGGCGGGCCCGCCAAGACCTATACCAAGTGGGTATGGCGAAGCCGCACGCGCCCGCCTACCCTGCGCGTGCCTTGTTATCCCGTCGCCCCCTGTTGCCCCCGTCGCCCATGTCCAGTCCTGTCCACTGGCGTGATCGCACGCCCGCCCGTCGCCGCCTGCCCGGCGCCTGCAAGTTCGCGCGCGGACGCCGCGGCGGACCGCTAATCCGTAGACACGATCGCCTAATACGATGGGCCAATGGCTGCAGACGCATGTGCCGTCTAGTCTTGCGTCGGGTCGCATCTTGCCTGTGCCCAGGCATGACGACTTCGATGCAACCCCGGTGCAGGACGGGCCAGCGCACGCTGCGCCGTCCGCGCCCAGCCCCAACCTTCGTTTCAAGGAATTTTCATCATGTCGAACCCGAAGCTCGAAGTACTGACCCCGCAGAACAGCCAGCTGATCATCATCGACCACCAGCCGCAGATGGCCTTCGGCGTGCAATCGATGGACCGCCAGGCGCTGAAGAACAACGTGGTGGGCCTGGCCAAGGCCGCGAAGATCTTCAACGTGCCGACCACCATCACGACCGTCGAAAGCGAATCGTTCTCGGGCTACACGTACCCGGAAATCCTCGACGTGTTTCCGAATGCCAAGACGCTGGAACGCACCTCGATGAATTCCTGGGACGACCAGAAGGTGCGTGACGCCCTGAAGGCCAACGGCCGCAAGAAGGTCGTGGTGGCCGGTCTGTGGACCGAAGTCTGCAACACCACCTTCGCCCTGTGCGCCATGCTGGAAGGCGACTACGAGATCTACATGGTGGCCGACGCCTCGGGCGGCACCACCAAGGAAGCCCACGACTACGCCATGCAGCGCATGGTGCAGGCCGGCGCCGTGCCCGTGACCTGGCAGCAGGTGCTGCTGGAATGGCAGCGCGACTGGGCGCACCGCGACACCTACGACGCCGTGATGAAGCTCGTCAAGGAACACTCGGGCGCCTACGGCATGGGCGTGGACTACGCCTACACGATGGTCCACAAGGCCGCCCAGCGCACCGGCACGCCGCATGAATCCATCGCGCCGGTGCCGGCACGCTAATCACCCGCGCCATCGGCATTCAATTTATTTGAATGAAATGTACAGCGCGAGTGCGGCAGTCACCGCATTCGCGCCGCTACAGTTCATGCCATCGCAGCACGGCCGGCGGATAGCCAGGAAATACGCCGGGCCGATAACTCAAACAATCTGAACTACTTCTTGCAGGGATATCTCATGTCCAACATCGCCCCCCAATCCCAGGCCGAACAACACGACGCGTCGCGCCGCAAGCTGCTGGTCGGCAGCACCATGGGCGCAGCCGCTGCCACCGTGGCATCGATGGCCGCGCTGACGCCGGCTGCCGCGGAAGCCGCACCGGCCGCGGGCCGCCAGTCGAAGCAGGGTCACTACGTGACCACCAAGGACGGCACGCGCATCTTCTACAAGGACTGGGGTTCGGGCCGCCCCGTGGTGTTCTCGCACGGCTGGCCGCTCGACGCCGACGCCTGGGACGCCCAGATGCTGTTCCTGGTGCAGAAGGGCTTCCGCGTGATCGCCCACGACCGCCGTGGCCATGGCCGCTCGGACCAGCCGGCGCAGGGCAACGACATGAACACCTACGCCGATGACCTGGCCGCCGTGCTCGACGCGCTGGACATCAAGGGTGCCACGCTGGTTGGCCATTCCACCGGCGGCGGCGAAGTGGCCCGCTACATCGGCCGCCACGGCACGAAGCGCGTGGCCAAGGCAGTGCTGATCGGCGCCGTGCCCCCGACCATGGCCAAGAGCGCCGCCTACCCGAACGGCCTGCCGCTGGAAGTGTTCGACAACATCCGCAAGGGCGTTGCCGAGAACCGCTCGCAGTTCTACAAGGACCTGGCCACGCCGTTCTTCGGCTTCAACCGCCCCAACGCCAAGGTATCGCAGGGCACCATCGACGCCTTCTGGGCGCAGGGCATGGCCGGCGGCATCCTGGGCCAGTACCTGTGCATCAAGGAGTTCTCGGAAGTGGACTATACCGAGGACCTGAAGAAGATCGACGTGCCCACGCTGATCCTGCACGGCGACGACGACCAGATCGTGCCGATCGACAATTCGGCCAGGCTGTCGGCCAAGATCGTCAAGAACGCCACGCTGAAGGTCTACCCCGGCGCTTCGCACGGCATGTGCGTGATCAACGCCAACCAGGTCAATGCCGACCTGCTGGCCTTCCTGAACGCCTGAGCCGCCTGAAATCATGTCAGTTACCCGCCGGCAGTTCATCGCCTCGGCCGCCGCGCTCGGCGCGGCAGCCTCTTCGGAGCTTTTCGCCATGTCACCGAACCCGACTCCCGATCTCATCCTGGTCAACGGCAAGTTCACCACCCTTGACAAGTCCAACCCGCAAGCCGATGCCGTGGCCATCCAGGACGGCCGCTTCCTCAGCGTCGGCACGCGCGACGAGATCATGAAGCTCGCGGCTGCCAGGACGAAAGTGATCGACCTGAATGGCCGGCGGGCCATTCCCGGGCTGATCGACAGCCACATGCACATCATTCGTGGCGGCCTGAACTACAACATGGAGCTGCGCTGGGACGGCGTGCGGTCGCTGGCCGACGCCATGCGCATGCTCAAGGACCAGGTCGCCCGCACGCCCGCGCCGCAATGGGTGCGCGTGGTCGGCGGCTTCACCGAGCACCAGTTCGCCGAAAAGCGCCTGCCGACCATCGAGGAACTGAACGCCGCGGCGCCGGATACGCCCGTGTTCATCCTGCACCTGTACGACCGCGCCATCCTGAATGGCGCCGCGCTGCGCGCCGTGGGCTACAACAAGGACACCCCGAACCCGCCGGGCGGCGAGATCATCCGCGACAAGAGCGGCAATCCCACCGGCCTGCTGCTGGCCAAGCCCAACGCGACCATCCTGTACGCCACACTGGCCAAGGGTCCGAAGCTGCCGCCCGAGTACCAGAAGAACTCCACGCGCCATTTCATGCGCGAAGTGAACCGCCTGGGCGTGACCGGCGTGATCGATGCCGGCGGCGGCTACCAGAACTACCCCGAGGACTACAACGTCATCGAGGAACTCCACAAGGAGGGCAACCTCACGGTGCGTCTGGCCTACAACCTGTTCACGCAGAAGCCCAAGGAAGAACTGAGCGACTTCAAGGCCTGGACTTCCACGGTGAAGCCGGGCCAGGGCGACGACCTGTACCGCCACAACGGCGCCGGCGAAATGCTGGTCTACACGGCCGCCGACTTCGAGGACTTCCGCGTCGAGCGCCCCGACATGCCGCCGTCGATGGAAGCCGACCTGGAGCCGGTGATCCGTCTGCTGGCCGAAAAACGCTGGCCGTGGCGCCTGCATGCCACGTACGACCAGACCATCGACCGCGCGCTGGACGTCTACGAGAAGGTGGCCAAGGACGTGCCGTTCAACGGCCTCAACTGGTTCTTCGACCACGCCGAAACGATCTCCGACCGCAACATCGACCGCATCGCGGCACTGGGCGGCGGCATTGCGGTGCAGCACCGCATGGCCTACCAGGGCGAGTATTTCGTCGAACGCTACGGGGCCAAGGCTGCCGAAGCCACGCCGCCGATCAAGAAGATGCTGGAAAAGGGCGTCAAGGTTGGCGCCGGCACCGATGCCACGCGCGTCGCGTCGTACAACCCGTGGGTGTCGCTGTACTGGCTGACCACCGGCAAGACCGTGGGCGGCATGTCGATGTATCCGCAAGCCAACCTGCTCGACCGCGAGACGGCGCTGCGCCTGTGGACCGAAGCCAACACGTGGTTCTCGTCCGAAGAAGGCAAGAAGGGCCAGATCAAGGCTGGCCAGCTGGCCGACCTGGCCGTGCTGTCGGCGGACTACTTCGCCGTGCCGGGCGACGACATCCAGGACATCACGTCCGTGATGACGGTGCTGGGCGGCAAGGTGGTCTATGGCGACAACGAGTTCGGCACCCATTCGCCCGACATTCCGCCGGCCATGCCGGACTGGTCGCCAGCCCGCCATGGCAGCCAGTACCAGCCGCGCCCGACGGCCAAGGCAAGGCAGCTGGCGATGAACACCGCCTGCGGCTGCGCCAGTTCGTGCGGCGTGCACGGCCACGCGCATGCCAGGGCGTGGACGTCCAGCGTGCCGACGTCGGACGAAAGCAGCTTCTGGGGCGCCCTGGGCTGCTCCTGCTGGGCGTTCTGACGCCGGCCGCATCCCGCCATCCGCATTGCATCGAACCGGAGACCCGTCATGCCCTATACCTCTTCCCCGCTGGCGGCGGCCGGCGACACCACGCACCGGCTGCCACGCTGGATGCACTGGATCGCCCTGCTGCTGCTGTGCGCGGCGTACCTGCAAGGCGGGCTCGTCAAGCTGTTCGACTTCTCCGGCGCGGTGGCCGAGATGCAGCATTTTGGCCTCAGCCCCGCCGTGCCGATGGCGGCGGCCACGATCGCGCTGGAACTGGCTGCGCCGGCCATGATCCTGCTCGGCGTGTACCGCTGGGTCGGCGCGCTGGCGCTGGCCGCCTTCACGCTGGCCGCCACCTTCATGGCCAACCGCTTCTGGAGCGCCCCGCCCGATGCCTACTTCATGCTGATGAATGCGTTCTTCGAGCACCTGGGCCTGGTGGGCGGCTTCCTGCTGGTCGCCTGGCACGACCTGCGCACGCGGGGTCGCGCATGACGCAAGCTGCCGCACCCTCCACGGCCAGGTCGTCCGGCTCGTTCGCGCCGCTGGCCCAGTCGACGTTCGCCGTCCTCTGGGTGGCCACGATCCTGGGCAATATCGGCAGCTTCATGCGCGATGTGGCCAGTGCGTGGCTGGCCACCGACCTGTCGTCGTCGCCGGCCGCCGTCGCCACCATCCAGGCGGCGGCCACGCTGCCGGTCTTCCTGCTCGCCATTCCGGCGGGCGTGCTGTCCGATATCCTGGACCGCCGCCGCTTCCTGATCGTGATCCAGATCGCGCTGGCAGCCGTCAGCGGTTCGCTGGCCTTCCTGTCGTGGCAGAACGGGCTGACGATCGAGATCCTGATTGCGCTGGCGTTTGCCGGCGGCATCGGCGCGGCGATGATGGGGCCAACCTGGCAGTCCATCGTGCCCGAACTGGTGCCGGCGAATACGCTGCGCCAGGCCGTGGCCCTGAACGGCCTGGGCGTCAATATCGCGCGCGCCATCGGCCCGGCCATGGGCGGCCTGCTGCTGGCCGGGTTCGGCGCGGCCGCCACCTACTGTGCCGATCTGATCAGCTATGTGTTCGTGATCGGCGCGCTGATCTGGTGGAAGCGCCCCGTGCAGCCGAGCGATCCGCTGCGCGAGCATTTCTTCAGCGCCTTCCGCGCCGGGCTGCGCTTCACGCGGGCCCATAGCAAGCTTCACATCGTACTGCTACGTGCGGCCGTGCATTTCGCGTTTGGCAGCAGCGTCTGGGCGCTGCTGCCGCTGGTGGCCAAACAACTGCTGCACGGCGGTGCCGGGCTGTACGGCGTGCTGCTCGGCGCGGTTGGCGCAGGGGCCATCCTGGGCGCGCTGTCGATGCCCACGCTGCAAAAGCGCCTGGATGGCGATGGCGTGATCCTGGTGTCGGCCATCGCAACCGCCGTGGTCATGGCCGGGCTGTCGTTCGCCCCGCCGGTGTGGCTGGCGCTGCCGCTGCTGTTGGTACTGGGCGCGGCGTGGATCCTGGCGCTGACCACGCTGGGCGGCGCGGCACAGGCCATCCTGCCGAACTGGGTGCGCGGCCGTGCGCTGGCCGTCTACCAGATGGTATTCAACGGCGCGCTGGCCGGCGGCAGCCTGCTGTGGGGCTTTGTGGCCCAGGCACTGGGCACGCCGCACGCGCTGCTGATTGCCGGCGCGGGCCTGGTCGTGGCGGCACTGTTGCTGAACCGCATCCGCCTGCCGCGCGGCGAGGAAGACCTGGGGCCGGCGCATCACTGGCCCGAACCCGAGATGGCCGACGACATCGCCCACGATCGCGGCCCGGTCATGATCCTGATCGAATACTGCATTCCGGCGGCCAACCGCGAGGCATTCCTGCGCGCTGTCCATCACCTGTCCGAGGAACGTCTGCGCGACGGCGCCTTCAACTGGGGCGTCATGGAAGACCCGGCCAACCCGGAACTGCTGACCGAATGGTTCCTGGTCGAGTCGTGGGCCGAACACCTGCGCCAGCATCGGCGCGTGCCGAATGCCGATGCCGACCTGCAGCGCGACGTGGCCCGGTTCCATGTGGCCAGCGAGCCGCCGCGCGTGCGGCACCTGCTGGGCGTGGGGCTGCCGGGCGCCACGCGCTGATCCCGGCATCCACCGTTTCGTTGTTTTGTTGTGTTGTTGTGTTGTTGTATTGCGAGACCATCATGAAGATCTATCTTGTCTCTCTTGGCGCCGGCATCCTGGTCGGCATCATCTATGCCCTGATGCAGGTGCGCTCGCCCGCGCCGCCGGCCGTGGCGCTGATCGGCCTGCTGGGCATGCTGATCGGCGAACAGGTGGTGCCGCCGATCAAGCGCATGATCGCCGGCGAGCCCGTGACCCTCTCGTGGTTCCATTCCGAGTGCGTGCCGAAGATCACCGGCACGCCCGGACCCGCCACGCTGACGGCAAAGACCGATGAAAAGACCGATGCGGCGCACTGACGGGCTGGCGTTGCTGGCGGCGCTGGCCGCACCCGCATCGGCGCTGGCGGCCGACTCCGTGACGATCTACGGCCGGCTGAACACCGCCATCGAATACTCGCGTGCCAGCACGGCCACCGACGGCACGTCGCTGGGCAGCGTGGTCCGCCAGACCAATTACCGCTCGGTATGGGGCCTGCGCGGCGAGGAAGGGCTGGGCGGTTCCCTCAAGGCCGTCTGGCAGATCGAAAGCAACCTGTCGATCGACAACGGCCAGGGCGGCATCGCCACGCGTAATTCCCGCATCGGCCTGCAGGGCGACTACGGCCTGCTGTTCATGGGGCACTGGCATACGCCCTATACCGAGTCGACCATGGCGTACGACCCGTACTATCCAACCACGGCCGGCTACATGGCGCTGATCGGCAACGGCTCGACGTCCAGCTCGGATAACGTGCAGGACACCAGCTCGTTCGACCGGCGCCAGAAGAACATCCTGCAGTACCGCACGCCGCAGCTGGCCGGCGTCAGCGTCTGGCTGGGCTGGGGCCTGCCGGAGGAGAAAAACACGGTCGCGCGCAACCCGGCGCTGTATTCGGCCGCCGTGGTCTACGACCAGGGGCCGCTGAATGCCACGCTTGCCTACGAAATCCACCAGCACTACCAGGCCGCCGGGCGTAACGACGATGCACTGAAGGTAGGTGTGGCCTACCAGCTGTTCAAGGGCACGCGCATTTCGGCGCTCTACGAACACCTGCACTACCGCACCGACACCGGCGACCTGCAGCGCAACGGCTACTATGCGTCGCTGGTGCAGCAGCTGGGCCCGGGCAGCGTGCGGCTGGGCGTTGCGCTGGCCGCCAACGGCACGGGGTCATCCACCGATACGATCGGCTTTTTCCGCAGCGGCCCGGAGACCGGCGCCACGCAGTTCACGGTCGGCTACGACTATCCGCTGTCCAAACGCACGGCGCTGTTCGTCTTCTACAGCCGCATCAACAACAGGAAGAACGCGATCTACGACTTCGCGATCAACGAACTGGGCGTCAGCGCCGGGGCCGACCCGCAGACGTTCGCCCTGGGCATGCGGCACAACTTCTGAGGTCGGATGCCACGCACGGGGCGTCACTCATACCTTGGTATGGGTTCGCTCCGATTCGTGGCGGAGCGGGGCGGAAGCGAATATCCTTGTGGGTTTCCGCGCGGATCATGGTTGCTGCGCCGGCTTCCGCTGCCGGCGGCGCACCGGCAATACCACCGTATGATGTCGAGCATGGCCCGGCGGGATTATGCTGTGCGCGAGCGGTGGCCCCTGTCACCGCTCCAGACTTCTCAAGGATTCCGTGTGACTGCCACCCCCGTGATTGCCATTGTCGACGACGACGCCTCCGTCCGGCATGCCATGGGCAGACTGGTGCGCTCGCTGGACATGACCGCGGAACTCTATGGCGGCGGCTCGGAACTTCTGGCATCCCCGTCGATCGCCGGCATCGACTGCGTCATCACCGACGTGCAGATGCCCGGCATGAACGGCTTTGCCCTGTGCGAGGCGCTGCGCGCCCGCGGGCACAGGATGCCCGTCATCTTCATGACCGCCTTCGCACAGGAAGGCTACGAACAGCGTGCCCGCGACGCCGGCGCGGCCTGTTTCCTGAACAAGCCCTTTCAGGATACGGATATCATCGGCTGCATCGAGGACGCCCTGCACATCCGCCCCGGAAACTAGGCCCGCTCCCAGGTCTCCCATTTTTCTCCGGCGCCGCCCCATGACGACCGACGAATCCAGCCTGCCGACTCACTTCCGGAACGGCCCGCAAGACGCGCTCTCCCTGTCGGAATACCGCTTCGAAGCCTGCGTGCAGGATGGCATCGTGGCACTCTCGCGCGGTGCGCATGCCCGCACCGGCAGCACGCTGATGCTGGCACACGCGGCGTCCCCGCGCGCGGAGCCCGATGCCGCGCGGCGCATCGAGACCGAATTCGCGCAGCGCGGACTGCTGCGCGCGGAATGGGCGCTGGTGCCGCGCGCGCTCACCCGCTACCGCCAGGGCGTGGCGGCCATCTACGACGACCACGCCGGCACCCCGGTGTCCGCCCTGGCGGGCCAGCGCCTGCCCGTGGCGCAGGTGCTGTCGATCGCGCTCGGTGCCAGCGCGGCGCTGAAGGCCGTACACGAGTGCGGCCTCGTGCATCGCGCCATCACGCCGTGCAGCCTGTTCGTCGATGACGCGGGACGCTGCCGGATCGGCCGCTTCGGCTTTGCCATCCACGCCTCGCAGCCCGATGCCGACCGCCCCGCCCTGACCATGCTGGCGGGCGAAGCCCCGGCGTACATGTCGCCCGAGCACACGGGGCGCACGCGGCATGCCATCGACGCACGCAGCGATCTCTACGCGCTGGGTGTCATCGTCTACCAGTTGCTGACCGGGCAATTGCCGTTTGGCGTCAGGAACCCGGATGACCTTGGCGAATGGATTCACGGCCACGTCGCCGGCACGGCGCTGCCGCCCGATGCCATCGCACCCGGCGTGCCGTCCATGCTGTCGCGAATCGTGCTCAAGCTGCTCGAAAAGAGCCCGTCGCGCCGCTACCAGACCGCCGCCGGACTGCACGCCGACCTGACCCGGTGCGTCGATGCATGGCATTCGCATGGCCATATCGAACCGTTCGAAACCGGCGAGCGCGACATCTCCGCCGATCTGGCGCTGCCGGACAGCCTTTACGAGCGCAATGGCGAACTTGCCGCCCTGACCGACGCGTTCGCCAGAGTGCAGGCCAGTGGCACACCGGCCGTGGCGGCACTGGCCGGGCCATCGGGGGCAGGCAAGAGCACCCTGACGCAGGCCTTCCTCCAGACCATGCAGGCGCGGCGCGCGTGGTGCGCGACCGGCAAGGCGGACCCGTCCCGCCAGGCCGTGCCCTACGCCGTCCTCGCCGATGCCTTCCGCATGCTGGTTCATCAGATCCTCGGCCTGCCCGAAGAGGCGGTGCGGATGTGGCAACTGCGGCTGGCGCAGGGCCTCGGCAGCTACGGGCAGGTTGCGGCGCGCATCGCGCCGGCCTTGCGACTGCTGGTCGCCGATTTTCCGGCGCCGCCCGCCGCGCAAGGCGCCGATGCCGATGTGCACGTCGGCATCGCGATGCGCCAGCTGGTGCAGGCGTTTGCGCAGCCAGACCTGCCCTTCGTGCTGCTGATCGACGATATCCAGTGGATCGACCAGCCGTCGCTGCAGCTTCTGGCGCGCCTGGCCGATGCCTCGACGCCGCTGCCCATGCTGCTGGTCTGCAGCGCGCGCACCGCTGACGCGTCGCCGCTGGCCGCACTGCGCCAGCGGTCCGCCGTGCGGGACATCGCCGTGCCCAACCTGTCGGTGGCATCGGTCGCCACGTTGCTCGCCGAGGCCCTGCGCATGCCCGAGCCGGCCGTGCAGACCCTCGCGCAGCGGGTCCACGCCAAGACGCTGGGCAACCCGTTCTTCGTCAGGCAGTTCCTGCGGACGCTGGCCGACGAACGGCTGATCCACTGCTCGCCCCAGGGCGACAGCTGGCAGTTCGACCTGGTGGCCATCGAGCAGCGCAGCTACACCGACAACGTGGCCGAACTGTGCCTCCAGCGGCTGCACCGGCTGCCGGCGGAAACGCGCGACTGCCTGCGCGGCATGGCGTGCCTGGGCAGCCATTCTCCGGTCGCACTGCTTTGCGACATCTTCGACCTGTCCGAACGCGCACTGCATGCGCGGCTGGCGCCGGCGCGCGCCGCGGGGCTGCTGATGCTGGCCGAGCAGGCGTACTTCTTCACGCACGACCGCATCCAGGAAGCCGCACACGACGGCCTCGACGCGACCGCACGCGCCCGGCTCAGCCTGCGTGCAGGACGCCTGCTCTCGCAATCGACCGGGCGCGATGGGCGCGACGACCTGCTGTTCCGTGCCGCAGACCTGCTGATGCACGGCGAGACGCAGCAGACGTCGATCGACGACGCCCGTGCGATTGCCACGCTGTTTCTGGACGCCGCGCGGCGCGCTCGCAGCACGGCCGCCTACGCCGCGGCGCTGCAGTACATCGACAGCGGCCTGCGCCGCGCGTGCGGGCCGGGCATGCCGTCCGCTGCCGCAGACGGGCTGGTGTTCTCGCTGCGCGAGGAACAGGCCCACTGCTGGTTCCTGCAAGGCCGGCTCGACGAGGCGCTGGCGCTGGCCGCCGAACTGCTCCAACGGCCGACCGGCCCATTGCGGCAGACCGGCGTATACCGGCTGCAGATCGAAATTCACATGCGACGGTCCGAGAATGCACTGGCGGTACAGCAGGCCATCGAGGGGCTGCATGGCTTCGGCATCGACCTGCCGCCGCATCCCTCCGATGCGCTGTGCGATGCGCTATATGCCGAGATCCGGCCGCAGCTAGACGCCACGCAGCTAGACGCCCTGCTTGCCCTGCCGGATGTGGCCGACGCCCGCATCGACGCCGCCATGGGCCTGCTGGCGGCACTGCAGATTCCGGCCAGCTTCACGGACCCGAACCTGGCGTTCGCCACGCTGTGCCAGATGATGCGGCTCACGCTGGCACGTGGCATGAGCGCATCGGCCACCGCGTCGCTGGGCTGGCTCGGCGTGCTGGTGTGCCATCGCTATGGGGCATACCACGACGGCTTTCGCTACGGGGAACTGGCGCGACGGCTGACCACACGTGCCGGCTACGCCGGGCACGAGGCGCGCACCCTGTTGCCGCTGGACCAGCTCAGCGTATGGACCCAGCCGCTGTCCTATTCGATCGAGTGCGCACGGGCCGGCTTTGCCGCGGGCGTGGCACACGGCGACATCACCACGGCCTGCTATGCGTGCTGTCATGTCGTGGCCGTCATGCTGGCGCGTGGCGATCCGCTCGACGAGGTCGAGGCCGAAATCGCGCGCGGCCTGCAGTTCGTACGCGCCGCCCGGTTCGGCGACGTGGAGGCCATCCTGCTGCTGCAACAACGGTTCGTCGAGGGGCTGCGGACGCTTGCGTGGCAGGCCGCCGGCGTGCCGACGGGTCAGGCGCCCGCCGAGGAACGCCTCAGCACGTTCGAGTTCTGGCAGGCCGTGTATCGGTCGAACGTCCTGCTGCTGGCTGGCCATGTCGATGCGGCCGCGCGGTGTCTCGACCACGCGGCCACGTTCGCATGGTCAGCGCCGGCCCATATCCATCAGCTCGACTTCCACCTGATGCGTGCGCTGACGCTTGCCGCCCAGCTCGACGCATCGCCGGCCGCGCCCGATGCGGCAGCCTGGCAGATGCTGCGTGCCGACGCCCGCAAGCTGCGCGACTGGGCGCAAACCAACCCGTTGACGTTCGCCGACAAGGCGCTGCTGGTGGAGGCCGAGTTGGCCCGGCTGGAAGGCGACGCGCTGACGGCCATGTCGCGCTACGAACGGTCCATCGCCCATGCCACCGCGCACGGCTTCGTGCAGGTTGCGGCCATGGCCCACGAGCGCGCGGCGCGGCTCGGCGACGCGCATGGGCTGGCATCGGCCGCCGCCGCGCATCGTCGCCATGCGCGCGACGCATACCTGCGCTGGGGCGCCGTCGGCAAGGCACGGCAACTGGAATCCGACCATCCGGATATCGTGGAGGCCACGCCACTGCGTACCTGGCATCTGGGCACCAGCGCGCAGACGCTCGATGCCGAGAGCGTGATCAAGGCATCCCGGGCACTGAGCGAGGAAATCCGTCTCGACCGCCTGATCGACAAGCTGATGACGATCGTGCTCGAGTACGCCGGCGCCCAACGCGGCCTGCTGATCCGCATGCGCCCCGAAGGGCCGGTCGTCGAGGCCAGCGCGGACACCACGGCCGATGGCATTCATGTGCGCGTCACCCAAGACCCGGTCACCACCAGCGCACTGCCCGTGACCATGCTCCATACGGCGGTACGCACGGGACAGGCCGCCATGGCCGGCACGTCGGCCGGCGCCAACCCGTTTGCGACCGACCCGTACTTCGGGCTGGCCGCCCACCGGGCGGAGCTGTCGGAGCCGGCGGAACTGGCGGGCATGGCGGACATCTCCGCGCTGTGCATTCCGATGCTGCGCCACAACGAGGCCATCGGCGCGCTCTACCTTGAAAACCGCCTGGTGCGCGACGCCTTCACGCTGGACCGCACGCGCGTGCTGGAGCTGATCGCCTCGCAGGCGGCCATCTCGCTGCGCACGGCACGGCTTTACGACGACCTGCTGGCCGAAAACGAACGCCGCCAGCAGGTGGAGCGCGAACTGCGCGCCAGCGAGGCATCGCTGGCCATGGGCGAAAGTGTCAGCCACACGGGCAGCTGGCGCTGGGACCTGAAGCGCGACCGCTTCACGGGCTCGGACGAACTGCGCCGCATCTACGAACTCGACCCCGACCAGCACGACCTGCCGTTCGCGGTCTTCCTGTCGCACATGCATCCCGAGGACCGCGAGATGGTGCGGCACGTCACCGAGACCCATGTCGCGCGGCAGGCCACCGTCCGCGTGGAGCACCGCATCGTGCGGTCCGACGGATCGATCCGCTACCTGGCCGCCATCGGCAAGCCGTTGCCCGGCGACGATGGCGAACTGGACTACGTGGGCACGGTGACGGACATCACCGCGCGCCGCCAGGCCGAAGACGCGCTGCGCAGCGCCCAGGCCGACCTGGCCCGCGTAGCGCGCGCCACCACGGTGGGCCAACTGACCGCGTCGATCGCGCACGAGGTGAACCAGCCACTGATGTCGATCGTGTCGAATGCCGGCGCCAGCCTGCGCTGGCTGGCCCGGCCCACGCCCGACATCGCCAATGCGCGCGAAGGGCTGGAGGCGATCCGCAGCGAAGGCCAGCGCGCAGGCGACATGATCCGCAGCTTGCAGGCGCTGACGCGCAACGCCGCGCCGGTGCTGGCCCAGGTGGACATCCACCAGGCCATCCGCCATATCCTGGCGATTTCGCGCAACGAGTTCGAGCGGCGCCAGATTGCACTGAAACTGTCGCTCGATGCCGAACCCGCGCATGCCTTTGGCGACGACATCCAGTTGCAGCAGGTGATCCTGAACCTGGTGGTCAACGCCATCGACGCCATGGGCGAGATCCACGACAGGCCACGCTTGCTGCACCTCGCCACGCGCCTGGTCGATGACCAGTGGCTGGAAGTCAGCGTAGCCGACACCGGCACCGGCATCGGGCCGGACCTTGCCGAGCAGGTGTTCGAGCCGTTCTACACCACCAAGGTCAACGGCATGGGCATGGGGCTGGCCATCTGCAAGTCGATTGTCGAAGCGCATCGCGGCCAGTTGCGCGCCGAGGCGCTGGCGCCGCACGGCAGCCGCTTTGCCTTCTCGATTCCGCGCCAGCAGTAGCCGCCCCGGCGTACCGTGCGAATTCGAAAGTGCGGCCACCGGAATACAAGGCTGGCGGATCTGCCCGACGTAGGCTAGGTTGAATCTTTCGCTGCCTGGCTTATCTGACAGGCATCCCTTCCGGACAAGGAGCACAGCATGGCCACGGAAAATGCAGCCGATCTGATCACCTCGGTGCTGCACGGCGCCGGCGTTCGCCGCATCTTCGGCGTCGTTGGCGACAGCCTCAACGGACTGACCGAATCGCTGCGCCAGCGCGGCGACATCGACTGGATCCACACCCGGCACGAGGAAACCGCTGCCTTCGCGGCCGGCGCGGAAGCGCACCTGACCGGCAACCTTGCCGTGTGCGCCGGCAGCTGCGGGCCGGGCAACCTGCACCTGATCAACGGGCTGTTCGATTGCCATCGCTCACGCGTGCCGGTGCTGGCCATTGCCGCACACATTCCAAGCGCCGAGATCGGCCGCAACTATTTCCAGGAAACGCATCCCGAGCAGCTGTTCCGCGAATGCAGCCACTATTGCGAACTGGTGTCCAGCGTGGAGCAGCTGCCCGGCGTGCTCGAGACCGCGATTCGCGCGGCCGTGGGGCGTCGGGGCGTGGCGGTCATCGTCATTCCCGGTGACGTGGCGCTGCGGGCCGTTGCGACGGCAGGGATATCCGCACCGGCGTCGATGACGCTGCCCGCGCCCGTGGTGGTGCCCGACGCCGCTTCGCTGGACGCACTGGCCGAACTGCTGCGTGGCGGCCAGCGCACCACGCTGCTGTGCGGGCGCGGTTGCGCCGGCGCGCACGACCAGGTGGTGCGGCTGGCCGAGACACTGAAGGCGCCGGTGGTGCACGCGCTGGGCGGCAAGGAATTCATCGAATACGACAACCCCTACGACGTGGGCATGACGGGGCTGATCGGCTTCAGTTCCGGCTACCACGCCATGCAAAACTGCGACACGCTGGTCATGCTGGGCACCGACTTCCCGTATCGCCAGTTCTATCCCGAACGAGCCCGCGTGGTGCAGATCGACGTACGGCCGGAAAACCTGGGGCGTCGCACGCGGCTGGATCTCGGCCTCGTGGGCGATGTGGCCGCCACGCTCGACGCGCTGCAGCCACGCCTGACCCCGCAGGCCGACACCGCCTTCCTCGATGCGAGCGTGCGCCACTACCGCGACGCACGCAAGCAGCTGGACGACCTGGCCACCGGCGACAGCGGCCGGCGCCCGATCCATCCGCAATACCTGGCCCGGCTGGTCAGCGAGCAGGCCGCCGACGATGCGATCTTCACGTTCGACGTGGGCACGCCCACCATCTGGGCGGCACGCTACCTGCACATGAATGGCCGGCGCCGGCTGATCGGATCGCTGGCGCACGGGTCGATGGCCAACGCGCTGCCGCAGGCCATCGGCGCGCAGGCCGCCTTCCCCGACAGGCAGGTGGTGAGCCTGTCCGGCGACGGTGGCTTTGCCATGCTGATGGGCGACTTCCTCACGCTCGTGCAGCAGGGGCTGCCGGTCAAGGTGGTGATCTTCAACAACAGCGTGCTGGGCTTCGTGGCGCTGGAGATGAAGGCATCGGGCTTTCTGGAGAGCGGCACCTCGCTGCAGAACCCGGATTTCGCTGCCATGGCTCGCGCGGTGGGCGTGCACGCGCAGCGCGTGGAAGACCCGCGGCTATTGCCGGATGCCGTTGCGTCGATGCTGGCGCACGATGGGCCGGCCCTGCTCGACGTCGTGACCAACACCCAGGAGCTGGCCATGCCGCCCGCGCTCAAGGCGGAACAGGTCAAGGGTTTCAGCCTGTGGGCGCTGAAGGCCGTCATGAACGGCCGCGCCGACGAACTGGTCGAACTGGCGAAAACCAACCTGCTGCGCTAGGCGCCCGCTGCCGCGCCTGACCTGGCTGACTCCCCTCGCCCACACGGCCGAGGGGAGTCAGCCATTGCGCCCGCCACCACACGCCTGACCGCTCCCATCTCATACCTTCGTTTAGCGCGTCACCGACCACGCGGCAATTGAAGCCACCCTGCCCTGACTTCTACGATGCCTGTCAACAAGACACAGGAATCCACGGGAGCCCCCAGATGCCGTTGCCACGCCGATGGTTATCCATCCTCCTCATTGCCGCCATGCTGGCCATCGCAATGGCCGCGTACCTGATGTGGGAGCCGGCTATCGCGCCGGTGGCACCACCGGCTCCGGCATCGTTCGACCGGCAACGCGTGCTGCGCGGCGCCCAGGTGGTGGCACAGGGTGATTGCGCGGTATGCCACACCGCCAGGGGCGGCAAGCCGTTTGCGGGCGGCCTGCCGCTGGCCACGCCGTTTGGCACGATCTACTCCACCAACATCACGCCCGACCCGGAAACGGGCATCGGCAACTGGTCGCCCGAGGCATTCACGCGCGCCATGCGCCGTGGTATCGCCCGCGATGGGCACCAGCTCTACCCGGCCTTTCCGTATATCCATTTCACGCGCATGTCGGACGACGATATCGCGGCGGCCTACGCGTACCTGATGCGGCGCGATCCGGTACAGGCCCGCACGCCAGCCAACGCGCTGGTGTTCCCGCTGAATTTCCGCCCGCTGGTGGCGTTCTGGAACGTGCTGTTCCTGCGGCCCGGCCCGCAGGCCCCCGATACCTCGCGCAGCGCGCAATGGAACCTCGGGCGGTACCTGGTTGACGGCCCCGGCCACTGTGCTGCGTGCCACACGCCGCTGAACCTGATCGGCGGGGAGAAATGGAGCCAGGCGTTCGAAGGCGGGGTGATCGACGGCTGGGAGGCACCGTCGCTGGCCGCCCTGGCGCATGGCCCCGTGCCGTGGACAGCGCCGGAACTGGTGACCTACCTGCGCACCGGTGTCTCGTCGGCACATGGGGCCGCGGCCGGGCCGATGCTGCCCGTGACCCGCGAACTGGGCACCGTGCCGCAGGCCGATGCCGAAGCCATTGCCGCCTATCTGCTGGGCCTGCGCAAACCCGCCCCCCGGCAGGCCGGCCCCGGCAGCGCACCCGTCGATACGCAGGCCGTCCAGCGTGGCCAGGTGCTGTTTGCCGGCGCCTGTGCGTCGTGCCACGGCGATCGGTCGCCCATGCAGCAATTCGGCGACCGGCCAAGCCTGGCCACCAGCAGCGCCATCCATGCCACCACGCCGCGCAACGCCATCCAGATGATCCTGCAAGGCGTGCCATGGGAAGGCGAGGACGCCCTGCACTTCATGCCCGCGTTCCACCAGGCCCTGGATGATCGCCAGATCGCGGACCTGACCGTCTATCTGCGGGCCACCTATTCCCGCCTGCCGCCGTGGAACGACGTTGCGCAGGCCGTTACCGACATCCGCAAGGGAGATGCCCCGCAATGATCCAGCTCACCGTCAACGGCACCACCCATTCCCTCGACATCGATCCCGCCACGCCGCTGCTCTATGCCTTGCGCGAAGACCTGCGGCTCAACGGCGCGAAGTTCGGCTGCGGCCTGGGCCAATGCGGCGCCTGTACCGTGATCGTCGATGGCCAGCCGACTTTCTCGTGCCTGCTGCCGGTGTCGGCCGTGGGCAAGCGCCCGGTGCGGACCATCGAGGGCCTTGGCAGCGCGCGCAAGCCCGGCGCGCTGCAGCAGGCGTTCATCGATCACCAGGCGGCGCAATGCGGCTATTGCATCGCCGGGATGATCATGCGCGCCCAGGCGCTGCTCGATCGCAACCCGCATCCGGACGATGCCGAGATCCGCGCGCACATGGAGCCCAACCTGTGCCGTTGCGGCACGCATATGCGCATCCTCGCAGCCATTCGCGCAGTGGCGGATGCCGGCAAGACCGGCATCAAACCCGCCACGGAGGCCGCATGATGGATCCCGTAGACGACATCGCGAACGTGGCCAATCCGGGCCGGCGCGCCTTCATGGTGTCCGGCTCGCTGCTGGTGGGCTTCTCGCTACTGCCGGGCAGGCAGGCGCTGGCGCAGATGGTGCTGGCCGACGAAGGCGCGGCCATTCACGTGGGCAAGGGGCTCGAAAAGCTGCCCGGCAGCCTGAAGACCAACCCGTATCTGGACGCCTGGATCCGCGTGGCACCTGACAACGCCGTCACCGTCCATACGGGCAAGGTCGAACTCGGTACCGGTATTCGCACCGCGCTGCTGCAGGTGGCCGCCGAGGAACTGCAGATCGATCCGCGCCGCATCACGTTCCTGACGGCCGACACCGTGCGGCTGCCGGACGAAGGACTGACCGCCGGCAGCCATACGATGGCCGACAGCGGCAGCGCGCTGCTGCATGCCGCAGCCCAGGTACGCGGCCTGATGACCGATGCCGCCGCGCGCGTGCTGCGCGCGGACCCGGCCACGCTGACCGCGCGCGACGCGCGCATCGCGGCCCGCGATGGCCGTTCGGTCACGTTTGCCGAACTGCTGCCGCATGTGAACCTGCACACGATGGCCACGCCGACGTCGCCGCTACGCGATCCGGCATCGTTCACCGTGATCGGCACCGCCATGCCGCGCCTGGATATCCCCGGCAAGGTAACCGGTGGACCCAGCTACGTGCAGGACCTGAAGATGCCTGGCATGGTGCATGCCCGCGTGGTCCTGCCGCCGGCCTACGAGGCGCCGCTGCTGTCCGTGGACGAAGCCGGCGCGCGCGCCACGCCCGGCTTTATCGCCATCGTGCGCGACGGCAGCATGCTGGCCGTGGTGGCCCAGCGCGAATGGCAGGCGGTGCAGGCCCAGCGCGCGCTGTCGGCCGGGTGCCGCTGGGGCAAGGGCCGCGCCCTGCCCCAGCCAGACCAGGTGGCGGCGCAGTTGCGCCAGATCGCCACGGAGCGCATCGTGATTGCGGACACCAGGGCGCCGATGCCGCCGGCGGCGAAGACACTGGAGGCCACCTGCACGAAACGCTACCTGATGCACGGATCGATCGGCCCGTCGTGCGCGGTGGGTCATCTGCAGGACGGCAAACTGACCGTCTGGACCCATTCGCAGGGGGTCTACCCGCTGCGCGACGGCCTGGCCGAGATGCTGTCGCTGCCCAAGGATGCCGTCCGCTGCGTGCATGTGGAGGGCTCGGGCTGCTATGGCCACAACGGCGCCGACGACGTGGCCGCGCACGCCGCGCTGCTGGCCCGCGCCCTGCCGGGGCGCCCGGTGCGCGTGCAATGGATGCGCGACCAGGAACACATGTGGGACCACTTCACACCGGCCATGGTCACGCACGTCAAGGCATCGCTGTCGGCCGACGGCACGATCGTCGATTGGGACTATGCGCTGTGGAGCAGTTCCCACAACGAACGGGTGGTCAACGCCGGCCGGCTGCTGCCTGCCACGCAGCTCGCGCGGCCGTTCAAGCCGGCGCCGTCCACGCCGATGCTGCAACCCGAGGGCGGCGGCGACCGCAACGCGATTCCGCTCTACCGGCTGCCCGCGAGCCATATCGTCAACAACTTCTCGCCGACCATGCCGCTACGCACGTCGGCCATGCGGTCGCTGGGCGCGCACATGAACGTGTTCACCATCGAGACCTTCATGGACGACCTGGCACGTGCGGCGGACACCGACCCGGTGGCATTCCGCATCCGCCACATGGACGACCCCCGCGCGCTCGACGTGATCCGTCTGGCGGCACAGCGGTTCGGTTGGCCGCGCCGCCAGCGCAAGCCCGGACACGGCGTGGGTTTCGCCTTCGGCAAGTACAAGAACCTGATGGCCTACGTGGCGATGGCGGTGGAAGTGGCCGTGGAACGCGATACGGGCCAAGTTCGGCTGACACACGCCGACGTGGCGGTGGACTGTGGACAGATCGTCAATCCCGATGGCGTGCGCAACCAGATCGAGGGCGGCATCCTGCAATCGGCCAGCTGGACGCTCTACGAGCAACTGCGCTTCGACGCCAATGGCGTGCGCAGCTTCGACTGGGGCAGCTATCCGATCCTGCGCTTTTCCGCGGTACCCGCGCAGGTGCGCGTGCATCTGGTGGATCGCCCCGGCACCCCGTTCCTGGGTGTGGCCGAAGCGGCAATGGGCCCGACCGCCGGCGCCATCGGCAATGCCCTGTTCGATGCCACGGGCCAGCGCCTGCGCGACATGCCGCTGGCCGGCGAGCGGCTGCGCCACCTGATTGCGCCCTGAGCCGCTTTCCCGTCCCCCGTCCCCATTTCACATATCTCGTTTCCACCCGGAGTCAACCATGCGCACACCACCACGCCCCCGCGCCCTCGTCATCGGCGGCTCGCTTGGCGGCCTGTTCAGCGCCGTCTGCCTGCGGGCAGCCGGCTGGGACGTCGTCGTCTTCGAGCGGTCTCCCCAGGAACTGGACAGCCGTGGCGGCGGCCTGGTGCTGCAGCCAGCGGTTATCGACGCGCTCGACTTCGCCGGAATCGATCCGGGCGCCGATTTCGGCGTGCCGTCGCGCGACCGCGTGTTCGTGGACCGGAACGGCGCCGAGCGACGCGCGTACATGCCGCAGACCCAGATCGCCTGGAACGGCCTCTACCTGCGCTTGCGCCGCGCCGTGGACCCCGCCACGCTGCGTGCCGGCGAAACCTTCACGGCGTTCGCGCAGCATGGCAGCCGGGTAACGGCGCGCTTCGCGTCGGGCCACGCCGAAGAAGGCGACCTGCTGATTGGCGCCGACGGCCCACTGTCGGCGGTGCGCGCACAGCTTCTGCCCGGTGCCCGGCCCACCTACGCCGGATATGCGGCGTGGCGCGGCGTTCTGTCCGAAACGGCGCTCCCGAGCGTCAGCGAGCCGTTGCTGCGCAACAGCTTCGTGTTCCAGGACGGCCGGGCGCACCAGTTCCTGTCGTACCGGATTCCGGGCGAAGACGGCAGCGTGCGGCCCGGCGAGCGCCGGCAGAACTGGGTCTGGTATCGCAAGATCGCGCAGGGGCCGGAACTCGATGCGCTGCTGCAGGACCGCGTGGGCCAGCGCCACAACTATTCCCTGCCGCCCGGCGCCATGCGCGACGCCGAGATACGCAACCTCCAGATGGGCGCGCTGGATGTGCTGGCGCCCGCGCTGGCGGGGCTGGTCACCGCCACGCCCGATCCGTTCCTGCAGCTGATTCACGACTACGAGGTCCCGCGCATGGTGTTCGGGCGCGTGGTGCTGCTGGGCGACGCGGCGTTCGTGGCGCGCCCGCACACCGGCGCCGGGGCCGGCAAGGCCGCGGCCAACGCCGTGGCGCTGGCGCGGGCGCTGCAGGGGCGCGCCGTTGACAAGGCGGAGGGTGCGGACGGTATCGACGCGGCGCTGGCTGCATGGGAACAGGACCAGCTGCCGGCCGACCGGCGCCTGGTCAAGTGGGGGATCGCACTGGGTCAGCGGATCATGGGCGCGGCGCAGCCCGCCTGAACGGTGCTGGCCGCCATGACTCGCCCGTCAGTCCGCGTCGGCGTCGGGGCCGCCGTCGCCGCCGGGGCCTGTGCCCGGCGTCACCATGCCCAGTGCCTGGGCCATCAGAATCAGTTCGGCAAAGGTTCGCGCCTGCATCTTGCGCATGGCCTGCCCGCGGTAGATCTTGACGGTGGCCTGGCTGATGCCGAGTTCGTCCGCCACTTCCTTGTTCATCAGGCCGTGGACCAGCAGCTTCATGACTTCGCGCTCGCGGCCGGTCAGGGTATCGAGGCGCTCCCGCAGCAACTGGGTCTGCGAGCTGGCCTGGCGGCGGTCGCGGTCGCGCTGCAATGCCTCGTTGACGGCATCGAGCAGATCCTGTTCGCGGAACGGCTTGGCAATGAAATTGACGGCGCCCGCCTTCATGGCGGCCACGGTCATCGGCACGTCGCCGTAGCCCGAGATGAACACGATCGACGCGCTCTTGCCGGCGCGGTTGAGATGACCCTGCAGGTCCAGCCCGCTGGCGCCGCGCAGGCGCACATCGAGCACGATGCAGGTGGGTTGGTCCGGAAATTCGTGGGCCAGCAGTTCCTCGCCCGAGCTAAAGGACTCGCTGGCGAGCCCGACCGAGCGGAACAGCCCCGAGAGGGCGCGCCGCACGTCGAGGTCGTCATCGACGACCAGTACGACACCGTCGTCGGTCGGTTCCCGCATCAAGGCGGCACTGCTGTTCATCGTGGTTCTCACTATGCATGGACGTTCTGCCCGGGGCTTGCGGGGGCGACCCCAGGCGCTGCGCGTGACGCAGCAGAACGGACCGTGCCCCAGCCGGATGACCGAAGATGCACAAGGATTCGATGAAATTGCCGGGAAACGGCGCGATATCGACGTCGGCCCGCCCAACGCGAAGCGGAATTATCGACGCTTTCGATGAAATTGCAAACGACTGTGTGGTGCTGGCGCCGCAGAGGGGCCCCATGGCGCCCCTGCAACGACGGCTACACGGCTTCCAGCGCGCGGCTCAGCGCGTAGGCCGCGCGCACGGCGACATCGAAGGATCGGTCGCAGGCCAGTTCGCGCCCGGCGACGGTGATATGCCACCAGTCCCGGTTGCGTTCGCAAATGAGCCGGTGCTCTTCCATCTGGTCGGAAAACCAGCGCCACAGCCGTGCGTCCTGGCTCAGCGCGGACGCCGCCGCGCGCAGCCGGACCAGTTCGAGCCCATTGGCTTGATCCATGATGTCTCTCCCCAGGGCCAACACCCGCGTGCCCCGTGCGCACATGGTAGGCATGCCCGGCCCCGGTGTGCATTGCCCGTTGGTCCGACAGCCGTAGCGCATCGGCATGCCGGGGTCATACCAAAGACGTATGGGCGCGGATTTGAGCGGCGGATTTGTATCCGCATATCGAGCGGCCCGGGTCTGCATACACAGCGATACAAAAACGGGGCAGGCCGACACATGCGGCTTGCGGCACCTCCCTAGACTCGTGCCAACCCTCCAGCACGGGACGTCCGTCGAAGGCCCCTACCGAGCCCTTCGGCATCGCGATGTGGGAGGGCGCTTCGGCCCGATAGAAGCGAAATACAAGCCACCCTCGAAGTAGAACGCTAGCGTCAGACGCAAAGGAGAAAACATGAGCAAGACCATCGATTTGCCGCGCCGCAACTTTCTTGGCACCGCCGGCCTGGCGCTGGCTGCCGCCCAGCTTGGCGTGATTGGGTCCGCGCACGCGCAGTCGGGCGTGTCGAAGGCCGCGCCACTGGCGCCGGTCACGCCCGGCACGCATACGTCGTTCGCCACCATCAATCAGGTCAACGCCGGCGTGCTCAACGTCGGCTATGCCGAACTGGGCCCGGCCGACGGCCCGGTGGCCCTGCTCCTGCACGGCTGGCCGTACGACATTCACGCCTTCGTCGATGTCGCGCCCCTGCTGGCACAGCGTGGCTACCGCGTGATCATCCCGCACCTGCGCGGCTACGGCACCACCACGTTCCTGTCGCCGGAGACCAAGCGCAACGGCCAGCCGTCGGCCATCGCGGTCGACATGATTGCGCTGATGGACGCACTCAAGATCCGCACCGCCGTCGTGGCCGGCTTCGACTGGGGCGCCCGCACCGCCGACATCATGGCCGCGCTGTGGCCCGACCGCTGCCGTGGCCTGGTCTCGGTCAGCGGCTACCTGATCGGCAGCCAGGCTGCCGGCAAGCTGCCACTGCCGCCCGAGGCCGAACTGCAATGGTGGTATCAGTTCTACTTCGCCACGGACCGCGGCGCGGCGGGCTACACGAAGTACACGCATGACTTTGCCAAGCTGATCTGGAAGCTCGCGTCGCCGCAGTGGAAGTTCGATGACGCCACGTTCGCGCGCAGCGCCGTGTCGCTGGACAACGCCGACCATGTGGCCATCACGATTCACAACTACCGCTGGCGCATGGGCCTGGTCGAGGGCGAGTCGAAGTTCGACGACATCGAGAAGAAGCTCGCCACGGGGCCCACCATCGGCGTGCCCACCATCACGATGGAAGGCGACGCCAACGGTGCGCCGCACCCGGCGCCCAGCGCCTACAAGAGCAAGTTCACGGGGCGCTACGAGCATCGCGACATCACGGGCGGCATCGGCCACAACCTGCCGCAGGAAGCGCCCACGGCGTTTGCACAGGCCGTGCTCGACATCGACCGCAAGTAACCGGGCCACCATGCTGCATCGACTGCTGATACTGGCCACCATGATGCTGTCGGCGCTGGCGTGCGAACTGGGTGGCGGTGGCGACCGCTGCGCCTGGAAGGGCATGCCCGGCCAGTATCGGGTGGATGCGCCAGGCCGCCGGCGCAAGGGCTAGCGCGGACGGCGCAGCCGCGCCACCAGGCCGGCCACCCTGCGCGCGGCATTGCCGCCCATCGACGGAATGCGCATGGCCTTATGCGCTCCGGTCGCGTTTGGATAGAAAAAACGCGTCGTTCGTGTACCGGACCCGCCGCAGTATGGTGTCGGAACCATGCCGCGCCGGGGCCCTGGCTGATGACACCGCACAGGGCGGGCGGTCCGCCAGCCCGCGCCGCGCATTCCATCGATACGCCATGACCGACCTTTCCGACATTCACGCGGTGGCGCCCGCCACCACAGGCCGGCGCGAGCCGCGCCTGCCCGACCCGTCCCGCGTGCGACGCATCCGCACCGACGCCGAAGCCATCGAAGCCGCGCATACGCTGGCCGGCATCTATCGACAGGGTGCATCGGCCCGCGATCGTGAACGTGTGCTGCCGTGGGACGAGCTGGATCTGTGGTCCGAGAGCGGTCTGGGCGGCATCACGGTGCCCAAGGCCCATGGCGGCGCCGACGTGTCGTTCGCGACGCTGGCCGAGGTCTTCGCAATCCTCAGCGCGGCCGACGCGTCGCTGGGCCAGATCCCGCAAAATCACTTTGGCCTGCTTGGCGTACTGCGTGAAGCCGGGACCGATGCGCAGCAGCGACGCTTTTATGCCGAAGTACTGGCCGGCCAGCGGCTTGGCAATGCCGGCCCCGAGCGGCGTTCGGCGGGCAGCCGCACCATCCTCGACGGCACCACGCGCCTGCAGCGGACAGCCCAGGGGTTGCGGCTCAGCGGCAAGCGTTACTACTCGACGGGGGCGTTGTACGCGCATCGCGTGCCGACGCGCGCGCTGGACGACGATGACCGCCCCGTGCAGGTCTGGGTGCCGCGCGACGCCGCCGGCCTGACCGTGATCGACGACTGGTCGTCCTTCGGCCAGCGCACCACCGCCAGCGGCACCGTGGTATTCGACCAGGTATCCATCGCGCCCGATGACGTGATCCCGCTCTGGCAACTTGCCGGCAAGCCCGGGCTCTATGGCCCCAACTCGCAACTGATCCAGGCCGCCATCGACCTGGGTATCGCCCAGGCGGCCTTTGACGATGCGGTGGCCTTCGTGCGTGAACACGCCCGCCCCTGGGTCGATGCCGGCGTGGCACGCGCCAGCGATGATCCCCACCTGATCGCAGACGTCGGCCGGCTGGCCATCGACATCGAAGGCGCCCGCGCCGTGCTGCGCGAAGCCGGGCTCACGCTGGACGAGATCGCCGCACAGCCGCTCACCGACGCATCGAGCGCCCGCGCGTCGGTTGCCGTGGCCGAAGCCAAGGTTCTGACCACCGAGGCCGCGCTCCATGCGAGCGAGAAGCTGTTCGAGCTGGCCGGTTCGTCGGCCACGCGGGCGAGACACAACCTTGACCGCCACTGGCGCAATGCCCGCACTCACACGCTGCACGACCCGGTGCGCTGGAAGCTGCATCTGATCGGCAACTATCACCTGAACAACGCGCTGCCCAAGCGGCATTCCTGGAACTGACATGTCGTTGCTACTGACCCCGCCCCCCGCAGATGGCCGGGTGGCCCCCGCCGCCGCGCCCACCGCCGCGCCCCATGTCGTTGCGGACGATGCCGAGGCCATTGCGATCGCGCACCGGCTGGCCGCGCAATTCGCGCCCGGCGCCGCCAGACGGGACCGCGAGCGCCTGTTGCCGTGGGACGAACTGGACGCCTTCAGCGCCAGCGGCCTGTGGGGCATCACCGTACCCCGCGCGCACGGCGGTGCGGGGGTTTCCAGTGTGACGCTGGCGGAGGTCATTGCCATCATCGCCGCGGCGGACGGATCGCTCGGGCAGATCCCGCAGAACCATTTCTACGCGCTGGAGGTATTGCGCGTAGGCGGCACGCCTGCCCAGCAGGCCTTCTTTTACCAGCGCGCGCTGGCTGGCGACCGTTTCGGCAATGCGCTGGCCGAAATCGGCCACAAGGATTTCAGGAGACGCACCCGGCTGACGCGCGATGGCGACGGCTTCCGGGTGGACGGCCAGAAGTTCTACTGCACCGGCGCACTGTATGCGCACTGGATTCCCACGCTGGTGGTGACCCAGGAAGACGGCCGCGACGTGACATGGCTGGCCTTTGTCCCCCGCACGGCCGAGGGCGTCAGCATCACCGACGACTGGGACGGCTTCGGCCAGCGCGTGACCGGCAGCGGGTCGGTCACCTTCGACAATGTGCGGATCGACGGCGACTGGGTGGTGCCCTTCCTCGCATCGTTCGAGCGGCCCACGACGATTGGCCCGTTCGCCCAGTTGCTGCACGCGGCCATCGATCTGGGTATCGGACGGGGCGCGTTTGCCGCCACGCTGCCGTATGTGCGCGACCACGCGCGGCCGTGGATCGATGCGGGCGTGGCGAGCGCATCGCAGGACCCGTTGACCATCCATCATGTTGGCGACGTCCAGGTCAGGCTGCGGGCGGCCGAAGCCCTGGTGCGCCGGGCCGGCCGCGCCACCAATGCCGCCCAGGCGGCGCCCGACGAGCAAAGCGTGGCGCAGGCATCGCTGGCAGTGGCTGCCGCCCGCGCATCGACCACCACCGCGTCGCTGCTGGCGGGCACGCGGCTGTTCGAGCTCGGCGGCACATCGGCCACCCTCGACAACCAGGGGCTGGACCGCTTCTGGCGCAACGCCCGCACGCATACGCTGCACGACCCGGTACGCTGGAAATACCACGCCATCGGCAACTTCCACTTGAACGACACGCTGCCGCCCCGGCATGGAGCCATCTGATGGTGATGGACGATGGTTCGCAACGGCGGCACATCCTGCTCAACGCCTTCGACATGAACTGTGTCGGGCATATCAACCATGGCCTGTGGACGCATCCGCGGGACCGGTCTGCCGACTACAACACGCTCGAATACTGGATCGACCAGGCGCGTACGCTGGAGCGTGGCCTGTTCGACGGCCTGTTTATCGCCGATATCGTTGGCGTGTACGACGTATATCGCAACAACGTCGATGTGTCGCTGCAGGAATCGGTGCAGCTTCCCGTGAACGACCCGCTGCTGATCGTGCCGGCCATGGCCGCCGCCACGCGGCATCTTGGCTTTGGGGTCACGGTGAACCTGACGTACGAGCAGCCGTACCTGCTGGCGCGCCGGTTCTCGACGCTGGATCACCTCACGCGCGGCCGCGTGGGCTGGAATATCGTGACGGGCTACCTCGACAGCGCCGCGCGCGCGATGGGACTGGACGCGCAGCTTGCCCATGACGAACGCTACGACCGCGCCGACGAATATCTGGAGGTGCTCTACAAGCTCTGGGAAGGCAGCTGGCAGGACGACGCCGTGCGGCGCGACAAGGCCGCGCGCGTCTTCGCCGATCCGGCCAGGGTGCGCAAGGTGAGCCACCACGGCCGGTACTACAAGGTGGACGGCTACCACCTGTCCGAGCCGTCGCCACAGCGCACGCCGGTACTGTTCCAGGCCGGCAGCTCCGGCCGGGGGCAGCGATTTGCGGCACGCCATGCGGAATGCGTCTTCATCTCGCCGCCCAGCAAGGACACGGCGCGCAAGACGGTGACCGCGTTGCGCGAGCAGCTTGTGGCTGCCGGCCGTCATCCGGACGACGTGAAGGTATTCATGGGCGCGGCGGTGGTCACCGGCCGCACCGAGGCGGAAGCCCGAGAAAAACATGCCGAATACCGCGACTACGCCAGCCGCGAAGCCGGGCTCGCCCACTTTGCCGCCAGCACCGGCGTGGACTTTGGCCGCTATGGCCTCGACGATCCCGTTGACTACGGCGGCGGCAACGCCATCGAATCGGCCACCCGCACCGCCGCGCAGCACGGCTGGACGCGCCGCAAGCTGCTGGACCTGTTCACGCTGGGCGGACGTTATCCGGCCATCGTCGGTGACGCGTCGCAGGTAGCGGACACGCTTGCCGAATGGGTCGACGAGACCGGCATCGACGGCTTCAATCTAAGCCGCACGGTGGCGCCCGAAAGCCACCAGGACTTTGTGGACCTGGTCGTTCCCGCGTTGCAGGATCGGGGCCGCTACAAGACCGCGTATGCCGAGGGTTCGCTACGGCACAAGCTGTTTTCCAGCGGCGACCGGCTGCCCCAACGGCATGCCGCCGCCGCGTTCCGCCAGTTCTGATATCACAAGAGAAAAGGAGCCACATGTTCATCAAGACCGGGGTCAAGCTGGTCGCCGCGTTGCTGGCGTTCGGTATCGTGCAGGGATCGCAGGCCGCAGACGCCGACAGGAAGGAAATCCGCTTCGGCGCCACGGCGGGGCCTTACGCGGACCAGGTGCGCTATGGCATCAAGCCGATTCTGGAAAAGCGCGGCTACAAGGTGACGATTGTCGAGTTCAGCGACTACGTGCAGCCGAATCTCGCGCTGGCCGACGGCGCCATCGATGCCAACGCCTTCCAGAACTCGGTGTATTTGAAGAAGTTCTCGGCGGATCGCAAGCTTCAACTGTCGGCGCTGATCCAGGTGCCCACGGCGCCGATCGGCATTTACAGCCACAAGCACAAGACGCTGGGCGAAGTGAAGCCCGGCGCCACCGTATCGCTGCCCAACGATCCGACCAATCTGGCGCGCGCCGTCGCCATCCTTGCGCAGATCGGCTGGGTCACGCTCAAGCCCGGCACCGATCCCGTGCGGGCAAGCGAGCGCGACATCGACGGCAATCCGCACAGGCTCAAGCTGATCCAGCTGGAGGCCGCCCAGTTGCCCCGCTCGCTTGATGACGTGGACTACGCCTTCGTGAATGGCAATTTCGCGCTCGCGGCCGGGCTCAAGCTGACGTCGTCACTGGCGCTGGAGAAGGTGCCCGACTACTACATGAACCTGGTGGCTGTCAGGACCGATGACCTGAACAAGCCGTTCGTGTCCGACATTCGCGATGCCTACCGGTCCGCCGACTTCAAGGCCGTGACGCAACAGCGTTTTGCGGGATTCGTCGCGCCGCCCTATCAGCAATAGCGCAGCGAGTGTTCGCCGGGACGCTGGCTGCAAGCCGCTGACGCGTTGCGTGTCGCGTTCAGCTCATGCGCGTGCCGGCGGCCGCGCGCAACAGCTCGGCGAGTTTCTCGTTCTCGTCTATGCGTGACTGTTCGATCGCCACGTCGGTGTGGTTGCCCACGCGCCTGGCCCATTGCTGCCGTTCCTGGGCGAATATGATCCGTTCATGGACGGCCCGAAGCGCCCCCCAGATTGCATCGGCAGTCTCCTGGGCGTTCGCGGCGTCGAGCGACAGCGCGGAGAAGGCGTGGCCCGTGTGACAGCGGTATCGCAATGGCCGATCGTCCCGCAACCGCCACAGCACGCCGTGACATGTCGGGCAAGTCAGTGCCGAGCGATCCGCGATAGCGTCCAGTTGCCGGGGTTCCGCAACGCCGCTGTCCCCAATCCGCTCCTCGCGATCCAGGTCTGTCAGGTTGCTCATGATTGACTCCTTTTGCCGTGCCGCCCCGTTGACGGCAGCCCGCAGCGCATCGGCGAGCCCATCCTGCCCGACAATGGCGTCGGCCCCCGCCGCGGCGATTGCGCTGCGAGGCATGGAGGACGCCTCGCAATCGTCCGGATCCTGGACGATCCGATAGCCGCCGCGTGCCTCGATCGCCGCAAGGCCCGCCGCACCGTCGTCGAGTTCGCCGCTCATCACAATGCCGACCACACGCTCCTTGTATTGTGCGCTGGCCGACCGGAACAGCGGATCGGCGGCTGGCCGGCAGAAATTCTCCGGTGCCGTCTCCAGCAGGCACACGGTGTCGCCACGCACGACCATGTGTCGATCCGGCGGCGCCACGTAAATTCTGCCGTGTTGAATTGCTTCGCCGTGCTGGGGGTGGTGCGCCGGGAAGCAGCCCCACTTCGACAGCAGTTCCGGCAGGATGCTGCGGTGCCGTCCAATGTGCAGCACCACAAGCATGACAAGCTCCAGGTCCCTGGTCAGGCCTTCGACGAGCGTCTTGAGGACCGGAAGTGCGCCCCGGGATGCAGCTACAACGACAATATCTCTGCGCATGGCTTTTCCTTTTTACGGGAAAAGCAAGTTCCGCACCCGTGGCACAACAGGCGCGGAAGGCTTGTGCCGGCCGTCTCAGTCGGGCTTGGCGCCGTCCTGCCGGGGCACCAGATCGCTCAGCGCGCCGAGCAATTCCTGGAAGTCGAGCGGCTTGGCAAGATGCTTGTTGTATCCGGCTTCCCGGGCGGCTCTGGCATCCTCCTTGTGATCGCGTCCGGTCAGGGCCACCGACCAGATATTCGCCCATCGGGCGTCCTGGCGGATATTGCGCATGAGCGCGTAGCCGTCCATATCGGCCAGCCCGATATCCGAGACGATGGCGTCGATCGGCACGTCGGCCAGGATCTCCAGCGCCTCGGCACCGGACGTTGCCACGCTCACGGTTGCCCCTTCCACTTCCAGGAGCTCGGCGAGTGCGGCGGACGTGTCCCGGTCGCCTTCCACCAGGAGAATCCGCAGGCCGGCAATGCTCTGCATGCCGTCCGCGGCGTCCGGGTCCGATGCGTTATCGGCGGGCGCGGCGGGCAGCCATACCGTCATGGTCGTACCGTGGCCGGGGCCTTCCGATCTGGCGGTCACCCTGCCACCGTGCATCCGGGCAAGCTGCTTCACCAGCGCCAGACCAATGCCGAGCCCGCCCTTCGCCCTGTCGCGACCGCCTTGCCGGTACATGTCGAACACGTACGGCAGCAGGGCGGCATCGATGCCCTGACCGTTGTCGCTCACCTCGATACGCAGCATCCCGCCTTCCCGAGACAGCCGCAGATCGATCTGCCCATTCGCCTCCGAGAACTTCAAGGCATTGGAGACGAGGTTCCAGATGATCTGCTCGCAGCGCACGCGGTCCACCAGGGCGATGGCCGGACGATCCGGCAGCGCCAGCCGCATGGTGATGCCGCGGTCGCCGACATCCTGCTCGCAGGTCCGCGCAACGTCCACCAGCATCGCCGACAGATCGACGCGCGACACGTCCAGGGCCAGCTTGCCGGTCTGCACGCGCGAAAGATCGAGCAGATCGTCGATAATCTGCGCCTGGCTGCGCACGGCCTGGCGGATGGCGCCGGCCGCTTCGCGGACCGCGGCGACATTGCGCACCTCGGGCAGTCGCGGAAGCATTTCCGCCTTGACGCCAATCAGGTTGAGCGGGTGCTTCAGTTCGTGCGAAAGCACGGCAATGAACTCGTCCTTGAGCTGGCTGGCATTGAGCGCCTGCTCGCGCGCGGCCTGCTCCTTGGCCAGCGCATCGCGGCTCGCATCCTCATGGAGCTTGCGGGCCGTGAGGTCGCGCACAATCTTGGCGAAGCCGCTGAACGATGTGTCCGTGATGGGGGTGACCACGCCGCTGCAGTAAATCCGTCGGCCGTCCTTCGTGCGATACCACCGCTCGTCGTCCGCCCGACCTTCCTTCATGGCCGTGTCCCGCTCATGGGCGGGCACCGATGTCTGCCGATCGTTGACCTCGTAGATTGCCTCCACGCTCTTGCCGATGAGCTCGTCTTCCGTATAGCCGAAGATCCGCTCCGCCCCGGCGTTCCAGCTGACGATCAGCCCTTCGCGGTCCTGGATGATGATGGCGTAGTCCTTGGTGGACTGCGCCACCAGCCGCAGCCGCTGCGCCCCCGCACGGGCGGCTTCCTCGGCCTGATGGCGATCCGTCACATCGATCAGCGTGATCACCGCCCCGTCGATATGGTCGTCCGCCGTGCGATAGGGCAGGAGCCGCATCAGATACCACCGCCCCGCCTCGCTCTGGATCTCCCGCTCGGTCAGCCTCAGCGACTGGAACGACTGCCTCACGTCATCGACCAGGGTCGGATAGCGCAGCGTATGCGTGATGTGGAACAGAGAGCGGCCAAGATCGGAGTCGATCAGGTTGAAAATGGCGGTCGCGTTCGGCGTAAACCGCTTGATCCGGATTTCCTTGTCGACAAAGACCGTGGCGATCTCGCTGGAGGCAATGATGTTATGCAGGTCATCGTTGGCCTTGGCCGTATCCTCGATCCGCGCCTGCATCTCGGCATTCGCCGTGGTCAGCTCTTCATTGACCGACTGCAGTTCTTCCTTGCTGCTTTCAAGCTCTTCGCTGGTCGAACGCAGTTCCTCGTTGATGGCCTGCAACTCCTCGTTGGATGCCTTCAGCTCCTCCACCGACGTCTCGTACTGCTCGATGATCGTCGCCAGCTGCTCCCTGCTGTGCTGCAGTTCCAGTTCGAGCTGCGCCAGGACCGGGTCCTGCCCGGAAGCGGCGGCCAGCTCCTCTTCGGTCATGTGACCGGCCACCTCATCGAAGACGACCAGCAGGAAGTCGGCATTGGCAACCTTGTCGTGAAACGGCCGCACCGTCATGCTGATCCACGACACTTCGGGGTCATGATCCCACTTGACCTTGCGCGCCTCCACGCTGGTGCCGGTCTGCAACGCCCGGAAGATCGCCGTGCGCAAGTCGAGCCGCAGCTCGGGCAGCACCAGCGTCATGATGTTCGTGGTCAGTTCGCCCCCCACATGCCGCAGGAACCTGCCCGCATTGTCGGACAGGTGAACGACGTTCGACTCGCGGTCGATGATGACGCTTGGCGGGGAATACGTCTCCAGCGCGCGCTGGTGCAGCTCCGTCAGCGAAAAACTGCGCTGGGGCGAACTGGTCGTGGTACGCAGCGGCATGGTAACGGCCGGCCGGTCGTCGGCCATGCTGGTGTCGGCCGGCGTCAGGACCGGGAAGCCAATCGGCGGCTTGGCGCGCTGCGACACCGCGCGTGCGCGATAGACCCGCCACTTCTTGTCCACCACCGCAAACAGGTCATCCGCGGCGTCGGCCGATTCCGCCGTCCCAAGGAACAGCAGCCCGTTGGGCCGAAGGGCGAAGTGGAACAGCTCCAGGATCTGCCGCTGGACCGCACGTTCCAGATAGATGAGCACGTTTCGGCAAGAGATCAGATCCAGGTGCGAGAAAGGTGGATCGCGCAGCAGACTGTGCGGCGCGAACAGGATGCGCTCGCGCACCGCCTTGCTGATGGCGTAGTGCGCGCCCTCGCGGGTGAAGTAACGCTGCAGGAGAGCCGGCGGGACATCGTTGGCGATGGACAGCGGATACGACCCCGTGCGCGCCCGGCCGATGGCCGCCACGTCGATATCGGTCGCAAACACCTGGATGGGTCGGGCCGAGGCCGCCGTCTCGCGGGCCTGGGCCAGCAGGATCGAAATGGAATACGCTTCCTCGCCAGTGGCGCAGCCGGCCACCCACACCCGCACCTGATCGTCGTCGCTGAGCTTGCCGTCGAACAGCGTCGGAATCATTTCCTGTTCGAGAAACTCGAAGGCCTCGCCATCCCGGAAGAACTGCGTCACGCCGATCAGCATGTCGCCCAGCAGCGCGCTGGCCTCGTCCGGGGTTGCCCGGAGGAAATCGCGATAGGCCGCCAGGTCGCTCTGGCCATTGAACTGCATGCGCCGCTCGATGCGACGGAGCACCGTGGCGCGCTTGTAGAAGCGGAAGTCATGCCCCGTGCGCACACGCAGATGCATCAGGATTTCGGACAGCGCCCGTTCCCCGCTCGTCTTGGGCGACTGGCCGGGTTCCTGCAAGTCGTCGTCTTCAAGCACTGCATCCTGCGGCTCGATGCGCTGGATGTTCTCCCACAGTTCCATGAGCCGCTGCGGCATCTCGGCCGCAGGCAATACGATATCGACCCAGCCCGCGTGGATGGCGGCGCGCGGCATCTCCGGATGTTCGGCGTCGTCCGGCGACTGCGCCAGGGTCAGGCCGCCGACCTCGCGGATCCGGCCCATTCCGATCGTGCCATCGGACCCGGAGCCGGACAGCACGATACCAATGGCCCGCCGCTCGTGAGCATCGGCGAGGGTACGGAAGAAATGATCGATCGCAAAGGGCCGCCCAAAGGTATTCGGCTGTTCCACGACCCGGAGACAGCCATCGGACATCTCGAGATGGGTGCCCGGCGCCACCACATAGATGTGATTCTCCTGGATCGGCGTCGTGGTACGGACTTCGCTGACGGGCATGTTCGTGACACGCTGAATCAGGGCCGCGACCTGGCTTTCGAGGTCCGGCGCCAGGTGCAGCACCACGACGAAGGCCATGTCCATCTGTTCCGGCGCATGCTGGAACAGCGTCTGCAGGGCCCTCAGGCCGCCTGCGGAAGCGCCGATGCCAACGACAGGGAAACGCAACGTACTCTTTACCGCGCCCGCCGGATTTCCCACCTTCTTCTCCTTGAGTTTCTTCCGCGCCATGATTCCTCCCATCCCACACTCGTCGCAGCGGCTGGACGAGGCATCCGAAGGCACAATCGGGGCTCATTGTAGCGTCCCGGGCGCAGGAAATACGCCGCCGGGCCAGGCGATCGGCGGGTTGGCGCATGCCAGGCGCCCACGTCCCGGCCGCCAGGGGCGGAAGCGCCGGTATCTGGCGATCATCAGCACTTGCCGATGCAGCGCAGCAGGCCTACCTTTAGGAGTACAGAGGCCATCATGCAGCATCCCTCATCCATCCTCAAAGAGCTTGCTACCGCTCGTCAACACGTCACCCGCTGCCGGCAACTGGTGCGGCGGCAGATCGAGATTGTCCGGCTCTGCCAGTACCGCCACCGGGACGAACTGAATTCCGTGAATCTGCTTTGGGAATTGCGCGAAGCACTCGCCATCGGACGCCACCACATGCATGTGGTGGAACAGGAACTGGGGCGTAACAACTGGTTCCACAGGCGAAGGCGATAGCCGCCGCCTGCCCAACCGGGGCGCCCGCGGCTACCGGCGTGTGCCGCCAGTGGGCTTTTGCGCGGGGGCATCGATCTGCTCGGGGACGATGTGCCGGTCCACGATCAGCCGCTTCCACCGCGCCAGCTCCTGTTCGATAAACGTCTGGAAGTCCGCCGGGCCGGCATGCAGCACCTTGAAGCCGTAGCCGGCCAGCATCTCGTTGAGCGTCAGTTCCGCAAGCGCCTGGCGGATGGCGAGGTCGAGGGTCTCGATCCTGTCCCCGGGGGTGCCTTTCGGCGCCAGAACGCCATACCAGCCGGTGACGAACATATTGCGCACGCCGGCCTCGACAAAGGTGGGCGTGTCGGGAGCAATGGGCAGCCGGACATCGGCGGCCACGGCCAGCGCGCGCAATTTGCCCGAACTGACGTATCTCAGGCTATCCGCACCGGCGAACACGGCATCCACATCGCCACTCATGGCGGCCGCCACGGACTGGACGCCGCCGTGATACGGGACATGCATCACCCGGATTCCGGCCGCCTGCGAAAGCAGCTCGATGGCCAGGTGGCTGGTATTGCCATACCCCGACGACGCCACGGTCACCCTCTCGGGATTCGACTTTGCACGCTGGATCAGGTCGGCGACCGAATGAAACCGGGAATTCGGCCCGACATAGAGCACCAGCGGCTGCTTTGCCACGAGCGAGACCGGCTGGAAATCCTTGATGGGATCGTAGCCGGCCGACTGGCTGACGAGCGGACCGATGGCGTAGGCGGCAAGGGCAAGCACGAGGGTATAGCCGTCGTTCCTGGCCCGCTGCACATATCGCAGCGCAATCTGTCCGCCTGCCCCCGGCTTGTATTCCAGCAGTACTGGCGTCCCAAGCCGCTTCTGCAATGCGGCGCCCAGCGGACGCGCGACCAGGTCCGCCGGGCCGCCCGGCGGATACGGCACGATGATCGTGACCGGCTGTTCGGGGTAGGCGGCCCACGCCGGATGAACCGTGACGAATGCCGCAGCCAGCAGCACCCCGGCTTGCCGGGCAATCGTGCGACGCAATATCCGCAGCCCGGCCGGCGCTGCCTGCCTGATCCGGGTGAAGATGCGTCCGGTGGCCGCGGGAGGTTCAAATCGCATGCTTTTCTGGGAAGGGCTGGAACGCGCGATGCGCCGAGGTCCAGGTCAGGTCACCGGGTGGTTTTCCGGACGAGATCATACCCCTGGCCGCCCACGGCTATTTGATAATATCTGGCCTGCCTGCAGCGCCCCCCTCTTGAATCCTCGGGTGTTACCTCCGCCCCTTCGTCAGCATAGCGATGTCTTCCATGTACTTCCCCCGGGCCGGTGTCGGCCTCGGTTTCGATTCCACGTGGGATGCAGGCGACCGCCGGTTCGGACGCGGCTGGCTCTTGCGGGAGGACGGCGGCAAGACACCCGCGCTCGGCGTCTGGGCCGCCGACGGGCATCGCACACCGGCCACCCTCGACCGCCTTGTTCACGAATACGCGCTGCGCGACGACATCGACGCGGACTGGGCCGCCCGCCCGCTGACCTTGCTGCGCGAGCGCGATACCGCCGTGCTGCTGCTTGACGACCCGGGCGGCGAGCCCCTCGCCCCGATGCTGGGCTCGCCGATGGCCGCAGCGGCGTTCCTTGATATCGCCATCGCCATGGCCAGCGCCGTTGGCAAGCTTCATCAGCGCGGCCTGATTCACAAGGATCTGAAGCCGGCCCACTTCCTGGTGGCGGCGGACCGCACCCGCGCCTGGCTGATCGGCTTCGGCATCGCGTCGCGGGCGTCGCGCAGCGCCGAGCCGCTGCCTGAGGCCAGCGAAATCGCCGGCACGCTTGCCTATATGGCGCCCGAGCAAACCGGCCGGATGAACCGGGCCATCGACGCGCGCAGCGACCTGTATTCGCTCGGCATCACTTTCTACCAGATGCTGACCGGGGCGCTTCCCTTCGCCGGCGTGGACCCCCTTGACTGGGTCCACGCCCACCTGGCGCGCTTGCCGGCGCCACCGACCAGCCGCGTGGCCACGGTGCCCGCGATCCTGTCGGATCTGGTCATGAAGCTTCTGGCAAAGGCGCCCGGGGAACGCTACCAGACAGCGGCCGGCCTGCTGCGCGACCTGCGGCACTGTCGCCAGACGCTGCAGGCGCACGGCGACATCGCGCCGTTCGGGCTTGGCCAGGGCGACCATTCGGACGTCTTCGCACTGCGCGAACACCTCTATGGCCGCGAGCAGACCGTGGCAACGCTGGTGGATACCTTCGACCGCGTTGCCGCCACGGGCTGCAGCGAGATCGTGATGGTGTCCGGGCATTCGGGCGTCGGCAAGACGTCGGTCATGCAGTCGTTCGCGCGAACCGTCGCCGGGCGTGGCGGCCTTTGCGCCACCGGCAAGTCGGATGCCCCGGCCGATGCCTCGACCGAGGGCCCGGCCGATGCCGGCGCGCGGCTGCCCTATGCCACGCTGGCGCAGGCGCTGCGGGGCCTGCTCCAGGAACGGCTGGCCCGCGATCCGGCCGACGTGGCGTCATGGCGCACCGTCATTACCGAAGCCCTCGGACCGAACGCCGGGCTGCTGGTATCGCTGCTGCCCGAACTCGAAACCATGCTGGGTCCGGTGCCTTGGGTGCCCGACACGCAGTCGCGCGAGGCCGGGCCACGGCTGCAGCTCGCCTTGCACTGCCTCACGGCGGCCCTGGCACGTGCCGCCGGGCCGCTGACGCTGTGCTTCGACGACATCCAGTGGCTCGACAATGAAACCACGGCGCTGCTGCACCAGTTGTTGACCGATCCGGCCACGACGCACCTGCTCGTGGTCTGCGCCTATCGCAGCCAGGAAGTGGACGATGGCCACACGGTCACGCACTGCGTCGGGGCGTTGCGCGCCGATGGTGCCAGCGTGGCCCATATCGAACTGGGCTGTCTCGATGCATCGGACCTGCATCGGCTCGTTGCCAAAACACTCCATTGCGACGCCACGGCCAGTGCGCCGCTGGCACGCCTGGTGATGGAGAAGACGGCTGGCAACCCGTTCTTCGCCACGCAGTTCCTGAGCGAACTGGCGACCGAAGGCCTGCTGCGCTTCGACCACAACGCAGCGTGCTGGACCTGGGACCTTGACCAGATTGCGGCAAAGGGTTTCACCGACAATGTCGTGGCATTGATGGTCGGGCGGATTGGCCGGCTATCCGCCCGGACCCGTGCGGCGCTGAAGCTTCTGGCCTGCCTGGGCAACGACACCCCAGTCGAAACACTGGCGCGCGCCTGGACGCGCGAGCCCGGCGAACTGGACCCGGCGATCCGCGAAGCCGTGCATGCGGGCCTGGTCTCGCGCAAGGATCACGTGCTGCGCTTCCGGCACGACCGCATCCTCGAAGCCGCCTATGCGGGCATTCCCGAGCCGGAGCGGCAGGCGTTCCATCTGCACCTCGGCCGCCTGCTGCTGGACCGCACGCCAACGGAAGAGATCGATGCCAACGTCTTTACGATCGTCGGCCAGTGGAACCGGGCGGCCAGCCAGATCGACACGCAGGACGAACGCGACAGGCTCGCGGAACTGAACCTGGCCGCTGGGCTGCGCGCCAAGTCCACCTGTGCCAACACCGCCGCGCTTCACTATCTTTCAACCGGTCTCGCGTTGCTTGGCGACGACGCCTTTGCGCGATGCGAAGCGCTCGCGTTCTCGCTGACGCGGCATATGGCCGAATGCGAATTCCTGACCGGGGATTCCGCGCGTGCCGAACCGCGGCTGGCGGCGCTGGCTGCACGCACGTCGTCACTGACAGCGCTGGGGGTTGTCACGCAACTCCAGCTTGGCTTGCTGCTGACGGGCGGGCGGGCGGCGCGTGGAAGCCGTGACGATTGGCCTGGCCTACCTGCGCCGCGCCGGTATCGACTGGACCGCCCAGCCTGCTGCGTCGGTCGTGGCGCAGGAAGAGGCGTTGCTCACAGGCCTGCTCGATGGCCGGGACATCGCCAGCCTCAGCACATTGCCGCCCATGACGGACACCGGCGGGCTTGCCACGATGCGCGTGCTGACAGCGCTGCTGCAGCCGGCCTGGTACACCGACGATCACCTGCGCACGCTGGTCATCCTGCGCATGGTCAACCTGAGCATCTCGCTGGGGAACAGCGAGGAATCGTGTCTGGCCTATGCATGGCTGGCGATGCTGCGCACTGCGGCGGCGCCGGACGGGACGGCCGGCATCGCGTTCCAGCGCCTGGCACTGACCGTGGCCGAGCAGCAAGGCGTCGAGCGGGTGCGCGCCCGCGTGTACCAGGTGGCGGGCGGCAACCTGCTGCACTGGACGCAACCCCTGCGCGTGGCACGCGCCCTGTTGCGCCAGGCGCTGGCGCTGACGGCACAGATCGGCGACCTCACCTACGCCGCCTACATCCACAGCAACCTGATGACCCACGCGCTGGCGGTTGGCGACCCGCTGGGGCGCGTGCAGCACGATGCGGATACGGGCAGCGTGTTCGCGTGGGGACCGCGCTTCGCGCTGGTGGCGGACCGCCTTGCCGCGCAGCGCCAGCTGGTGCGGACCTTGCGCGGACTAACCCCCGTGTTCGGACGCTTCGACACGAGGGATTTCAGCGAGGCAGCGTTCGAGGCGCGGCTGGACAGCGACGTGGGGCTGCGCCTTGCGTCGTGCTGGTACTGGATCCGCAAGCTGCAGGCGCGCTATCTGGCCGGCGAAGCGGCGCAGGCGCTGGATGCGGCCGAACGGGCCCGCGCGCTGCTGTGGACGTCTCCCGCCTATTTCGAACAGGCCGAGTATCACTTCTACGCGGCGCTGGCGCGCGCGACATGCTGCAATCCCGCCGTCGCGGACGACCTGGCCATCCACCTTCCCGTGTTGGCCAGCCACCATCGGCAGCTGGCCCAGTGGGCCCGGCGCTGTCCGGCCACGTTCGCGCACCGGGCCCTGATGGTCGAGGCGGAAATCGCCAGGCTGGAGGGGCGCGACATCGACGCGATGCGTGGCTTCGAAGCCGCCATCGGATCGGCACGTGACAGCGACCTCATCCACATGCAGGCGCTGGCCAACGAGCTTGCGGCACGTTTCTACCTGAGCCGGCGGCTCGACAACGTGGCGCTGGTCTATCTGCGACAGGCGCGCCATGGCTACCTGCACTGGGGCGCCGACGCCAAGGTCTGGCAGCTCGACCGGCAGCATCCCGCCCTGGCTGCCGATGCCAATGCCGTTCCCGCTTCGACGCCGTTGATGGGCACCATCGGCGCACCGCTTCAACACCTGGACCTGGCTACGGTCATGGCGATCTCCGAGGCGGTATCCGGCGAAACCCGCCTCGATCGGTTGCTGGCCACCCTGATGCGCACGGCCATCGCGCACGCGGGGGCATCACGCGGGCTGTTGATCCTGCCGCACGGCACGGGGCATCGCGTGGCAGCCGAAGCTGCCGTTCGCGACGACACCACCGCCGTGGCGCTGACGGACTTGCCGCTCGACGCCGCTGAGCTACCGCTGTCCATCGTCCGGCACGTGCTGGAGTGCCACGAGCATGTGGTGATCGACGATGCCGCGGCCCAGCCATCCTTTTCGGCCGACCCTTACATACGTCAGCGCCGGACGCGCTCGATGCTGTGCCTGCCGCTGCTGAACCAGGGCAAGCTGACGGGCGTGCTGTATCTGGAAAACGGGCTGGCGCCGGGCGCGTTCGTGCCGGCACGGATCGAGGTGATCAAGCTGCTGGCGTTCCAGGCGGCCAGCGCCATCGAGAACAGCCGGCTTGGCGAGCAGCGCCGGGAAGCCGACGAAGCGTTGCACCGGGCCCAGGCCGAACTGGCGCACGTCAGCCGCGTCATGACGCTCAGCGCGTTGACGGCGTCCATCGCACACGAGGTGAGCCAACCTGTGGCCGCGCTGACCATCGAAGCCAATGTCGCCCTGCGCTGGCTCAAACGCGAGACACCCAACGTCGCCGAGGCCGTGGAATCGCTCCACAGCATCGTCCAGCAGGGTCAGCGCGCGCGCGATGTGATCGTCGGCATGCGGGCCATGTTGCGCAAGGCCGGACCACAGGCGCAACGGATCGACCTCAATGCGATGACCGCCGAGACTCTGCCGCTTCTGGCCGGCGAGCTGACGCGCCACCGGGTCATGCTCAGGACCGAACTGCTGCCGGCGCTGCCCATGGTGTCCGCCGACAAGGTTCAGCTTCAGCAGGTGTTCCTGAACCTGGCCGTCAATGCCATCGAGGCCATGCGCGGCATCGATGCGCATGTGCGCGAGCTGACGGTCCGTTCGGCGGTCAACCCGGCGGGTGAGGTGCTGGTGACCGTGCATGACGTCGGCGTTGGCCTGCCGCCCGATCCCGACGAACTGTTCGAGGCGTTCTACACGACCAAGCCCGAAGGCATGGGCATGGGCCTGTCGATCTGCCGCACGATCCTGGAGGCCCACGGCGGCAAATTGCAGGCGTGGCCGAACCGTCCGAAGGGAGCGGTATTCGGATTCAGTCTGCCGGCCGACGGCACGGCGGGGACAGGCGCGGCACCACGCCGATGACCATTTTTTGATGCTGGCGGGAGCTAACCGTTGTCGCCGCCTGCCACCGGCAGCACGGCACCGGTGATGTAGCCGGCTTCATCGGACGCGAGGAAGAGAATCGGCGAGATCTGCTCGTCGAGCGTTGCGTATCGCCGGAAGAAGGTCGACTCGGTGACCTGCTTGACCGCCTCACCCATCCAGAGCCGTTCTTGCTCGGTGTCTCCTGCCGCATTGCGGGGGACGCGTCGCGGCGGGGCCTGGGTGCCGCCCGGCGCTGCCGCGACCACGCGAATATTGTGTTCGCCATACTCCATGGCCAGTGACTGTGTCAGGGCATTCACCCCGCCCTTCGCCGCCGAGTACGGCACGCGGCGGATACCACGAGTGGCGTTCGACGAGACGTTCACGATCGTGCCGCCGCCTTGCGCCAGCATATGCGGCAGGACTGCGTGGCAGCCGTACAAGGTGGGCATGAGCGAACGGCGAATCTCCGCATCGATCTGGGCGGGCTCGAATTGCGCAAACGGCCGCATCCGGATCGCCCCGCCCACGCCGTTGATCAGGATGTCGATGCGACCGAATACCTTTATCGCGAAATCCATCGCAGCGGCTGCCCCCTCGTAGGTCTCAAGGTCAGCCATGAAGGCGGCCGTGTCAGCCCCCGCCGCCTCGGCCGCGACCTCCGAGACGAAGTCGGCGCGATCGACCAGCAGGACCTTCGCACCTTCCGCCGCAGCGCGCAGTGCCACGCCCCGCCCGATGCCCTGGGCAGCCCCGGTGACCACCATCACCTTGCCTTCGAATCGACGGCCGCTCATGGCGTCACCGGCGCCGCGTTGGGCGTGAACTTCTCGTAGTGGAAACTGGCGGGCTTCACGCCGTTGTCGTCGAAGAACTTGCGCACGGCATCGACCATCGGCGGGGGGCCGCACAGGTACACGTCAACATCGCCGCCATTCAGGCATTCCGCAGGCATATGCTGGGTCACCCAGCCCTTGCGCGGGTGATTCGATTGCCCATCCGCGACCACGGTGCTGAACGTGAAATTGGGCAACCTGTCGATGTAGGATTCGATTGCCTCGACCTGCACCAGATCGAGGTCTCGCGTCACGCCGTAGATCAGGTGCACCTTCTGCTGCGAATTCGCGTGAACCAGCACTTCGAGCATCGACAGGAAAGGGGCCAGGCCCGTGCCGCCCGCCAGAAACAGCAAGGGACGTTCCACGGCCCGGAGGTAGAAGCTGCCCAGGGGGCCGGTCAGTTGCACCTTGTGCCCGGGGCGGGCCGACTCCAGCCAGGTGCTCATCACGCCCCCGGGTATCTTCTTGATCAGGAAGCTGACCTTCGATGCGCCTGGCGGGGACGAGAACGAATACGACCGATGCTGGCCGCTACCGGGAACATCGATGTTGACGTACTGGCCAGCCAGGAAGACCGGGGGAATGCTGTCCACGTCCAGTTCCAGCACCACGGCTGCGTCGTTGTGCTGTTCGAGCTTCGTGACCGTCGCGGCGAATTTGCTTTGCCCCGTCTTGCACATCGCCGACGATGCCGGGACGGCGATGACGCAGTCGCTCTGCGGCACCATCTGGCATGTCAGGACCAGCCCGCCCGCCTTCTCGTCGTCGCTCAGCGCGTCTTCGATGTATTCGTCGCCCAGGTCGTAGCTGCCGCTCTCGGCGCGGCACTTGCAGGTGCCACACACGCCGTCGGAGCAATCCATCGGCAGATTGATCCTGGCGCGAAATGCGGCATCGAGGACCTTTTCCCCGGCCTTGCATTCGACGAAGCGGGTGACACCGTCTTCAAAATTCAGTGCAATGTTGTAGCTGGACATGTTGCCTCCTGCGTCCTGTCTCGATCCGATCCGCGCGCTCAGACGTGGTAGACGTCGAGCACCTGGCGGATATAGTCATTCTTGAGCGCGATCTTCTTGCTGGAAATCAGCAGGCGATCGCCCACCTTGCGGAAGGTGAGGTAGACCGTGCCGAAGTACTGGTCCGTCACCTTGTAGCGGTGGCTCAGCGTGTGGAAGTTGTAGCGAACGTCGATTTCGTCATCACGTTCGGCCAGCACTTCGACGTTGGTGACGTTGTGGCTCGTGCGCGGCTCCGGCATCGATGCGCTGCTGCGCTCGGTCCGGATACGGAACACCCGGTCTTCCAGGCCGCCACGGTCCGCGTAGTACATCAGGGAAATCTCGCGCTGGGGATCTTCGGTGAGCTTGTCATCGTCATCCCAGGCGGGCATCCAGTACGTGACGTCGTCCGCGTAGCACGCCAGCCATTCGTCCCACTGACGGTCATCCAGAAAGCGCGCCTCCCGGTACAGGGCATTGCAGATGGTTTGATGGTCGATCGTCATACCGCTGCCTCTGCCTGTTCCTTGCGCAGGGCTTCGCGCATCACCCGCATCCAGTATTCGTGCTGCACCACGAAGAGACCTTCGTCCTCGCTTCGCTCGCCCGAGATGCGCGGATTCAGCCCCATGCCCTTCGCGTTCGCGTCGGGTCCGTTCACCCACAACGGCGCACCGCGCGACATGTCGTTCCACATCGACGTCGTGCCGGCGTAACCGGCCTGGCAGGCACGGAACTCTTCGAGGTCATCGCTGGTGCCCATGCCCGACACGTTGAAGAAATCCTCGTACTGGCGAATGCGAATGGCGCGGCTTTCGGCGCTCTCGCCCTTCGGCGCGAAGCAGAAAATGCTGACTTCGGTCTTGTCGACGCCAAGCGGACGGACGACGCGAATCTGGGTGCTGAACTGATCCATCAGGAACACGTTCGGATACAGGCACAGGTTCCGCGTCTGGTTGACGATGTAGTGCGCCTTGTCCTCGCCAACGCGCGCCGCAATCTCTTCGCGATGCTGATGGACCGGCCGAACTTCCGGGTTCATCGTGTTGGTCCACAGCAGGATGTGGCCATGTTCGAAGCCATACACGCCCGCGACCGATTTGCTCCAGCCGTTCGCATCCACCGCCTTCGTGCCCTCGACCCTGCGCCGGCCCATCGTTGCGGCGTAGTTCCAGTGCACGGTGCTGACGTGATAGCCGTCGCAACCGTTCTCCATCTGCATCTTCCAGTTGCCGTCGTAGATGTAGGAGGAATTGCCGCGCAGCACTTCCAGCCCTTCCGGTGCCTGCGACACGATCTGGTCGATGATGATCCTGGTCTCGCCGAGGTAATCCTCCAGCGGCATCACGTCGGCGCTCAGGCTGCCGAACAGGAAGCCACGATAGTTCTGGAAGCGCGCAACCTTCCGCAGGTCGTGCGAGCCGTCCTTGTTGAACTGCACCGGATATTCGGTGGTTTTCTCGTCCTTCACCTTCAGCAGCTTGCCGGCATTGGAGAACGTCCACCCGTGAAACGGACACGTGAAGCTGCCTTTGTTGCCGTGCTTGCGCCGGCAGAGCATGGCGCCCTTGTGCGCGCAGGCATTGATGACCGCGTGCAGTTCCCCAGCCTTGTCGCGCGTGATGACGATGGGCTGGCGGCCGATCCAGGTGGTGTAGTAGTCGTTGACGTTCGGGACCTGGCTCTCGTGGGCCAGGTACACCCAGTTGCCCTCGAAGATGTGCTTCATCTCGAGTTCGTACAGATCAGCGTTGGTGAAGATGTCGCGGCGGCAGCGGAACACGCCGTTCTCCTTGTCGTCCTGGACGGCGTTGCTCAGCAGATCGTCCAGTTGTCGTGCCTTGTCGATGGTTGCGGACATGCGTTGTCTCCCTATGCCGGCTTCGTGGCGAAGCCGGGCATTGGTGCAGAGGATTCGTGCGGAAGGGGGAGCGGCCTGGTCAGCCAGGCCGCAGCGCGGGGTTACGCCGTAGCGGCGGCACGCAGGCGGTTGACGAGCTGGTTGTCCTTGCCTTGCACCAGCGGCGTCAGGGCAATGTCGAACGCGATTTCCTTGTACGCGTCGGCCTTGAGGCCCAGTGCAATGCCGCCGGTCTTTTCGACGACGTGCGGCACCAGCTCTTCACGGGTTGCATACGCAAAATCGTCCCAGATCAGCGGATCGCCTTCGATGTTGATCTGCGTCGTCAGCTTGCGCGACTTGTCGCTGGTCACGAAGAAGTGCACGTGTGCCGGGCGGTTGCCGTGGCGGCCCAGTGCATCAAGCAGTTGCTGCGTCGCGCCTTGCGGCGGACAGCCGTAGCCGACAGGCATCAGCGTGCGGAATTCGTACTTGCCGTCAACGCCCGTCCTCACTGCGCCGCGAAGGTTGAAGTCGTCCTGGGCGCCGGTCGGATCGAAGTGCGAATAGAAGCCCTTGGAATTGGCGTGCCAGCATTCCACCACGGCATTGGCCACGGGCTTGCCGTCCGGGCCGGATACCGTGCCCCGGATGACGAGCGGCCCCGCCGCCTCATCGGCATTGATGTCGATCCGCGAGACGCCGTCGCGCACCGGGGCGCCGGCGACATACAGCGGGCCTTCGATGGTGCGCGGCGTGCCGCCATGGATGTCGGCCGCGCGGTCCGCTGCATCCATGCGGATGTCGAGATACTTTTCGAGACCAAGGCCGGCTGCCAGGAGCGCCGCCTCGCCGTCCTCGCCAAGCTTGTTGAAGTAGTTCACGCCGGCCCAGATCTCGTCGGGCGTCATGTCCAGGTCGTCGATGGCCTTGAAAAGGTCGCTCAGCAGACGGTGCGTGATCTGCCTGGTGCGCGCATTGCCCGCGTCGCTTCCCAGATTGGCAGCGGCCTTCAGCAGGTCCTGCACTTCCTTGGTGTCGAATACTTTGGGACTCATGTCTGCTCCTGACTTTCTGTGTTTTCTGGTGGGGTTAACCCTCGTTTCAAGCCAATCCGAAGCTACTCGAAAGGTATAATCTGGCGGCGAAACTGAGCGTAAAAGCAGAATAGAGGCGCAAAACGGGGGAGTCCAACACCGTTTTAGTATCGGGCTATATCCTGGAGGTATTGTATGGAGCTACGGCATCTTCGCTATTTCGTAGCGGTGGCCGATGAACGGAACTTCACGCGCGCGGCACGCCGGCTCCATATTGCGCAGCCGCCGCTCAGCCGCCAGATCCAGCAGCTCGAAGAAGCCTTGGGCGTGCAGTTGTTCGAGCGTAACTCCCGGCCGCTCAAGCTCACCGAGACGGGCAAGTTCTTCTACTCCCACGCGGTGCATCTGATCGCCCAGACGAACGAGCTGGAATCGATGACGCGGCGCGTGGGAAGCATCGAGCGCAGCCTTTCGGTCGGCTTTGTGGGCTCCACGCTTTACGGCATGCTGCCGAAGATCATCCGGCGGTTCCGGGACGAGAACAAGTCGGTCGAACTGAGCCTGCACGAGATGTCGACCATGGATCAGCTTCGCGCGCTAAAGGACGGCCGGATCGATATCGGGTTCGGCCGGATCCGGCATGAGGACCCCAACATCCGCCGCGTCGTGCTTCGCGAAGAGAAGATGATTGTCGCGCTGCCGGTCGGCCATTCGCTATCGGTATCGAAACCGGTGCTTTCGCTTCGGGATCTGATCTACGAAACGCTGATCGTCTTCCCCAAAGCGCCCAGACCCAGCTATGCCGACCAGGTGCTATCGGCGTTTCAGGAACGCGCCCTCACGCCGCGCCGCATCTACGAGGTGCGCGAGTTGCAGATCGCATTGGGACTCGTGGCCGCCGGAGAAGGCATCTCGGTCGTGCCGAGCAGCGTCTATGGGCTGAAGCGCGATGACGTGAGCTATATGGCGCTGGATGACACGACGCTCACGTCGCCCATCATCATGAGCATGCGCGCCATGGACGAATCGCGGGACATCAAGGAAATGCTGGAAATGATTTATCGGCTTTACGAGGAAGAGCGGATTGCCTACGTCCCGCCCACGGACAAGGGCCAGTAACATGGTCGTTACTCACCACAAAACACCGCGCATGGCGCAAAATTCGGGGTCTGGGCGCGTGGCGCCCCCCCTGCATCCCTAGGAGACTGTATGAATACCGCTGTCGGATCCAACCTGTCGATTGCGCCGAGCGCGAGCCCCCTGCCGGCGGCCGAGCGCGAGCGCCTGCTGGAGAGCCCGGCGTTTGGACGCGTCTTTACCGACCACATGGCCACCATCCGCTACACCGAGGGCAAGGGCTGGCACGACGCGAAGATCGGACCGCACGGCCCCATCCAGTTCGATCCGTCCACCCTGGTGTTCCATTACGCGCAGGAAATCTTTGAAGGGCTGAAGGCGTACCGGCTGCCGGACGGCGGCGGTGCGCTGTTCCGTCCCGATGCGAACGCACGCCGCTTCCAGAACTCGGCCCGCCGCCTGGCGATGCCTGCGCTGCCCGAAGCGCTGTTCCTGGAATCGGTGCGGGAACTGGTCCGCCTGGACCGTGCGTGGATTCCCTCCGGGCAAGGCTCGGCGCTGTACCTGCGCCCGTTCATGATCGCCACCGAAGTGGTGCTGGGCGTCAAGCCTGCCGCCGAATACCTGTATTGCGTGGTCGCGTGCCCGGTGGGCGCGTACTTCAAGGGCGGCGCCTCGGCGGCGGTCACCTTGTGGGTGTCGGACACCTACACGCGCGCCGCACCCGGTGGCACCGGCGAGGCCAAGTGTGGCGGCAACTATGCCGCGAGCCTTCTCGCGCAGGCGGAAGCCACCCGCGAGGGCTGCGACCAGGTGGTTTTCCTCGACGCCGTGGAGCGGCGCTGGATCGAGGAACTGGGCGGCATGAACGTCTTTTTCGTCTTCGACGACGGCACCCTGCAGACACCACCGTTGACCGGCACGATCCTGCCCGGCATCACACGCGATTCGCTCATCACCCTGGCACGCGACCTTGGCCTGACCGTGCGCGAAGAGCCGTACGCGATCGACCAGTGGCAGGCCGATGCACAGAGCGGGCGCCTGCGCGAAGCGTTTGCGTGCGGCACCGCGGCGGTGGTGACGCCCATTGGCAAGGTGAAGGGGCGCGCGTACAACTTCACCATTGGCGACGGCGGGGCGGGCGAAATCACGACGCGCCTGAAGGGCGCACTGGTCGACCTGCAGCAAGGCCGCGCGGCGGACCCGCACGGCTGGCTGGACCGCCTGTTCTGACCGGCGGCCACGGCGCACGGTTGAGTCGTGCAAATTAACTTCTGACAAATTTTGTCGTAAGTCGGTCGGCCCGAAACAGGGCCGAAGCGCACCCTCCGCAGCCCCGCTAAGGTAGGAAGCCGGCAAGCCCGGGCGCGGCTATACGGGAACCGGAACCGGCTCGGACATCACCTCCGATGCCGGCAAGCCGCACACCACGCTGACCGGGGGGCGGAGGACGGCCATGACGAGTCGTTCTTTGAACAGCCGAATAACCGCAGTCGTCCGCAGATTTGACGCTGGGCGGGCCACGCGATCGGCGTCCCAAGGCGCGGCACGTCTGTCCTTGGCAATATGCGTCGCCTACACTCAGCACATGTCCCCCACGGACTCGCGCTGACCGGGATATTGAAACCTGACGGGAGCCAAGCATGAAGCCGGAACCGTTTGCTGTCACTCCTGCGGCATATCCGCGTGCCTTCAATGTCGTAGGTGAAAAAATCACGGTCCTGGCGTCCAGTGCGGCCACGCAGGGATACGAAGTCTTCCTGCAACAAGGGCAGGAAGGTAGCGGCCCCCCTCCTCATTGCCACGATTGGGATGAATCGTTTTACGTGACCAAAGGGGTGATAGAGATTGGATACGGCAAACAGGTTCTGACTGCGAGCCCTGGCACATTTGTCCATGTGCCAGCCCAGACCATCCACTACTTCCGGTTCGGCCCAGGCGGCGGCGAAATGATCTCGGTGACGAGCCATGGTGGCAACGCGTCACGCCTGTTTGCGCAAATCGACGAAGCCGTCCCCGCCGGCACCGTGGACCTGCAGACATTGCTAGGTGTTGCAAATGAATGCGGTGTGACAATTGTGGAGTGATGCGCCGCCCCGCTTTTTCTCACCCGCTTTTACGCTGCGCACACTTTCGAGCAATATCGCTGCACCCCGCCACGGCGGCTAAGGCCGTCTCGGGCAACTCCATTTCCCATCTGGTCACGCGTCGAGCGTGCGACAAATTAAACGTGATCCGGCGGTGTTGCTGGCCTGATGCAGCACAGTTGCATCCGGGACACCAATTTTCCGGTCACAAGTATCCTCTGAGCCAGTTTCAGATTCGCATCGTGATTCGGAAAGAATGACGCTGCCAGAGACACCCAAGGCCTTTTCCATTGCAAGCGTCGGCACCTCATGGCGCAAGCGCCACGCGGCCAGCCATCGACACAGCGATGCTCCGCGAAACTGGCGTCTCTGAGCGCGCTCTTATTGGCCCCGCTACTGACAGGGTGCTTCCCATCACGACGAGCGTTCGGAACCGCACGAAGCGTCGCGGTTTTGCAGACGTAGACTTTCCCTGCTCGGTTGGGCGGAAGCTCCCTCGTGTCACGCTGAACCGGGAGAAGCAACCTGCCTTGTCCGGAAGGATTCTCCCAACCTCGGGCAACGCTCTTCAGGAAACTGCGACCGGTCTCGGACCGACCCTAAGCCGCCGTCGGGTAGGTCAACCCGCTGCGAGCGTTCGCTATCGTACATTCGCGGTTGTATTGCCGGACAAATCACGAGCAATTGCGGGTCGGAATCTTTCCGTACTAGTTAGTCGAGGCGGCCCGAGGAGGCATATCCGTGCCAATGGCCAAATCATCGAGTCGACGTGACGTGTTGCTATTCGGCCTGCCATGCTAAAGCGAATAACAGACCTTCTGCTCGTCGTGGCTCTGGAGCACGTGCCAGGGTCATGGTCAGTTGTGATTGCTGTGTCTTTGTCGAGTCAATCCGCCATTGCCGGCAATATCTATGCTTGTCACCAACCAAATGGCTCAACTGAGTTTCGTGATTTTCCTTGCCAGGCCGCCGTACGACCAGGTCCGCGAAAAGCCAAGAAGGGGACACATCTGCGGCCTGTGGCAGAGGTTAGTGACATGGACCAACGCGATCAGGCCCTGACCGAGCCAATGCGACGCCAGGAAACTTGCAGTTCGGGGGATATCATGGACGCGCCACGCTTCTCGGCAAATACAAGCGATCCAGCGAGAGTTTTGGTTGCTCAAAATAGGTGGGCAGACGGTTCACTATCATCTGGACCATCGCCACGAGGATCTGAGGCGGCCTCCAATCCACATATGTTTGGCACGCCAACCTTTGCATGGCTTATCGACGCCGTCGTCGGACTGTCCATCCTTGCATTTTCGGCGATTAGCGTGTGGCATCGTAGTAAACGCCGCCGTTTAAAACGTGGAAGCCCACCGGCTTCGTCGTGTTGGATGGTGCTTGGCGTCACACCGATCGCATCGGAAGAGGAAATAAAGCAAGCGTATAGGAGGCTCGCGTCTCTTTACCATCCTGACAGGGTGGGGCATTTAGGGCCAGCACTGAGAGAACTCGCGGAAGAAAAAATGGCGGAAATAAATCGCGCGTACAAGATCGCTGTGAGCTTCCGGTTCCCCCACAAATAGGTATGCCCTCAGCAGATTATTTGACGAGCCTCTGCTGTTCGAACAAGAGCCGACCCTAGTTCGGCTTTCTTGATTGGCCCAATGGCGCTCGTCCCAAATCGTCTGGCGTCGACTGGAACGACGGTCAAGCGCCGAAGCAGAAGCAACGGCTTAGGGCACAGTGGAAAGCGAGACGACCCGCATTATCGACGCGTGGCGATGCCATGAAAACACACGTCGAGCATATGGGAAACGATTTGCTCGTCGTCCATCTTGCCATATAGGCGCAAGTAGTCGACCGCCGGGTCGCACGTACGCGAGTAATAGGAAAAAAGGATGACGTCATCGGGAAGCCCCGCGTCCAAGTCACCTGCCTTCTTTGCTTCGCCCACCAGCCCCTTCAGAACGCCGTTCAGCTTGAGCACGCGCGTCACATAGTGCAAATTGCGCGTGAGCATATCGCGAACGCTTGGGCTCGTTGAAGGCAGGAACGGCAATCCGCCCTCCAGGCGGACTCGCAACGCCCACGCCAGGAGCGCACGCAAGCGAAACGCCGCAGTTTGCTCTTTCGGCAATCCATCCAGAAATTCCAGCGCACCGTCGATCAAGCGAATCATTGCCGCCCCCACAAGGTCGTCCTTTGACTTGAAGTGCTTGTAGAGGATGGGCTTTGAAATTCCCACCTCGCCCGCGACGTCGTCCATCGTCATCAGGTCGAACCCCTTCCCCGCCAGGATGCGTGTAGTGGCATCCAGGATTGCGTCCTCGCGCAACCGGAAGGTTTGGTCCTTGAAGCTTAGCTTGCCCAGAATACCCATTTGTAAATTTCGTTACTATGCAGTAACCTTCTTTCCGAGACAGTAGGGCTATGGTAGCACCCCGGTTAGACGGCGCATCAATAACTGCAAAAAAACTAGGAAGGTGGCTCGTGAGCGCTTCTTCAGTCACTCAAACGGGATGGCGAATTGCTGTGGTTGGCGCCGGGATCTCAGGTTTGGCCAGCGCCTGGATGCTGGCACGGGATCACGCCGTCACGCTTTTCGAGGCGGGCAACTATCTTGGCGGTCACTCCAACACAGTGGACGTGTCCCTTGATGGCCACCTTTGTCCGGTAGACACCGGCTTCCTGGTATTCAACGAACGCACCTACCCGAATCTGGTAGGGATGTTCGAGGCGCTTGGCGTACGGTCTCATGCGAGCGATATGTCTTTCGCGGTCTCACTCGATGAGGGACGTCTTGAATGGGCTGGCACGAATTTGAGCACCGTCTTTGCCCAACGACGCAACGCCTTTTCACCAACCTTTCTCGGCATGCTGCGCGACATCGCGCGATTTAACAGTGCCGCCCAACGCCATCTCACGTTCGCCGAGCGCAGCGGCTGTTCAGTGGGTGACCTGTTGACGGCCGGCCAATATGGACAGCCCTTCCGTCACCATTACCTGCTGCCCATGGCCTCCGCCATCTGGTCGTGCGCGACAACCGACGTCCTGCGCTTCCCGGCGGCCACCTTCCTGCGCTTTTGCTTGAATCACGCGCTTCTGCAAGTTCGCAACCGCCCGCAGTGGCGCACGGTCGCTGGCGGCGCGCGCGAATATGTCAGACGCATCGCCGCGCATCTCGACGACATCCGGCTGGGCGTTGCCGTGCGTGCGGTACGCCGGGACGAAACCGGCGTGACGGTTATGACCGACGAAGGCTCTGCGCGGTTCGATGCCATCGTGCTCGCATCGCACGCCCCGGATACCCTCAGAATGCTGGCGGATGCGACACCAGATGAACGAGCGGTGCTTGGCAGTGTGCGCTACGCCCCGAATGTCGCTATCTTGCACACCGATGCAACGCTGCTGCCCAGGCGCTCCCGTGTATGGTCCGCCTGGAATTACCTCGGTCGCCGCCATGACGATGCCGAGCGTGCAGTGTGCGTGAGCTACCTTCTCAACCAGTTGCAACCGCTGCCGTTTCGCTCGCCCGTCGTGGTGACGCTCAACGCCTACCGGGACCCGGCTCCCGGCACGGAGTTGCGTCGCTTTCACTACGAGCATCCTCTCTTCGACCTCGCTGCCATTGCAGCGCAGCGGCAACTACCCGCGTTGCAAGGCAAACGACGGACGTGGTACGCCGGCGCCTGGACAGGCTACGGCTTTCACGAAGACGGCCTGAAATCGGCGCTGAGAGTGGCTCGCGATTTTGGCGCCTTGCCGACCTGGTCAAAACTATGAAGCCCCCTGCATTGCTCTTGCGCTGCCGCGTCATGCACGACCGCCTGCGCCCGGCGCGGAACCGCTTCGTTTACCCCGTCTTTTGCCTGCGCGTCGATATCGATCAGCTGCCAGCCTTCCAACGCTGGTGGTTCGGGGTGGACCGTCAGAGACTTTTCAGCCTGCATACGCGCGACTACGGTCCGCGCGATGGCACAAGCCTGAGCGATTGGATTCGCCCACGTCTGGCAGCCCTGGGGCTGCCCGATAACGGACCGATCTGGTTGCAGACCACCCCCCGCATCTTCGGGTATGCCTTCAATCCCGTGAGCTTCTGGTATTGCCACGACAAGGCTGGCGCACTGCGGGCGCTTGTCGCTGAAGTGAACAACACGTTCGGCGATCATCACGCTTATCTTGTTACGGCACCGGACCTCGGTGCCATCCATGCGCGCACAGTGCTCGCGACCCGCAAGCTTCTGCATGTGTCGCCCTTTAACACCATGCAGGGCCACTACGCGTTTCAAGTGCGCGAGACGGAAAGCACTGCCTATACCGGCATTGACTATTTCGACGACGGTGGCCTGTTGCTTCGCACCTCGATAGGCGGTCGCAAGTTCCCGCTCACCCTGCCGCGCATGCTGATGGCCTTGGCAACGCAGCCCTGGGCGGCAATCGCCGTCATCGTGCGGATCCACTGGCAGGCGTTTCGATTGTGGCGGATGTCCGTTCCCTTTCATGGCAAGCACCCGCCTTCGGTACCTCCCGTCGGCTAACACCCACTCCTGTCCGGCAATATCCGCTCATATGACCCGCCTTCCTGACCAACGTGCACTGCTACAACCTTGTATCCCAGCCCTGCTGCCGTCACGAACGTCCGTATTTGCCCGGATGTTCCTGGCCGCGCTCGAGCGCGTGGCCGTGGGCCATCTGGTGCTCTTACGGCCGGACGGGGAGGAGGCGATTTACGGCGATCCGCATGAAGCGCCGGGGGCTCGGCTGACGTTGCAAGACTGGCGCGCCTGCGAGGCCATCCTGCGCGCCGGCGACATCGGTTTTGCCGAGGCCTATCGTGCCGGCTGGATCGATACCCCCGATCTGGTCGCCGTGCTTCGCCTGGCCCTTGAGAACGAATCGGTCTTGTCAGGCGCCATTGACGGTGCATGGCTGGGCCGCCGCTGGTATCAACTGCGACAGCTCTTCCGCAGGAACACACGGCGCGGCAGCCGACGCAATATCCACGCGCACTACGATCTGGGCAATGCTTTCTATGCCCTGTGGCTCGACGAGACGTGGAGCTATTCCGCCGCGTACTTCGACGGCCACAACGAACGGCGCCTGGCAGAGGCACAGGAAGCCAAGTACGCGCATATCTTCGACACGCTGGGGCTGCAGCCGGGGATGCACGTCCTTGAGATTGGGTGTGGTTGGGGCGGCTTTGCCATGCACGCGGCCAGACGCGGCGTGAACGTGCACGGCGTCACGATTTCCGCCGCCCAATTGGCGCAGGCACAGATCCGCATTGAGCAGGCGGGCATGACCGACCGTGTCAGGCCGGAATTGCGCGATTATCGCGACCTGCAAGGCCAGTACGACGCCGTCGTATCCATAGAGATGTTTGAAGCGGTGGGGCAGGCCTATTGGCCCGTTTTCTTCGATCAGGTCTGCCGCAGGCTTCGCCCGGGCGGTCAGGCCGTCGTGCAATCGATCACCATCGACGATGCACGCTTCGATGCGTATCGGTATGGCAGCGACTTTATCCGCGAGTACATCTTTCCGGGCGGAATGCTGCCAAGTCCGGAGAGATTTGCACAAGCCGCCAGCCGAGCCGGGTTTTCAAGCCGTCAGGTATTGGCCTTCGGCAAGGACTATGCCGAAACGCTTCGGCGATGGCGTGAACGTTTCGAGGCCCAGACCGGAGCAATCCTGACGCTTGGCTTCGACGACGCATTCGTACGCATGTGGCGGCTATATCTGTGCTACTGCGAGGCAGGATTCGATGCGGGTCGCATCGACGTCATGCAGTTCCTTCTCACGCGCGGCGACTAGCATGGGACCGCACCTGGCAGCCTGGACGCTTGCGCTGGCAACTCTCCCGGGTATTGCGGCCGACTCCTGGCGCGACGTCCTGCCGCAAGCGCATATGGTCGGGCAAGGTGAATACCGGTGGCTGGGGATGCGCATCTATGAAGCGCAGCTTTGGAGAGACCAGCCTCCCATCCCCGGGGACCCGGCGGGCGTGCTCGACGAGCCGTTCGCGTTGCGCCTCATCTACGCGCGAGACATCGGTGCACAACGCCTGGTGGACACCAGCATTGAAGAAATGCAGCGCATCTACGGAAATGCGTTGTCCGAATCCACCGTTGAACAGTGGCGACAGGCGCTTTCACGTGTGTTGGTCAACGTGCGTGCGGGGGATCGCTTGACTGGCGTGTACACGCCAAAGCTGGGCGCGCGCTTCTTCGCCAATGACCGCGAGACCGGCCAAATCGCCGATCCGGTGCTTGCCCGTGCATTCTTCTCCATCTGGCTTGGGCCCTCGACTCGGGATCCAGCACTACGCCAGAAGCTCCTTGGGTTGGCCCGATGACGATACGCTCGACGCAGCTCATCGCCTACGGTGCCCTGGGCCTCCCGCTCGCCATGGTGGCGCTGCCCGTATACGTGCAGGCCCCGGCCTACTACACCTCTCGCCTTGGCATGCCTTTGTCCACGGCTGGCCTGATCTTGTTTCTGGCCCGGCTTGTCGATACCGCACAAGACCCGTTTTTCGGGCGCTGGGCAGATACTCTGGCGCGCACTGGCCGGCTTCCTGCGGCCTTGTGGATCAGTGCTGTGTGTCTTGCCGCTGCGTTTGCGGCCTTGTGGAAGCCGCTAGCAGCAGGCACGGCACTGGCCGTCTGGTTTGCCGCCGCCGTTGTTGCGGTATACGCTGCCCACAGCTTCATGAACATTGCGTACCTCGCGTGGGGTGCCAAGCTAGGGGACGATAGCGATGTATTGACTCGGGCGGCGGCCTGGCGCGAAGGCGCTGGCCTCGTGGGCGTCCTCATCGCCAGCGCGGGCCCCTCATGGCTACTGGCAGGCGAAGCGTCGGCGCAGGGGGACGCCATGTCCCCGTTCATTGTGCTTTTCTCCGTTCTGCTAATTGGAGCACTGTGGGCGCTCCGCTTTGCACCGCCCTGGCAGGCAACACGCCTGCCGCGACTTAACGCCGGGCGCTGGCGAGCAGACCGCTCCATTCTGAGTGTATGGAGTGCCGTGCGCGGCAACGGCTCGTTCCGCAAGATCCTGGTGCCCTACTTCTTGAACGGGCTATCTGTCGCCATACCGGCCTCACTGGCAGTTTTCTTTATCGAAGACCGGCTGGGCGCCATGCAGTGGGTCGCTCCCAGTCTTGGTCTGTATTTCCTGGCTGCGGCCATCGGGCTGCCGCTATGGGTCCGGATTTCCCGGCGCGTCGGTCCCCAGCGTGCCTGGGGCATCGCAATGAGCCTCGCGATCATGGCGTTCGTGTGGACCGCGACGCTAGGGCCGGGAGACCTCGTACCGTTCCTCGTGGCCTGCGCCGGATCGGGATTCGCACTCGGGGCGGATCTTGCATTGCCGGCCGTCCTGCTGGCCCAGTGCATACCTGATCGCGAGGGGTCGGGCGCGTACTTCGGCATCTGGACCCTGACCGGCAAGCTATGCCTGGCCCTGGCGGCCCTGATGCTCCCAGGGCTAGCCTGGCTAGGCTACCAGCCGGGCACCCCCGCTCTCGGCGCGCCGGGCATGGCGCTCGCCCTTGCCTACGCTGGCCTTCCCTGCCTGCTCAAGTTCGGAGCCCTTATGGCACTGCGCTGGAGTTCGCCCACCGCAACCGTCACGAAGGAACACCAATGAAGCCGCTCGTCGCGATGATCTTAGGCGCCGCTACGATTCTCGGCACGGCCTGCACGACGCCAGATGTCAGCCTGTATGCACAGGAGCAGCCAGTTTTGGACGTGACCCAGTTCTTTGCAGGCAAGACCGAAGCCTGGGGAATGTTCCAGAAACGCAGTGGCGAAATCGTCAAACGATTCCATGTGGCCCTCGACGGTCGCATGTCTCAGGATCAATTCGTCCTGCACGAGGCGTTTCGCTACAGCGATGGCACAACACAGGAACGTACCTGGACGCTCCAACGTGGGCCCGACGGCGACTGGCGTGGCGAAGCCCCGGATATCGTTGGCACGGCGAGAGGAGAATCTGCTGGCAATGTCCTCCGGTGGCGCTATACCTTGCACCTTCCGGTCGAAGGGAAGGTCTACGACGTCCAGTTCGACGACATGATGGTCCTTATCGACCCGCAAACGATGATCAATCGCGCCCGTGTCACCAAATTTGGCTTCGAAGTCGGACAGGTAACGCTCGTTTTTCGTCGCCCGGCGCCGTAGGAGCACGAACATGATCCTCGGTTGGCACCTTAACCCCCGCTTGCGCGACTGGCATGGCAAGCGCGTCTGGCTGGTCGGCGCCTCGAGCGGGATCGGGGCGGCACTCGCCAGGGATTTGCTTTCGAAAGGGGCATGGGTCGCAGTGTCGGCGCGTCGCGCCGGCGCACTGCTGGCGGTGGTCGAAGGCCATCCCAATGGCGTCGTGCTGACCATGGATGTGCGCCAGCCTCAAGATTGGAAAGCGACCCACGACGCGCTTTGTGAAGCATGGCAAGGGCTCGACCTGGTGGTCTTCTGCGCGGCGGATTACCGCCCCCTAAGCCCTTGGGAATTGAATGCGCCAGAAGCGCACGACACGATAGAAACCAATGTTTGCGGCGTGTATTACGGGCTGAGCGCCGTTCTGCCTGCGATGCGTTTGCGGCGCTCGGGCGGTATCGCCATCGTGGCAAGCGTCGCAGGCTACGTCGGCTTACCCAACGCCACGCTATATGGACCGTCCAAGGCGGCCCTGATCAACCTGGCAGAGCTCCTGTACGCGGAACTCCGTGCCCACGGCCTCGGCGTGTATCTGATCAACCCGGGCTTCGTCAAATCGCGCCTGACCGCACGCAACGCCTTCCGCATGCCGGCGCTCATGACGCCAGAAGCCGCAGCCGAAGCGATTGTCGAGGGGTTGGAACGAGGCCGATTCGAAATCGCATTCCCGCAACGGTTCACGCGCCTGGTTCGCCTCGTCAGTCTGCTGCCCTACCGGTTTAGCCTGGGCCTGCTGCAGCGACTAACCCGTGCATCATGAACGCTTCGTCCGACATGCCCCATCAAGATACCCCGACGCCCCATGCCCTCTCCCAGTTATTGACGTGGTACGAGGGGCTATCGCCCGCCTCGCTCGCGCATCTGGAACACTATTACGCGCCGCATGCGCGCTTCTGCGACCCGTTTAACGACGTCTGCGGAGTCGCCTCGATCCGGGCGGTCTTTGAGCATATGTTCGAGAGTGTCGAGACGCCGCGTTTTTCGATCCAGGCACGCGCGACCAGCGGGCGTGAAGCGTTTGTTGCCTGGAGGTTCACGGGGAAAGTGCGACGGCATCCCTTCGACGTACCTGGCTGCACCCAGCTTTCCTTTGATGACGACGGTCTTGTAGCACGCCATCAAGACTTCTGGGACGCTGCCACACTGTGGCGTCAGTTGCCGCTCATCGGCGCTCCCGCAGCGTGGCTGTGCAAACGCTTTTCAGCAACAGCTGCATGACAGATGCGTCCGAGTGGGCTCTGTCGTACCGGCATGCCCCGCTCAGACGTCTGGCGAATTTCCGAACCATGGTCACCATTGTTGTCATCGACGACGAGCCAATGAATGCCGATGTGATGGCCTTCATGCTTTCGGCGGAGGGGTTTTCAGTGCGAACCGCCGCCGATGGCGAATCAGGTCTGCGTTTGGTGGTAGAGACTCATCCGGACTTGATCATCACGGACTTTATGATGCCTCTTATGACGGGGCTTGAACTTGCGCAGGAGCTGCGAGCCCACGCCACCACCGCCCATATTCCCGTCGTGCTATTGACTGCTGCTCAGGCAGAGTTCGGCCGCCGTTATCCACACCTGTTTGACGCCGTCTTTGCAAAGCCTTGTCTTCCCTCAGACATTATCGGCGCGGTGTCGCGACTACTGAAAAGCCAAACCAGTCGTCGAATATAAGGCATTCATGACTCGACAATGGCTGATGCTTGGGCAGCCAATCTGAAAACACGCAGTCAGCCAAACCCATCACGGAGTTTGCCCCGTCTCCCAATGCCAACATGGTTCTCCACGCAGGGAGCCACAAAAATCGTCGCCATCGTGAGATAAATCGCGGTGCCGTCTGCGTTGAATGTGTATCCCGTAGGCAGGACCATGCCCACCACTGGCCGGGAACATCCGAGCTTCTCCAGCTTAACCAGCATCTGAGGAAGGACTGCCTCGGTCGATGCCGTGCCTAGCGTCACGAAAATCTCGTCCTTGATATAGCGAAGGAACTTCCAGAGTGACAATCCGCATACCCGCATCACGGTGCCCAAGGCCAGCACGATGAAAGCGGTGGAAGTCAGGTACAGGCATAGCATCAGTTCGCCGTAAGAGGCCAAGGTCCCGATGCCGTACTTTGCAACCGTAAAGGCCATGCCGCCGAAGGCACCGATCGGCGCCACATGCATGACGATCCTGACCACACCGAACATCGCGTGGAGGAACATGTCTAGCATGTCAACGAAGGGAGCCGCTTTCGGGCCGAGTCGAGCCAGGGCGATTGCCAGCAGCATCGAGAAGAAGATAATGGGTAACATCTCTCCATTGGCGAAGGCACCAACGACAGTGTTGGGCACAATGCTCATCAGGAAATCGAGCAACGAGTGATGTTCGGCCGCGCTCGTGTATGCCTTGATGGCGCCGCCATCGAGGTGCGCGGGATCAATGTTCATACCGTGACCAGGCTTGAACACGTTGACCACGATTAGGCCAATCGCCAGCGCTACGGTAGACGCAATTTCGAAATAGATGACGGCCTTTACCCCGACACGCCCGGCTTCATGAATATCGTTCATGCGCGCAATACCAACCACCACTGACGCGAATATGATGGGAGCCAGCAACATGCGGATGAGCTTGATGAAGAGGTCTCCGAGCGGCTTCAGTTGCTCCCCAATGCCCGGTGCGAAATGACCGAGCAGAATGCCGGCCACGATGCCGATCAAGACCTGGACGTAGAGCTTGGAGAGATGTTTTTTGAGGGTGGATGGCCGCACTGCGTTGTCTCCTGCTTGTGCGATTCGAAAATGCAATCGCCAGACTTCGGACGCACGTGGCCCTGCAGCGGCCGCATGGCTGCAGCCGCTTGGCGATTGTTGAGATTAGTAACCAGAGTTGGCGCAGGCTCGGCGCCACAGTAGCGAAGTCGCTACATCACTCGGGCTGGATTCCTGCGTCCTTGATGACCTTCGTCCAGCGGACGACCTCGTCATCGAAGAACTTCTTGTGCCCTGCTGGCGAACGTCGATCATCGGCGATGACCGTGATGCCGAGCGCCTCCTCGCGCTTGATCAGGCCGGGGTCCTTCAGCGCTGCGCGAAGCGCCTTGTTGATCTTCTCGAGCACAGCCGGCGGCGTCGCTTGAGGTGCGTAGATACCATGCCAGACCGTGAAGTTAAAGCCGGGGAGCCCCGCCTCACTAAGCGTGGGAATGCCTGCCAGCGCGGGCACTGCGGAGCGGTGAGCGCTGGTGACTCCGTATGCCTTCACCTTCTTGGCTTCGATTTGCGGCGTGCTGTTGGTCGCCTGCTCGCACATCAGATCCACCTGCCCGCCCATGATGTCCGACATTGCTGGTGCGGTTCCCTTGTATGGGACGAACGTCATGTCGCTCTTGAGCATGCTTTGCAGCAGCAGGCTACAAAGATGTGAGGCCGAACCCACGCCCGCATTCGCCAGGTTTAGCTTCGCGCCACTGGCGCTGATGAACTTCCGGAGATCCGCGAAGTTGTTCGGCGTCAGCGTTGTCTTTCCGATGAGCGTCGAAGGCGCCTCGTTGATGAGGCCAACAAAGGCAAGATCCGAGGTCTTGTATCCGAGCTTTTTGTAGAGTGCGGGTGCGGTAGCCAAACCAATGTGGTGGACAAGCAGCGTATAGCCATCAGGCGCGGCGCGAGCCACACGGGCTGTGCCAATGGTGCCACCCGCCCCCGCCGTGTTCTCGACGACCACAGTGGTCCCAAGCGTCTTGCGCAACGCCTCGGCAACGTCGCGCGCAATTTTGTCGCTCGGGCCACCAGCCACGAACGGGACAACCAAGGTAACCGGCTTCTCTGGATATTCGGCGCAGGCGTAACCCGCTCCAAGCATCAAGCCACTGACTAGGCAAAGGGTTGCGGCCCGTGCGGCCGCTTGTCTGATCCACATGGTTGTCTCCGTTTATGTCTTATTGTCTGCCGGTTATGCCGACAGTTGCTGCATCACGCTGTACAGATCGGATTTGCCTTCGAAGCCAATACCCGGCAGATCTGGCATCGTGAGATAGCCTTTCTCGACCTTGACGCCATCGGGGAAGCCACCGAACGGCTGGAAGAGATCGGGATAGCTTTCGTTGCCACCCAGGCCAAGGCCGGCCGCAATGTTGAGCGACATCTGATGGCCGCCGTGCGGGATGCAACGGCGCGCCGACCAACCGTGCTCCTTGAGCATGTCCAGCGTGCGGAGGTACTCCACCAGGCCGTAGCTCAGAGCGCAGTCGAACTGGAGCCAGTCGCGGTCAGGACGCATGCCGCCATAGCGGATGAGGTTGCGAGCATCCTGCATCGAGAACAGGTCCTCGCCGGTCGCCATAGGCTTGTCGTAGTAGTTGCGCAGTGTGGCCTGCAGCTCGAAGTCCAGCGGGTCGCCCGGCTCTTCGTACCAGAACAGGTCGTATTGAGAGAGCGCCTTCGCATACTGGATCGCGGTATCGAGATCAAATCGGCCGTTGGCGTCGACTGCAAGCTTTTGCCCGTCCTGCAACACGCTCAGGACGGAATCGATACGACGCAGGTCCTCGTCGAGCGAGGCGCCGCCAATCTTCTTCTTGACGACCGTATAGCCGCGGTCGATGTAGCTGCGCATCTCGTCCTTCAGCTTGCCGTGGTCCTGGCCCGGGTAGTAATAGCCGCCCGCCGCGTAGACGAACACCTTGCGGTCCGCCTGGCCATTGCCGTATCGATCAGCCAGCAGTTGGAACAGCGGCTTGCCCTCGATCTTGGCCACGGCATCCCAAATCGCCATGTCGATCGTGCCGATGGCGACAGACCGCTCGCCGTGGCCGCCGGGCTTTTCATTCTTGAACATGGTGTCCCACACCTTGTGCGGGTCCAGGTTGTTTCCGGTGCTGTCGACGAGCGATTCCGGATCTGCTTCCATGATGCGGGGAATGAACCGTTCGCGCATCAGGGTGCCCTGTCCATATCGACCGTTGGAGTTGAATCCATAACCCACCACCGGCTTCCCGTCGCGGATCACGTCGGTGATCACGGCAACCAGGCTGAGGGTCATCTTGCTGAAGTCGATGTAGGCGTTGCGGATGGGCGAGCTGATGGGAAAGGTCTTCTCGCGGATTTCTACGATTCTCACAGTGTGTCTCCAAATTCACTAAACACGCACGTCCAGCGGCGTGGTAGTGCGTAGCATAGGTGCGGGAGACTGTTCTAAAATTGAATCAGAGTCACAACATTATTAAGTCAAAGTGAAAACTGATCTCGCTTCGGAACTTGAGTTCTTCGTCCTTATCGCCAAGCTGGGCACGCTCTCTGGCGCCGCGCGCGAACTCGACTTGACGCCGCCGGCAGCGACCAAGCGCCTTGCGCAAATGGAGAGCCGCTTGGGTGTGCGCCTAGTCAATAGGACGACGCGAAGTATCAGCCTCACGACGGAGGGCGAGACCTATTTGTCGTACGCGACGAGAATTCTGGCTGACCTTCAGGAGATGCAGAACGTTGTGTCCAGCAGTGGGTCAGAGCCGAGGGGGCTTCTGCGCGTAAATGCGACGCTCGGCTTCGGTCGCACGACGATCGCGCCTCTCGTGTCCGAGTTTGCAAAACGCTACGCGCATGTCGAAGTCCAACTGGAGGTGACTGATCGACCGGTCGATCTTGTTGAAAGCGGGATTGATCTGGCCATCAGATTCGGCTCCCTCCCTGACCGCCGACTGTCTGCCCGCCGAATCATGTCAAACCGGAGGTTTGTCTGCGCGTCTCCGGGCTACTTGGATCGGTTCGGCACCCCCAAAACGCTTGCCGATCTCACACACCATCGCTGCATCATCCATCGGCAGAACGACAGTGCCTACGGCGTCTGGCGCTTTGAGCACGATGACCATCAGGAAACCATAAAGGTGGACGGCGCTCTATCCAGCAATGATGGAGACATCGTCCTGGGATGGGCTCTCGATGGCCACGGCATCTTGATCCGCTCTGAGTGGGATCTGGCCAAGTATGTAGAAAGCGGTCGTCTTAGAATTCTGCTGCCAGAGTACAAGCTGCCTTCCGCCGATTTGTTCGTGTACTACTCTCAGCGGCGAAACCAGACAGCGCGAGCTCGGGCGTTCATCGATTTCCTTACGGAAAGGCTCAAGGCGACAGGCGTCAAGAGAAAGTCAGCGACAGACCGTACAAGCTGACATCCCGACCCGCACGCCATGCACTTAACGAAGTCCGTTTAGACCGCGAAAACGGCCAATGGCTAGTAGCGAGCGACCGTCGCAGAAGGGTTGTCAGTTGGCCCCTGGGCTCCGCAAGAGCTGTTCGGGTGGGCCGAGGGCGGAGACCGGCCACGAATCGCCGCTGGTGGAGGGCTGGAGTAACCGTCCGAATGGCGGTTTCGTCGGCGGAAGCAGCCGCTGGTGTTTCGACGGTCGGATGTCTCAGACGGGTCGCGAGCCGCCGACTGGACTGAGCCGGCCTGCGGAACGTGGGCCGAAGACCGAATGCGGTCATGAAGCGCCATTGCGGCCGCATTTTCGAAAGACTGCTCTTGCGGTTGTTTGCGTCGTTGCTAGGTCACGCTGGGGTCGCCTGCTGGAGTGGACAAGCTTCACGCGCGCCAGGTCGGTGCTCGTTGTCCCACGTCTCAAGCCATTGGTCGCGGCATATTGTCCTCCCTGCGAAGGCGTCAATCGCAAAACCGTTCACAACGCAATAAAGGACGTTTTCGAGCGCTCAGCCGACTGGACCGAAGACAAGGGCGAGGAATACGTCGAGCATGCCGCCCATATTCGCGAAGCGTCCGCTCACTGGCTGCGACATACCGCTGCCTCGCACATGCTGGACAGCTAGAAGGATTTGCGAACCGTGCGCGACAATCTCGGGCACGATTCCATCAACACGACGAGCCAGTACGCGCACGAAGAAGACGATCGCCGTCACGCGAAACGACACAGATCCATCGTATGGACTGGGAATGAACTGAGAAAAATTGCGCGCAGCGCATTTTCATAAACTACCCTTCGCCGCCCGAGTGGGGAGCGAACTGTTCTTACGCCCAGCCATCGGCCAAGGCTACGGAACAATTCTGACTGGACTCAATATCGCGGGCCGAAGCTTCGAGCTATGCGTCAGTCTGCGAAAATATCAGAACCGAAAGCAACGAGGCCGAGCTGGCTGGCATAGCCAAGGTATTCGTTTACCTGAAAAATATTCTCGATACTCTTGAGCAGGGCGTAGTGGTTATAAGGAGTGTCGCTCACCGTGCCCGGTTTAATGAAGGGGGAGATCAGTACCGCCCCGGTCCGGTCGCCGCCGTAGCTTTGTTGCATCAGTGTATGCGCGAGGACGCTCCGCAGTGAGGACGGGCGTTTCGCGTTGGGGCCCATCTGCTGGCCACAGCATGCATCTCCTTTGAACGCCTCGCCCTCATCAAAGGTGATAATCAGCAATCCGTCCTGCCGGTAAGCGGATGACGCAATTATCTTAGGCACCCAGGTCTTGAGGAATTCGTCGGCCGAGGTTAGGCCGCCGGGCTTGCCGTCCACACAGCCCCTGCCAGGCATCCCGGTGCCGTCGCCGTCATGACCGTCCGAACACAGATTCGGCGTGATGAAGACAAAATTGGGTGTAGTCTCTATGTATGCTAAATCAGCTTCGAGTTCGTTTAGCGCCACCACATTCGTATTGCAGTCAGGCGAATCGATGATGGAGTGGAAGTACACAAAAGGATTGTGGCGAGTCGCATATTGATCGCCGCTCGGTACCTTTGCGCTCGGCGCAACTGCCATGTTGGTAAGGTCGGCGGTGCCGATCACCGGGTGCCCGCAGGTCGTGCTCTCACGCGCCGGATCGCTTCCCATGTCCTCCATATATCCCTTCCACGTCAGGTTCCTGGCCTTCAATTGATCGGGCAAGGTTTTGACAATGGGCGGATAAACGCAGCCATTGCCCACGGGAAAGCCATCTGAGGAAGTCCCCGTCTGAACAAAGTCCTTGAAGACCGGGCAGTCCTCCTGCGTATCTGCCGTCGCTGGCTGGCCGCTGATCATCGCGATGTAGTTACCCAGACTGGCATGAGCCGTACCATAGTATTCCGTTAGCTTGGCTCCCATTGCCGGTAAGGTCTTCTGCAGATATGGCGCCTGCGAGCTCGAATCGAAGGTCTCCTTATAGTCCTTGTTTTCCAGCACCACAATGAAAACGTGACGTATACGCAGCGCCCCCGACGGTATCACCGCGCTTGAAGGCCGGGGCGCTGGATCGGCGCTGCCTTCTTTAGTGCCCGCCCCCAGGAAGATCAATCCTACGCCCATCAAACCCGTTGCTAGCACGCTGACGAAGTAAATTTTGAGGTCAACTAGCTTTTTCGTCATCTCTCGCCTTCCGATCGGCGGCCTCAGAGCTCATATTACGACATGGTCGGCAGGCGCTGATAATGCCCCAACGCCTGCATGACAAGAGCATGCGACGGTCCGCAGGGGCGGACACGATCGCGGGCCGCGTGGCACTTGCAGTCTGTTATCCAAACATACGGTGGTATTTTTAGCTTACCGAAGCTTGGCCTGCGCCCTGCGTGCGCTGGATAACACAGGAGGCAAGCCAGCGCCCCGTTTCGCGCGAAGTCGCCAACGCGTACGGTGAAGGGAATCATGGCCACCTGCCAAAGGGCAGGTCTATGAGCACCGGTGTCGGGGATCTCGATTCTGCCTTCGGCCTCGCACGGCTTCTCGCAGAATTGTCGGTTTCTTGCGCTTGGTGCGCTAACCCGCTTTTGGGAGGGCTGCAATGCTGGAGAAGTCGAGATGCCAGCTTTCCGTTCTGCCGGAAGCGGCGCGGCGAAGTTCTGCCAGGGAAATGGGTACCCCTTCCCCGTCGATCATTGTGGCGCGCGCTACGGTCATCGACCATGGCGCGTCACCGGCGGTATGGCTTGCCTATTCGCCCGATCGCAAGGGCGAACATCCAATACACCATCTCAGGTCCTTCGCCGGCACCTTGCAAGCCGATGTCTATGCTAGCTTCACGCTGCCTATGACATGGGGCGAGTGCAAGAGGGCGCTTGCTGGGCTCACGCCAGACGCAAATTCTACGAGCTGCATACGGTGAGGCCCAATGCTGAGACCGTACAGGCGCTGACGCGCATCGGCGAACTCTATGACATCGAACGCGAGATGCAGGCAACCACCGGACCTGCGCCGGGAGATCCGGCAACGCGAGACTGTACGGCGACTAAAAACGCTCAAGACCTGCCTGGAAGAGACGGCGGCCCAGCTCTCGCGCAAGTCCGATACTACGGTGGCCATCCTTTATACGCTCAAGCGTTGGGAGGCGTTTACACGCTATGCGGACGATGGGTGCCTGGAGATCGACTACAACAGTGCAGAGCGCGCGCTTCGCGCTGTCGCTTTGGGCCGAAAAAACTGTATATCGCTGACGCTGATAGCGGTGGCGAACGGGCTGCCGCGATGTACCCCCTCATCGGCTGCGCCAAGATCAATGACCTCGACCCAGAGGCATACCTGCGTCAAGTGCTGCGCATTGTCGATCATCCGATCAACCGGAACGACGAATTCCTGCCTTGGGCCGTTGCGGCTGACCTGGCGTCCCCAGAGCCAAGGGTTCTGTGACCGCGCTGAACGTACGTACCAACTCGCAAGAGAGATGCTAGGTCCGCTGCAGAGTCGCCGACGCCTTCGCGTGAAGGCGCCGGCTGGACGGTGAGCAAGGGTAAACACTACCGTTCCGGAGCTTGGCTGCGTCCCTCTTCCGAACTACATTTA